>NZ_KQ970284.1 GCF_001579045.1 Streptococcus mitis | reverse complement strand
TTTTTCTTCGTACGCCACATCTACAGTTTGTGGGTTGTCTGTTAATGTAACTGTTTGTGCTCCAGGTGTTACTGGTTTGTACACTTTTCCATCTACAGTAATCTCTTCTGGTGTGTAGCTTACGCTATCTCCTTGATGAGTTTTATCTGCTGGTACTGTGATGTCTTTTGCTCCACCTTTGGCTTCAGTTCCAACTTTTGGTTGGTA
>NZ_KQ970283.1 GCF_001579045.1 Streptococcus mitis | reverse complement strand
GGACATAATCTCAGGCAGATGTTTAAAATTACACTCAAAGTGGAAGTCATTGAGCTTTCGAATGACAGTTGAAGTTGAAATGGCCAGCTGATGAGCAATATCGGTCATAGAAGTCTTTTCAATCAACTTTTGCGCAATTTTTTGGTTGATAATACGAGGAATTTGGTGATTTTTCTTGACGATAGAAGTTTCAGCGACCATCATTTTTGAACAGTG
>NZ_KQ970282.1 GCF_001579045.1 Streptococcus mitis | reverse complement strand
GACTCGCTCACTGAGTTGCTTGTTGAAGCGGATTGTGATTCTACTTCTGATGTACGTTTAGATGCAGATTCGCTCACTGAGTTGCTTGTTGAAGCTGATTCTGAAGCTACTTCTGAAGCACGTTTAGATGCTGACTCACTTACTGAGTTGCTTGTTGAAGCTGATTCTGAGGCAACCTTAGATGCTGATTCACTTGCTGAGTTGCTTGTTGAAGCTGATTCTGAAACTACCTTAGATGCAGACTC
>NZ_KQ970281.1 GCF_001579045.1 Streptococcus mitis | reverse complement strand
ATTGACGACTGTTTCCGTGATATAAGCTGAACCAAAATCAATCTGATAAGCTGTATTCTCATACTTACCACCTGTTTGACCCAATTCCTTCTTAACAGTCATTGGATTGGTAATAGTCAGAACTTCTCCAACTTGCACGTAGGTCTTGTAGAACTCCTCTGGATTCTCTGCCTCGAATACTTGAATCGCTCCTTTCGGAGTGAAATTGCTAGACTTCAAGGCTTCTTGGACACCTGATGGGGCATTTTCTAGAC
>NZ_KQ970280.1 GCF_001579045.1 Streptococcus mitis | reverse complement strand
CAAGCAGCAACAGCTAAAACTACTGAAATCGACCAAGCTGACATTTTACCAGCAGATAAAACATCGTTGAAACAACAAGTTGAGTCTGAAAAAACAAAAGGTATTAACAATGTAAATGGAGCTACCGATCCAGCAACTGTAAACTCTAAGAGAGATGAAGCAGTAAATACTATTCAAGGTATTTCATTAGATGCAGCGAAGCAGAAAAAAGCAGACGCAGATTTAGCTAGTGCCAAAGCAGCAGCGATAGAAAGAATCAAT
>NZ_KQ970279.1 GCF_001579045.1 Streptococcus mitis | reverse complement strand
TTTAGGAAGGGATTAAGCAACTAATTGTTGCTTAATTCCTTTTTGTTTTGGGCCAAACATTTTTGTTATTAAAATAATCCTATTTCTAAAATGGTAATAGTTTCTAAAGCCGTAGGCATTTCTTTTAAGCACTTTTATTTTATTGTTTATTCCTTCAATAGGGCCATTTGTTCTAGTTGGATACTCACAAGTATTTTGAATATATGGCAAGTAAGTCATAAGAGTCTTTAATACTCTTTTTAAACCAGGAGATAGGTCTAATTGCGTAGCT
>NZ_KQ970278.1 GCF_001579045.1 Streptococcus mitis | reverse complement strand
TTTCATAAAGAGCCATTTTCAAACCTTTAACTACTTGCCCTTTAGAATCCGTTACTTGAACACCGTCTTGATTGATGGTAACAGCTTCTTCTGGGTAATCATCAACGATATAGAACCCTTTACCAATACGGTCTTTATCTGCTTCAATGCCCTTGTATTGACTATAATCTGCCGTCACCTTGTAGTAATTGACCGAACCTGCCAAGACCTGTTTCCCATCGATGTTAACACCTGCTTTATTCAGATTTTTCTTGGTAGGTTTCACGGTGGGAACGTT
>NZ_KQ970277.1 GCF_001579045.1 Streptococcus mitis | reverse complement strand
CCTCGGAGTTTGCGCTTGTGAATACATCTTCATGATCCCTTGATAACCACTGTCTGCCAAGATTTTACCGGCTTGTCCGATGTTTCTGCGACTCATTTTGAACAACTTCATATCGTGGCAATAGTTCACTGCAATATCCAAAGAAACAATTCTCCCTTGGCTTGTGACAATCGCCTGAGCCTTCATAGCATGACATTTCTTTTTACCAGAATAATTGGCTAGTTGATTTTTTTAGGACGATTGATTTTTACCTCTGTTGCATCCACAATCACCGTATCCTCAGCACTAAGATGAGTTTTTGAAATCGTAAAACCATTTTGAATAAGAGTTGCTTCAACCCATTGACT
>NZ_KQ970276.1 GCF_001579045.1 Streptococcus mitis | reverse complement strand
GGTAAATTCCCAAACTAACTTCCACCGCTAGTAGAAGTGGAAGTTAGTCTGATAAAAATCGTAAAAACCAGTGGAAATCCGTGTCAGGGTAAGTTCCACTGGTTTTACTCATGCTTGATTTGATAGCTTTTGTAACCAAAATGAATCGAAAAAAAGAGCGCACAAAATCCCCTCATCTGAAAGCGTTTCAGATTAAGTTCCGCTATGGTGGAAGTTAGTGTGAGACGTTTGAATGCGGTTAAAGGTTAGTTTTTAGAACTTATGTTGGAGTAATTTAGACGACTGGCAGACGTCTTCTGCAGGTATTTTAGAAATGCCGAGAAGCTTAGGAATCTCTTCTCCATAGGTAAATGCAAAGAGTT
>NZ_KQ970275.1 GCF_001579045.1 Streptococcus mitis | reverse complement strand
GGTACTTCTTCTTCAGATCCATCTGGATAATGTACTAAAACTTTTCCTGTTACTTTATCTCCTGGGTTCTTATCTGATGGAATTGTTACCGTCACTTTCCCTGTAGTTCCATCTACTGTGATAATTCCTGGTGTTCCACTTGTGTAAGTTGTTCCTGATGGAATTGTCTTACCGTTTGCTTCACCTACTGGAATCTCTACTGATGCTCCTGGTTTGCCATTGCCATCATTATACTGTGGTGTGTAATCATCTTTATCACGGTTGATGACTGTTACACTTACCGGTACTTCTTCCTCAGATCCATCTGGATAATGTACTAGAACTTTTCCTGTTACTTTATCCCCTGGATTCTTATCTGATGGAATAGTTACCGTTACTTTCCCTGTAGTTCCATCTACTGTGATAATTCCT
>NZ_KQ970274.1 GCF_001579045.1 Streptococcus mitis | reverse complement strand
TTTTACAACAGATTTGTTCACATCTTATTTCAATCTACTATAAAAACAAAATCTCCACTTTCAAACCGGAAGGTGGAGATTTTGTTTTAAGAACCTTTTTACTTAAAGATTCGACAGACTGAGAAATGGTAGAAAAGAGCTACTTATTATTACATGATTATCAAAAAATCTACAAATTAAGCTTCTTCGTCATCTTTACGACGACGTCCTGCAAAGCTAAGACCAAGCATTGCACTTGCGACAGCAGCTAGCACTGCCACAGTAGAATCCGTTGTACCTGTATTTGGTAATTCAGTGGCGACTTTACGCGAATTGGTTTCATCTACTGCTTTCTTAGCTACTTCTTTGGCTGTAGTAACATTTGTACCTGTTGTTGGCACATTTTCAATTGCTTGCTTACCTGCAGCTTTCGCGCTATCAACTCCTGCTTGATCTGTTGCTTTGTCAATTGCTGATTTTGCTTTTGTTGCTTCAGTATCTACTGCTGCTTTGG
>NZ_KQ970273.1 GCF_001579045.1 Streptococcus mitis | reverse complement strand
GTCCAGAGGGGCAAACACTTTTCTCAGAGGATTTTCCATAGAGCTTTTGCGTTAGATAAGCCACTTGTTCACGCAGAAGGGCAAGTTCATTGGTGAGACTATCAATTGTAGCACTCTGTTGTTGAATGATTTTCAATAATTCTCCCATAGACTTTCCTCCTTATTTTCTAACTTTATTATACTAAAAAGAAAGTCTTAATTTCAATAGAAATCACGACTTTCTGATGGATTTATTTTGGGAGTGATAGAAAATCCCTTCATCAGCCAATCTACTTGTTCAGGTGTGAGAGCTTTGACATCCTTTTCTGTACTTGGCCAAGTCAACTTACCGTTCTCAAAGCGTTTGTAAAGTAACCAGAATCCTTGACCATCCCAGTAAAGGGCTTTAAAGCGGTCTTTACGTCCACCACAAAAGAGAAAGACTTGACCTGAGAAAGGATCCAATTCAAAGTGGCTTTTAACCACATAGGCTAAGGAGTCTATTCCCTGCCTCATATCTGTCTTACCACAAACAAGGTAAACTTGACCTAAATCGCTTAGTTGAATCATCATAGTACAATACCTTTCCTCCGATAACTATTTTTATCTAGTATACCGGAAGTTGGGGAATTGGGATAGATACCTTGTTATGACGCG
>NZ_KQ970272.1 GCF_001579045.1 Streptococcus mitis | reverse complement strand
ATCGGGAAGACAGGATTCGAACCTGCGACACCTTGGTCCCAAACCAAGTACTCTACCAAGCTGAGCTACTTCCCGAGTTAAATAGAAAAATGCACCCTAGAGGAGTCGAACCTCTAACCGCCTGATTCGTAGTCAGGTACTCTATCCAGTTGAGCTAAGGGTGCTCATTATATTATGCCGAGGACCGGAATCGAACCGGTACGATCGTTACCAATCGCAGGATTTTAAGTCCTGTGCGTCTGCCAGTTCCGCCACCCCGGCCTCTCTAAGCGAACGACGGGATTCGAACCCGCGACCCCCACCTTGGCAAGGTGGTGTTCTACCACTGAACTACGTTCGCACTACTTTCTTCTATCTAAAAATGCCGGCTACATGACTTGAACACGCGACCCTCTGATTACAAATCAGATGCTCTACCAACTGAGCTAAGCCGGCTCATTTATTATATCTTAATGCGGGTTAAGGGACTTGAACCCCCACGCCGTTAAGCGCCAGATCCTAAATCTGGTGCGTCTGCCAATTCCGCCAAACCCGCATATATGACCCGTACTGGGCTCGAACCAGTGACCCATTGATTAAAAGTCAATTGCTCTACCAACTGAGCTAACGAGTCTAAAATAACTTCCGTTATCTTAAACGGTCCCGACGGGAATCGAACCCGCGATCTTCGCCGTGACAGGGCGACGTGATAACCGCTACACTACGGGACCTTT
>NZ_KQ970271.1 GCF_001579045.1 Streptococcus mitis | reverse complement strand
TATATGGTTATGCTATTTTTTTTAAAAAAAATAGTGTAAAATAGAGGGTGTACTATGGTTTTTTAAACAAGTGTGGTACCAAAAATTAAAAAGTGTATCCTTTTCTTAAATTACTAAAATATTTAAGGGGGGGGTATTTTTTAGTACCTCTAAAATAAAAATAAAAAAGAGAGGCGATTAAATGAGAAAATCATATCGTGAAGAGAACGGAGAAAAGGTATTCCGTTATTCTATTCGTAAGTACCATTTTGGTGCTGCAAGTGTTGCCATAGCGGCATTAATGTTTTTTGCAAATGGTGCGGTTAAGGCAGACACTTTACCAGTATCACCTGCTACGGCGAATACTGAAAAGGTAAATGTTGGTGTTACGGAACTGACGGAAGGAGTTCCACCTAAAGGGAATCCTACAGAAAAATCAAAAGAAGAAGTAGAGGGTGATAAAACACCAGTTACTCAGAAGCTAGTGGATAAGTCTCCTCTCGTTCAGGCTATTAGTGAACTTCAAGCTGCGATTGCAAAAGCAGACGAGGAAAGTTTATTAAGTTTATCTAATCAACTTTCTCAATTAACCGATGAAAATAACCGTTTACTTAATGGAGAAAATGTTCTGAGGAAGCGATTGCAAGTCAAGTAAGTCGAGTTCAATCTTTTACAGAGCAAGTACGTCAACTTAAGTCTAAGACTGAAGATAAAGCTTCTAACAAGGAAGACAGAACTGATTCTAAAGCTCAAGATAAAAAAGAACTTAAAGTATCTGACAAAGCCGTGAATCCTACTATTCAGACTGAAGAAATCAAATCTGTTCAAAAAGATGACAACAAAGGGGAAGGCACTGCTAATAAAGATAAATTAGAAACACTTTCTAAAAGTTTAATCACTTACTTAGATACTGCTAAGAAAA
>NZ_KQ970270.1 GCF_001579045.1 Streptococcus mitis | reverse complement strand
AATTATCTGGATACTTAAGGTATCCTTTATTTGAAAAAATACAGTAAAAAGTACAAAAATCACTTCCTGTGCTATACTCTCATCTTTGGTAGCTTTTAGCAATTAAATAGCCACTAGATGATGGATTTTTGTCAACTGTAGTGGGTTGAAGAAAAGCTAATATCTAGAAAGGACAAATTTCGTCCTTTCTTTTTTGATATTCAGAACGATGAAAATTCGCTTTTTGAAGTTTTCAAAGTTCCGAAAACCAAAGGCATTGCGCTTGATAAGTTTGATGAGATTATTGGTCGCTTCTAATTTGGCATTAGAATAGGGTAACTGAAGTGCATTGATGATTTTCTCTTTGTCCTTTAGAAAGGTTTTAAAGACAGTCTGAAAAAGAGGATGAACCTGCTTAAGATTGTCCTCAATGAGTCCGAAAAATTTGTCAGGCTCTTTATTTTGGAAGTGAAAAAGTAAGAGCTGATAGAGATTATAGTGGTGTTTCAACTCTTCTGAATAGCTCAAAAGCTTGTCAAGAATCTCTTTATTGGTCAAGTGCATACGAAAAGTAGGGCGATAAAAACGTTTATCACTCAATTTACGACTATCCTGCTGAATGAGCTTCCAGTAGCGCTTGATGGCTTTGTATTCATGGGATTTTCGATCGAACTGATTCATGATTTGGACACGGACACGACTCATAGCACGGCTAAGATGTTGTACAATGTGAAAGCGATCCAGAACGATTTTAGCGTTTGGAAAAAGTTGCCTAGCTAGGTCATAATAAGGACTAAACATATCCATAGTAATAATTTTCACTCGACATCGGACGGCTCTATCATATTTAAGAAAGTGATCTCGAATGACGGCTTGTGTTCTACCCTCAAGAACAGTGATGATATTGAGCTTATCAAAATCTTGCGCAATGAAACTCATCTTTCCCTTGGTAAAGGCATACTCATCCCAA
>NZ_KQ970269.1 GCF_001579045.1 Streptococcus mitis | reverse complement strand
CATAGGCTGACTTTCCATTCAAAGCAGCACGTTTGACACTGTTGACATGTGAACAAACGAGATTGATGTCCTCTTGAGTTAAGTTGTCAAAAGAAGTTCCCTTAGGTAGAATGTCGCGAATCAAGGTGTGATTTTTCTCAATTCTCCCTTTCTGGTCAGAGCGATTAGGGTCACAAAAGAAGAGTTTACTCCCTCCTCGAACATCCATTTCGATATCATCAACCCTGGCAAACTCTCCTCCATTATCTGTCAGGATGACAGGAAAGAGTTGACAGAAATCTTTATCCGCTTGGTGAAGGGTGTTCTTGATATCATAGAGGTGTTTGGTAACTTCGAGGGTGGTTTTATTATCTAGAAGCCTAGCAAAGATAAAGTTACAGAAAGAGAGATTGAAGGTAAGTAGGACTTTACCTCCCATTCTCCCTATAACAGTGTCCATTTCCAGCCAAGAATTCAGTTGCTTAAGAGCCAAATAATTTAGGAAATCCTCATAGGAACGGCCTTTTTTAGCTTCTTTGGGGATGGAAGGTAGCTTACTTTTCCGTCTTTCTTTGAATTTAACGGCTCTGGCTAGGTCAATAGGAGCGATAGATAGGTATCCTTTTCGGATGTGTCGATAGACGGTTGAGGAGCTGACATCAAGGTTATGAGTTTTGAGGATATGATAGATGTGTTGTCCCTTTTTAACCCCATCAGAAATGACTTTGTCCATGTCCCAGAAGGTCTTGGAATTGAGGGGAGTTCCTTCACGAGCTTCTACAAGAGTTTGTTCGTATTGTTTTTGAGCTTGTTTAGCGAGGTAGAAGATCTTCTTATAGCCACAATTCTGTCTTCTTTTAGGGCATCCGTTACAGATAAAGGGAGCTTTGTCGAGCAGAGGGCAAGGAAGGTTATGGCATGTAGACTCTCGGACTTGTCTGTTTCGTTTGACTTCTTTGGAAATAGTAGTTGGGTCCTTTAGAAT
>NZ_KQ970268.1 GCF_001579045.1 Streptococcus mitis | reverse complement strand
CTGAAAAAATAGGTCTCTTACTTTTAATGAAATGAAAACCGAGGAATCTCTCGTTAATTTGAGCGAGTTCCTCGGTTATTTTGTATTTATTAAGGTCATAATTCGTTTCATATTGACCACGAAGATGGTTGTGGCTGCCTGTAACTCCATGCTGAAAAGACCCGATGCTCTCGCGACATCAAAGCCATGTCTCTGTTTTAGTTCGGCATTCTTTGCTTCGATTTTATAGCGATGTCTGGCCATTTCTTTAAAATAAGGTGTTTCCTGAAATTTCTTCTGGAAAAGATGGTCGTCACTCTTAATGGCTATTGAATAAGTTTTAGACTTTGCCCCCTCCTTATAACATCCTTCCTTGGAAAGGCAACTCTTGCACTTCTCAATGTCAAAGTAATGAGTGACAACTTGATTCTTATTTTGATATTTTTTCCCTGTCCTTGCTTTGCGAACAGCCATGTGTCCTTCTGGACAGACAAATAGCCCTGCATCTTTATTAAATTCAAACGCATCCTCTTCTTTACGGTAACCTTTTGAAACAGAAGGATTCAGTTTTGAAACCAAATGAATCTTTTCTTTGCGAGCTAGTTGAATGTTGTCCTTTCCTGAATAAGCCGCATCACCAATAATAGTCTCGATGTCCAGACTATTTTCTTTTGTTTTGGCATATAATTCAGGTAAATATTTCCCATCGCTTTGTTCGCCAGAAGTGACCACACAAGCAGTGATAATCCGTTCATCCGTCATAGCGATATGACTTTTATATCCATAGAAAGAGCTGTCGGCTGTCTTATGTCCGAGCCTAGCCTCCTCCTTAACAGAAGCTTCCAAATGTTCTAAGTCGTCCTCGACAGCTTCTTTTAGGTAATTGAACTTTTGAGAAACAGCCGGTAGGGCTAAGAGTTCCTCGTGTTTTTCAACCACAGCCATTAACTCCTCTGTATAGGTCAACTCTGCTTCGAGGTTATCTTCTTGAGGTTTCTTTGGAAATTCTATTTTGATATCTTCTGAATGTTGATAAATTGTTTTACGTAAAGCTTTTGAACGCTCTCTAAGGATTTCTTGGGGTTTCTTATGATTATAATGAGATTTGGTGTGAGTGGCATCCACAATGAGGATTTTACTCTTAATCAAGTTATGTTCGAGTGCAATTTGAACAGACTTCTGAATCAATACATCAAGCAGTTTATCATCTTTAATTCTTAGCTTTCTAAATTTTGTCAGAGAGGATGGCTCGATAACAGAATCTTCAGGAGCTAGACCAAGAAAAAATTTAAAGGCCATATCTGACAAGGAACGTCCTACCACATCTACATCTGATAACTTATAAATATCTTTTAACAAGAGATATTTGAACATCATAATCGGTGAATAAGCTTTACGCCCAAAATCGGGACGATAATTCTTTTCTAGTTCATCATAAATAAAGCTAAAATCACAGAGTTCAGTTAGCTGACGTAAAAAGTGGGTTTTAGGAACCACGATATCATACAAACTAGAATAAGGACTGACATCCATAGTTAACTGATTATCAAGCA
>NZ_KQ970267.1 GCF_001579045.1 Streptococcus mitis | reverse complement strand
TAAAGCTAAGCGACTTCCCTATCTCACAGGGGGCAACCCCCAACTACTTCCGGCGTTCTAGGGCTTAACTTCTGTGTTCGGCATGGGTACAGGTGTATCTCCTAGGCTATCGTCACTTAACTCTGAGTAATACCTACTCAAAATTGAATATCTATTCAAAACAAGAAAACCTCTCGCTTTCATATTCTCAGTTACTTTGGATAAGTCCTCGAGCTATTAGTATTAGTCCGCTACATGTGTCGCCACACTTCCACTTCTAACCTATCTACCTGATCATCTCTCAGGGCTCTTACTGATATATAATCATGGGAAATCTCATCTTGAGGTGGGTTTCACACTTAGATGCTTTCAGCGTTTATCCCTTCCCTACATAGCTACCCAGCGATGCCTTTGGCAAGACAACTGGTACACCAGCGGTAAGTCCACTCTGGTCCTCTCGTACTAGGAGCAGATCCTCTCAAATTTCCTACGCCCGCGACGGATAGGGACCGAACTGTCTCACGACGTTCTGAACCCAGCTCGCGTGCCGCTTTAATGGGCGAACAGCCCAACCCTTGGGACCGACTACAGCCCCAGGATGCGACGAGCCGACATCGAGGTGCCAAACCTCCCCGTCGATGTGAACTCTTGGGGGAGATAAGCCTGTTATCCCCAGGGTAGCTTTTATCCGTTGAGCGATGGCCCTTCCATACGGAACCACCGGATCACTAAGCCCGACTTTCGTCCCTGCTCGAGTTGTAGCTCTCGCAGTCAAGCTCCCTTATACCTTTACACTCTGCGAATGATTTCCAACCATTCTGAGGGAACCTTTGGGCGCCTCCGTTACCTTTTAGGAGGCGACCGCCCCAGTCAAACTGCCCGTCAGACACTGTCTCCGATAGGGATCACCTATCTGGGTTAGAGTGGCCATAACACAAGGGTAGTATCCCAACAACGTCTCCTTCGAAACTGGCGTCCCGATCTCGTAGACTCCTACCTATCCTGTACATGTGGTACAGACACTCAATATCAAACTGCAGTAAAGCTCCATGGGGTCTTTCCGTCCTGTCGCGGGTAACCTGCATCTTCACAGGTACTAAAATTTCACCGAGTCTCTCGTTGAGACAGTGCCCAAATCATTACGCCTTTCGTGCGGGTCGGAACTTACCCGACAAGGAATTTCGCTACCTTAGGACCGTTATAGTTACGGCCGCCGTTTACTGGGGCTTCAATTCATACCTTCGCTTACGCTAAGCACTCCTCTTAACCTTCCAGCACCGGGCAGGCGTCACCCCCTATACATCATCTTACGATTTAGCAGAGAGCTGTGTTTTTGATAAACAGTTGCTTGGGCCTATTCACTGCGGCTGACGTAAAGTCAGCACCCCTTCTCCCGAAGTTACGGGGTCATTTTGCCGAGTTCCTTAACGAGAGTTCTCTCGCTCACCTGAGGCTACTCGCCTCGACTACCTGTGTCGGTTTGCGGTACGGGTAGAGTATGTTTAAACGCTAGAAGCTTTTCTTGGCAGTGTGACGTCACTAACTTCGCTACTAAACTTCGCTCCCCATCACAGCTCAATGTTACAGAACTAAGCATTTTACTCAATTCACACCTCACTGCTTAGACAGACACTTCCAATCGTCTGCTTTAGTTAGCCTACTGCGTCCCTCCATCACTACATACTCTAGTACAGGAATATCAACCTGTTGTCCATCGGATACACCTTTCGGTCTCTCCTTAGGTCCCGACTAACCCAGGGCGGACGAGCCTTCCCCTGGAAACCTTAGTCTTACGGTGGACAGGATTCTCACCTGTCTTTCGCTACTCATACCGGCATTCTCACTTCTATGCGTTCCAGCACTCCTCACGGTATACCTTCTTCACACATAGAACGCTCTCCTACCATACCTATAAAGGTATCCACAGCTTCGGTAAATTGTTTTAGCCCCGGTACATTTTCGGCGCAGGGTCACTCGACTAGTGAGCTATTACGCACTCTTTGAATGAATAGCTGCTTCTAAGCTAACATCCTAGTTGTCTGTGCAACCCCACATCCTTTTCCACTTAACAATTATTTTGGGACCTTAGCTGGTGGTCTGGGCTGTTTCCCTTTCGACTACGGATCTTAGCACTCGCAGTCTGACTGCCGACCATAATTCTTTGGCATTCGGAGTTTATCTGAGATTGGTAATCCGGGATGGACCCCTCACCCAAACAGTGCTCTACCTCCAAGAATCTCTAATGTCGACGCTAGCCCTAAAGCTATTTCGGAGAGAACCAGCTATCTCCAAGTTCGTTTGGAATTTCTCCGCTACCCACAAGTCATCCAAGCACTTTTCAACGTGCCCTGGTTCGGTCCTCCAGTGCGTCTTACCGCACCTTCAACCTGCTCATGGGTAGGTCACATGGTTTCGGGTCTACGTCATGATACTAAGGCGCCCTATTCAGACTCGGTTTCCCTACGGCTCCGTCTCTTCAACTTAACCTCGCATCATAACGTAACTCGCCGGTTCATTCTACAAAAGGCACGCTCTCACCCATTAACGGGCTCGAACTTGTTGTAGGCACACGGTTTCAGGTTCTATTTCACTCCCCTCCCGGGGTGCTTTTCACCTTTCCCTCACAGTACTGGTTCACTATCGGTCACTAGGGAGTATTTAGGGTTGGGAGATGGTCCTCCCAGATTCCGACGGGATTTCTCGTGTCCCGCCGTACTCAGGATACTGCTAGGTACAAAGACTATTTTAAATACGAGGCTATTACTCTCTTTGGCTGATCTTCCCAAATCATTCTTCTATAATCTTTGAGTCCACATTGCAGTCCTACAACCCCGAAGAGTAAACTCTTCGGTTTGCCCTCCTGCCGTTTCGCTCGCCGCTACTAAGGCAATCGCTTTTGCTTTCTCTTCCTGCAGCTACTTAGATGTTTCAGTTCACTGCGTCTTCCTCCTCACATCCTTAACAGATGCGGGTAACAGGTAGTACCTGTTGGGTTCCCCCATTCGGAAATCCCTGGATCATCGCTTACTTACAGCTACCCAAGGCATATCGTCGTTTGTCACGTCCTTCTTCGGCTCCTAGTGCCAAGGCATCCACCGTGCGCCCTTATTAACTTAACCTTATTTTTCTGACCTTTCAGTCATAAACTCTTATTAATACTACAGCGTTTTCGGTTTATTTTCTTGTTACTATTTGATATAGATATTCAATTTTCAATGTGCATTACTTGGTGATCTCTCACCAATGGAGCCTAGCGGGATCGAACCGCTGACCTCCTGCGTGCAAAGCAGGCGCTCTCCCAGCTGAGCTAAGGCCCCACAAGACCTCTCAAGACTAAACAAGACCAATGCGCAGTTCCTTTTCCTTAGAAAGGAGGTGATCCAGCCGCACCTTCCGATACGGCTACCTTGTTACGACTTCACCCCAATCATCTATCCCACCTTAGGCGGCTGGCTCCTTACGGTTACCTCACCGACTTCGGGTGTTACAAACTCTCGTGGTGTGACGGGCGGTGTGTACAAGGCCCGGGAACGTATTCACCGCGGCGTGCTGATCCGCGATTACTAGCGATTCCGACTTCATGTAGGCGAGTTGCAGCCTACAATCCGAACTGAGACTGGCTTTAAGAGATTAGCTTGCCGTCACCGGCTTGCGACTCGTTGTACCAGCCATTGTAGCACGTGTGTAGCCCAGGTCATAAGGGGCATGATGATTTGACGTCATCCCCACCTTCCTCCGGTTTATTACCGGCAGTCTCGCTAGAGTGCCCAACTGAATGATGGCAACTAACAATAGGGGTTGCGCTCGTTGCGGGACTTAACCCAACATCTCACGACACGAGCTGACGACAACCATGCACCACCTGTCACCTCTGTCCCGAAGGAAAACTCTATCTCTAGAGCGGTCAGAGGGATGTCAAGACCTGGTAAGGTTCTTCGCGTTGCTTCGAATTAAACCACATGCTCCACCGCTTGTGCGGGCCCCCGTCAATTCCTTTGAGTTTCAACCTTGCGGTCGTACTCCCCAGGCGGAGTGCTTAATGCGTTAGCTGCGGCACTAAACCCCGGAAAGGGTCTAACACCTAGCACTCATCGTTTACGGCGTGGACTACCAGGGTATCTAATCCTGTTTGCTCCCCACGCTTTCGAGCCTCAGCGTCAGTTACAAGCCAGAGAGCCGCTTTCGCCACCGGTGTTCCTCCATATATCTACGCATTTCACCGCTACACATGGAATTCCACTCTCCCCTCTTGCACTCAAGTTAAACAGTTTCCAAAGCGTACTATGGTTAAGCCACAGCCTTTAACTTCAGACTTATCTAACCGCCTGCGCTCGCTTTACGCCCAATAAATCCGGACAACGCTCGGGACCTACGTATTACCGCGGCTGCTGGCACGTAGTTAGCCGTCCCTTTCTGGTAAGATACCGTCACAGTGTGAACTTTCCACTCTCACACTCGTTCTTCTCTTACAACAGAGCTTTACGATCCGAAAACCTTCTTCACTCACGCGGCGTTGCTCGGTCAGACTTCCGTCCATTGCCGAAGATTCCCTACTGCTGCCTCCCGTAGGAGTCTGGGCCGTGTCTCAGTCCCAGTGTGGCCGATCACCCTCTCAGGTCGGCTATGTATCGTCGCCTTGGTGAGCCGTTACCCCACCAACTAGCTAATACAACGCAGGTCCATCTGGTAGTGATGCATTTGCACCTTTTAAGTAAATGTCATGCAACATCTACTCTTATGCGGTATTAGCTATCGTTTCCAATAGTTATCCCCCGCTACCAGGCAGGTTACCTACGCGTTACTCACCCGTTCGCAACTCATCCAGAGAAGCAAGCTCCTCCTTCAGCGTTCTACTTGCATGTATTAGGCACGCCGCCAGCGTTCGTCCTGAGCCAGGATCAAACTCTCATTAAAAGTTTGAGTTCTCACTCATTTCTGTCACTGACAGATTGTTTGTTTTTTTCATTGTTCAGTACTACAACCTT
>NZ_KQ970266.1 GCF_001579045.1 Streptococcus mitis | reverse complement strand
GTACGGGATTCGAACCCGTGTTACCGCCGTGAAAAGGCGGTGTCTTAACCCCTTGACCAACGGACCCTAGAGTTGTTTTCAACTCTTTCTATTATACAGACTTTTCTAACTTTGTCAACTACTTTTTTCTATTTTTTCATTTTTTTCATGGATTCTTACCGAGTACGGATGTCAAACTCTTTAAACACAATACGTAAGTCCTTTAGCACTCTTTGACGCCCTCGGAAGCGTTCATCTCTTAAGACGCGTTCTAACTCTTCTTGTTGCTCTTTAGTTTGTTTACTTCTATAATCTCTTAGTGCTTCATGAAAGAGATAATAATCGTCTAGCCAGAGTCCTCCCTCACTTATACGATGACTAATCTCACCTACTTCTTCATATGGTTCTTTATCATATCTTCGTTTTTGACTTTCTTGCTTACGGATATAATCTAGAATCCGATTACGGAATTTAGTTTTGAAATATTTCCTTAAACGAGGGATATCTTCTACAAGCCCTTCTTCTTTACTAATCAATTCATGTAGACATATCATTCCCTCTTGGTCCCAATCCGATAGTTCCCATAAATGAAGGTAATATTCATTTCTACATTTGTATACAATTCCTTGGACTTCTTCATACATTTTTTTAAGCATAATCTTCCCCTTTCTAGATACAGTCTAACAGATTTAGAAACACTTTTGGCACATTTCATCCATTCTGCACCCTTTAGCTCCTCAACTGCACAAAAAAGAGAGGTCTGGCCTCTCTTAGGGTTATAATTCTGCAATTTGGTTTAGGTTTACTTCTGCAACTGTGTCATTACCAAACATAGAGATAATCATTTTCACTTTATTATTATCAATTTCTGTAATCTTACCAGTGTAGTCTGCAAAAGCACCATCAATAATACGTACGGTTTGGCCAACCTCAACATCGAAATCAAATTCTTGAACAGTTTGTCCCATAGATACCAAAATGTCACGAATTTCTTGTTCCAATAATGGAGTTGGTTTTGATCTGTTCCCGTGTGAACCGACAAACCCTGTAACATTTGGTGTGTTTCGAACAACAAACCAAGCTTCATCTGTCATGACCATTTCTACAAGAACATAACCTGGAAAGCGATTTTCTTCTACTTCTTTTCTTTTTCCATTTTTTTCAACTTGCACTGTTTGTGTTGGAATTTCAACACGTAAAATATTATCCAACATATTGTAGGTTTGTGCACGTTGTAATAGATTTTCTTTTACCTTATTTTCATAACCAGAATAAGTTTGTAAAACAAACCACCCTTTATCAAAACTATCCATGATATTTCCTTTCATAAATAGAAGATTTCTAGTGTAATTAACTCCACTAACCTTCTAAAAAATGTTAATAAACCGAATCAAACCTGAAACAATCAACTGGTCAAAAATGTAAATAATTACTACAAAGAAAGCAGTGTATTCCATGATAGAACGAAAATCTCTCCAGCTTTCCTTGCGAGTTGGCCATGTTGTGTCTTTAAGAAGTCTAAAAATATCTCCAATAAAACGCATCGCTCTCTCCTATCTCGTTTCTCTGTGTGTAGTGTACTTGCCACAATGCTTACAAAATTTATTTACTTCTAGTCGTGTAGGCTTGGGGTTTCCACTGATCTTGATTGAATAGTTTCTAGAACCACAAACCGCACAAGCTAGGCTTGCTTTTTTTAGTGCCATAACGCCTCCATCCTATCTATTATAACAAGAAAGCTAGGCTTTGACAAGCATCTTAGCGAAATAGATTGACTACTGAATCCCATATTGTTTGAGCCTTTTCCTTAATCTTCGCATCTGAGATAGCCCGGCTAGCCTCATCTACTAGACTTTGCGCACGTCCTCGAATATCAGACAAATTATCATCTGTCTGGCTATTATTATTGCTTTGTACTTGTCTTTTTGTATTGGCTGGTGCAATTCCATTTTGCTTATAGGCATTTTCAACTGTAAAGGTACTTCCTGGCGTATAAGGTAAAATGGTATTTGCAATATTTCTAAAGACATGGGCTGCACCGTTTGAGGTAGAACCTGCTAGATAGTGATTTTCATCCGTGGTCGGAAAACCAAGCCAGTGACTAATCACCACATCCGGAGTATAACCAATTACCCACTGGTCACTTGTGTATTCAGGATTGAAAACTGCTTCAGTTGTCCCAGTTTTCCCTGCCATGACATAGTCTGCAGGCGACGAACTAATTCCCGTTCCGTTGGTGAATGTTCCTAACATCATACTGGTCATCTTATCAGCTACAGATTTATCAATCACTCGTTTTTGTGAATTTTTATGGCTTGCAATAACTTGTCCACTAGCATTTTCAATTCGACTAATAAAATGAGCTTCAGGCATTAAACCTTCATTTGCAAAGGCAGCATATGCTTGAGCCATTTGCAGAGGGTTGGTTTCGACACCGCTTCCCAAGGCGACACCAAGAACACGGTCGACTTTTTCCATGTTGAGTCCAAATTTTTCTCCTGACTCAAAAGCCTTATCAACACCCAAATCATTAACAGTGGCAACAGCAGGTAGATTAAGCGATTCTGCCAAGGCTTGATACATAGGAACTTCTCGACTCGTTTTAATCCCTGCATAGTTATCAACCTTATAGCTGTCATACTGCATGGTATGGTTATCCAACTGCTTGTTCAAAGCCCAACCTGCCTCAACTGCTGGCGTATAGACAACTAAAGGCTTAATTGCAGAGCCAGGGCTACGTTTTGATTGGGTTGCATAGTTGAAATTACGGAATCCAGTTTTATCATTGTCAGCAACTTGACCGACAACACCACGAACTCCCCCTGTTTTCGGTTCGAGAGCTACACTTCCTGATTGAGCAAATGTTCCATCCTCTGCCCTCGGGAATAGTGAGGTGTTTTCATAGACAACCTGCATATTTGCTTGGTAGTTTTGATCCAACTCTGTATAAATGCGGTAGCCATTATTGACAATTTCTTCCTCTGTTAGATTATACTTGGAAACAGCTTCATTAACAACCGCATCAAAGTAAGAAGGATAACGGTAATCTGAGATTTTTCCTTCATACTTATCGTGCAATTGCGAAGTCATATCAACTTCTGCAGCTTCGGTTTCTTGGTTTTTATCAATGTAACCCGCTGCAAGCATATTTTGCAAGACAGTATCACGACGATTAGTAGAATCTTCTACAGATTTCAAGGGGTTATACAGTTCCGGTCCTTTGAGCATCCCTGCCAGAGTCGCAGCTTGATCCAAACTCACTTCTGACGCAGAAACTCCAAAGTATTTCTTACTCGCATCTTCAACCCCCCACACACCATTTCCAAAATAAGCGTTGTTAAGGTACATGGTTAGAATTTGATCCTTACTATATTTTTTGGTTAATTCTAAAGCCAAGAAAAATTCTTTCGCTTTTCTCTCAACAGTTTGATCCTGTGACAAATAGGCGTTTTTAGCCAGCTGTTGGGTAATAGTAGAGCCACCACCTGAACGACCAGCAGTGACAATCGCCAAGAAGAAACGACCATAGTTAATCCCGTCATTTTTATAGAAGGAACGGTCTTCTGTCGCAATAACGGCATTCTGCAAATTTTTACTGATATCAGTCAATTCAACATAAGTTCCTTTTTGACCAGACAAGGCACCAGCCTCTTTTTCTTCACGGTCAAAAATGATAGTCCGAGTTTTCAAGGCGTTTTGCAAATCATTGACATTGGTTGACTTAGCTACAGCAAACAAATAGGTTCCAACTAGCAAGCCTGCACTCAAACCTAGTATAAGGACAATCTTTGTTAGATGATAGCGACGCCAGAATTTTCGAATTGGACCTACTTGGGCTAATTTTTTTCGATCACTACGAGAGCGACGTAAGCTAGTAGAGTCAGAGCCCTCTAGTTCACTTGTTTCTTTTTTTAAAAGAGAAAGAAATTTCTCAAATAATTTATCTAATTTCATGCGTTTATTTTATCATCTTCATCATAGGAAGACAAGAATTTAGCTATTTTCTATCCAAATAGGGCTTTTTTTGTTACAATATCTGTATGAAATTCACATTTACATTACCCGCCTCTCTACCTCCAATGACGGTTAAGCAATTACTAGAGGAGCAACTCCTCATCCCTAGAAAAATCCGCCATTTTTTGAGAATCAAGAAACACATTTTGATAAATCAAGAAGAAGTTCACTGGAACGAGATAGTGAAACCTGGGGATGTTTGCCAGTTGACTTTTGATGAGGAAGATTATCCCAAAAAGAAAATTCCTTGGGGCAACCCAAATCTCGTTCAGGAAGTTTATCAAGATCAACACTTAGTTATTGTGAACAAACCAGAGGGGATGAAAACGCATGGTAATCAGCCAAACGAAATTGCTCTTCTTAACCATGTCAGTGCCTATGTCGGCCAAAGCTGTTATGTCGTTCATCGTCTGGACATGGAAACCAGTGGTTTGGTTCTCTTTGCCAAAAATCCTTTTATCCTGCCCATTCTCAATCGCTTATTGGAGAAAAAAGAGATTTCTCGGGAATATTGGGCTCTAGTTGATGGAAATATCAACAGAAAAGAACTTGTTTTCAGAGACAAAATTGGGCGTGATCGCCATGACCGCAGAAAACGAATAGTTGATACAAAAAATGGGCAATATGCTGAAACACATGTAAGCAGATTAAAGCAATTACCAAACAAAACTTCCTTGGTTCGTTGCAAACTAAAGACAGGGCGAACCCATCAGATTCGTGTGCACCTTTCGCATCATAACTTCCCGATCCTGGGTGACCCTCTCTATAATAGCAAATCAAAGACGAGTCGGCTTATGCTCCACGCCTTCCGACTGTCCTTTACCCATCCGCTTACTCTAGAGAAATTAAGCTTCACTGTCCTATCAGATACTTTTGAAACAGAATTAAAAAAGAATGGATGATTGTGTCATCCATTCTTTAATATTTAAAAAGCAAGACCAGAGGCCTTGCTTTTTATCGACTCATGAATTATTTAGCGATTTTTGCGAAGTATTCAAGAGTACGAACAAGTTGTGCAGTGTATGACATTTCGTTGTCGTACCATGATACAACTTTAACCAATTGTTTACCGTCAACGTCAAGAACTTTAGTTTGAGTTGCGTCAAACAATGAACCGTAAGACATACCTACGATATCTGAAGATACGATTGGATCTTCTGTGTAACCGTATGATTCGTTTGAAGCTGCTTTCATAGCTGCGTTCACTTCATCAACAGTAACGTTCTTTTCAAGAACTGCTACCAATTCAGTTACAGAACCTGTTGGAACAGGAACACGTTGAGCAGCTCCATCCAATTTACCGTTCAATTCAGGGATAACCAAACCGATTGCTTTAGCAGCACCAGTTGAGTTAGGAACGATGTTAGCTGCAGCAGCACGAGCACGGCGAAGGTCACCTTTACGGTGTGGTCCATCAAGAACCATTTGGTCACCAGTGTAACCGTGGATAGTAGTCATCAAACCTTCAACGATACCGAAGTTGTCATGAAGAGCTTTAGCCATTGGAGCCAAGCAGTTTGTAGTACATGAAGCACCTGAGATAACTGTTTCAGTACCGTCAAGAACGTCATGGTTAGTGTTAAATACAACTGTTTTAACATCTGATCCACCAGGAGCAGTGATAACAACTTTCTTAGCACCACCAGCGTGCAAGTGTTTTTCAGCAGCTGCTTTAGTAGCAAAGAAACCAGTTGCTTCAAGAACGATGTCTACACCGTCGTTAGCCCAGTCGATTTGTTCTGGATCACGTTCAGCAGAAACTTTAACGAATTTACCGTTAACTTCAAATCCACCTTCTTTAACTTCAACAGTACCGTCGAAACGACCTTGAGTTGTGTCGTATTTCAACAAGTGTGCAAGCATAACTGGATCTGTAAGGTCGTTGATGCGAGTAACTTCAACACCTTCTACGTTTTGGATACGACGGAAAGCAAGACGACCGATACGTCCGAAACCGTTAATACCAACTTTAACTACCATTAGTGATTTCCTCCTTATGAAAATCATGAAATTTTTATTGTGAAAAGAGTAACTTGAATCACTACAAATCACCTTTCAACAAACCTATTATATAACTATTTGAGTTGAATTGCAAGTACGGGCATTGTTTTTCTATGTTAGTTTCTTTTTTTAACTGTAAATCAAGGAATCCCTTACTATTCATAGCGTAACGATTCTACAGGATCCATTTTACTAATTTTACGCGCTGGGAAGTAGGCTGAGACATAACCAAGTAATAGAGCGAAAGCTAGAGTTCCTAAAACAGATAACAAATTTAATTCAAAAACCTTCGTGATGGATGGGTAAAAGTGACTTACAATCGCATTCGCCAAACTTCCCACTCCTTGTGCTACCAAAAAGGCCAGAAGCAAGGCGATTCCTACAATCCAGATGGCCTCGTAAATAAAAATTCCTTTGACATCACGATTCTGATAACCAACTGCTTTCATGACACCTATTTCCTTAGAACGTTGCATAATATTGATGTAAATGATGATACCAATCATGACCGCTGCTACCACAATAGCCTGTGATGAAAGTACAATCAACAATCCCTGAATGACACGAATAAAAGTAATCACAATATCAAGAACCTTCTGTTGAGAAAGAACAGTATACTTCTTGTTTTTCTGCAATTCTTCTGTTATCGCTTTTGTTTGTGATGGATCTTTAAGTTCCAAGATAAAATAAGATACAGCTTTTGTAAATCCAGCCTCTTTCAAAATCGTTTCCATTTGATGAGACGGCATGAAACTGTTGCTGTCCTCCATGTCATCTTCATCATTGATTACACGTACAATCTTTGTTTGAAATTGAGCAGTCTTGCTAGCTTCGGCAGCATTTTCTACAATGCTGGCTGAAACTGATTTGCCAATAACATCACTAGCTGTCAGATTGTTTCCTGTCTGTTCATTCCAATTTTTAAGTAAACTGATTGGAATTGTCAAACCCTGTTCATTTGCATCAGTATAGAGGGAGCCAGCTAATACTTTGTCCGCCTCATTACTACTAACAGAGATACTTGTATCCTCATAGAGACTCACCACTTGAGCATAAGAAGGCATCGTTTGACTCAGATCCATTTCTTGACCATCTATAGTAATATTTGACATGGTCATCCCAAAAGGACTCTCCAAATATTTAATAGCTTCTTTCCCAACTGTATCCGTGATATAGTTCTTATCGTCTTGGTTCAAAAAGCCTCGTCCAACATTTTTTGTGTTTAAAGCAATCTGAACTTGAGAAGGAATTTGACCTCCATTCGTATTTTCATCAATCATCGAAATCAAAGCATTTCCCAAGCCAAAAGAAATTAAGACTCCTACAAAACCGATTGAGGTTGCTAGCGCAATTAATAGATTACGCCACTTTCTTTCCATAAAGTTATTTAAAGAAAGTTTGAATTTATTTTTCAATGACAATCCTTTATTTTTTGACTTCTTCAACGACTTCACCATCCTTCATTTTGATAATCACGTCTGCATATTCAGCAACCTCTGGATTATGGGTTACAATCAATACTGTTTTCCCTGTTTGGGCTAAATTTTTGAACACTTCCAATACCATTTCTTGGGATTGAGAGTCCAGTGACCCTGTTGGCTCATCGGCTACAATCATATCAGGCTGATTTACCAGCGCACGCGCTATTGCTACGCGTTGCTTTTGCCCGCCAGAAAGCTGTTTAACATTTTTAGCCATAAAAGGCTCCATGCCCAAGTTACTTAATTGCTCCTTTGCAATCATCGTCATCTCCCTGTCAGATAAATCTTTGACATAGAGAGGTAGCTTGACATTGTCTAAGACAGATTGATGAGGAATGAGGTTAAAGTTTTGAAACACAAATCCAATCTTGTTTTTACGAAATTGAGTTAGTTCAATCTCTGATAAGTCACGGAGGGATTCCCCTTTAAATTCTAAATCTCCTTCATATTGTCTATCTAAACCACTGATGATATTGAGTAGACTGGTTTTGCCACAGCCTGACGGCCCGTAAATCGCTGTAATTTTACCTTTTGCAATCTGCAGATTTATATTCTTTAAAGCCTGCTCTTGATGGTTACCGTCCAAGGCATAAAATTTTGAAATATTTTTAATGGATAAAATGGACATGATTATCTCCTTTAATTACTTTTGACAACATATGTCGATATAAACTACAATAAATAATACTGATATAAACTATATTTAACAATATCAAGCCCCATAAACCAAATAGTTTAATTTGATTGAATAATAAGCAAACCATAACTGGTACGAAGCGAATAATGTACAATGTTATCCTTGTATTTATAGGAATTGAAAAAGCATCTAATTCTTTCGCATTCTTGAAATGATACTTTCTAAATATAATTATCTCTAACATTTGTATCCCTTGGCATAAAAAATATGCTAGAGAAACTCCGAAAAGAAATAGGGAAATATCTATAAAACCGTACCCCAGATAATTTAAAAAGAAATATAGCGAGATCGACGGAACTAAGATACTAATAAAATTTAAAGACCAAATTCTTTTTTTTATAAACTTATTAAGATTGACCCCAATAGCCTTCAGATAAGGGAAGTCCTTATTTAAAGTAAGAAAATAAAAATTTATCCCTTTATTGCTAAAAAATACTGTCCCTGAAAATAAAGCTGTATTCAATATCATCGCTTTATTCGAGATATCAATTCCTAAAAAATCTGGTAAAACCAACCACATGAACATAAACATAAAAGTTGAAAATACAGGTATAGTCATCGCTTTAAACACCGTCAAACCATCAACGACAGATAATAAATAGGTCATACTGAACGATTTTTTAAACCTTGGCCTAACATACCTGATTTTCGATATAAAAAATATACTATTAAGTAAAAAAACAAGTAGGCACGCAAATATTCCTAAAGAAATATCATAGAAAAAAATAACTACTAAGATGGGAGAAACTAGAATTAAATTCTTTAAAAATACTATATTCCAAAATTCTCTCCCTGTGACATTGAAAAATATCCTCATTGTACTCTCTGTTTTAGTTTTTAAAACATAAATATTTTCATAAATTATTCCTAATAACAAAATTGCAGGAACAAGTATTTTTACTAATTCAAAGTATGATAGGATACCCAAAATTTGATTTTCACTTAATAGCTTATAAACTTCTTGTTTAGCAAAACAAAATATAAAAATCAAACTAACAGATGAAAAAAAATATTTGTAGGTCGATTGAAGCAACGATAATTCCTTGACATTATTCGAATCATTCCAGTATCCCTGTCGAGATAGGAATAATAGAGTAATAGAATAATAAAACTTTTCCATATAACTTTCCTCTACAAAGAAATAACCTGATCAACTGTCGGTAAAATTTCTTGCCTCTCGTGACTTACAATAATGAAGTGTTTGCCTAGATTTATCTTTTGCTCCATCAATTGAAGCAGATTTTCAACCGAAATTTGATCTAAACCTGATAAAGGTTCATCCATAACATACAAGTCCGAATCCAATAAAAACGCTGCTATAAGCATTACTTTTTTCTTTTCTCCTAATGACAATGATTGAATTGTTTGTGTCATTAATTTCTCATTCAAATAAAATTGTTCTCGTAATTCTCTTAACCGCTCTTCGAACAAATTTGTTTCAATAAAAAATTGTTTCTGTAAAAATTCGAATAATAAATTAGGAGATAAACCAATGAAATAGTTATCCGAAGAATCTGGAACATAGCTAACCTTTTCTTCAGAAATCAATGAGCCAGAATATGGTTGAACAATTCCTAGTAATACTTTCAATAATGTTGACTTTCCTGAGCCATTTTTCCCAGTAATCAGTGTCAGACCTGAATTTGAAGTATCAAAAGAAATATTGTTAAACAGTATCCTACTATTTATCCTATAAGAAATGTTCTCTACTTTCATTTTTTCTCCTTTTATATTATAATTAAAATAGTTGATAGTTATGTCTATAATCTTTTTGAGAATGCCCATTTTCAAACTGAGACATAACTATCAATTATTTTTTTATATTAATTTCTAATTTTACTAATATTTTATGTAAAAATCAACTCTGTTCTATTAATTTCTAAACTAGAACCACTGTTTAACCCAGCCCCAAATTGCTGTTAAAATCCAGTCAATAATAATCCATCTGATAATTCTCCATACGAAACTCCACATAATAATTCCTCCTATTTACTAAACCATTGTTTAACCCAGCCCCAGATAGCTTCCCATAGCAAACTAATCAGAATCCATTTTACAATTTTCCATACCCAACGCCACATATTTTATTTCTTCTTTTTAAATTTCTATTTTAATTTTCTAAAAAAATCAAAATCTCTAAATGTTCTATTACTCTCCAACGTCATATCAAGTCCCTCATTTACTTCTCGTACAATAATAAGTGCATTATTTGCTATACCGACTAATGGATAGACTTTTAATATCTGGGGTTTTATTGTAATCAAATCCAAATAAATAGCCGTTAACTCTTATTTCTACTTGAAGAAGAGTTGATAGCGTTTGTCGAATGAGCAGTACATCTCCTACTTCTGACATGCCAGCTAATAAAATATTATCTATTCTTTCAAATTCTAGCATGCTTCTCACCTTCATAAAAATAGCAACGATTGTCTATTTCCACCAAAGCAACGTTCCTAAAAGTGAAAAAAACTGAACCATCTTTAACTACCTCCTTTGTTATAAATGAAGTTAATGATAAATTACATTATTCAATAACTTTTCAAGTAAGCAAAAATTAGTAAGCCTCTTGCTTACATATTGGATTATATCAGTTTATAAAAAATTCTCCAATGACAGAAATGTCACTATTTTATTTAAACTGGTAAAATTAGAGAAAAAAGCTATCTAAACTAATCTTCAAAAATATTACATTTCTCAAAATATAATATAAATTAGACTAGACAAAAATTCAATTCAAAGCTAACATTTAAAACGTCTTTCCATAATAAAAGGCATAATATCAAAGTTTTTGTATGACTGATATTATGCCTTTTATTGTGAAAACATTTACTTCATTTTCTCCTGTCAAGTTTTTCCTTAGACTCTTTTATTATCCTTACTCCATTCCTTATCTAAACTAACGATTAACTTCTCATTGCCAAACATCCTCGCCATCATTTTTGCTTCTTCATACTTTTGTTTTGCCGTATCATAATCAGTCTGAAGATAATATTTCCACTCCACCATCAAGACAATCGGTTGCTTTTGAAAATCTCGTGTTTTTTCAGAAATCCAATTAAGTTTTTCCACAGCTAACTTAAATAACTCTAAGTCATTCAATAATTCACAACTTCCCAGCCCTGCAAATAATACATCACGAACAAGAAATAAATCATCTGTACCGCTATTTTCTACGTTATTACACACTTTTTGAAACATTAATTGAAGTTTCTGCTGTTCGCTAATAGATAACTGTCCTTTTTTTATATTTTCTAAATAACTACACAAAAAATACAATCTAATTTTTAAAAGGTCTGAAAAGGAAAATTCTCTTTGATTCCATAGTTCCTCAAAAGATTCATCTAAAAGCGCTATTCCATACTGTTCATTATCCGTCGCTCTCACTTCATCTATTGCTTGAAGACAATCCACTATCATCTTCTCATCACGTGGCAAATCATCATAAAAATTCTCAAAAATCTCATCGAAATATTCTTCCTTTTGTTCCTGCAACTCCTTGTCTCCATAGTCAGGATGATGTAAAAGAAAGTACTTTAATTCTTGGTAGCGTTTAGGCAATTCCTTATAATCTGGCATCAAGACATAGGACGGAATTTCTAATCGATCTGCAATATATTCTAGGGTTTTTATCGTCGGTCGAAATTCTCCTTTTTCGATCCTCACCAACTGACGCACTGATAGTTCAGACTCATCCCCGCAAAAACTGGACGAGTAAGTCCTTTCTCCTCTCTAAGGATTCGTACCTTCTCTCCTAATTCATTCACTTCTCTTTACCTCTAGGATCATTCCAAAAACTTTGATAACCAAACAAACATATGCATTTATTATAACATTTTATCAAAAAATGTACAAAAAAAGACATTCCCTATAACAGAAATGTCACTCCTATAAATCATTTAACAATACCTTTCTAAGTCTTCGCTCCATTCATTGTCTAAACTGACGATTAACTGCTCATTGCCAAACATCCTCGCCATCATTTTTGCCTCTTCATACTTTTGTTTGGCTGTATCATAATCAGTCTGAATATAATATTTCCATTCGACCATCAAGACAATCGGTTGTTTTTGAAAATCTCGTGTTTTCTGTCCTATTTTATTTAAGGTCTCAACTGCTCTCTTAAAATAACGAAACAGCCCCATAATTTCTATACAAGCTAAAGAAGCTAACAAGGAATCTCTAAGCAAGTCCAAACAATCGAACTCTATCTTATCAACCTGAGAACTTAGTTTGTCTTGAAAACAAAGAATGGTTTCATGCTCAGATTCTTTTATCTCACCCATATTTAAACCATCCATTAACTGACAGTTGAAATACAGTCTCAGTTTCAACAAGTCCTCGGCTTTATATACATCTCTGGATAGTAAGTCTTGAAGACCGTCCTCAATCACACCACTTCCGTATAAGGAATTACTAGTCGTTCTCACTTCATCTATGGCTTGAAGACAATCCACTAGCACTTTCTCATCACGTGGCAAATCATCATAAAAACACTCAAAAATCTCATCGAAATATTCTTCCTTTTGTTCCTGCAACTCCTTGTCTCCATAGTCAGGATGATGTAAAAGAAAGTACTTTAATTCTTGGTAACGCTTCGGTAATTCCTTATAATCTGGCATCAAGACGTAGGAAGGAATTTCTAATCTATCCGCAATATATTCTAGGGTTTTTATCGTCGGGCGAAACTCTCCTTTTTCGATTCTCACCAGCTGACGCACTGATAGTTCAGACTCATCCCCGCAAAAAACTGGACGACTAAGTCCTTTCTCCTCTCTAAGAATCCTTACCTTTTCCCCTAGCTCATTCATCTCTTACATTTCTCCCTCGCATGATTATAAAAGATTTGATTTTCAAATAAATATATACGATGATTATACCATTTTTCAAATAGAATTACAAAAAAGAGACAGGATTTCTCCTGCCTCTAGGCTGATAAACAATTATTTACGGCGTCCTGGTCTTTCTTTGTAGCCATAGTAAGAATCTTCGATGATTTCTTGCATATGGTCAACCATTGGAAGACGTGGGTTTGCAGGTGAACATTGGTCTTCATAAGCAAGGAAGGCCAATTCACGAGAATGTTCTTTCCATTCTTTTTCATCGATTCCTTGTGCTTTGAAGTTCATTTGGATACCTACGCGCTCACCAAGTTCGTAGACAGCTTTTGCGTAAGATTCCACACCTTCTTCTGGAGTAGAAGCTGGAAGTCCAAGCATGCGTGCGATATCTTGGTATTTTTCATCTGCACGGTAGTAGTTGTACTTAGGCCATGTTGCTGTCTTAGCTGGACGTGTACCGTTGTAACGGATAACGTATGGAAGCAAGATAGCATTTGTACGACCGTGGATTGTGTGGAATTGCGCACCAATCTTATGAGCCATTGAGTGAGAAATACCTAGGAAGGCATTGGCAAAGGCCATACCAGCGATTGTTGAAGCGTTATGCATTTTCTCACGTGAGTGGAAGTCTGCGTTCTTAACTGAGCTTTCAAGGTTTTCGAATACAAGTTTGATAGCTTGAAGTGCAAGACCGTCAGTGTAGTCGCTAGCCATTTGTGATACGTAAGCTTCAGTCGCGTGGGTCAATACGTCCATACCAGTGTCCGCAGCAACAAATCCAGGAACTGTCAATACCAAGGCAGGGTCTACGATTGCTACAGTTGGTGTCAATGAGTAGTCAGCGATTGGGTATTTACGGTTGTTTTCTTTATCAGAGATAACGGCAAATGGTGTTACTTCAGATCCTGTACCAGATGTTGTTGGGATTGCGATGAATTTAGTCTTCTTACCAAGCAATGGGAATTTGAAGGCACGTTTACGGATATCCATGAATTTTTGGACAAGGTCACGGAAGTCCACTTCTGGTTGTTCGTAGAAGAGCCACATTACTTTAGCAGCATCCATTGGAGATCCACCACCAAGAGCAATGATTGTATCTGGTTTGAAGGCACGCATAATCTCAGTACCACGGTTTACAGTTGTGATATCTGGGTCTGGTTCTACATCAGCAAAGATTTGGTAAACAACCTTATTGCGACGAAGGTCAAGTTGTTCGATGATACGATCAAGGAAACCAAGCTCTACCATGGCATGGTCAGTAACGATCATGACACGTTCAACGTCACGACATTTTTGAAGGTATTGAATTGAATCACGTTCAAAGTATGTTTTTGAAGGAAGTTTCATCCATTGCATGTTATTTCTCCGTCTTCCGACTTTTTTGATGTTCAAGAGGTTAATGGCACTAACGTTATCCCCAACTGAGTTGCGTCCGTAAGAACCACATCCAAGTGTCAATGATGGCAAGAAAGCATTGTAAACGTCCCCGATACCACCGAAAGTAGAAGGTGAGTTACAGATAACACGAATAGCTTTAACAGCTTTACCAAATTCTTTAGTCAATTCTTCGTCAGCTGTGTGGATAGCTGCTGAGTGTCCAAGACCGTTAAATTCAACCATTTGACGAGCCTTAGTAATACCATCTTCACGGCTTTCAGATTTCAAAACTGCGATAACTGGTGACAATTTCTCACGAGTCAATGGCTCGTTTTCACCAACTTCTTTACACTCTGCAGCAAGAATGTTTGTTCCTTCTGGAACTGTAAATCCTGCTTGTTCTGCAATCCATGTTGCCGGTTTACCAACGATATCAGCGTTCAATTTTGCACCAGCACAGTTTTTGCTGTTTGCTTTCACGCCAAAGCAGAATTCTTCAAGAAGAGCTTTTTCTTTTTTGTTTACAAAGTAAGTGTGGTAAGATTTGAACTCTGCCACAAATTCATCGTAAATTTCTTTATCAATGATAACCGCTTGTTCAGATGCACAGACCATACCGTTATCAAATGATTTAGACATGACGATATCGTGTGCTGCTTGACGGATGTTTGCTGATTTTTCAACATAAGCTGGAACGTTTCCTGCACCTACCCCAAGAGCTGGTTTACCACATGAATAAGCCGCCTTAACCATGGCATTACCACCTGTTGCAAGGATTGTCGCAACACCTTCGTGGTTCATAAGGGCACTTGTTGCTTCCATAGATGGTTGAGTAATCCATTGCACACAGTTTTCAGGAGCACCAGCTGCGATAGCTGCATCGCGGACGATACGAGCTGCATGAGCAGATGATTCTTGTGCTGATGGATGGAAGGCAAAGACGATTGGGTTACGTGTCTTCAATGAAATCAATGATTTGAAGATTGCTGTTGATGTTGGGTTTGTTGTTGGAGTGATACCACAAACAACACCAACTGGTTCAGCAATAAGAGTCAATCCTGTTACATCATCTTCTTCAATAACACCAACTGTTTTAGTGTGGCGCATATTGTTTACTACGTGTTCACAAGCAAACAAGTTCTTAGTTGCTTTATCTTCAAATACACCACGTCCTGTTTCTTCATAGGCATGTATAGCCAATTCTCCGTGGGCATCCAAAGCTGCCACTGACGCTTTAGCTACGATGTAGTCAACCTGCTCTTGATCCAACTTACGCATTTCTTCAAGAGCAACTAGAGCTTTTTGCACCAACTCATCTACATGTTTTTCAGCAGCGAGTTTCTTTTCCTCTGGTGTCACAGTTTTTTTATCAGCCATATTTTCCTCCATAGCTTTCAAGGATCGATATCCTTTGTTAATTTTTTCACAAGTTTATTATATCGCATTATTTCAACTTTGTAAACAATTTCATAAACATTTCACAAAGAATTTTTTTATTGTTTGTGAATTTTTTCTCATTTTCTTTACTTATCAAGTTTTTTATTTAAAGTTTGTGAAATTTATTTCAAATATTTTTTTATTTCACAAACTTACTTGGAAGGGGAGCTTGGAAAGAAAGGAATTTACAGGTAAGCGCTTACTTCGAGATTCTAACAATACCTACTTTGATAAGGAGGCTTTATTTTTGTTGAAAAACGCCTTGTTTAAAAGTCCCTTCATAAACGACTTCTTGTTCTGTTGTTAGCTTCCCTTTCCCTTCAGCCTGACCATTTACAAAATCACCTTCGTAGGTCCAGCCTTCTTTGGATTGAAAGGTACCTTTTCCGTTGAAGGCTCCATTATTGAAACCACCTGTATATTGGTCTCCATTTTGGAAGGTAATGGTACCTTGGCCATTCATTTTACCACGGACAAGACTGCCGTCGTAAACAATCGTTCCATTATCGAGTTTTAGAACACCTTTTCCGGGAATATTTAGAAAAAAGACGAGTACAGCACAGAAAACAATGGCAACTACTGCTAAAAGCTCTAAACGTGGACGAGTCAGATACACTCGATACTTTTCGTAAAAATTCTTAAGATTTTCCACCTTCACTCTCCTTTTCTAAACGTTCTAGCCAAACTTGACAGCCCTCTTGAACACGTCGATAGGTTTCCTCAAAATCTCCTGTATACCAAGGATCTGGTACACTTTCAGATGCAAATGAGTAAATCTTATCTTGATAGTCTACTGGACACATCTGACGTAAGTCAGAAACATTCGAAGCATCCATGCCGATAATATAATCAAAGGCTTCAAAATCTTCCTTGTTAATCTGAAGCGATGTCTTGTTCTTGTCATAAGGAATCTCATACTCTTGAAAAATCCCTTGCGTCCCCTTATGAATCGGATTACCATGTTCCCAAGAGGAAGTCGCTCGACTTTGGATTTCGTAATTATCTGTCATCGATTTCATAACAAACTCGGCCATAGGGCTGCGGCAAATATTTCCCAGACAGACAAAGACTAGTTTTTTCATCCCATTTCCTTTCTTTTATAGAAAAACGGGAGTTCGTAATCCCGTCTTATTTTTCAATTGCGCCTTCGAGTGAAGCTGTTTCTTTAAGTGGTAATACTGTCTTGATAGCAGCTAGTTCAAAAGTCAAGTAAACCCCATCTACATCAAGAACAATTGTTTTCTTTTCTGTATCTACTTCATCGACTGTTCCATAAAGGCCCCCGATTGTAATAACTTCATAGCCTTTTTGTAATTTATTCAAGCTTTCCATACGCTTTTGTGCTTGTTTCTTTTGAGAGCGTTGCGTAAAGAACATCAAGCCCACCATAGCCACAAGAATGATTAAAAATGTATATTGTGATTCCATTATATTCTCCTTTGTCTTTTACATAGGACTACTATATCAAATTTCAGTTACTTTTACAAGATTGTACCTTACTTTTCTAGTAAGAAAAAACCAGAGCTTGCGCCCTGATTTTTAGAATTATTTCAAGTTTTGAACGACTTTTACAAGATTTTCGACAGTAAAGCCATATTCTGCCAATACTTTTGGTGCTGGTGCAGAGGCTCCGAAGGTATCAATACCGAGAACGGCACCATCGAGACCAACGTATTTGTACCAGTTTTGAGTTGCACCCATTTCGACTGCAACACGACGGCGAACTGCATTTGGAAGAATTTCTTCCTTGTATGCTGCATCTTGTTTATCAAAGACATCTGTAGATGGCATGCTGACTACGCGGACTTTTGCACCTTGACTAGCCAATTCTTTGGCAGCTGAGACAGCAAGATTAACCTCTGAACCTGTCGCAATCAAGATGGTATCAAAGTCTGCTGCATTTTCATAGACAACATAGGCACCTTTTGCAACCTTGTTGAAGTCTGTCCCTTCTTCAACAGTCAAGTTTTGACGGGTCAAGACAAGGGCAGTTGGTGTTTTTTCGCTTGTCACTGCAAGGTACCAAGCTGCTTGCGTTTCACGCGCATCTGCTGGACGGAAAACATTCAGATTTGGCATGGCACGAAGGCCGGCTAAGTGTTCAACTGGTTCGTGCGTTGGACCGTCTTCCCCGACTGCGATTGAATCGTGGGTAAAGACATAAGTCACAGGAAGTCCTTGTAAGGCTGACAAACGGACAGCTGCCTTCACATAGTCAGAGAAGACGAAGAAGGTTCCACCGTATACACGAAGTCCACCATGAAGGGCCATCCCGTTCAAGATCGTTCCCATTGCAAATTCACGAACACCAAACTGAATGTTACGGTTCAAGCGATTGGCATCGTCTTGAAGTCCGTCAGTCTTGATATAAGTCATGTTTGAGTGAGCTAGGTCAGCTGATCCACCCAAGAAAGTTGGCAACTTAGCCGCCACAACATTCAAGGCATCTTGGCTTGAATTACGAGTTGCTTGAGAGAAACCATTTTCTAAAGCTGGGAAGTCTGCTGGAGTCACTTCAACTGGATCACGTCCATCGATGATGGCTTCTACTTCTGCAGCCAATTCTGGATGAGCCTCTTTATAATCAGCAACTAATTTTGTCCAAGCTTGATAAGCTGATGCGCCACGGTCTACAACATTTTCCTTGAAATCAGCATATACTTGTTCTGGGATTTCAAATGGTTCGTAGTCCCAACCAAGGGCTTGGCGAGTTGCTGCAGTTTCATCTGCTCCAAGAGGGGCACCGTGTACAGCATTAGTTCCTTGTTTGTTTGGAGAACCGTATCCAATAACCGTCTTCACTTCAATCAAAGATGGTTTGCCTGAAGCTTTTGCTGTTTCGATAGCTGCATGGATGGCTTCCAAGTCTGTTCCATCTTCAACCAAGGCAGTGTGCCAACCGTAGGCATTGTAACGGTCACGAACGCTTTCTGTAAAGGAATCCTTTGTCTCACCATCCAAGTTGATGTCATTTGAATCATAAAGGACAACCAACTTATCTAGTTTTTGCAAGCCTGCGTACGAAGCTGCCTCGCTTGAGACACCTTCCATCAAGTCTCCGTCTCCACAGATAACGTAAGTATAGTGGTCAAAGATATTGTAGCCTTCGCGGTTATATTTGGCTGCCAAGAAACGTTCTGCTTGGGCAAAACCAGTGGCAGTTGAAATTCCTTGACCTAAAGGACCTGTTGTAGCATCAATCCCTGCTGTATGTCCAAATTCTGGGTGACCTGGTGTTTTTGAACCCCACTGACGGAAGCTCTTAATCTCATCCATGCTAACATCTTCAAAACCAGAAAGGTGAAGAAGGGCATAAAGAAGCATTGAACCATGACCTGCTGAAAGAATAAAGCGGTCGCGGTTGATCCAGTTTGGTTGAGCTGGATTGATACGAAGTTGTTTTGTAAAGAGGCTGTAAGCCATCGGAGCTGCTCCCATGACCACACCTGGGTGACCTGAGTTGGCTTTATTGATGGCGTCAATACCTAGGAAACGAATTGCATTAACAGATAGATTTGACATAGAATTTCCTTTCTATTTGAGGTGATTATTGGATCACACATTCTATTTTACTATTATATGAAAATTATCCGTATCATGCAACATACGGATAACCTCCAAAGAATATTTTTATATTATAGCAAAGCTTTAAATTGAATATTAGAGTCTTGTTCAAAACAATCATCAAAACCACGTGGATGATGGTATTCTACTAAGTGTTGATCTTGAGGATAAGTGTACTTACCGCCGACTTCCCAGATAAATGGATGGAAATCGTATTGCAAGCGATCTTTTCTCATTTTCCAAAGTTCTATAATCTCATTAGTAGAAGCCATGAAGTTAGACCAGATATCATAGTGAACTGGGATAATGACTTTTGTACGCAGATTTTCTGCCATACGAAGAAGGTCGATAGATGTCATTTTATCTTGGATACCTACCGGATTTTCACCATAGTTATTCAAAGCAACATCAATTTTAAAGTCTTTACCATGTTTTGCAAAATAGTTTGAGAAGTGAGAATCTGCACCATGATAGATGGTTCCACCTGGTGTTTCAAAGATATAGTTAACAGCCTTTTGAGCCATTTCTTCATCTGTAACAGCTAAGCCAGCAAGTTCACCGCCTGTCTCATCAGCACCGTTCACTGGGAGAGTTACCAAGCAAGTACGGTCAAATGATTCTACTGCATGAATCTTCATATCTTTTAATTCGATAGTGTCACCTGGTTTAACAACGATGATACGTTCTTTTGGAACACCCCATCCTTCCCAGATTCGTCCACAGTGGTAAGGACCGATAAACTTAACATGCTCTAACTTAGGATTGTTGAGAATTGCTGCAGCTGTGTATGGGTCGATATGATCACTGTGGAAGTGTGAAACTAAGTAATAGTCTAGTTCGTTGATAGCAAATGGATCGATAACCATTGGCTGAACACGCAAGTTTGGTTGCAACTTACGAACACCTGCCATATTTGCCATTTGATGCCCACGAACCATATCTTTCACTTTTTTGGTTGATTTTCCACGGTTTGACCAAAGGTCCATGACAACGTTAGCACCACCTGGTGTCTTAATCCAAGTACCACAGTTGCCTAGCCACCACATGGCAAAGTTGCCTTCAGGTACGACTTCTTCTTCGATTTCTTCGTTCAACCATGTTCCCCACTCTGGGAAAGTAGCTAAAATCCATGACTCTCTTGTAATTTCTTTGACGTTTGGCATATGTTGCCTCCTTTGGATATAATTGTTATCTTTGAGATTAGTATACCACCCTTCAAAACACTAAAAAAGACCAAGAAAAACACAGGTTTGTGTTCATCATTGGACTGTCCTTCAAATATCTTCCAAAAAAGCTTGAACTACTATTTCTTGATTTATAAGTGTTTGAACCTCTTCTTGGAACTTACTAGCCAACTTGCTGTCTACAATATAAGACGAAATAAGACTAGAAAGATTTTCACTGAAACTTTTGCTCTCATTACGAAATATATTGTGTTTAAGATAGTCTAGCATTTTCAAAATATCTTCTGCTTCAAGGATAGGATTAACCCTTAAAGTCGGAAATCTGCTATCCAAATCATCATTAGTTGTAATCACTACATCAACTTGTGCAATATCTTCCACACTCTTAAATTGTTCTGTTGTAAATACAGTGCCAATCTGCTCATTTGGAAAATAAAGTTTGCATTGTTTCAGCAAAAGTCTCGAAACCGCAACACCTTCATCACAAACGAGATAAACTTTTTTCATATTTTTTTGAGACGATGGTGTATACTTTAAAAATCCTCCAATATGAATCGTCAAATAGGCAATATCATCGTCTGTTAGCCGAATAAACCATGCTCCTTCTAAAATTTCCGCAGATTTTCTAGTGACTAAAAATAATTCTCCATACTTGGATCGAATTTGTTTTGTTAGAGGATTTTTAGAAAAAATACCGTAAGTCTTTCTAAATAACAAGGCTTTACAGTGGATCATCAAATTTCTTAACAAATCATCCTTGTTTTCAATCTCCATTCGGATTTGTGATTCAAAATACCAGATAAATTCTTCTAAAGCAAGTTTTAATTGCCGAAAATCATCACTTTCTGCATGAATATCCAAATCTTTACGATAGGAGAGGAGAAGAACAGCTACAAGAGAAACTTCAAGTTCTGACAAAGAAATTTCAAACTTTTGAAACAACCGTTCTCCTAATTTCTTAGACACCTGATACTCTATTCTTTTTCTTATCAAAGAAAATTCTTTCTCTATATCCTGATGTCTTTCTTGATACTGTTCAACATTATGACAGCTTAACAGCAAATAAGGTAGAACCTGCAACATAAAAGTTACTTCATGATGGTTTATTTTCTTCCCTAAATCTTGTTCAACTAAAGGAACCTGTTCCTTAAAAAATTGGTTCATTTCAACAGAAAGCAAACTCTCATCATCTAACCTCTCTTTCATCTTATCTTCTAAAATAGATACAAAAGTGGCATTTTCTTCCATAAAAATATGATATAGAAGCGATTGAAGATACTGAATTTTATTAAGGGGGTGGGCATAAAGGTGGTATCCCTGTGACTTGCTCACTTGCAAGGTCACCTGATATTGTTCCAAAGTTAGTTGATAACGAATACTATTCAAATCATTGAGAACAGTATTCCTAGATACCTCTGTTAACTCCATCAATTTTTCAATCGTAATACGTTCTTTAGAGATACCTATCCATAGTAACATTATCATCATACGTTCATGCGCACTCATGATATAATCGTACGAATCTACTTCCGATAATAGTTCACAACAAGCATCTCTCTGCTCTTCCGTTAAGTGAATACCAATTCGTGGAATACTAATGATTTGAAGCGCCTCGTCACCCAGAGCAGCATTGATTTTGTCAATGTGATAATAAATTTTCCTTCTTGACTCTTTCAAATCTTTCGAAATCGCCATAATCGTTTTGGACGTTTCTTGATCCATCAAATATTGAAGCAAATCACAACTTGCCTTATCCAGTACCATATTTCATACTCCTCTATCAATCAACTGCCTTGAAAACAACTTTATAATAGTATCACATTCACTAATGCATTTCAATTATCAACAGTAGTCTCTTAATAACGAATACTTACAATTACAAAAGCGAGGCTTGGATCGAAAGGTCCTAGCCTCTTTTCAATTCAATTTCTTATTTCTTTTGACCGTAATAAGCATTTGGTCCATGCTTACGTTGGTAGTGTTTTTCTAAAATGTACTGGGGAGCAGGTTCAACTCTTGGATTGATTTGTTCTGTAAAGCGATTCATCTTTGATACTTCCTCTAGTACGACAGAGTGATAAACAGCATTCTCTGGATTTTTGCCCCAGGTGAATGGACCGTGATTGCGTACAACAATTCCTGGTACTTCAACCGGGTTAAGTCCGCGACGTTCAAACTCTTCTACGATAACCAGGCCAGTATCTTTTTCATAGGCCACTTCTACTTCGTCCTTGGTCAAACTACGGGCGCAAGGGATTGAACCGTAGAAATAATCTGCATGGGTTGTTCCATAGAAAGGAATATCACGTCCAGCCTGTGCCCAACCAACTGCTTCTGTCGAATGGGTGTGGACCACACTACCAATCTCTTGCCATGCCTTATATAACTGCACATGAGTTGGGAGGTCAGAAGATGGTCTTAAATCTCCTTCTAGAACTTGGCCATCCAAGTCCGTCACCACCATGTTTTCAGGTGTCAATTCGTCATAATCTACGCCTGATGGTTTAATAACAATGACACCTAGTTCGCGATTGACTTCCGATACATTTCCCCAGGTAAATTTAACAAGTCCATGTTTTGGTAATGATTGATTGGCATTACAGACTCGTTTACGCATATCGTTTATTACTTGATTCATCTTACATCAAACCTGCTTTCTTAATTAGTGGATAGAGAAAAACTTGCGCCTCTTGAATGGCTGCGCGTGTTTCTTCTACAGTTTCACAATTTTCAGACCACATTTCGATTAGGAAAGGTCCATTATAATTGGTTTGTTTTAAAATATCGAAAGCTTCTTCCCATTTGACACAACCTTGCCCAAAAGTTACATCTCGGAACTGGCCCTTTGAACTTTCTGTCACTGCATAAGTATCCTTGAGATGGAGAGCTGCGATGGCATGATGCCCAAGATAAAATTCACTGTAGACATCATTATGCCATGCAGATACATTACCAATATCTGGGTATACAAAGAGGTAGGGAGAGTCAATCTCTTTTTCTACAGCCAAGTATTTTTCGATACTATTAATGAAAGGATCATCCATAATTTCAATAGCAAGTACCACCTGAGCTTCTTCAGCCCAGTCACAGGCTTTTCTCAAATTTTTGATAAAACGTTGGCGTGTCTGGGGTGACTTTTCCTCATAGTAAACGTCGTAACCAGCTAGTTGAATCGTACGAACTCCCAAATCTTGGGCTAATTCGATACATTTTTTCATGAGTTCTAGAGATTTTTCCTCTAGAACTGGATCATTTGATCCCAATGGGTAGCGACGATGGCCTGAAAAACAGATAGAAGGAATACGAACACCAGTTTTATAGATTGCTTTGACAACTTCCAAACGCTCGTCCTTGCTCCAGTCCAGTCTTGCTAAACGCTCGTCACGTTCATCAATAGACATCTCGACAAAATCAAAGCCTAACTCCTTGGCAAAATTTAAACGTTCTAGCCAAGTAAAGTGTGTCGGGGTTGCCTTTTCATAAATTCCAATTGGACGTGCCATGGTTTACCCCCAAATTCGTCTGATTTCATCCTTGAAGGCACGCGCTGCTCCTGCTGGAGCCGCAGCCTCTGTAATTCCACGACCTGCGATAAAGGTAAAGACATCAACGCCTTCAAATAGTTTGAGAGTATCTACATCTAGACCACCTGTTACAGATACCCGGAAGCCCATGTCAATGAGTTTTTTCACCTTGTTAAGATCTTTTTCACCCCAAGTTTCACCAGCAAGTAGCGCATCACGAGATTGGTGATAAATAGCTTGTGAGATACCAGCATCTAGCCAAAGCTGAGCTTGTTCAAAAGTCCAATCGCCATAAAGCTCGATCTGGATTTCGCCTCGTTCTCCTCGTTCAGTCTTGATAGCCTTTAGAGCTGCTTCCATAGTAGGGATGGTTGCACAACAGATACAAGTCATCCAGTCTGCTCCACGAACCACATTATTTTTAGCAACTGTTCCACCAGCATCAGCACATTTTGTGTCTGCCACAATAATCTTATCTGGGAAAAGGCTACGCAAGACTTCAACCAGTTCACTTCCAACTTGAAGCAAGCAAACAGTTCCAGCTTCGATAATATCTACTTCCTGACCAACAGAAACAGCTGCTTTAATCGCTCCTTGCAAGTCTGAATGGTCTAATGCAACTTGTAAATTAGGTATTCTTTTTATCATTTCTTTATTCCTCTTTCTAACTTTCCAAATCCAACCCTTCGAGATAAGGGCTATCCTTAGATTCTTCAATCATAGCCAAGACATCTTCTTTAGTCTGGCAAGCCTGTAAACGTGCAATAGAATCTTCTAATTCAAACAGGGCAATGATTTGTGGAATGGCTACACTTGTGTGAATTTTTGAGCTTGTTGCTGCTAGTGCCAACAAAACAGATACCTCTTTCCCATCTGAAAATACAACAGGATTTTGTAAGGTAATTAATGAAAAGGCATCACTTTGCACACCAGCTTCAGGTCTAGCATGGGGCATAGCCATACCTGGCATTAAGATATAGTAAGGGCCATACTCTTCAGTCGATTCGATAATAGCATCGTAATACTCTGGCAAAATTGCTCCGCTATCAATCAAGGGATCTACTGCTACCTTGACTGCTTCTTTCCAGTCTCTAGCTTCTAAACCCAGTCGGATCGAGTCATTGTCAATTAAAGCTTGTTTTAAATTCATATCTGCCTCCTTTATTTAAAGAGGGAGAAGGACAGAAACGATGACTCTCAGTTTCTGTCCAGCCCCCTCCAACCTTTTACTGTAGTGCTTGACTGAGTTTTTCAGTGATTTCTTTATCATCCATCAAGTTGTCAAGCCCAATTAACTTCCCATTAGTTCGCCCTTCCAATTCTTGAATCAAATGAAGAGAAGCGATTACGATGTCATATCCTGCTGCTAAACCTTTAGCTTCACCGACACTGCATGAATTGACTGTAAAATCTGTTTGATTAAGCTTACGGAGAGCATTTTCAACCTTCATCTTGATAACCATTGATGAACCCATTCCATTTCCGCACGCTGCTAATACTTTAACCATTTTATTTCTCCTTTTCTAGATACTAAGCTTCTTCTTGAACTTCACCGTTGTAATATTTCTCTTTATCTTTTGCTTTGGCAAATTGAAGTTGAGGAATAACAAGCAAGAAGAGACACACAAGTACATAACCAACAATACCAAGGTATTTGAAGATATATCCAAATCCAAGCCATGGGAATTCAAAGTCGATATTTCCATGGTAACCACCATAAGATGCTAAATCAAGAAGAGCTACACAGAGAGCTCCTAAAGCAACTTGGAGAACACCTGAGATGAAGGAAAGGATAACCGCCGCTTTCCATCCACCGCGTTTATCAGCGTAAACCGCAATGGCTGCATTGTCAAAGAACACTGGTACAAATCCTGTAATAATAAGAATCGGATTTTTAAAGACGATGAGCAAGACAATTGTGATCAATTGACCAATCAAACCAAAGGCAAATCCTGACAAAACAGCGTTTGGAGAACCAAATCCATAAGAAGCTGCAACGTCAACCGCTGGGAATGAACCTGGCAACAATTTGTTTGAAATACCTTGGAAGGCGTTTGTCAACTCAGATACGAACATGCGGACACCTTGCATCAAAACGAACAAGTAAACTGAGAAAGTAAAGGCTGTTTGGATAATGTACATAAAGAAATCTTGTTTAGCAGGATTAAATAGAGTTCCTGAAGTGATGACTTCTTTATTAGACATAATATCTGGACCCAAGATTAAAAGAATTGCTCCGAAGAATACGAGCATCAAGGTAGCAGATGCAACAACTGTATCGTGGAAGATTGAGAGGAACTTAGGTAATTTAAGATTGTCTAAACTTTCTTCTTTCTTACCAAAGCGTCCTGCTACTTTATCTACAAACCATATTGCAAATTGCTGTTGGTGACCAATCGCAAATCCGCCACCACCAGTCAAGCGTTGAGTTGCCTCAACAGTCATATTTGAACTAACTGCCCAGTAAAGTCCACAGATGATACCAATCGCTGCTGTACCGTAAGCATTGCGCAATTGTGGTACTAAGAATAGAACCATAAGAGATACTGTTGCAGCTTGTTGTACCATGATGTGACCAGTAATAAAGAGGGTTCTTACCTTCGTAATCTTTCGAAGAGCTACGAGCAAGATATTTATTCCGAAACCAATCAATAGAGCTGTAGTTGCAGTTCCAACAAAATCTGGAAACTCTGCTGCAATTTTGTTGTTTGCTGCAGCAAGACCAAAGTAAGGGTCGATAACCGCTGCACCAATTTGGAATTTGTAGTTAAGGGCTGCTAAGATCGGACGGAAGGTTGTAACCAAACCACCCGCACCCACGTTGAGCAACATATATCCTACTGTTGCTTTAACAAACCCTGAGAAAACGTCGTGGGCAGGTTTTTTCAAAAGTGCGTATCCTATCAACACCAATAAACCTACGAAAAATGCGGGATTCTGCAAAATATTGCTAGAAAACCAATTTAGAACACTTGAAATGACTTCCATAATTGTTCTCCTTTTTAATTGTTTTTGTAGGTTTATTATATACTTTGAAAGCGGAAACAAAAAGACCAAGAATTACACAGCGGACTGTTCACTCTTGGACTGTATGATTTATGATATTTTAATGATTAGCTTAGTTTCTCGTAGCTAGATAAAATGGAAGAATTTTATCATAAGATTTCAATAAATTTTCCACGATATCTTCTTCAGATGAATTTTCTGTCACAGAAACATCTGTCTTAACTAGAACTTTTCGGACTTCCTGATTGGATAGTTTATTTCTTAAAATTTGACGATTCTCTTCGTTCGCCTCCCACCGTTGACTTTGACCATCAGAGTAGACTAGATAATAAATCCCTTCAACGGTTGGAATGTCTAAAACCTTGGCTTGCTTGTCTAAAGTCTGTTCGTCTTTCTTACGTTCAACAAAACTGACCTCTAAAGAAATCCCAAAGTCAGCAGATGTCCCATACAAACGAAGGGCCATCATAGGTTCTGTCACTTGTCCGTCTCTCTGTAGATAAACCCAAAAATGTGGTCGCAAACGCTGCGCTTGATTCATCCACTGGCTAGTCTGTTGAAGTTGCCATTCTGTATGTCTTGCTTGAAAGGATTTGGCCAGCTCTGTAAAAGCCTTTCGTGCCTCTTGACCTTTGTGGCGCAATTCCAGCATTTTCTCTCGCTCTTCTCCCGCTTTATCTGGATTACGGTACTGCAAACCTACAAAGTCTAGATAGTCTCTTATCTTATTCAACATCAGTTTAACCTCCTCTAACTACCAAAAAATCAGGATAAACCTGATTTTACTTATTCTGTATCTACAACAACATAGCGATTTGGTTCATCACCTTCAGAGTAACTAGTCACGCCATCCATACGTGAAATAATACGATGGATAATCTTGCGTTCGCTATTTGACATTGGATCTGTTTTATGACTGCGCCCTTCTTCTAAAACACGAGTCGCCAATTTTTGCGCATAGGTCTGCAAGACTTCTGCACGGTGTTCAACATAATCATTGACATTGATTGTAATGTAGAAGGTTCTTGAATAGCGATTATAAAGATAATTTTGAGCCAACAGTTGCAAGGCCTTCAAGACTTTACCATGGTAGCCGATAATACGACCTGGTTCGTTAGTATCAATTTGCAAGTTGATACTACGACGGTTATAATCATTTGAAAGTGTAGCTTCAACATCCATGTCATCAATAATTGTTTGAACATAAGTCGTTACTTCCGTAGCTACTTGTTCAATATCAAAGCTCGGTTCAACCTTCAAGCCCAAGTCCTCTAGTTCTTGACTTTCAGTTTGCTCAGTTTGGCTTTCAATAATAGGCGTTTCTACTTCTTCGAGAGCAGTTTCTTCAAGTTGTAACTCATTTAAAATCTCAATGTGACCAGTTTCTTCCAAGATAGTGCTGGCATGTCTTTCATGTTTTAAGATTTCAGCCTTGACTTCATCAGAAATACCTTGGCCTCCCTCTTCAATCTTTTTAATTGCTTCTACAACATGACCCAAATCAACGGTCGCTTCACTGACTGTTTTAACTGGTTCATTTTGTTCATTGATTTCTTTAGGAACACCCTTAACAGCTTGTTGATTTGCCTTAATGACAGTTGTTTCACTAATGGCTTCAATGTCAACCTGGGCTGGTTTTTTACCAAATAAACCAAAAAATCCATTTTTTTCACGAGAAATGACTTTGATGTGAGCCTTCATTCTTGGAATATCTAATTCTTTCAATCCTTTCTGGATTGCTTCCTCAACAGTTGAACCTGTAAATACTACCATTACCAGATTCCTCCTTATTATTTCATTTTCTGAGCCTTTTTCTTGGCTTTTCTTTTTCTATTTTCCAAATCTTTCTGTGCCTGTACTAGAGCCTCGCGTTCTGCGATAATCTTGAATGGATTGTTCAAGAAATAGGTTTGTAAGACTTGATAAGCATTGGACACTGCCCAGTAGAGAGCAACTCCGCTCGGAGCATAAACCCCAAAGATAAAAATCAAGACTGGAATCCCATACATCATCGCCGTCGTAGCGCCATTTCGCTCAGACAAGGCTTTATTGGATAACCAAGTACTTAAAAAGGTAAATACTGCTGCTAAAATCGGAAGCACAAGGGTTGTATCCACACCGCCAAGGTTAATCCATAAGAAATGACCTGTCTTTAAAAAGTCAACTCTTGATAGAGCTTGAAACAAGGCCAAAATAAGCGGCATCTGAATCAAAATTGGCCAAAGAGAATCTGAATGTCTGACACCCATTTCTTTAAAGACTTTACGCATTTCCTGCTCTAACTTGGTTCTGCTTTCCATATCTCTGCCTGGATATTGTTCTCGTAGCGCCTTAATGCGTGGTTGAGCTTCCTGCATTTTTCTAGACGCCACCATTTGCACCTAAAAGACTGGCAAAAGCAGTGTACGAATTAAGACCGTAAAGAGAATAATCCCCACTCCGATACTGATATCAAACGATAAAAAGCGAATGATTTCCGCAAAGAAGTAAACAAATTTACTCCAAAAATCAGTCGAATCTGCCGTAATATCGCTAGTTGTCCCATTAGTTGCACAGGCTGTCATAATCAATAGAGACAGTCCTAGCAAACTAGTCAACTGTAGTTTCTTTTTCACTCCCATTTCCTTCCTGGTAAATCTTTGATAATTTTAATACGTGGAGTAGATTTTTCTCCATCTCTGCGTATCCCAAGGTTTCGACCCCTTTTCGAGCAATGACAACAAAGTCAACATCTTCTACCAGACTCCCTTTTGCATTCTGGATAATATGTCGGATTCGTCGCTTGATTTGATTTCTAGTGACGGCATTCCCCAGTTTTTTGCTAACTGATAGACCTACTCGAAAATGGTTTTTCTGGTTTTCTAATTGGTAGACAACAAATTTGCGATTAGCAAAACTTGTTCCCTCCTTGAAAATCGCCTTAAAATCTTTCTCTCTTTTTACACGAAAGTTTTTCTTCAAAACTCAACTCCATCTATTAAATTACTACTATTATACCATATTTTTCAAAAAAGCCAATCATAGCAAGGTTTGGGACAATTCCACCAATATTCTCTTGTTTATTTTTAATCCTTTTCGTCGTGCTTTCATTCTCTTTCTTATTGTCACAATGTCTGCTGTTCCCGTAACATTCTATACTTAAAACTTTAAAAATTTGAAGTCATTTCCCCTGTAAACACTAAAAACGACAAAGTGGTTAGAAATTTATTTTCCAACCACTTTATCACATTCATTAAAGACAGAACTATCATTTTAACATTCTTAATTACAAGTATTTAAGCATAACTAACCCCAAATAGCACATTTTCCAGCAGAGATTCCTAATTGTGCAACGATTCCTGCAACGTTGCTCTTCATGCCAAATTTAGCAAGTTTCATTGCTATATATGAGGCAGCTTTTCCCCACATTTTATCTTGAATATAACTGATAATGTCCCCTCTCATTAAATCAACAAGTTCCATACCTGGAATCATACCAATCAACTCATCACGCATACATGAAACAAAATCTCTATCTTGTAAAGATGCTTGCAAATTTTGAACCAAATTAAGCTCTGTATAAACACGTTCAATGCCCATTGCAATATACGGTGCTAAAGTGCCGTAGCGTTCTGTCAATAATTCTTTATTAACATAAAAAACGCCATTCTCATAACTCGTCGCTTCTGTAAATAAGAATTTCAAATCCTTCTCTACTTCGGCAACATCAATATACTCTACAGTTGTATTTGGAACCTTTGTTTCGTTAGCTTATGCAATCCCTATAAAACTCGGTACCATAATAAGCAAAGTCGTAGCAATAACAATACATTTTGTAATTATCTTTTTCATGTCATTCACTCTTTCTGAAAGAAATCGTGTTGTGCTAAATAGTCATAATGTTGTTTGTTAAATTGATACTGTCCTAAATGTTGACTGATATTACCTACATCTACTGAAAAGATGTACTGTTCACTTTGATAGTGCCATTTAATTCTGACTGTGTTCAAGACTGTGTTATAACTAAAATCTTCAACTTGACTCCAGGACATCTCAATGACTTGATTAGGACGATTTTCAGTTACATCACTAATGTCCATCAAGTAAATCCCCTTAGATGTGAATGACATAATCTTTGGCTTCACACTCGACTGAACATAGTAGGCTCCTCCTATAATGAAAAAATCAATAAAGGATTTCAGCCATGTCTTTTTCTTAAAAGCCATCAGAAAATTCCTTTGTCCCTCGATATGACAAGTTGAAAGAAATGATTCAATCTGTTTTTCTGTTGCAAATTCCATAATAGTACCCATGATGTTACCTCCATAACTATAAACCAAGAACGATACAACAGCTCTTATAACTTATTACAGTTCTATTATAGCATAAATTGTAAGCGAATACAAGCGAAAATTGACATAATATAAAATATTAATCGATGACACCTGTCATTCTAAGCGAAAATTAGAAATAAGTTATCTTTTATCACTTTTAACTCTTCTCAAAAGCAACAACAGCTATCCTTTCAAAGCTAGTTAAGTTTAAAAAAAGAAGCTGGAAAAATCTCTTTCCCAACTCCTTGTACGGAATATTTTTTCTAGTTTTACTTATTTTTTCAAGCGTTCAACATCACGAGCAATGACTAGTTCTTCATCTGTTGGAATAACCAAAACACGAATCTTCGCTGCCTCTGTTGAGATGTCTCCTGTCACGCCAAAGACGTTCTTTTCTGGATCAACATCACAGCCAAACCAAGAAATGCCTGAGATAACATCCTTACGTACAGCAGCTGCATTTTCTCCGATACCTGCTGTGAAGATAATAGCATCTGCTCCATTTAGGACTGCAAGGTATTGACCGATATGTTTTTGGATACGATCAACATACATTTCATAGGCTAAAGTGGCATCGTGGTCCCCTTCTTCCATAGCAGCAATCACATCACGCATATCACTAGATTTGCCTGAAACACCCATAAGCCCTGATTCACGATTAAGGACACGACTAATGTCTTCAGGCGTGTTAAAGTCCTCTGTATATTGCATTAAGTAAGGAATGATGGCTGGGTCAATATCCCCTGTACGAGTACCCATCATCACACCACCAAGTGGAGTGAAGCCCATTGAAGTATCCACAGATTGACCACCTTTAACGGCTGTAATAGAAGCTCCATTACCGATATGGCAAGTGATCAATTTCAAGTCTTCTAATGGACGTCCCAAGAGTTTTGCTGCTTCTCCTGCTACAAACTGATGGCTTGTCCCATGAGCACCATATTTACGAACCTTGTTTTCTGTGTAATATTTTGTTGGTAGAGGGTAGCGATAAGCTTTCTCTGGCATAGTTGTGTGGAATGAAGTATCAAAAACAACTACGCTGGTAATGTCTGGCAACAATTCCTTGAAGGCACGAACACCTGCTGCATTGGCTGGATTGTGGAGAGGAGCCAACAAACTCAACTCTTCAACTTTTTCTAAAACATCTCCCTCAACAACTGTTGATTCTTTGAAATATTCTCCACCTGCAACAACACGGTGGCCAACACCAGTAATCTCATCATAAGCCTTGATAATATCGAAACGAATCAAGTCATCCAATAAAATTTTAACAGCTTGTGTGTGATTTTCGATATCCAAAATTTGTTGTTCAGAACGGCCGTCAAATTTTACAGTTGAAATTGAATCTTTCAAACCGATACGTTCAATCAAACCTTTGGCTAACACTTTTTCCTCTGGCATTAAGTATAATTGCCATTTCAAACTTGAACTTCCTGCATTGATTGCGATTGTTTTTGTCATTATCAATTACCTCTTTTAAGCGTTTTCAACTATTATAACAAAATCTATTTTATATTTCAGTACCTTGAGTCCATTTTTGAAAATTTTCTTTAAATTTCATTAAAACACTTGCATCTTGCAAGCTAGCAAGTGGATAAACAAAGGGTTCTACTGCTATTTCACTTTTCTTCTGTAAGATAAAAATGGTCTTGGATTGTTTGGCATTGGCAAAGAGATTTTCAGGCAAACTAATCATAGCAACCAGACTTGCCTCCTCTTTCAACCACCCCTTTAACAAATCACTTTGAGGACTGGTCAACAAATCACTCGGAGCTAGAAAAATAGCATATCCATCTGACTTGAGGTACTTAAGTCCTTGTTCCATGAGCAAGTGATGGGCGTAAGTATGTTCTTGGCTAGAAGCAACTTGATGGCGCGCTGCAACGGCATCATCAGGATAATAGCCGACAGGTAAGTCGCTGATGACCACATCGCTTTCTTTGAGCATTTGCGGACGAACGGCATCTCCTTGGACAAAGCCAGCCCGCAAACCAATTACATCTGCCATACTAGCTGCCAAATCAATCAGCAAATCATCCACTTCCATTCCCAAGTAATCCACCTTTTTATCAAGCGAGGTCAAGAAAGTAGCACCCAGAATTCCTATGCCAGAACCCATTTCGAGGATAGTGATTTCCTCCTCTTTAAACAACTCTTCCACAATAAACACCAAAAGCAAAGCAATGGCATCTGGCGTAAACTGGTGATTGGCCTGCAAGGGTTCTGTTTGCCCAGCCTTCATCAAGAGAAACTGGTAGGTCTTGAGCCATTCTTCTTTGCGAAGTGCTAAACGTTTAAGGGCCTGATTGTTGTCTTTGACCTGCTCTAGCTCAGTTTCACCATCCAGATAGATGCTGTTTTGCTCCACCAAGGCATCATAAAAATTGGTCGCCAAATCACTTTGGATGACTTGGACATTCTCTAGTAAATAGGTATAAGCTTGTTCAATTTTTTCAAAATCCATATTCCTATCTTATCAAAATTCCCTGCTTTTTTCCATCCTTATAGAAAAATCACTCCCTAACTAGGCGAGTGATTTTTGGGCTACTGTTAAAAAGAGTTCTGAGTAATTTCCTTGAAACAGGTCTTCAGCGCTATAGAGGATCTGACTATGTACAGATGAAAAACCATGCTCAATTAGCTTGTTTTCCAGTTCAGCTAAATCAAATCCATGATGGTTAGCTTCTGTCTTGGTAAAATCAGCAACGAGGAGTTGTCCATCTTTCCTAGAGAAAAAACGGGACATGAACTGATTTACTATTTTTACAGAGTTTTCCAAGTGTTATACTAAGTTTCCATTTATATCTTTTCCCATTTTCCCAACAAATTTTTAAACAGTTTTTATTTATTGTACAATTAGAAATGGTATATTTAATATTATCGTTGGTAAACTTTTATATGATAAAACTGGTTCAAGTGCTGCATTTGGATTAACTTTTATGATTGAAGCTCTTATTGGTATATTGTTGCAGATATTTACGGGCACTGCTATAGACAAACTTAATCCAAAGTGGATTATGAACCTATTTGGATCTATAAAAGATTTTTCTACTTTTAATAAGGAAAATAAAAGATTAAAGCAATAACTCTAAATATATCTGATTTTTATAGGACATTTCATAAAAAAATCTACATACCTAGAGTCCTATTTAGTTATGTATCTTACATAAAGAGAAAGGAATTAATTATTATGAAATTATCTTTATATAGTGAAGTTGACCATTACCATTCTTTAAGTTCTTATTCTTTAAATGATATTACACATACTGATACCCCAAAAAATATTATTGAAAAGTCTAAAAAAGATAAGTATAGATACGCAATAGTAATACTTAATAAAGACCATAAAGTAATTGGATTTTTTTGCCTACATCTAAACACTGGTCCTAAAGAGTATGGCTATTATCAAAATGATTATGCGCTTATTAGAGGATTTTCTATTGATGATAATTTCAGAAATCAAGGATATGGTTCCAATGCTCTGAATGAAATATTTGAATTCATAGACTCAACTTTAAAATTAGAAATTAACCATATTATATTGGCTGTAAATGAAAAAAATATATTGGCTCAAAAAGCATATAGAAATTCAGGTTTTTTTGTTGTGAAGAAAGATTTAGAAGGAAAAAGGGGGAAATTAATTATTATGGAGAAAAGCAGAAACTAGTATCATTGCTAGTTTCTGCTTTTCTCTAAGTCTGCTATAAATTTAGTATTCTATCTTATTTACATATTTTGAGAGAAATAATCTATATACTAAACTTTTATGTTTATAATTCATTCCTTTCGTTTCACTCAAGGCACAATACAGAATGAAAAAGTGTTGTGCTCTTTAACTAAATTAAGTTAGTACCCTTATCACATAACTTTATCAGTTAATATATTTTTCTAAAATAATAGATTTTAAAATTCCTAGATTTCTTTTTCCTGTAACTGTTAATGGAAAGTCTTCATTTAACTTAATTAATTTATTCAAACTACAATATTCAGGTAATACAGATAAAATCAATGAATTTACTGATTGGATATCAACGTCCACACCTTTGTAAACACCAATCAAAAAAGTATTTTCTCCAACCGACAAAGAAATAATCCACAAATCAATATCTGTATAGAATCCACTTACAATTGCCTCTATCTCATGTAAATCAACTCGATATCCACGAATTTTAATTTGAGTGTCTCTTCTTCCTAAAAACTTATACTTACCCTCTGAGTTGTTTATTGCGACATCACCTGTATCAAAAATATTCCCTTGACAGACTGGTTTATCATTTGAATTTAAATATGATTTTAAAATATATGGCGAATTAATTCTAACCATAAATTCTTTTTCTGTCATAGGAATCATCTCAAAGTCTACACCGTCAATGGGTTCACCTAAAATACCAACATCATTAACACTATTAATAAATATACCTGATGTATACGAATGTTCCGTCTGACCATATAATGAGTAGAGTCTGGCACCACTAAACATTGAACTTACTTTTACAAAATCACTTTCCAGTACTGCTTCCCCTCCTAAAACGCAAAGTCTTAAAGATTTTACATCTTTTTTACAAAATCTAAAGAAAGAACGTAGCAATGTGGGAACACTATGCCAAACAGTTATTTCATGTTGTGGCAGCCAAATCTCTAATTTGCGTAACATAAGAATATTTCGTATATCACATACAAATAGAGAAGCACCAGATAGTAAACTTGAATATATATCAATGATAGAGGCATCATGACCTAAGCTAGAAAACAACGTTAGCCTATCTTCGCTATTGATATCTAATCTCTCAATATATTGTGTTGCAAAATGATAAACTGACTTTTTTGTCTGGACAACTGCTTTAGGGATTCCTGTAGAACCCGAAGTATATAAGTGATACATATCGTTAGGAACTTCATTATAAACTTTAGACATGAAAACATTTTTTTTAACAGATCCATTTTTCCTAATTGAAAAAAAATCTAGTTTGGGGTATTTCTCTTTTAAATCTTGCACAACTCTTTTGTCTTCTGTTGCAATTATTATCCCTGTAATATTTGAAATCTCAATCATTTTTTCGATTCTAAAAGTTGGTAAATTATCAACAATAGGAATAAATGTTTTATTAAGAAATAAACAAATTAATTCTGCGATTATACCTTCCGAACTATGTGAAGTTAGTATTCCAACATTCCCCACAGTATTTATTCTATCTAAATTAAGCTTTATAACATCTCCTAGTTTTCCGTAACTAATAGCTTTATCTTTATCCCAAAGAGCAATTTTATCCTTATGCTTTTCAATATTTTCTGCAATTTTCTCAGCTAGCATCTCTTCGTTCTCCCATCCTTAAAAAGACATTCAATAAAATAAAACTCAACAATATAACTCCTCCAATAATTAAAGACATTGTTATATTCCCTAAATTAACCGATTTATTGAGATTTGAACTCAAAAATGGTATTAAAAAAGTTGTTGCTAGTGAAATACTCATTTGTCTTACTCCAGAAATTCGGCCTAAGAATTCCTTTTTAGCTTCAGTCTGTAAAGTCAAATTAAAACTAGAGGATGATATACTATTTCCAACTCCCAATATAAACATTACAGAAACCAAATGATACATATCTATACATATAATAGATAAAAAGCAGACTAATTGAATCGCTAATCCAATAATTGATAAAATTATATTCCCATGAAATTTTCTTGCTCGACCAAACCACTCCACACCTAAAATTGCTCCTATAGCAAACATTGCATCCCAAATCGATAACCAGTAATCTGACAATCTAAAATGATTCAACAATGGTGCATAAAGAATGTTAACATAATTTGCTATTACAACATCGGTTACTCCTAAAATAGCAAGATATAAAATTAACTTTCTTTCAAACAAATGCATTACTAATTCTCTCCAGTCATAAAGAACATTTTTAAACTTTAAAAGATGTAATGACTTTAAAAATCTATTTGTATTCTTATCTTGATGTTCTATTTTAGAAATAAACATGGTATAAGAAGACACAAGATAAGAGACACCGTTTAAAAAGATTGCTAAATATGGTGAGAATCCTATAATTACCCCTGCTATCCCTGCACCTATCAACTGCCCAATTTGTTGAAATGCTGAGACTCGAGAATTATACTTTGCGAGTTCTGCTCCATCTGCAATCATTGGACCGAGTACAAAAATAGAGGTTCTGTAAAATGGTTGAAGTAAACTAAGTAACGTAGCTGCAAGAATTAAAAAATTTACATCAACAAAATAAGCTAGCGCCCCACATGTAATAATTATAGTTCCTCTAAATAACTCTGCCCAAATAGCTGATATCTGAGCAAATCCCTTATCACTTATGACGCTGGCAAAAGATTGCGTTAAGAATGAAAGAAAAGCTTGCAAAACTACAATAAATGCGAAACTGGATGTTTTTCCTGTATGGCCATATAGTATAATGCCGATAGCTAAAGTATACATCCCATTTCCAATATTTGAAATTAACATCCCTATTGGTAATATCACATTCGGTTTCCTTTTTTTCATTATTTTACCTATCCATATGATACAATTATGTTATTATCCATATAGTTCATATAACTTTCTATTTCAAATTCTGAATTCACACTTTCAGGTAGAAGTCCAATTACCCAAGCAAGATACGATGACGACATACCTTCTCTAGGGAGGTATGACCCAATCTTTCTTCTAAATATTACAGACTTAATATTAGAATCTTCAGCTAATTCTTTTTTTACATCAAGCCCCTTTATTTTTCCAGCTCCTTCATAAGATACGTTATACCAAAAAAACCTTTTTTGGGGAGTAACGATGATTTCTTCTGTATTGTTATAAGCTGCTATTAAACTAGGTGTATTTGCAATAATCAAATATTTATAAAAATCAATTTCCGTTGATTCTGTTAAAATTCGGTAAAGAGCTCCACCAGCTCCTGGACGTAAAGCAGCCTCTATTAAAAATACTTTACCATCCATTACTCTAACCTCAGTATGTGTACAGCCATTTTTCACCCCTGCCGCACTAATCCCCTTATAAGTTTCTTCGAGTATTTTTGCTCGTGTTTCATAATCTAGTTCAGTGTCAGTAAAATAAAGTCTATCTGGAAAATCTGGTTCCTTTGGAGTACTCTTACTTAATATGCCACTTAAAATTGGCTTACCATTAACCCAGATAGTATCCACAGAGTATTCTGCCCCTGTTACAAATTGTTCAATGATGAATCCTGATCTCACTTTTCCTTCATTTGCAAGTGTTGTTAAATTATATCTCAAAATTTGCTTAATTTGTGATTGTAGTTCAGAAAAAGAGAAAATCTTTTTCACTCCTGCACTAGCCGCTCCAAAAACAGGTTTTACAATTACGGGATAGTGTAAATCATCTCTATCTATATTGGCGTTATGAAAAATTCCATACGACTTAGGGGTAGAAACTCCATTTTGTTCCCAACATTCTTTCATCGCTTTTTTATCACGTAGGTTTGTGTAGGAACTTCTATTATTGATTGAAACCCCTAAAAATTCAGAGATTTTTGCCATTTTATATGTCAATTGTTCAATACAAGATACAACTCCAACTATATCTTCATATTTTCCTTTTAAATATTTAGCTATGTCCATTTCTGATTTTGAAAAATCAATTAGTTCATATCTGTAATCATTGTTAATGTCCCAAGCATCAATTGTATATAAAAATATAGGTTTATATCCAAACATGATTGCGTTTTTATAAATATATGGAACACTTGAACTCTCAGTTAAAATAAATAGATGTTTCATATAATCATCCTCATGCATTATCCTCTAATAATTTCAAAATCTTACCAACTGTTGATATATCATCAATGTCAAAAGTATCGTAATTAATTTCAATATCACACAATTCCTCAATTCGAAGCACAATTTCCATAGTTGCTAAACTGTCAACACCAATTTCCTTAATGGAACTATCTTGGTACTCTTCTGGATTGTTTATAATACCATTTAGTATAGACTCTTCTATGATTCCGCTAAAAACTTCATTAATCATTTTTTCTCCTTTGATAATACATATGAATGGACTGAATTTTGAAACACTGAATAATCCTCGCTAAGCTTAATAAGTGAAACCATATAGTTTTTATAGAAAGCTTTGTTTAACTTACTATTAAGTAAACTAAACCATTTAAACAGTGATTTTAAATCATTTCTGACATTTGTTATCGATTCTCGTATAATATCATCGTCATCAAACTCTATAATCATTTCCCAACAATTTAATATTGGATTAATTTTATTAGCAATATGTTTATACATTCGCAATTGATTTTTTTTGTTAATCCCATTCTCTAATATTTGGGGCTCTTCATTCTCAAAATATCCAATTAACTTTTGAAAAGCATTGCAGTTAGGAACCATAACCTTTTTATCTCTATAGAGATTGCCGTGCTTTATTTCATATTGGTATTCTCCTATCAAGATATTTTTCAAGACATTTTCAATTTTAAGATTTTGGTGTTTTTCAAAAAATTGATCCGCTTTAATAAATGAAAGTGATACCTTCCCCTCTTCTGTAAGTGGAAATCTATCTAGAAGCTCATTAATAGTTATAGGTGTATAAACCTTCCTCATAGTTTCATTAGTTTTAGTAATATAGACAATATCACCTTTAATATCTTCAATTAATGTATTTGTATTATAAAAACTTCCATCTTTATGAACTGTTTTTAACATAGCATAAGCCATATAGCCATTAGAAAATCGTTCTGTTAGAATTCCAGAAAGCTCTTCGACAGTGCTCTCGATATCCACACCATAATTCGCTTTTAATTTATCAAAACCATTATAATTATATGGTAATAGCGGCTCGTTACCATCAGAATATTGAAAACCTAAGTATCTATCAATAAATAAAACTTTAAAAAAATTGAATTTATTAATTCTTTGAAAATAATGGAACATACTTCTATCATAGCAGACAAATGGTAAGCTTTCACTCTGCTCGTAATCACTTAATTCTCTTATATCTGACATCACATCAACCTCTTTCGCTACAAGCTTTACAGTCGTTTCTTCTTAAAAAATTAATTTTTTCGATTGTATTTCCCAATAAGTCAATTTTTAAAAAATAGTTCTTATAGTTATATCCTACCAAATATTTCAAGGCTTCAGAGGCTTGCCATGTTCCAATTACACCCGCAGTTGAACCAACAATTGGAATTTCTCTTTTTTCACAATTTGATGAATTCGGGAATAAACATTCGTAACAAGGTAAATCCTTATTATTAGGATCGAACATATATAAATATCCTTCAAATGATTCTACTGCTCCAAAAAGAACCGGTACACCATGCTTAATAGAATGCTGGTTTAGAACAAGTCTGGTTGCAATGTTATCAACTGCATCAATTATTAAGTCACAATCTTTAAATATTTCTTCAGCAGATTCTATTGTAATTTTATTTTCATAGTAATCTACTTCAATTTCACTATTCAATCTGCTCAATGTTAAAAATGCGGATCTAGCCTTGGACATTCCCAGTCTAGTTTCATTATGAAGTATTTGCCGATTAAGATTACTAACATCAAATATATCAAAATCAACAATTTTGATATGACCTACTCCAGCTGCTGTTAGATAATATAGAATAGGTGATCCCAGACCTCCCGCTCCTACAACAGCTATTTTTGAATTTGTTAATTCTAATTGTCCCTCTTCTCCTATTTGTTCTATCAAAATTTGTCTTCTATATCTAGTTGTACTCATTTTCATCCTCCACTTAATTGTAACATTAAGAACAATTCATCTGTCGGTTGAATATCTACAACAGCTAAATTATCTCGTTTGAAATCTAGAATAGAGCCATTTTTAGCAATGATACAATTCCATTTTAATTTACCATTTTTGTCTAAAAACGTATCTTTAAATTCTGAATCAATCTCTATTAAATAATTGATACCACTTTCTAAATTATCTGTTGTGTAATCAACTTCCTTACTCAAATACTTAAATTTCATATTTACCTTCTTTCATTACTCTAAACGTTATATCTTTTGCAAAAAAATCTTTCAACTCAAACTGGCTAACGATTTGTCTACACATCTCAGGAAATGCTAAGTAGCTACCTCCTTTTGTAGGAGCTATTGAATTTTTTTCACTCTCACACCATTCCCATGCATTACCTTGCATATCGAATAAACCAAACTGATTAGATTTTTTTGTACCTACTTTATGAAGTTTGTTATTAGAATTTTCTGAATAAACAGCAACTTCCATCAATTCAGGGTTATAATGCTCCCAAAAATTCTCACCAACTTTATCATCACAATACTTAGTCCAAATTTCTTCCGTTAGTAATGAAGTCCCTGTAATTTCGGAAAACAATTTTGCGCTGTACCAGCTTATATTTACTACAGGAAAATCTTTATATTCATCATCAAATATATGTTCTGGAAAGACTTGTTTGTATTGAAAATTTGTTATTGGTGTATTAGAGATCATTCTAGTATTAGAAACTTTGCTATAGTTTAAATCAACTTCTACCTTGTTCATCTCTTTCCAAGTGCTGTATAACCTTTGAATATCTGGTTCCTTCTTATTTTTACAATAAATCAGAATTTCAACGAGAACTTCGTGCGGTAATCCTGGTGTTGATAATAGTTCACTTAAAACAGAAATTTGTGCCTCCCTACTTTGGTTACCAATCGAATTTAAAATGGTATTCACAAAGTAAAATTCTGTCTTTTCTTTAAAATTAGAGACTCGACTATCTAAAGAATCAATAACTACTAGCTCTCTCTCCTCAAACCAGTCTTTTGTAACCTCAAAAACACTTAAAGAAGGCTTATGAAAATTCCTCATACTAATAATCAAGTGCCATAAGTTAGGAGACGGATGTAGTTCTTTATCAACAATTGAAAAAATAGCTGGATGTCTTAAATGTACATGAAAAACACCTAATTTTTTTAAATTATTAGTCATCAAGTGTTGTTCAAACCTAAATGTCTCTTCCATACTTGACACAAAACCAGCATTAACATTATTTTCATAATACTTTCCTAATTTAATAAATCTTTCCGAATTCTCCTCATTTTGCCTATCATCTGAATCAAAAATATAAAATGAACTGGCAATGTTATCATTGTTGTCAGACAAAAAATAGCCAAACATTTTTTTAGGATAATTTCTTTGTAATTCTAAAATAAATTGTTCAATAACATATCTATAAATTTTTATCTCCATCGTCTTCCTCTCATTAACTATAAATTAAGGAGCTGCAGTCTTCTAGTATAAATTTAGTATATTTGATATTTCCTTCAGATAGTACAGAGAAGGGTAACTTACCTTTGAGCTATTATACCTAAAATTTTAAGCACACATCCCCATCTAATTCTAGACATAACTATTTTCTCTTACTTACTACTGCATCGAAAAACATCTTTTAAAAACTCAATATGGACGTTACTTTTTTTGTTCAAATTGAGATTTTAAGCACATCCTACTATAGAATTATGTACCACACTAAAGTACTCCCTATTATCCTCCAACAATTATGATAATGTCCATAAGTAAGGTAAAAATCACAATTAAATTTAAATGTTTTTTCAAAGTTACTCCCCCTTTCAATAATTTTATTGTATAATGGAAATGTGTTAAATGAATTTTTGTTGTGAAAGTGGGAATATCGACATGAAATCAAATCTTGGGCATAGCTTACGAAAAATTAGAAAAAGTAAAAATATCTCCATCACTCAATTAGAGGATGGTTGTTTATCGAAATCTCAAATTTCAAGATTTGAACGAGGAGAGTCTGAAATTTCATGTATAAGACTAATTAATCTTCTTAATAAATTAAATGTTACTATTGATGAGTTTATTTCAATACATAACAATAATACGTTGCCCCGATTTCCGACACTAATTAATAATATAAGAAAACTGTACTCTCGAAATGACGTGGAATCGTTAAAAATCTTACTTAATGCAAACTCAAAATACACCACTAACTCTCTCGAAAATACGATGCTAAAATCTCTATTATATACACTTACTCCTGACATTTCACCAAGTGAAGAGGAGTTGCTTGAATTAACTGATTATCTATTCTCAGTTGAAATTTGGGGTTTTTATGAAATAGTGCTACTTGGAAATTGTGTTAGAACCCTCAATTATAACACTGTCTTCTTGCTAACCAAAGAAATGCTCAAAAATTATCATTTTTCAGTAAATAATAAAACTAATAAAATTTTAGTGACTCAGCTCTCAATAAATTGCTTGATAAGTAGTATAGATAATGAGTTTTTTAACAATTGTCAATTCCTTATCCAAGAAATTAAAGACTTGCTCCGAGACGAGTTAAACTTTTACGAGGAGACTGTTTTTACCTATGCCAATGGATACTATGAGCATAAACTTGGACTAAGTACAGGTAAGAAAAAGATGGAAAAATCTCTTAAAATCTTGGAACTATTAAATAAACATCACTTACATTCAAGTTATAAAAAACATTACCTAGAACATATAAAACAATAAAGACTTATCGCTATCTACTGTTTAGTAGCAAACACGGTAAGTATACGGACACTTACTGAAAAATTGACGAAGCAGACCTTTTAAGATATTGCTTTTTTGTCAATTTTTATCTTAGGAAGAATCCTACCTCTACTCTTTCAAATTTAAAAGAGATCTCATTATGACAAATTGCACTTTTCAAAGAGAAGTTGATACAAAGTCATACCAAAACTATGACTGAGTTTTTTATAAAATGCGTTTCTGAGGAACATATCTACATCATTAATATAAGCCTGAGCAAAAAGTCTTTAAAATCAAAAAACGCATAGTATCAGATATTGAACAATCTTGATATTATGCATTTTATTTCACTTCATTTTCTCCTGAAATTGAGTTTTTCCTATCCTCAACATCTTCTAGCCAATATTGGCAACAACACCAATTAAATGGCAAAGTATGTGAACACCCTTATAGAAAAGACGTGGACTATGAGTTCTCTTTCTTTTCAAGCTCCTCTTCTGATTTTTTCTTCTCCACTTTTTCGCTTGAATCGGTCGCTACCTCTTCCTTTTTCTCTGTTTTCTCTTCTTTGATTTTGACTGAAGGAAACAGGAACTCATATTGACTCTTAGGTGTACGAACCCTTGTCACCAAGCTTGTTTTCTTGTTTTGATAACTCACCTGACCCAGATTAAAGATCTGTTCCCCACTTTCCTTGTCAACCTTATCTTTGGTTCGCTTAGCCATGGCAAAAGCAACCAGCTTTTCTTTATTTAAAGCATAGTCTTGATAGTGGGCGACTTGCCGGTTCAAGTAAAATTGTAACAAAAGACTAAAAATGGCTGCCATGGTGACTGCGTAGAGAAGAACACCTGCCTTAACTTTTTTCTTTTTCCACACGATAGATGAACTCCCTTTCTAAGCCTTTTTGGAACTGAAAACGAAAGCGAACCACTTGATTCTCCTCTGTAATCTGAGCTGATTTGAGGCCATAAACCATAGGTTGATAGCCTCGTCCACTGGCATCGGTTTTCCGAAAATCATCTGACTTGGACTTACCTATCGCAATTTCCTTGCCATCCTGCTTCATATAGAGGCGATTGCCCTCCACTTTTTCGAACTGCGAACGGTCTAATTCTGCCTCCAGCTGGTCCACAAACAAGAGCCACTCCTTTTGCTCGCTCTGTTGCTGGTAGCGAACTTCTGAAATGAGAAGCTGACTCATGGCTTGAAAGAGGAGTAAACTTCCACTGATGACAATGAGGGCAATCAGGGATTCCAACAAAGTGAAAGCCTTGACCTTATGGCTCTTTGATAGCCAACAACTGTTCTGAACCATGGTAGACCTCCAATCCTTTTTCACTAGAAAACACCTGAATCTCAACTCCGTTGATGTTTACCTGATTTTGACCTGTCTGCAGTGCCATCTTAGCGACACGCACAACTTCTTCTTTCTGCAAGATTTTTGCTTCTTCTTGCCTATTCTTTTGAATTTGTCCCAAAAGAAGGGTAGCAATACTGGCAAAGATAGCTAGAGCGACTACTGCTTCCAGTAAAATCACTGCCCTAATTTTTTGTTTCCTTAATGCGTTTAATTTTTCCATTTCCTAGATATAATTGATAACGAATCGCTCCTTTGCTGGTCTGAAATTCAACCTTAGCCAGAGACGAATTGCCCCCAGCTCGGTCAAATGTAATGTTTTGGCCTGATGGTGCCTGAATTCCTTTAGGAACTGTCAACTTTTGACTGCCATTGCCAATCGTCTGCCCATCTAAGTTCAGACTAGTCTTTTGCTGACTGGCTACACTGCGTTTTTGAGTTTCCCGATAGAGTTCTTCAAACTCCATAAAGAAAATCTGCTCCTCTACCGCCGCAAAAGTGGACTGGACAGAGCCTGACAAGCCCAAGGCAAGGATACTCACAAGACCCAAAACCAAGAGGCTTTCCAGCATGGTAAAGGCCTTAATCCGCGACCGTTTGAGTCTTATTTTGTTTTGCATGATATTCTTTATAAGCTTTAGCTTGCTCTTCTGTGATGCGATCATCTGCTTGTAATTTGCTTAGAGTAGCCTCTTCGTTTTTATTCAAACTATAAAGCTCTGCCTGGCTTTCTACCACCTTAACAACAGCAGCTTTTCCTTTGTCATTGACCGCCTCTTTTTGCTTGGTCAAATTAGGTACAAAGAGCAAGAGAAGCACGCTGATGATGAGCAAGACCACCAACATTTCCACAAGTGTAAAAGCTTTAACCTTCGCTTTTTTCAAGAATGTCATCATTTTTTTCATTTTAAAAATTTACCTCCATATTTTGATACATGGGCATGAGCATTGCCGCATAAAGTAAAACGATAATCAGAGCCACAAAGATAAAAACCAGTGGCTGCACCAGATTCATGGTGCGATTGACTCGGGTAAAAAAGGCTTCCCAAGTTTTTTCAGCATAGATTTCCAACTCACTCCCCAGCTTGGACTTGACTTCCCCATACTCGATGATGAGACTCAACTCTTTCTTAAAGAAAGGATAGGTTCCTATAGTTTGAGAAAATTCTCGACCATTTTGCAGGGCTTGAGCCAGATCTTGACCGATTTCTTTAAAGAGCTGGGAACCTTGTTCCTGCATGATATGAAAAATCTGCGTCAACTCCAGCCCTTGCGAAATCATATTCCCCCACTCACGCGCATAATAGGCTGTCAAATAGGTCTGCACAAAGATTCCAAGAAAAGGAATGCGTGCTAGGATAGAAAAGACGCGCATCTTCGAACTTCTTTTATAAAAAGTGAGTGCTAAAAGGACACCAACTGAAACAAAGCCTACTATTCCTAGAAAGATTTGTGGCAGATTGCCGATAATTTGGGTAGCAATATTGCTACTATCCAGTTGTGGTAGTAGGTAGTTCCGTAGCCCCAGCATGATTAGGAGAAGAAAACCCAGCAAAATCAAGGGATAGGTCGCTACTTCAATTAATTTTTTCTTGACCTTGGCCAGATTGTCTAGATACTCTTCTATCTTTCCCAAACTCAGGTGGAGATTTCCATGGACTTCCGCTAGGGATAACTGAGTGACAATGACACTTGAAAATCCCAAACTGTCCATCATTTCTGAAAATGATTTCCCCTGAGACAAGCCCGCACGCATCTGGATCACACACTGCTTGTCCAACAAGGCACTCCTATCTAAAAAGGAGATGGTCTCCACCAGATGAAAACCGCTGGAAAAGAGATTGTTAAACAGGGTGATGATATTTTTTTGCTTAGCTGTAGCTAATTTTTTCCGTTTCAGCCTGAAGACTTGTGATATGTCCATCTTTAAGAAGCTGGTCAATCTGTGCATTCCAGCTAGTTGGCTGGTGTTCTTGATAGTCTTTGTTTGCAAAGTCAACAATTCCTCCTCCCCCAATTAATCTCTGGTAGCAGACTCCTTGCAGAACGACTGCCAATTCCTCCTCACTCACACCCAACTCCAGCAGGCGTTCATAAACACCTCGAATACTCTTGGCATGAATGGTTGAAAAGACTGTCGCACCTGTCAAACTAGCTCTGACCACTGCACGCGCCGTCTCGCTGTCCCGAATTTCTCCGATAATCAAGAGGTCCGGTCGATGACGTAAGGAAAGCTTGATGAGATTTTCATAGGTCAACCCGATTGCTTCGTTCAACTGCAACTGAAGCATGTCGTCCTGCTTGATTTCTACAGGATCTTCGATGGACATAACTTGCTGTCCTTTAAAGAGAGACTTGGCTAATTCGTGCATCAAGGTCGTCTTGCCACTTCCGACTGGACCAGCAAAGAGATAGAGACCACGTTGCCTGTACTGCTTACCCAGTTCTTCAATATCCTGAAACCAAAAATGCAAATCCTGCTCCTCATCGTGCAACAAGCGAATAACTAAACTCTCGTGCCCTCGATAATCACCTACAGTAGATAGACGTAGGGACGCCATCTTATCATCATAGGCATAGTCGCAGGAACCAAGCTGACTACGTCGCTTTTCTCCCACATTCATACCCGCCACAAACTTAAAGTGACTGATGACGGCCGCAAACTTTTCAAAATCATAACAACCGATTTTACAGCGCTCGTCTCCGACCCTCATATGAAGCTCATAGGCGTCTAACTTAGGGACAAAATAAATATCCTGCGCCCCTTTTTTCCGAGCCGAACGAATGATTTCTTGTGCAATTTCTTGAACCATACTTACCTCCTCACCTATACTATTCGCAAAGAATTGGAAAAATAAAAAAAGCAACTCCAAAAAAGTTACTTTTTCTCTATCTTAATTTCATACGGCAAGAACGGTGCCTTTCCTGACCAGTTTGTTTTTCATAGCCTGGACGTAGTTTTTCATCTGGGATAACCTGCTCATCCTGTAAAAGAGCCAAAGAATGGTATTGTTGTAAATACTCATCACATTCATCACACCAGCGTTGGTCTTCTGGATCCCAAAAAATGGTCATCAAGTCACTTCTGCTTTTATAAAGAGGGGATTCTTGTTCCAATCTAAACCAGCAAGTTTTGTAGTATTTGAGAGCATCATAATACTGGTCAAATTTTCTACTTGCTACAATATCTTCTTCCCAACCTTCTAAGAACCACCAAGGTTCAAAATCTCCGTACATTTCTATAACACGATACATATTCATTCATTCCTTTGTACCGTATATTATAACCAATTCCGCCAGACAAGGAAAGAAATATGCTCATCTCTTAATTTTTTGATAAAAAATCCAGCCATCTGATGGATGACTGAATTTCTATGTGCTTATGTTCCAAAATCTTTTTACTACTTAAGCTTCTGAAATATCGTTTTCGATAATGACCTTAATGGCATGGTGGTCTGCTGCCTTACTGAAGACTTCGTAGGCTTTTTCAATTTCACTGAGTTTGAAATAATGAGTTACCAATTTTTCTGGTTCAATCTTATGACTTTCAAGTGCTTTCAACAATTGTGGAGTCGTATTTGTAGATACCAAACCAGTTGTTACATTGATGTTGCGAATCCAAAGTTTGTCTAAATCGAATTCAACTGGTTTACCATGTACACCACAGTTGGCAACTGTTCCGTCTATACCGATAATCTTTTGACAGAAATCAAATGTTGCAGGAATACCAACAGCTTCGATAGCAACATCCACACCACGACCATCTGTCAAATCATAAATTTCTTTAATGGCTTTTTCAGGGTCTGAAGAATTAATCTTATGAGTCGCACCAAATGATACAGCAGTTTCCAAGCGGTTATCGTCTAAATCCACCATAATCAATTTAGCTGGTGAATAGAATTGAGCTGTCAAAAGAGCAGCCAATCCAACTGGTCCTGAACCAATAATGGCTACGCTACAACCAGGTTCTACTTTCCCTTTTAAGACACCAATTTCATATCCAGTAGGTAGAATGTCTGATAGCATAACCAAGGCTTCGTCTGACAAGTCTTCTGGAGTGTGGTAAAGAGTGTTATCTGCATGAGGGACACGTAGATATTCAGCCTGCATACCATCAATCAAGTGACCAAAAATCCAGCCTCCTTCGTCTTCACAGTGGGCATAGATTCCTTTTTTACAGTAGTAGCATTTACCACAGGCACAGACACAAGAAATCAAGACCTTATCGCCTTTTTTGAAGTTCGAAACTCCTTCTCCAACTTCTTCAACAATCCCAATCCCTTCGTGACCAAGAATGGTACCACTTTGGCAAGCAGGAACATCCCCTTTGATAATATGGAGGTCTGTTCCACAAATAGTAGTTTTTACGATACGCACAATAGCGTCTGTTGGCTTGCGAATAACTGGTTTGTCTACATCAACAAAAGAAGCAAGTCCTGGTTTAACATAAGTATAGGCTTTCATAAAGTACTCCTCCGTTTTTTATTTGTACTATTTATAATATAATTGTAAACCCTTTCATTTGTTTCTTCAAGATTTTTTGTGATTTTTTTAACTTTTTTATTTACCGGTAAAGCAATATAGATAAAAAAACAGAAGCTAGTCTAACTTCTGCTTTTTTATCTTATGCTTGATAACGTTTCACACCGTCTAGGTAGGTTGCTACCAATTCCAAATCTTTATCTAATACGATAAAGTCTGCGTCGTAGCCTTCACGGATTTGACCACAGACATCGTCAATGTGAACGGATTTAGCTGGGTTGAGGCTGGCCATCATGACTGCTTCATGCGGATTCGCAATACCCCACTCGACTACATTTCTCATACCATCTTTAAGTTTGAGGATAGAACCTGCCAAATTACCAGTAGATTTGAGACGTGCAGTTCCATTTGCTACTACAACAGGGAATTCTCCCAACATATAGTCACCGTCTTCAAGCCCACCAGCTGTCATACAGTCCGTAATAAGAGCGATGTTTTCTGTCCCCTTTTGCTTAAGTAAAATCTCACAAGCTTTTGGATCTACGTGATAACCATCACAAATCAATTCTGCGTAAGTATGTGGGAGCTCATACATAGCTCCTACCATACCTAGTTCGCGGTGTGTTAAACCACGCATCCCATTATAGGCATGTACCCATACACTAGCTCCAGCATCAACTGCCTTCTTAGCTTGTTCAAATGTCGCATCTGAGTGCCCAAGTGCAACTGTCACACCTTCACCTGTAATAGTACGTACAAAATCTTCCACCCCATCACGTTCTGGTGCAATAGCGATTTTATTTAGCATCCCTTTTGCAGCATCCTGCCAAGAATGAAACTCCTCAACACCCGGGTCTCTCATATAAGTTGGATTTTGTGCCCCCTTAAAAGTTTCTGTGAAATATGGACCTTCATAATAAATCCCACGAATCTTAGCACCTGTTGCTTCTTTATAATGGTTCCCAAGATTTTCAGTGACTGCAAGCAATTGCTCATAAGTGGCTGTTAAAGTTGTGGGCAAGAAACTGGTAACACCGGTACTAAGAAGTCCTTCACTCATAGTATGCAATGTACCTTCAATGTTGTTGTCCATCACATCTACACCTGCATATCCATGAATATGAGTATCCACAAGACCTGGTGCAATGCTATAACCAGTATAGTCAAGAACCTCTGCTCCTTCAGGAATTTGATCCACATGTTTCCCAAATTTGCCATCAACAAGTTCTAAGTACCCACCGCGACGAATGCCAAATGGATAGAAAAACTGATCCGCTTTAACGTAATTAGGCATAATAATGACCTCCTTAAAAGATTACTTTTGATATTTATTATGTCAATTACATTATAAACCTTTCTGATTCATTTGTAAATGGTATAGACCTATTTTCTAGAGATATTTTAAAAGAGCTGGATTTCTCCAACTCTTCTCTTTTTAATACAAGTTATTTTGATTTGACTGGCTTGTCTTGAGCTGCTTGCAAGGCTGTAGCAATGGTCTCTGCATACAATTTAGCTCCGGCTTCAATTTTACTAGTGTCGCTTCCGAAATGGACTTGGTCTGTTCCTGTCCAGATCTCTGGATGTTCCTTAGCAACTTGATTCCAATCTGCTATCGTGATATAAGGAGTCTTCTCTGCCAATTCTCTCATATAGGCAGCCGCCTTCTCAACGATTGCATAGGTCTCTTTTGTCTTATCTCCCTCATAAGGAGTCACCAAAACCATATGGTGTCCCTTAGGAAGATTTTTTACGATACTATCCCAATCTTCCTTGTAATTTTCAGGATTATTTACCCCAGTTGCAATAACCACCATCTTTGGTAGAAATTTATTCTGGCTATTGTTGAGCATGATTTCATTGGCAGTCTTGGTTGTTCTGCTAACTTGTGCATTAATCTGTGCTCCAGGAAGGGCTGTCTGCAGGGCTGTATTTGCCCTTAAAGCCACCGAGTCACCAATTAACATAGTGCCATCAGCAATTCCTAAACTATCAGCTTCTGCTCGTTCTGCCATCACCTTGGTCTGGCCAATATTTGTTGCAGCTTGCTTCAAACCATTGACAGTCAAATCTGTCTCAAACGCTCCCACTTGTGGTGCCAAGAAAGTCACTAAGAAGACAATGAAGGCCAAGATTCCTGTACTTGTTGCAAGAATTGCGTGAATATAAGGCAAGGGACGAAGGGTTTGTATAATAGGTGTGTTCTTGCCTGCAATCCAAGGTTCCAATACATAAAATGAAAGACTGGCGAATCCATAAGAAAAAATCAAAGTTAATAATACAGCAAGAAGATTTGATGTCAACTGTGAGAAAATGATATAGAAAGGCCAATGGAAGAGATAAACTGCATAGCTAGTATCCGCTAAAAAGCTGATAATCTTTGGTTCCTGTATATTAGGAGTCTTTTCATGTAAGACACGCGCCGCCAAAATCATAACAAGGGCTGCAAGACTGGCAAGCAAGAAGCCTATCAGATAGGCAAAGAGATAGGTAAATTTGACAAAGAAGGTCAAAATGAGTAAGAAGCCAAAACCTCCTCCAAAAACTAAAAGGGTCTTGCGTAAATCCCAGATTTTATCCAACTGCTTAACTAAAGAAGTTATCTGACGAACACCTACAATCGTTGCTAGCACACTTCCCAAAAAGAATGGATAGATATGAGTTAAACTGGAGAAGTAAACAGAGGAATAAGAGGTCACTAAAAAACTACCAATAAACATGGAGAAGAAGCTAATCAAGAAGGCAGCAACAGACAAGAGAAAGACCATTCCCCTCAACTGACCATTTGATTTAGCCTGTTTGGATAAGAACCAAACTGCCAATCCCCAAAGAATATAGTAGTGAACCTCAACAGCCAAGCTCCAATTATGAACAAACAAATGAGGAATGAACTGAGATTCATAACTCCCACCTGTTAGGAGTTCATAGAAGTTGGTCATAAAGCCTAAGACACCCGCAATCTGACCGCCAATTCCAGCCACATAATCTTGCCGAACTAGGAAGGTAAAGGGCATGGTTACCAAGACCATCAAAACCACAGGTGGCACAATCCGATAAAAGCGTCTCCTAAAAAATCCTATCAAATCAATCTCATAGTTTTTAGAAAATTCTTCGATGAGTAGAGCTGTAATCAGGAAACCTGAAAATGTGAAAAAGACATCTACCCCGAAAAATCCTCCAGGAAAGATGGTCTGAAAGAAATGATACAAGAGTACCAGTAGTAAACCTGTAATCCTAATCAAGGAAAACCATTTAATGCGCATACGAGTTTATTCTCCCTTTCATTATACACTTTATTCTATCAAAAAAAGAAGAAAAATCCTAAGAGAAAACTTAGGATTTTTAGCTTATATCAATTCCATTTTAGAAATTACGTCCTGACTTATTATAGCCATATTTTTCCACAAAATACTCACGGAATTCCAAGAGATTGTCATCCATAATGGCTTGTCGCACTTGCTTCATCAGGTTAAGCAAGAAGTAAAGATTGTGATAACTCGTCAAGCGGATACCAAAGGTTTCATCAGCCTTGAGCAGGTGACGAAGATAAGCGCGTGTATAGTTCTTACATGTGTAGCAATCACACTCAGGATCCAGTGGCGTAAAGTCCTCAGCAAACTGAGCATTTTTGACAACCAAACGACCTTGACTGGTCATACAAGTCCCATTACGAGCGATTCGAGTCGGCAAGACACAGTCAAACATATCCACCCCACGAATCACCCCATCAATCAAGCTATCTGGCGCTCCCACCCCCATCAGATAACGAGGTTTATTTTCAGGAAGCAGTTGGGTTGTGAAGTCCAAGACAGCATTCATCTCTTCGTGGGTTTCTCCCACTGCCAAACCACCGATAGAGTAGCCTGGGAAGTCCATACTGACAAGGTCGTGAGCTGATTGGCGACGCAGGTCTTCAAATCCTGCCCCCTGCACAATTCCAAACAAACCTTGGTCATGTGGACGACGGTGAGCCTTCAAACCACGCTCAGCCCAACGGCTGGTACGCTCGATTGATTTCTTAACGTAATCATAAGGTTGATAAAACTGAGGACATTCGTCAAAGGACATCATGATGTCTGAGCCCAGATTATTCTGAATAGAAATGGCTTTTTCTGGGGATAAGAACATCTTGGAGCCATTTAGATGGTTTTTAAAGGTTACTCCTTCTTCTGTGATATTTCGGCTATCTGCTAGAGAATAAACCTGGAAACCACCACTATCTGTCAAGATAGGCTGGTCCCAATTCATGAACTTGTGGAGACCACCAGCGCGTGCAATGAGTTCATCTCCAGGGCGAAGCCAGAGATGATAAGTGTTTGATAGGATAATTCCCGAACCCATCTCCTTCAATTCTTCAGGTGACTGAGTTTTGACAGTGGCTTGTGTCCCAACTGGCATAAACATAGGTGTTGGGAAGGTACCGTGGGGAGTGATGATTTCTCCCAGACGAGCTCCTGTGTGTTTTTCTTTCTTAATCAAACGATATTTGATTGGTGAATCTGACATTTTTTACCTCCGAAGCTGGGAAAGACAGTCCCAGTTCATACTTTGTACCCAAGGGCATACTGTATGATTTTATCAAAAAAAGCCGGAACTGTCACGAACTATGTATAAGAACTATGGTATAATGAGAGAATGAAATACCCAAAAATTGATTTAAAAACCGTTCGTCTGCAAGCCAGACAATTTCAGGCTGAAAATCCCCGCCTCTTTCTCGTCTATCTCTTACCTAGCATGCTGGTCATATTGTCTGGCTTTCTTAATCCCTTAGAGCGCATCAACGAGAGTGTTTTAGAACAACCCTTTTTAAGCGTACTTAGTCATGTATTCCAAGCCTACCTTTTTCCACTATTAGTCTCCTTTATCGGAGCTATTCTTCTAACCAGTTCAGTCTATACAACCCTAAAACTCATCAAGAATCCAGATACAGAACTATCCGTCAAAAATAGTCTTACTCTCTTTAACGAAGTACACTTTTCACAAACCTTTTTGACTCTACTTCTCAAACGTTTCTATCTCTTCTTATGGAGCATTCCTAGTTTGCTTGGGATTTACCTCCTTTTTTACAGTAGCTTTCTAGCAAAGAAATTCGTTGCAATCCATCCTGAATTTCCCAATCTGGATCTCTCGTCAGTTGAAACTGAACGTTTCCTCATGACATTTGGTCTCTATTTTCTAGCAAGTATCCTCTTGATGATTGTCGGAAATAGTCTCTATATTCCACAATACTATGCCTATTCTCAGGTAGAATTTCTCCTCTGTGACACCCTAGACTTAGGACAAGCTAAACCAGGACAAATCCTTAAGACTAGCCGTTTCCTGATGAAAGGCTACAAATTTCAACGCTTTGTCCTAGACTTACAACTCCTTCCTTGGTATTTCCTCAATTGGATTACCTTTGGGATTGCTAGTTTCTCACTCCTACCCTACATTCAAATCAATAAAATAATTTTTTACCGAGCAGTACTGGCTCGAAAACGTCCAAAAGCTTGAAGGTTTTCCCTCAAGCTTTTTTTCTATCAATGAGTTTCTCCACCTACCAACTTGAGATCCTGATCTCCATGTTCGATAATAGCCCCGATTGCTGCTTCTATCCCTCGCCTAATATCCACTAAACTCATAGCTGGAGTTGTAGGTCGATTCACCACCTGTTCCATCATATAAGGAATATGCATAAAACCTGCCTTAACATGTGGAAATTTCTTTTCTACCAAATAGAGGGCCTGATACATCAAATGATTGCAGACAAAAGTCCCTGCCGTATTGGAAACAGAGGCCGGCAAGCCCTCTTTTTTTATAGCTTGGACCATCGCTTTAATCGGCAAACTACTAAAGTAGGCCGGAGCACCATCTGGACGAATAGGAAGGTCAAGCGGTTGATTTCCATCATTATCAGGAATGCGTGCATCGTCTTGATTAATAGCCACTCGTTCAGGTGTCAAGCTAGATCTTCCACCTGCTTGGCCGATACAAAGGACAAAGTCCGGTTGATAATGACTCATCTCTTCCTCCAATACATGGGCCGATTTGTGAAAGACTGTCGGCACTTCTAGGCAACGGACCTCAGCACCATGGATTTCAGCTGGTAAACCTTTAACAGCCTCCAAAGCTGGATTAACCTTTTCCCCTCCAAATGGCTCAAAACCTGTCACTAATACTTTCATCTCTAACTCCTTACAAATGATTTCATGAAACACTTTTCTTAAAGACAAGTATAACATATTTCCCTTATTCTGGAGTTGAAAAGGACTAGAGAGGATCAGACCGGCATTAAAGTTTATTTAAAGAGTAAAATACTCATCAAGGCCAAAATAGCTGGTCCTCCTTGCTTTAAAATAATTTTTTTATCTGCTGTGAGAGAGCCATAAGCCGCAGCACCTATCACAAACAGGACAAAAATAGTCACAATTTCTAAATTCTGTGAGAAATAAATCCCATATAAGAGAAAGATACCTAGCAAAGCATTATAAATCCCTTGATTTTTAAACAATGAACTTACTGACGGACGAGCCAGTTCTTCCTTGTCCATGTTAAAGACACGACTAGTCGCATCTGATTTCGTTGCAATACTTTCCAAATAAAAAATGTAAAAATGCTCCAAAGCAACAATCGTTGCTAAAATGGTTGTCATAATTGACATCTATTTCTCCTTAAATTTCTATATTTTCAATACCCAAAACCAATTTATTTACTAAACGGCTGAGTTCTGTTCTTTCAGACTCTGTTAAGATACTTTCCATCTCTTCTTTAACCTTGATATGCTGCAGAGGCGGATTCACCACTAACTGCTCCTTGGCATACTTCGTAGCCTCTACCAACACTTCTCGCTGATTTTCAGGATTACGATGACGCTCCACCAAACCTTCCTTTTCCAGAATTTTGAAATGTCGTGTCAAAGCAGCCTGATCAATCTTCAAACGCTCCTGAACCGCCATTTGGTTACAAGGAGAATACTCCAGCAAAAAAAGCAACATCTGATACCTTGTCAAACTAATCCCAAGTCTTTTTTCAAACAATTGCGTACTCGCTTGCTCAGACAAGCGGAGTTGATAAAGCAGATCTTGAATCTCTATCATTTCTTCTTCCTTTTTATTGATTTATCAATAGTTGATTAATCAAGTATAATATAAAGTAAAATAGATTGCAAGAATGTTGCTTAAAACATTACAAGATGGTAACTTCCTTCACATTGACAAACAAAAAAACGAACGAGAATCGCTTCCTATCACGAAAGCTAGATCTCATTCGTAAACATTATATTATCAAATCTGGTTTATCCATTCATTGAAACGTGAACGTGGTCATAGTGGTTTTCTGTCACGCTACCACGGTCTGGCATTGGGTTCCAAGTATTAGCTGGTCCATATTTGCTATCGAATGGAGCATAGAAACGTTGTTTCCAGATGATGTAACTAATGCCACGGCTGGCCATATTTTGAATAGCATATTCCGCAATCTTATCCCCTAGTTCTGAGCTTTCTGGCACCATAAAATCGATAGCCAAACCTTTTCCGTGATCTCCACTGTCCCCTGGACGGTAACCACTAAAGGATGTGATGCCAAACAAGTTAGCAATTTCTTCTTTAAAGGCAGCCGTTTGTGGTTGAAGGCCTGCATTTTCAGATTTTGCTACTGCCAATCCAGCATAATCAGGCGCAGCTGGAGCTGTGTAAGTTGTTGAAATTATTTTCGTCTCTTCTGGTTTATAAGTAGAAACTGTTGGTGTAGCTTCATTTAATGAGACTTCTTTTTCTTCTACTGGCGTTGTAGTTGCTTCCACTGCTGATTCAGCTTGAGGGCTTGCTTGTGTTTCCTCTTTCTCAGCTGGAGTCGTTGCCTGAGGAACTGCTTCTTCAACTGGACTAGTTGTTTCGGCTGTTTGCTCCTCTGGGACAGAAGTGCCCGTAGATGGTGCCACTTCTTCAGAAGCAATCACTGTCTTTGTAACTTCTGAGCTTGATGCTACTTCTTTTGGCGCTTCTGCAATTGGTTGAGAAAGATCTGCAACCTGAATAGTTTGATCATCAACGGTCACTTGATTGGTTGTCAAATCTGCTGTCGCAGTTGTCACTTCTTCACTAGAAGCCACTTGAGGTGTTTGGATTTCAACTTCCGTTACCTCTTCTGCTTCATTGACGGTCGTTGTCAAAACAGTTTCTGGGAAAATCAAATCCATATTAGTGATTTTATTCAAATTCGCAAGAACTGTGACATCTACACCCAAGGCTTCTGCAATTGTGCTCAAGGTATCACCATACTGTACTGTATAACTTGTTTTGTTATCCGTTTTAGTCAAATCATTTTGGATTTGCTCAACACTACGGGCAGTCCAAAGAACTTCTTCTGCTTGCGTTGCCAATACTGGGGCAAATGACAAGGCTACTGTTGAGGCTAATAACATTCTTTTCTTCATTCTTTCAAATTCCTTTCAAATGAGTACCTGTCTATCATAACACAAAAAATGCAGAAAAAAAGCCCTCTCGGGCCTATTTAACAGAACTGTCTATTCCTTGTAACAAACTCGGTTACTTGAAATAGTTTGTTAGGTCACTGTCACAAAACTGACACAATCTTTTTATCGCTCAGCCTCAAAAATACGGGAAATATCTGCTAACCCTTGAATCCTGTGATTGCCTTCATAAGTCGACTCTAAAAAGTTAATACTTTGAATCTTACTATTCTGCGCAAATTCCACATCCAGAGTCCGATCCCCTATATAATAAGTTTTCTCAGGATTCAGCTGATACTTGTCTAGTAGATATATGGTCGCTTCTGGACTTGGCTTCCGCTCAAAACCACTCTGACTGGTTAAAATCTCAGTGAAATAGGACTCCAACCCCAAGTCTCTGAGAATGGTGAAAGCGTTGTTCCCCTTATGAGTATATATAAACTGCTGAATTCCTACTTGGTCTGCCCAAGACAACACTTCACGCGCACCTGACATCAAAACTACCTGAGCATTCTTCTCAGCCAGACTTTGGGCGCGCACTTGATTCAGCACTTCGACATCCAGTTTTCTATCTTCTGCCACCTGCACAAGTAAATCCTGCACAGAATACTTGAGGATAAACTCCCTCACCTTCTCTTTATCATAAGGAATAGAAAACTGACCAAAAGTCTCCTCAATCCCTGATAAAATTGCTTCGTAAGAGTCCAATAAAGTCCCGTCTAAATCCCAAATAAAAGCTGTTTTTTGCATTTCCTATCCTTTCAAGCTCATATAACGCTGGTAACGGTAGCGTAGAAATAACCAGCGAAAACCATTATCCAAAAGGGTTCCGGTCCAAATACCAGGCAAGCCCCAACCAAGAACAATGCTCATCAGATATCCTGTTCCAATGCGGATACACCACATTCCTATACTTGTCGCATAAAAGGGAAGCCGAGCATTGCCCAAACCCTGCCAGACTGCTGTATAGATGACTGTTCCTATCGTCATAGGAGTACCAAGTAGTGAAAAAAGTGTCACTAGAACACTAGCCTCCACCGCTAGCGGATTAGTCGTATAGAGATGAGTCAGTGGTATCCCTAAGGCATAGATACTAAAGGTCAAGGGCAACATGAGAAGCAGAGAAAGCCAAAAGGCTTGTTTACTCAAACTAGCGACTCTTTTCCAATCATCCTCTCCAACTGCTCGGGCCACCAGCATGACCGTTGCCGTAGCTACACCAAAGGCAGGCATATAGTTAAACTGGGTCAAAACCTCCCCGATTGCATTTCCAGCCACTGCCTCCGTTCCAAAAGAAACGACCAAGGCAATGATAACAACATCACCAGCCCGCATCATAAGTCGCTCTCCAGCTGCTGGTAAAGCCAAGGTCAACAGTTCCTTATCTAAACAAAAAGTTGGCTTCGCATAAGGCAGTTTTAATTGTGACCACAAAATCACAAGACCAACCAAACGAGACAGAATAGTCCCCCAAGCAACACCCGCTATCCCCATATCCAGTACAAAAATAGCTAGACTGGAAAAGAGAATATTCAAAGCATTTGACAAGAGACTAACATAAAGAGGCAGACGTGGATTATGCGTTGCACGAATCAAGGAACCCAGACTGGTCATCAAGCCCAAAAGAACAATCGATCCGCCTACCAAGGATAGGTAGAGTCCACCACTCTCAGCTACAGCCCTCTCCGTCCCCAAAAGTCCTATCATTTCTTGCCCAGCGAAGATGGACAAAGCTCCTAAAAGGAAACTTAATAATAATGTAATCTTCAAGGCCTCGGTCACATGATAAGCTATTTTAGACTGATCCTTCTGCCCCAAACTTTTTGAAATAACACTGGAAATAGCAGCTCCCAGAGCGATGAAAATCGCCTGATAAATCGTAATAATATTGCCAGCTACTGATACACCCGAAATAGCTATCAAGCCCAAGTGGGCTACCAAGTAACTATCCACCATCCCCATGAGCATCTGCAAAAAGTTTTCGCCCATAGCTGGCAAGGCAATATTAAGAATGTCTTTATTTTTCTTAAACAATCCTTCCTCCTGATGAAAAGAAACTCAGTTGGTTTCCCAACCGAGTTTACTCCCTCTGTCTTAAAGCCCAAGATAAGCCTCAACCGCTACTTGCATGTCAGCAGACGTCACAGTTGTCTTATGACGAACAGGAGCTGTTTCAAGGCCATCAACTGCTGGTGGCACAGCCACTCCTGAGATTTCATGTAATTGAGCCAAAGCTTCAAAGTCGCCAAGCCCTGACTTTCCAGTTACAGCTTCTACTGCAACCACTGGGAACTTGTATGGACTCGCTGTTGAAGCAATCACTGTCTTAGTCGCATCGCCAGTAGCAGCTTGGTATTTCTTATAAACTGCAGAGGCAACCGCCGTATGTGGATCCTCGATATAAGAATCTGACTCATAGATACGCTTGATTTCTGCTGCTGTTTCTTCCTCAGTCGCATATTCAGCTGCAAAGAGGTCCAAAATCTCTGCATCAAAATTAGTCAACTCATATTGACCTTGGCTATTCAAAGCATTCATGAGTTCAGCTGTCTTAACAGCATCATTACCCAAAAGATGGAAAATCAAACGTTCCAAGTTTGAAGATACCAAAATATCCATAGATGGACTAGTTGTTACCTTAAACTCACGCTTCTTGTCGTAAACACGTGTCTTGAAGAAGTCAGTCAAAACATTGTTGTCATTTGAAGCACAGATTAATTTGCCAACTGGTAGACCAATTTGCTTAGCATAAAAGGCAGCCAAGATATTTCCAAAGTTTCCTGTTGGTACTGTGAAGTTAACCTTTTCACCAGCTACAATCTCACCAGTCTTGACCAACTGAGCGTAAGCATACACATAGTAGACAATCTGTGGCACTAAACGGCCAATATTCATAGAGTTAGCTGATGAAAATTGCAGTTTATTGGTAGCCAACTTTTCACGAAGGGCTACATCGTTAAACATATGCTTCACATTAGTTTGCGCATCATCAAAGTTACCATCAATAGCGATAACATGAGTATTGTCACCAGTCTGAGTGGTCATTTGCAACTCTTGTACCTTGCTGACACCATCCTTTGGATAAAAGACGATAATCTCAGTACCAGGAACATCCGCAAACCCTGCCATAGCAGCTTTCCCAGTATCACCAGATGTCGCTGTCAAGATGACAATCTTATTCTCCAAACCATGTTTCTTAGCAGCTGTTGTCATAAAGTATGGTAAGATAGACAAGGCCATATCCTTAAAGGCAATTGTTGAACCATGGAACAATTCCAAGTTATATTGTCCGTCTAATTTCACCAAAGGCGCAATAGATGGAGTATCAAATTTACTATCGTAGGCATTGTTGATACAGTAGTCCAACTCTTCAGCTGTAAAGTCATCTAAAAATGCTGACAAAACTAACTTAGCAATTTCCTGATAAGAAGCATCTTTCAATTTGTCAAAGTCCAAATCTACCTTTGGATAAGTAAGCGGTGTAAACAAACCGCCGTCCGTCGCCAAACCTTGCAAAATAGCTTGGCTGGCAGTTACTGTATTATTGGCATCACGCGTTGATTGATAAACTAATGTCATTACTCTCTATCCTTTATCTATAGTCTCTTCCATTATATCATGATTTTTCAGAAAATTCTCCCTTTATAAGAGAAATTATAGTTCCAATTCTTCTTTCAAAGGCTGTAAATAAATCATTTCTTGTTTATTTCTCATCTTCAATCCTTCCTCAGCTAACAGAAGTAAGTCTTTGGAAAATTCAATAATCGTAGTTTCTTCCTCATCTGTAAGCTTTTTCTTAGAAAATTGTCGTCTTAAAGACTTGTAATCACAACCAAATTTCTTAAAGAAAGGTGCTGTTTCTAAGTAAGCTTCTAACTTATCTAAATTAACCAACAATCCCAAGTGAAAGGCTGCAGAAACAAAAGTCCTATCAAGCGGCTGAGTACACACACTACGAAACTCAACTGTTCCTCGAGTCGTTAAATCTTGGTACTGATAACTACGATGAGTTTCAAAATCCTTCTCTTGGGGGTAAATAATAACCTTATCCCCATTCAGAGTAAATGCCTGGATTTCAGGCATAGCCAAATAATCCCTTGCCTGAATCGGATAAAAATAATAGGTCTGCCCATCTCGTTCTGCAGTAAAAATCGCAGAATGAGCTAGATAGTCAAAAAAATCATCTTTATCATCAAAGAGTCTAGCATTAACCCCAACATTCTCTGTATAGATACCATGCATCGATTCTTCCCAGAAAATATCCCTTGAAATTTTCGTATCCCAATCCGCACCCGAAAACTCAGAGTTTGCAAATAAATAAGCCTTAGCCGCTTCAATTTGGGTAAAAGCATTGATCACCCGTAAGTAATTGAATTTTGAAACATCCAACTGAACCTGACTCCCACAGATAAAAGCACCATATTCAGGGAAATGATGTAAATCTGATTTAGTAATATTTCTACTCAAATTCAAATAATCCATCAACATCTGATAGCGTGGATAAGCCACTGGACAATTCTCATTTTTATCCCAGTTGGGATGGATACCACAGCCAACAATAGCATGATTTGATTCAGCTAACTTCTTCTGGATTGCTTCCATATAAATACTAAAACGTTCTTCAACTTCTTGTATCGTTTTAGCCTTACCAAATGCAAACTCAATCGTTGTATAGGAAACTTCAAACAAAATAGCATCCTGACTTATCGGATCTACTAACTGGATCGGATTGCCAAAATCATCTACCTTTTCGACAGTAAAATCTAGAGCGGAAAGTAAATAATGAAATAAATCTTTTATAACTTCAACATCTGTTGCATTCCCTTCTAAATTTGCAACAGGATATTCCAGCTCAATTCCAACAAATAATTCAGGATTTTCTTTAATATTTTTCAAATACCGATGTTTTAATAAATCGATAGAACGAGACATACTATCCTACACTTTCTTAATCTAAATAAAATTTGAATAACTATAATTATACCAAAACTAATATAAAAAAGGAACGAAGAATAACAACGTTCCTAACTCTATACTATACCGGCGGCCGGGGTCGAACCGGCACGTCCTTGCGGACACTGGATTTTGAGTCCAGCGCGTCTGCCAATTCCGCCACGCCGGCAAATAGTAACTGGGGTAGCTGGATTCGAACCAACGCATGAGGGAGTCAAAGTCCCTTGCCTTACCGCTTGGCTATACCCCAATAATATAAAATAGGCGAGTGATGGGGATCGAACCCACGCATGCCAGAGCCACAATCTGGTGTGTTAACCACTTCACCACACCCGCCATAATTCTATTAACACGGGCAGTAGGAATTGAACCCACACTGAAGGTTTTGGAGACCTTAGTTCTACCTTTAAACTATGCCCGTAATATGGAAGGGGAGGGATTCGAACCCCCGAACCCGAAGGAGCGGATTTACAGTCCGCCGCGTTTAGCCTCTTCGCTACCCTTCCAAAATATATAAATGGCGCGAGACGGAATCGAACCGCCGACACATGGAGCTTCAATCCATTGCTCTACCAACTGAGCTACCGAGCCTTATTGCGGGAGCAGGATTTGAACCTACGACCTTCGGGTTATGAGCCCGACGAGCTACCGAGCTGCTCCATCCCGCGTTAATAAAAAGGAGGATGTGGGATTCGAACCCACGCACGCTTTTACACGCCTGACGGTTTTCAAGACCGTTCCCTTCAGCCGGACTTGGGTAATCCTCCAAAATAGTTTATACGGGAACAAACCCGTGTCCTCTTAGTGAACAGATAATATTCCAATCCCCTAGTAATGGACTAAACACTATGGGCACGAGTGGACTCGAACCACCGACCTCACGCTTATCAGGCGTGCGCTCTAACCACCTGAGCTACGCGCCCAAGTCAAAAACTTGGTACAAAGAACAAAGTTCAAAGCGGGTGACGAGAATCGAACTCGCGACAACAGCTTGGAAGGCTGTAGTTTTACCACTAAACTACACCCGCTAAAAT
>NZ_KQ970265.1:172169-175499 GCF_001579045.1 Streptococcus mitis | reverse complement strand
TTTTTCCATCAAGTGTGCTAACCGCAATACACCATAGTCCGTACGGGATTCGAACCCGTGTTACCGCCGTGAAAAGGCGGTGTCTTAACCCCTTGACCAACGGACCAGAGTTGTTATTTTCAACTCTTACTATTATACAGGCTTTTTAAACTTTGTCAACACCTTTTTTAAACTTTTTTACCTTTTTTGCATGAGGTAACTTCTCAAAGTAACTTCCACTTGCCCAACCAAAGTGGAAATTAGTCTAAAACGGATTTTTATGGTGGAATTAAGTGTGAGACGTTTGAGTTAGAAATGAGGTCCACTATGACAAAACATAAACACCTTACCCTTTCAGACCTTCTGGGACATGGACAAAGTCATTTCTGATGGTGTTAAAAAGGGACAACACATCTATCATATTCTCAAAACTCACAATCTTGATGTCAGCTCCTCAACCGTCTATCGACACATCCGAAAAGGATACCTATCTATCGCTCCGATTGACCTAGCCAGAGCCGTTAAATTCAAAGAAAGACGGAAAAGTAAGCTACCTTCCATCCCTAAAGAAGCTAAAAAAGGCCGTTCCTATGAGGATTTCCAAAACCATTTATCCCTTAACCAACTGAACTACTGGCTGGAAATGGACACCGTTATGGGTAGAATGGGAGGTAAAGTACTACTCACCTTCAATCTATCTTTCTGTAACTTTATCTTTGCTAGACTTCTGGGTAATAAAACTGCCCTTGAGGTTACCAAAAACCTCTATGACATCAAGAACACTCTTCACCAAGCTGACAAAGATTTCTTCCAACTCTTCCCTGTCATCCTGACAGATAATGATGGAGAGTTTGCCAGGGTTGATGATATCGAAATGGATGTTCGAGGAGAGAGTAAACTCTTCTTTTGTGACCCTAATCGCTCTGACCAGAAAGGCAGAATTGAGAAAAATCACACGCTGATTCGTGACATTCTACCTAAGGGAACTTCTTTTGACAACTTAACTCAAGAGGACATCAATCTCGTTTGTTCGCATGTCAACAGCGTCAAACGTGCTGCTTTGAATGGAAAATCAGCCTATGAACTCTTTGCCTTTACTTACGGAGAAGAAATTCCTAAGCTTCTCGGCATTTCTAAAATACCTGCAGAAGACGTCTGTCAGTCGTCTAAATTACTCCAACATAAGTTCTAAAAACTAATCTTTAACCGCATTCAAACGTCTCACACTAACTTAATGACATTGCCCAAAAGTTAGATTTTTTCTGTCTAACTTTTGGGGTGCAGTTCATTTTATGCGCTCTTTTTTTCTATTCCTTTCGACTACAAAAGCGATGAAATCAAGCAGTATTAAAACCAGTGGAACTTACCCTAACACGGAATTCTACTGGTTTTTCCGATTTTTATCAGACTAACTTCCACTTGGATTAGCAGTGGAACTTAGTTTGGGAATTTAGATTTTTTTGTATGACTTCCTAATGAGTACGGATATCAAACTCTTTAAACACAATACGTAAGTCTCTCAGGACTCTTTGACGACCTCGGAATCGTTCATTTCTTAAGACGCGTTCTAACTCTTCTTGTTTTTCTTTATTTTGTTTACTTCTATAATCTTTTAATGTTTCATGAAAGAGATAATAATCATCTAGCCAGAGACCTCCCTCGCTTACTCGATGACTTATCTCACCTACTTCTTCATATGGTTCTTTATCATATCTTCGTTTTTGACTTTCTTGTTTACGGATATAATCTAAAATCCGATTCCGGAACTTAGTCTTAAAATATTTCCTTAAACGAGGAATATCTTCGTAACCGTCCAATAACGAAGTATATTGAAAAATCTCCAGACTAGAGAACTCACTGATAGTTCCTAATCTGGAGATTTCTTATTTGCACTTTTCTTGTACAACTTTAGTCCATGGTAAATAAGCCTCTAAAACCTCTTTGTTAACGAGAGTTTCCTCGTTTGGAAGACATTCTAGAAGATAGGATAGATATTTCTCACTATTTAATTGATGACGTTTAGCTGTTTCCAACAAGCTCATAATAATAGCTGTTGCTTTAGCTCCTTCAAAACTTTGAGAAAACAACCAATTTTTACGTCCCATAACCAAGGATTTAATGGCGCGTTCAGCTAGATTATTGGAAAGGACGAGATGTCCGTCCTTCAAAATTGTCTTAAAGGTTTCTTCATATTTGAGGCTATATTCAATCGCCCTCCCTAGTTTTGAACCCGCTAAGACTGACTGGCGCCGGCACCAAGCAAAGAAGTCTTCCATTAAGGGCTGGAGCTTTTCTTGACGTTTCTGTAGTCGTTCATCAGCTGGCAATGTCTCCCAGTCTCTTTCCAAGGCAAATAACTGGTCACAATAAGCTAAACCTTTAGCTCCTAACGATGAGTTATCTCCTTGCTTGGGGGTCGCTTCAAAAAACTTCCTTCTCACATGTGCCCAACATCCAACAAGTTCAGCCTCTTCCAGTTGACGATAAGCTTCTAGCGGTTCGCAGTTTACCAAGCTTAGCGTCGCCTTGCTCCTAAACCTTGGACTGCTATCGCATAGGCAGAACTAGAGGACTAAAGTCCTAAGTTACTGCCGCAACATATCACAATGCACATATCCAGAATAATCTCCTAGGAATTCTTGTACTACCGAACCACTTCGACGCTGATCATGATGGTAAAGCGTAATCCCTTGCTTCTCAGCTTTCCCAGACAAAAAAGTCCAATAGTAAGTCAGCTGACTATCACTTTCTAAGACCCGATAAGAGGTTTCATCCGCATGAAGAAGAGGTTGTTCTAACAACTTTTCTCGTAAAAGGTTATAAAGGGACTCTAAATAGTATTGACTCGCCTTAATATGCCAATTAGAAATTTCCTTACGTGTGATTGGTAAACCCATCTTAGCCCAATCTTCTTCTTGGCGATAATTGGGTACCTTCAGATTAAACTTCTGATGGATGGTGTGAGCGATAATAGAGGCTGAGCCAAGGCTATGCACCAAAGGGGCTTTAGGGACAGGAGCTTTTACAATTTTATCACTTGGATTATTCTTACTGCATGCTTGGCACTTGTAAGCGTGTTGAATATGATCAACTCTTTTTAATTGCGCAGGAATAAAGACCAATTCTTGTCCTTGAAGGCTCGCTCCAATTTCTTTTAGCTCTCCCTGACAGTCAGGGCAAATGCAGGCCTCTAAGCGATGATGAACTTCTTCTGAATTAAATTGGACAAGAAGAGATTGACGTTTCCCTTTAACTTTCTTACGTTTGTAGGTGATTTCTTCTCTTTCAACTGGGTAAGTCAGAGTCTTCTTCCAGATTTTGTTCCTCCTCAAAAAGACTGAGTTGTCCAGA
>NZ_KQ970265.1:32570-170903 GCF_001579045.1 Streptococcus mitis | reverse complement strand
CTTACATATCTTCTACTATTCCTTCTTCTCTACTAATCAATTCATGTAAGCAAATCATTCCCTCTTGGTCCCAGTCCGATAACTCCCACAAATGAAGGTAATATTCATTTCTACACTTGTATACAATTCCTTGGACTTCTTCATACATTTTTTTAAGCATAATCTTCCCCTTTCTAGATACAGTCTAACAGATTCAGATACACTTTTGTCCCATTTCATCCATTCTGCACCCTTTAGCTCCTCAACTGCACAAAAAAGAGAGGACGGGCCTCTCTTAAGGTTATTTTTCGTCATTCATTTTTGACTTTACTTCATCATAGGATAGTGCATGAGATTCCTCTTCTACTGCTTCAGGCATCTTTCCTGTTTCGTAAAGAGCTTTAATTTGTATACTATCCAATGTTTCGTATTTCAATAATGCTTCTGCAATCAACTTGTGAGTTTCACGATTTGACTGAATAATTTCAGCAGCTTTATTTCGTGCTTCATTCAATAATGAACGAACCTCTTCGTCAATTTCATAAGCTGTTTGTTCTGAAATTGATTTTTGAGGGCTTTGTGCACCAAACATAGCATGATTTCCTTCATATTGTACTGGGCCAAGTTTTTCACTCATACCGTACTCTGTAACCATTGCACGCGCCATTTGAGTCGCCTGTTCAAAGTCGTTTGAAGCTCCTGTAGTTTGGACATTAAAGATAATTTCTTCAGCTACACGTCCACCCATTAAGCCAGCTAATTGCTCTTTCATATCTTCTTTAGATAGAAGCATTTGATCTTCTTTAGGAAGTGCAATCATGTAACCACCTGCACGGCCGCGTGGTACAATTGTAACCTTATGGACAACGCGAGCATTCGACAAGACTAGACCAACAATGGTATGTCCTGCCTCATGGTAAGCAACCAATTCTCGTTCTTTTTGTGAAACTGTCTTATCTTTCTTAGAAGGTCCAGCAATAACTCTATCTTCTGCTTCATCAATATCTGAGGCATCAATTATCGATTTATTGCGACGAGCAGCAACTAAAGCCGCTTCATTCAAGACATTCTCCAAATCAGCACCAACAAAGCCTGGAGTTTGTTGAGCCACTAATTTCAAATCAACATCTTCTGCTAAAGGCTTGTTCTTAGCATGAACTTTCAAGATTGCTTCACGACCTTTAACATCAGGGCGACCAACCAAGACTTTTCTATCAAAACGTCCTGGGCGCAGAAGGGCAGGGTCAAGTACATCTGAACGGTTTGTCGCAGCGATGACAATAATCCCTTCATTTCCCTCAAAACCATCCATCTCAATCAAAAGTTGGTTCAAGGTTTGCTCACGTTCATCATTACCTCCGCCGAGACCGACTCCACGTTGACGTCCAACAGCATCAATTTCATCGATAAAGATAATAGCTGGTGCTGCTTTTTTGGCATCTTCAAAAAGAGAGCGAACACGACTAGCTCCAACTCCGACAAACATTTCTACAAAGTCAGAACCTGAAATACTAAAGAATGGAACACCTGCTTCTCCGGCTACTGCCTTAGCAAGCAAAGTTTTACCTGTTCCTGGAGGTCCCTCCAAAAGAACACCTGCTGGAATACGGGCTCCAAGTTTCGTAAATCGTTTTGGATCTTTTAAGAATTCAACAACTTCAACTAGTTCTTGTTTTTCTTCTTCAGCTCCAGCAACATCTGAAAATCTTACTTTAATATCTTCTTTATTTGCGGCTTTAGCCTTACTACGTCCAAAACTCATTGGGTTACGGCCATTATTTCCTCCCATATTTCCCATCATAGAGAATAGGAAGAAGAAAAGAATACCGAATGGCACAATGGATACAAGAATATTAATCCACATACCACTTGAACTTTCATGTTTAACAGTTACTTCCGCTTTATGGTCAGAAGCAAGCTTTTGCAATTCTGATACTGTAGTGTCTGAAGGAAGAATAATACTTGAAAATTTCTCTACTGTTGTAGCAGCAGGAGAAAAGAACTGAATGCCTGTTTCTTCTTTACTTGTTTTAGGATTTTTATAGACACCCGAAACTTCGATAACACTACCATTTGGTTGGTAAGTCAATTCTTTTACATTGTCATCGGTAATTTCTTTTACCAATTCTGTATAATTAATTTGCTCACTTTTCCCTGCAACACTACCTGTACTAAAATACTGATAAGCTGTAACTAGGAAAAAAATAAGTAATAACCATAGAAAAGGATTTTTAATTAAACCATTATTTTGTTTTTTCATTAAAAATTGTTCTTTCTAATTTGAATACACTTCTTCTTTCAATACTCCAACATAAGGAAGGTTACGATAATTTTCTTTGTAGTCTAAACCATAACCTACTACAAACTCATTTGGGATAGTAAAGCAGGTATAGTCTGCCTCAATTTCTACAACACGTCCTTCTGGTTTATCCAACAAGGTTGCAATGTTAACAGAAGCTGCTTCTCTTGCAATAAACATATCTCGCAAATTCTTCAAAGTTTGACCTGTATCAATGATATCTTCTACAAATAGAACATGTCTTCCTTTGATATCTTGAGTCACATCTTGTTTAATATTGATAACACCACTACTTGCTGTTCCACCATGGTAGCTAGAAACCATCATGAAGTCCATTTCAATATGTGTATCAATATGTTTGACCAATTCAGCCATAAAAGGAATAGATCCTTTTAAAATCCCAACTAAAATTGGATTTTTTCCTGCATAGTCTTTGGTTAATTGAGCACCTAATTTTTTAGCAGCTTCTGTAATTTCATCGTGTGAAACGAGGATTTTTTTAATATCGTTTTCTAACATTTTTTTACCTATCTATTTTTTCTATATAAAGTACAGTGTTCATTATATCATTTTTCGTGTTTTTACTCAAATTACTGGTCGCAATTCCCAAAATTGAGACAATTTCACCAAATTGCTCAATAATCAGAGCAGATTTCCGCTTTTCCATAGGGATTTTCAAATCAATAAATAGACGTCTGAGTTTTTTTCTATGCCCATTTTGAATCAAAAAATCTCCTGTTTTTCGATGACGAATGTGTATTGATGTTTCCCGTGAAACAGGTACCTGCTGAATTAATTCACCTTCTAAAGGAAGTCCAAAAGAAAATAAATATCCTTGATAAGATACCTGATTTTGATAGTGTAACACAAGTTCATCTTCCTTTTCATCAGCCTGCGGACTGATTTTACAAATCTGAAACTGTTGATACTCTTTTATCAATTCATAGCCATTTTTAAGCAGATGACGATACTGGCTTTTAGTTTTTAAAATTTGCATAACTTCATCAAACTGCGCTTTTGTAAGATTCAAATCTGGAAAACGATTCAGATAAGTTTGAAGTAAAACTCTTTGTGTCGACTCAGAGTAAGACAATAGCTGCTCTAAATTTTCTACATCAATATTCTTTGATAATTCAGCTATAGCTAAGTCATAATCTAAAATTTCATTACCGATACTTAAGATTGCATCTCTAAATCGAGGATTTTCTTTTTCTAATTCTGGTAAATAAGAATTTCGAATACGATTTCGAAAATAATGATTTTTCTTATTTGATGTATCTTCAAAGTGAAAAATTGGTGGAAAGTCTTTTTTCTGAAAATGCAAGAAGGGACGAATGATTTCTATCACTCCGACTATTTGCTTCTCCTTAATTCCTGATAGATAGCGCAAACGAGTGCCTCGAATCAAACGCATCAAAATCGTTTCCACCTGGTCATCAGCATGGTGGGCAGTAACTAAAGCTGTCGCACCTGTCTTTTTCATGACCTCTTGAAAAAAATCATAACGAAAATGTCGAGCACGCGCTTCTGAAAATTCTCCTGAAAAATCGCTGATATAAATAGGAAGCTCTGCTTCAGCAGCTAACTTCCTTAATTCCTGTTCTTCCCAATCTGATTCTACTCTCTGCTTATGATTCACATGAGCTAGGATTAATTCAATTTCTAACTCTTTTTGATAAGTAGACAATACCTTAAATAGAAACATAGAATCTAATCCACCAGAAAGAGCTAGCACCACCTTAGTATGCTTTTTGAAATATCCCTTCTTGAGAAAATGATTTAAAAAATCTTGTTCCCTCATTTTAGAACCTCATAAACATCCTTAGCTATCTGAGAAATTGTATCATAATCAGAATTCTTAGTGAAAATAGAAAGAATAAATGGAGAATCTGCGTAGACAACACCCGTATCATGCTTAAATTCGTCCGCATCCCCAATTTTATGAGCTACCTTCACAGAAACACCTTTGGCAATTCGCTGATTATCAAAATCTGTTTTAGTCAAAGACTCTAGCACAAATCCATTTTGATTATAAATAGCTTCCATGACCTTCCCAGCCATCTTGGAAGAAATCAATTTTTCTTTTGGATCCCAATCATCTCCCATAATGGCAGACATCTTGGATTTGAATGTGGCATCAGATTGGTTTGAAATGTAATAACCCAATATATTATGAGCTACATTATCAGATTCTTTAGATACTTTCGTAATTAAATCCTTTAAAGAATATTCTTTATTATCCTCTTTTTTAGGAAGACTACCACTTCCCTCTGGTTTATAAGAACCTGGAAAATCATTGACTGCAGATACATATTTTACAGTCGTATCTAACTGATAAAGACCATCATTTATTTTTTCTTGCGCATAATAGAGATAAGGTAGTTTCAAAACACTAGCTGCATACATCTTTTCATTTTGATTGATACCAGCTTCTTTTCCAGTAGTCAGTTGCTTAACATAAATAGAGAATGAATCGTTCTGATATTTTTCCGATAACATTTCTTGGACTTTACTCATCCGATTATCTTCTTCAGAAGTTGATTCTTTAGCTACCCATCCAGCCTGATCAATATGTAGAAATTCTCTTCCTTCTACAAACATTGTCTTGTCAATTGATACTTGCGAATAAGCTGATAAGGATGATTTCACTTCTTTTAAGTCATAAGGACTATTGTACAGTTTAAAATCAGATTCTAACCATACTTTTTTTATTGTTGGAGTTACCTCTGATTGATCATATAAAAATCGTTTATCCGCAGCTATAAATTGATGATTTGATAGCTTAAATACCGGAATTCCTTGTTTATTTAAGCGCCACTCGGTTATTTGAAAACTTGTTTTGGGAGTCAATTTTCCAGATTCCACTACTAAATCTTCATTCGCATAAACAGGAACCTCTCCATAAACCATGGGAGAACTTAATTTTTCTCTAAAATAAATACCAAAGTCAGATTGTGAAAGGTAATAAATTTCTTTCGAAGTATAGACGACTTCTTTTTCTGTGCTAACAACTTTTGAAATGGTCAAAAAACTTGGTAGCAACAAAATAATTAAGAATTTACGCATTCTTCCTTTCCTTTTCTTCTTGTAAACGCAATAATTGATTTCTATCAGCCAATTCTTCCAGCTTTTCATCTGACAAACTCAAAAATTGCTCTATTACGTCTAGTAAATTTTCCATTTTATCACCTTTGAAGCAAGTCAGGAATCGTATAAACTATTTCCCTCGACTTAGAATAATAGTACTTCGCTCGTGTATATTTGGCAGCATAATCCTCATCTTTCAACTTGGTAGCAAATGCTGTCTCCTTATCCTTTTCATCACTCAAAGTTTGATACTGAGTTTGCAATTCTGATAATTGCTGACGTCGTTGGAGTAATTGCTGATAACTCTGCGCTAAATTAAAAGTTGGCAAGATAAATAATAGCATAATCAAAATCAATACCCAACCCATGAAACGATTCCGTTTTTGTCGCTCTTTCATCAGGTAGCGCCGACGTTGGTATTCATTTTGAATAAAAGAATTATTCAATTGTACAATATTTTTAGACATTTTCTTCTACCCGTGTTTCACTGATAATTTCATACATGCCTGCTGCATCTTCTTTTTTTGTACTATCTTTCATCTCCAGTACTTTTACAAGTAACAATTTATTTCCAAAACGAATTTCAACTTGGTCATTAACTTTCAAGTCCGTTGAACTTTTGGCCAAGATTCCATTCACCTTGATTCTGCCTTTATCTGCTACTTCTTTTGCAACTGTACGACGCTTGATAATTCGCGATACTTTTAAATATTTGTCTAATCTCATCCTTATTACCTCAACTTATTATTGTACCATTTTTATCTATTTTATAGAAGAAAAATATCAAATGGAATTTTCTTTCTTAGACTCTTTTATCTCTAATAAACTTTCTCCAAAAATCAGCAGACCCTCTAAAATTTCATAATCTTTCTTATTTTGGACATCAAATATAAGCTCCATTAATCCCTTATTCTCAGCGATGACTGATTTTAAGTTCGTTGCGGATAAAGCTTTAAAATAATCTTGAGCTAAAAACAATCGTTGAGTGACTTTTTCAAATTGAACTGTAATTTTATTATCTTTTCTTTCCACACGTTGAACAAAGACCTTGTCCAAATATGACTTGACTAAACCAATCTCTAAAAGATATGCTACTACATCTGGGTATTCTCCAAAACGATCTATCAACTCCTCTTGTAACTCTTCATAATTGACACGGTTGTCAATTTGACGAATTTTCTTGTAAATTTCAATCTTATGTCGTTGATCAGAAATATAAGTATCAGGAAGATAGGCATCAATTTGCAAAATCAACTCAGCATTCCCTTTGGTTCTTGTGTTAGTGCTAGCATTACCGTTTCGTTTAGCAATAGCTTCCTCTAGTAACTGCGAATACAATTCAAAACCAACAGAATCAATGAAACCAGACTGGGATTTTCCTAGGAGATTTCCTGCTCCACGAATCGAAAGATCTCGCATAGCAATCTTAAATCCGGATCCCAATTCTGTAAATCCTTTAATCGCTTCTAATCTCTTTTCAGAGACTTCACTAATTGATTTTTCTGGACGATACATGAGATAGGCATAAGCAATACGATTACTACGACCAACTCTTCCTCTTAACTGATACAAGGTTGACAAGCCCATATGATCCGCATTTTCAACAAATAAAGTATTAGCATTTGGAATGTCCACCCCTGTCTCAATAATGGTAGTCGTCACCAAGATATCGTATTGTCCCTCAATAAAGTCTAGTAGAGTATTTTCCAACTGGATTTCACTCATTCGACCATGAACATAACCAACCGAAGCCTCTGGAATCAACTCCTGTAATTCTGAAACCTTCTGGTCAATCGTGTCAACTTTGTTGTAAAGGTAGTAAACTTGACCTCCACGCTCCATTTCACGCAAAACAGCATCACGAATGACACTCTCATTCTTTTCCAAAACATATGTTTGCACTGGATAACGATTAGTCGGTGGAGTTTCAATAACAGACAAATCTCTGATTCCCAGCATAGACATATGAAGGGTACGAGGAATTGGTGTTGCTGTCAAAGTTAGAACATCTACTTGTTTTTTCAGTTCTTTCAAGGTTTCCTTATGCTTGACACCAAATCGCTGTTCCTCATCAATAATCATCAAGCCCAAATCAGCAAACACAACATCTTTTGACAAAACACGATGGGTTCCAATCAAAATATCAACTTGACCCTTTTTCAATTTTTCAAGTGTTTCAGTCTGCTCTTTTTTACTTCTAAAGCGACTCAATACATCAATATTAACTGCAAAATTTTGGAATCGTTCCTTAAAATTCGTATAGTGCTGTTGCGCTAAAACCGTCGTCGGAACTAGAACGACAACCTGTTTGTGATCATTGACTGCCTTAAAGGCTGCACGCATAGCAACTTCAGTCTTTCCAAAACCAACATCCCCAACTAAAAGTCGATCCATGGGATGATAATCCTGCATATCCCTCTTGATTTCCTCGATACTACGAAGTTGATCATCCGTTTCAACATAAGGAAAGGCATCATCAAAAGCATCTTGCTCTTCATCATCAGCTGAAAAAGCATAACCTTTCAACTGACTACGCTCAGAATAGAGTTTAATTAAATCGTCTGCTATATCCTCTACCTGGTTCTTAACTTTTTGCTTGGCTTTTTTAAAATGACCATCATTTAATTTATTGAGTTTTGGAGCTTTCCCATCACTTGAAACATATTTAGACAGTAGATGAATCTGTTCTACTGGGATAGAGATTTTATCTCCACTTTGGTATTGGACACTGACATAATCGCGGTGAATTCCTTTGATTTCAATGGTTTCAATTCCTAGGTATTGACCAATTCCATGAATATGGTGAACAACGTAGTCCCCTTTTTCAAGTTCATTATAATCTTTTAAGCGCTCTGCATTTGAAACATGTTGTCTTCGAAAACGACGTTTTAATTTCTTTTGAAAAATCTCATGTTCAGTGATCACCAGAATTTTTTCATCTACAAAATGAAAACCATGTCTGAGATTGCCCTCGATTAAGTTTACAGATTCTTTACAAATGATTGACTTATTTCTAGAATCCAATTTAATCTGATATTCCTCTAACACATCCTCCAATGTTTTACTTCCCATTGAATTGCTAGATTGCAGGATAATAGTGTAATCCATTTTTTTGTATCTCTCAATTTCTTCTTTTAGAAAAGAAAATTGATTGAAAAACTCCTGCATAGGATATTGATTAAATTGATAAATTTGGTCAAACTTGAGATTTCCTAACCCTTTTTGTAGATTAGAGAAAAAGGTAACCGGACTCTGTTTTTTATAGATTTGCTCTGTATCTGCAAAATACTGCATCTCAGAAAATGCTTTACTATTCTGTAATTCTTCTGTAAAGTATTGTGCTAGTTCTCTTTCAAATATTTCATACTGATTCATCAATTTCTGATAATCATCAAAGAATATTGGAGTATCTTTTTCAATATAGTCAAAAACAGTCCATGTCTTGTCATAACACAAAGATAAAAACTTCCTAGAATCTAAATGAATTTGTTTTTGATGAAAACTTGAAAGAATTTCTTCTAAGTATGATTTTAAAATAGGTGATAACGTTTTTGAAATTTGTTTTTCTAAAGCTAACTGACCTCGTTGATAATCCTTTTCTCTCAAAAGCATATCACTAGCTGGAAAGATGGTGAGTTCTGTCTGATTTTCTTTCGATAATTGTGTCTCGACTTCAAACGACCTGATACCATCAATTTCATCACCAAAAAACTCAATTCGGCAAGGTTCTAACTGGGATATTTCAAAAATATCTAAAATATCTCCTCGCAGACTAAATTCGCCTTGAGTTTGTACTTGTGTAACTTTTCGATAGCCAATTTCCTTTAACTGATGGATAAGCGCGTGTTGGTCATATTCTTCACCAACGGCAATTTTTATAATGCTTTCTTTAAATCCAGTCGGAGAAGGTAAAAACAATCGACTTGCTGCAATATTACAAACTAAAATCCCTTTCTTAGATGAATTAGTCAAAAAACGCAAGGCTTCAACCCGTGAGATGATTTTTTCTTGTGAAGACATCAAAAACTCCACCATAGGAGTATCATCTACCAAAAACGGATAGACAAATTCCTCACCCAAGATAGAAATAAGATCACTAATAAGCCCTTCTGCGTCTCCATAAGTGGACGTCAATAACACAATCTTCTCTTCTTTTTCTAAACTGCTTGCAATTGCAAGAGCCTTAGTAGACGTTGATAAACCAAGTATTAGTTGTCTTTTCTTATCTGTCAGATTTTGATACCATTTTTTAATCTGATCATTTTCTGAGAATAAATCTAATAAGGTCACCATTTATCCGTTATACCTCTGCATTGTTTTCTCAAAATTTTTCTCTTGTAAATAATAATTTATAGCTTCGTCAACCTTGTCAATAGACTGTAAAATACCGATATAATCATCCTTGTCAAACGTACTCAAAACATGGTGAACAACTGACATACCATTTTTAGGTCTTCCAATTCCAATCTTAACACGGTTAAAGACCTGAGTTCCAATATGTTGAATAATAGACTTAATGCCATTGTGACCACCTGCGGATCCCTTTGCTCTTAAACGAATCTTTCCAACTTCCATATCAAGATCATCGTAAATGATGAGTAAATCTTCAATATCCAAACCATAGTAAGTCAATAAAGCATGAACCGCTTTTCCACTTTCATTCATAAATGTCGTTGGTTTAACAAGATAAATTTTTTCTCCATTGAAGAAAAAGGATGCTAGGTCAGCTTGAAATATCTTATCGTGTGTAAAAGTGACATTCTGTTTTTTCGCTAGTTGATCAATCAATATAAAACCAACATTGTGTTTTGTTTCAAAATATTTATCCCCTGGATTTCCCAAGCCTACAAGTAATTTGGTCATTTATTTTTCCTTTCAAAAGCCAAAAGGGTTGGAATTTTTTTCCAACCTAATTGATACTATTCATTAAATTTTTTAGACATTAAAGCGGAATTCCATAATATCGCCATCTTGAACGATATATTCTTTTCCTTCTTCACGCAAGCGTCCAGCTTCTTTTACAGCCTTTTCAGATCCGTATTTCACTAGATCCTCATATGACATGGTTACCGCACGAATAAATCCTTTTTCAAAGTCTGAGTGGATAATACCAGCTGCTTGAGGAGCCTTCATACCACGTTTGAATGTCCAAGCTCGAACTTCTTTTTCGCCAGCTGTGAAGTAAGTTCCCAGTCCAAGTAAGTGGTAAGCTGCACGAGTCAACTTGTCAACGCCTGATTCTGTCAAACCAAGTGCCTCAAGAAACTCTTGCTTGTCTTCTTCGTCTAACTCAGAAATTTCTTCCTCAGCACGCGCAGAAATAACGACTACTTCAGCATTTTCTGTCGCTGCAAATTTACGAATTTGTTTAACATAGTCGATAGAGTCAGGTTCTGAAACCACATCCTCGTCCACATTAGCAACATAGAGCACTGGTTTAGTCGTCAACAGGAAGAGACCTTTTACAACCTTTTGTTCCTCATCTGTAAACTCGATTGTACGAGCTGATTTCCCATCTTCAAGGACTGGTTTAATCTTTTGAAGAACATTGAATTCTTCCACAGATTCTTTATCTTTTTGCGTGCGTGCCATCTTTTCTACACGCGCATAACGTTTATTGACTGATTCTAAGTCAGCAAGAATCAATTCTAGGTTAATGGTATCAATATCTGCAAGTGGATCTACAAAGGCGTCTTCACGTCCTTGCTCACGCATGACATTTTCATCATCAAAAGCACGAACTACGTGAACAATCGCATCTACTTCACGAATATTGGCCAAGAATTTATTCCCTAGCCCTTCTCCTTTTGAAGCTCCTTTTACAATCCCTGCGATATCTGTAAATTCAAAAGTTGTTGGAACTGTCTTTTTAGGAGTAATCATTTCAGTTAGTTTTTGTAGACGTTCATCTGGAACTTCTACCATTCCAACGTTTGGATCAATCGTCGCAAATGGGTAGTTTGCTGCCTCTGCTCCTGCTTTTGTAATTGCATTAAATAGTGTTGATTTACCGACGTTTGGCAAACCAACGATACCTGCTGTCAAAGCCATATTTTCTCATTCTCCGTTTTCATTTCAATCCCTAATATTATAACACAAAAAGGGAAAACTTGCTAACCCTCTAACTAAGGGGGTTCAGTCAATAATTTTATTCATTTTTCGATCAAAATCATAGCGCCCCATCATGACAACATGGTCACAATTACTGCATTTGATTTTGATATCTGCTCCTACACGTGTAATTTCCCAACGATTGGCCTTTTTACCTGTTGACTTGATGGTGCAAGCATGTGGTTTTTTCATTTCAACAAAATTTCCAACTTGATACATACTACTCTCCTTTTCTTTTTCGATTATATCATAAAAGAGGCGAGCTAGGCTCAACCTCTTTCACTTAATTTGTACGAACTGGTGTAATAAGCTGCATGAAGTCCTCATCAGTGTCTGCTGGCACAAGAGTAAATGGACGAACAGCTGAGATAAAGCTAATGGTCACCTTTTCGCTATTTAAAGCCTTAAGGGAATCAATCAAATAAGTTGGGTTAAAACTAATGGTCAAATCTTCACCAGTAACCTGATCAGTATCAATTTCTTCGTTTACTTTACCAACTTCTGGAGAGTGAACATGGGCGCTAACAACCCCATCTTTAATTTCAAGTTTCACAGTACCATTTTGAGTCGCACTTGATAAAAGACGAGCACGTTCCATTGACTGGCGTAAGTTTAGCACATCAAAAGTAATAGTAGTGTTAAAGTCTGTTGGAATCAAGCGATCTGTATCAGGATAGTTTCCTTCTAGGAGACGAGTATAGAAGCTAATATTTTCGCTTCTAAAGAGAATTTGGTTATTGGCAAAGAAAATCTCTACAGTTTCAATATCATCTGTAAATACCGCTGAAAATTCGCGTAGAGAACGGCTAGGAATGACAACATCAAAATCATCACTATTTTTTTCAAGCGTTAATTTTTTCTGGCTTAGACGATGAGAGTCTGTTGCCACTGTTTTTAGCTCCTTGTGCTGACTCAATACAAAATGAACACCTGTCAAAATTGGACGACTTTCTTGTGTACTTGCCGCAAAAGCTGTTTCATTGATAATTTTCTTGAGTAATTTTGTTTCAAGAACCAAAGGAGTGCTTGCTGAAATTTCTTGGATTCGTGGGTACTGTTCACTATCTTTTCCTTTGAGGGTAATTTCTGATTTTCCACTGGTTAAAACAATTTGATTTTGTTCAATTTCTTTAAAATCAAGAGTTACATCAGGTAGACTAGATACCACATTGATGAAGAAAGAAGCTTCAAGAAGAATTGAACCTAAAGAAGTAATTAACAAACCAGCATCTTCATTTTTTTGAGAAATAAAATTTTCAATTGAAATCTGACCATTTGAACCAATTAAAGTAACACCTTCGTTGGTCACGTCAATTTTGACAGTTGATAAAATAGGAATGGCATTTTTAGAACTAATAGCTCTCTTAGTAATATTTAATGCTTGTAGAAATAAATTTTTATTAATTGAAAAATGAATCATGGATTCTCCTTTATTTATTTTTAGTATTAGAAGGATAATAGTAATAATAGAGTCTGTGAAATCTGTGGAAAACAGACTAAAAGTAAGGCATACCAAGTTTTTTGGCTTGTTTAAAAAATGTGGATAAAAAAGATAAAAAAGCGAAAGTTATCCACAAGTTATTTTATTTTCTTTTTGATTGATTCAATTTCTAAACGTAAATTATCGTCTTCATCAATCAAAGATTTAATTTTTGCATGGGCATGAATGACTGTTGTATGATCTTTTCCTCCAAATTCCTTCCCAATTTTTGGAAGACTATTATCTGTTAGTTCTCTAGATAAATACATGGCTACTTGACGAGCCAAAACAATATTTTGAAGGCGTCTGCTTCCCTTCATTTCTTTGACGCTAACACCATAAAAGTTACCAACTTCAGTTTGGATTTTGTCAATTGGGATGACGAGCATTTGGCTAACATCTTGTTTGCGAGCTCTAATAGCTTCTGCAGCAATATCAATAGTGATATCCTTGATTTTTTTTACTCTGGCAATTAAAGTGATGTCGTTGATAGCTCCTTCAAGGTCTCGAACATTTGAATCAAATTGCCCAGCTAGGTATTCTAGAGTGTCACTTTGGAAATTGTAGCCTAAATGTTCCGTTTTACTTTGTAAAATGGCAATACGTGTTTCAAAGTCAGGGGGTGTGATAGTTTGTGTCAATCCCCAACTAAAGCGCGTGACAAGCCTCTCCTCGAGCCCTTCTAGATGTTTTGGACTACGATCACTGGTTAGGACAATCTGTTTTTGCTTGTCATGAAGGGCATTAAAGGTATTGAAAAATTCTTCCTGAGTTGCGACTTTTTTTCCGCTGAGTGACTGGATATCATCGATTAACAAAAGATCAAGACTGCGGTAGGTTTTTTTAAACTTTTCCATTTCCCCAAGCCTTAGGTGATCAAGAAAGTCATTGATAAAGCTTTCGGCAGGAATGTATTTAACACGCGCATTTGGAATATTTTTTAGAATTTCATTTCCAATAGCGTTTAATAAGTGAGTCTTACCAAGCCCAGGTCCTCCATAGATAAAAAGAGGGTTATAGGTCAGAGCCAAATCTTCAGAGACAGCCAAAGCAGCTGATACAGCCCAAACATTTCCATCCCCTTGAATAAAATTATCAAAGGTATACTTTTCTTTTAATCCAGTATCCGAATAAGGAATAGATGCTAACTTTGGACTGTAGTCATAAAGAGTTGAATTTGGAGCTTCTTCAACCTGTGAGACAGCCGTATCTTGAGGTTTGGTAAAAATATAGTGGGGAGTTATCTCAGAATCATAAATCTCAAAACCAGCTACTACAATGATATCTTTTAGTTGTTTTTCCCAGACCATTTCCATCTCAGATCGGGGTAAAAATATAGTAGCAACATTTTCTTCTACCTTGATGAGTTCAGCTTGAATAGCATAGAAATCATACATGGATCGAGTCAGTCTTTCTTGCGCAAATTCTAAGATACGATTCCAAAATTGTTTTTCTTTCAATCCTTTCTCCTCCTTTACTATTTAAAAGTTTAATACTAGAGATATTTTACCATAGATAGCAAGAATTTTCCACAAGCTGTGAAAAATAATCCACAATGTTATCGAATTTTATCCACAGGTTGGGGATAAAATCAGAAACTATTGTTTTATTAAGCTTTTTATTGAAAAAAATAGTGGATAACCTTGTGAGATAAAAAAATAAAAAAACAGCCTTATTTCAGGCTGTTGATAATTCTACTGTATTCTTCTTGGTTTGAAAAAGAAATAATGATTTTTCCACTATCTTTTTTAGATAGTTTGATTTCTACATCTAATCCGAGTAGTTTTTTTAACTGTTCTTCTTCATTTTGTATGAAATGATCATTTTTTTGCAGTTTCTTTTGTTTTTTCTCTGTCAGCAGAGCTTCTAACTTCCTTACAGAAATATCTTCTTCTATAATCCGTTGAAAGAAATAGTCTTGTTGTTCCTTATTCAACCCAACTAGAGAACGCGCATGAGCTTGTGATAGTTTGCCATTTTCTACTTCTGAGAGGATAGCATCTGGCAAGGAAAGCAAACGAATGGAGTTGCTGATATATGGACGAGACTTTCCCATTTTATCTGCAATTTCAGCATGGGTGAATCCTTTCTCTACGAGAGATTCATAGGCGCGTGCTTCTTCTATTGGGTTTAAATTTTCTCTCTGCAAATTTTCAATAATGGACTGGACCATCATCTCTTGGTCTGAAAGCTGTTTAATAACAGCTGGGATAGACGTTAGACCAGCTAAAAGTGAAGCCCGATAGCGTCTCTCTCCTGCAAGGATTTCATAACCAATAACAGGAGATTGACGAACAATAATCGGTTGAATGACCCCATTTTCTTTGATAGACTGTGCTAGTTCATCTAGTTTTTCTCCATCAAATTCTTTTCGAGGTTGATAGGGATTTTTTTGTATATCCGTGATAGAAATCATTTCAAATTTTTCCATGATTCTACACTAACACATCTTTTCTATTATGTAAAGCTTTCTTTACATAGATGTCAACTAAGATTCTAAATCGCCTGAACTCTTGTCAAGTTTAATAGATGTAATTTCTTCTTTCCCGTTACGATAGTAAGTTATCTTAATAGTGTCTCCTATAGAATGATTGTAAAGAGCACTTTGTAAGTCTGTTGATGAAGCAATCTCTTTGTCATCTACTTTGGTAATAACATCGTATTTTTCAAGGTGACCATTGGCAGGCATATTACTTTGTACAGAACGAACAACTACACCAGAAGTTACACTGCTTGGAATATTGAGTCTTCTAATATCACTTGTATTAATATTTGAGAGATTGACCATTTGGATGCCCAAAGCTGGACGCGTCACTTTTCCGTTCTTTTCCAACTGTTCAATAATATTGATAGCATCATTTGCAGGAATTGCGAAACCAAGTCCTTCTACAGAGGTTCCTCCATTTGTGGCAATTTTACTTGAGGTAATTCCGATAACTTGTCCTTGAATATTAATCAGTGGACCGCCAGAGTTACCTGGGTTAATAGCAGTATCAGTTTGGATGGCTTTTGTAGAAATAGCTTGTCCATCTTCAGATTTTAAAGATACATTTCGATTAAGACTAGATACGATACCTTGAGTGACAGTATTTGCATATTCAGAACCTAACGGGCTACCAATGGCAATAGCAGTTTCTCCTACGGTTAACTTGCTAGAATCACCAAACTCAGCTACTGTTGTAACTTTTTCTGAAGAGATTTTGACGACAGCAATATCAGAGAAAGTATCAGCTCCGACAATTTCTCCAGGTACTTTAGTTCCATCTGACAAACGAATATCTACTTTACTAGCACCATTTATAACGTGATTATTGGTTACGATGTAAGCTTCTTTATCATTCTTTTTATAAATAACCCCAGATCCTTCACTAGAGATTTGCTGAGAATCAGTGTCAGTATCATCATTGCCAAATACGCTATTTTGTCTGTTTGCTGAATAAGTAATAACAGAAACAACAGCATCTTTTACTTTATTAACAGCCTGTGTTGTTGAATTTTCGTTCTTATAGGCAGTTTGTGTAATAGTACTATTGTTGTTAGAGTTGCTTACACTACTTTTTTGAGTTAATTGAGTTATTGAAAAACTACCCAAGGCTCCACTAAAAAAGCTAATGACGATAACGACTAATAATTGAAACCCTTTTTTGTAAAATGTTTTTAAATGTTTCATATTTGCCTCCATATTTTTGAATTACTGAAAGTATAAACTGACTAGCTTAATTATAACTTAAACATAAAAGTTTTACACAGATTGTGGATAACTTCCAAAAATCTGTGGTTTTCTCGGTTTAAATTAACCTTTTATTTTGTGAATAAGATGTGAAAAAATAGAGAATATGTTAGAATAGAGTCATGAAAATTAAAGTTGTAACAGTTGGGAAACTGAAAGAAAAGTATTTAAAAGATGGTATCGCGGAGTATTCAAAACGAATTTCTCGATTTGCTAAGCTTGAAATGATTGAGCTGGCAGATGAAAAAATACCAGATAGGGCCAGTGAGTCAGAAAATCAAAAGATTTTAGAAATAGAAGGTCAGAGAATTTTATCAAAAGTTGGTGACCGTGATTTTGTTATTGTGTTAGCCATTGAGGGGAAAACACTTTCTTCAGAAGAATTTAGTAAGCAGTTAGAAGAAGCTTCTATAAAAGGATTTTCTACTCTTACCTTTATTATTGGAGGGAGTCTGGGATTAGCACAGGATGTAAAAAAGAGAGCTAATCTTTCTGTCAGTTTTGGTCGTTTAACCTTGCCCCATCAGTTAATGAGACTAGTCCTTGTTGAACAAATCTATCGCGCTTTTACGATTCAGCAGGGGTCACCCTATCATAAATAGAAAATTGACTTTTAATTGAATTTTTGGTAGAATAATTGTATTAGGTCTCATAGCTCAGCTGGATAGAGCATTCGCCTTCTAAGCGAACGGTCGCAGGTTCGAATCCTGCTGGGATCAATATAGTAGCAAAGCTGGGAATTTTCCCGGCTTTTTTCTTAAAAAAGTACACTTGGGGAGAAAAAAATGACAGTTGAGAGAATTTTATCTAAAATGAAATTCCATTTTGTATAATGGTTTTTGTAAGTTAGCTTACAAGAAAAAACATTGAGGAGATTTTATTATGAAAAACACAGTTAAATTGGAACAGTTTGTAGCCTTGAAGGAAAAAGACTTGCAGGAGATTAAAGGTGGGGAGATGAGACTGCCAAAAATCCTCCGTGATTTTATTTTCCCAAGAAAAAAGTAATAAAATAAGGGGAAAGAGTAATGAATTTATTTGGATTTGGGACAGTTATTGGTCATTTTTTAATTATTAGTCACAGTTACCGTTTAATTTGTAAAGGTCAAATAAAATCAAAGGAACTATATTTTTTTGGTATCTATACATTACTAGTAGAAGCAGTACTTGAACTTTCCTTTTATCTTCTATATTTAGATGAAATAGTGATTGAAAGATTTTTATTTCCTTTGGGTTTATATTCCTATTTTCGATGGATTAAACAGTATGAGAGGGATAGAGGACTATTCCTAAGTTTACTACTATCTCTTTTATATGAGAGCACTCATAACTTTCTGTCCGTAACTTTCTCCTCTATAACAGGAGACAACTTTGTTTCACAATATCATGACCCATTCTTTTTCGTTGTAACGGTGTTGACCTATTTTGTTGTCTTAAAAATCATTCATTATTTCCATTTGGAACTAGCCTATTTTGACAAGGACTACCTCTATCCTTTCTTGAAAAAAGTATTTTTTGCCTTACTACTGCTCCATATTGTATCTTTCGTTTCAGATATGGTAAGTACGGTTAAACATTTGAATAGTTTTGGAAGTATTTTGTCATCTATTGTTTTTATCTCGTTACTTTTGACCTTCTTTGCAATGAATTCTCATAAAGAACAAATGGAAAAAGAGATTGCTTTGAAGCAGAAGAAATTTGAACAGAAACATTTACAGAATTATACAGACGAAATTGTTGGCTTGTATAATGAAATCCGTGGTTTTCGACATGACTATGCTGGAATGCTTGTCAGCATGCAGATGGCAATTGACAGTGGTGATTTACAGGAAATTGACAGAGTTTACAATGAAGTTTTGGTCAAAGCAAATCATAAATTGCGTTCAGATAAGTACACTTACTTTGATTTGAACAACATAGAAGATTCAGCTTTACGAAGTTTGGTTGCTCAGTCAATTGTTTATGCTCGAAATAATGGTGTAGAGTTTACACTGGAAGTAAAAGATACGATTACCAAGCTCCCAATTGAACTATTGGATTTGGTTCGTATCATGAGCGTTTTATTGAATAATGCTGTCGAAGGATCGGCTGATAGTTATAAAAAGCAGATGGAAGTAGCAGTTATTAAGATGGAAACTGAAACAGTTATTGTGATTCAGAATTCATGTAAAATGACGATGACTCCTTCAGGAGATCTATTTGCTTTAGGATTCTCCACTAAGGGAAGAAATCGCGGGGTAGGATTAAATAATGTGAAAGAACTACTAGATAAGTACAACAACATCATTTTAGAAACAGAGATGGAAGGCAGTACATTTAGACAAATTATTAGATTTAAGAGGGAATTTGAATGAAAGTTTTAATTTTAGAAGATGTTATTGAACATCAAGTGAGACTAGAGAGAATATTGGATGAAATTTCGAAAGAATCGAATATTCCAATATCATACAAGACAACGGGAAAAGTCCGTGAATTTGAAGAATACATTGAAAACGATGAAGTAAATCAGCTTTATTTCCTAGATATCGATATTCATGGAATTGAGAAAAAAGGATTTGAGGTTGCTCAGCTCATTCGTCATTACAATCCTTACGCTATTATCGTCTTTATCACCAGTCGATCAGAGTTTGCGACTCTTACCTATAAATACCAGGTATCAGCCCTAGATTTTGTTGATAAGGATATCAATGATGAGATGTTTAAGAAGAGAATTGAGCAAAATATTTTCTACACGAAGAGTATGTTACTTGAAAATGAAGATGTTGTAGATTATTTTGATTACAATTACAAGGGGAATGATTTAAAAATTCCTTACCATGATATTTTGTATATTGAAACGACAGGGGTCTCTCATAAATTACGCATTATTGGTAAGAATTTTGCAAAAGAGTTCTATGGAACAATGACAGATATTCAGGAAAAGGACAAACATACTCAGCGATTTTATTCTCCTCATAAGTCATTTTTGGTAAATATAGGCAATATCAGAGAAATTGACCGAAAGAATCTAGAAGTTGTTTTCTATGAAGATCATCGTTGTCCTATTTCAAGATTAAAAATTAGAAAATTAAAAGATATTCTAGAGAAAAAATCTCAAAAGTGATTGACAATTAGTAAGAAATTGATATAATGGTTATATCTGCTACAGATAGAAGGTCCGTTGGTCAAGGGGTTAAGACACCGCCTTTTCACGGCGGTAACACGGGTTCGAATCCCGTACGGACTATTTTATCCGCCATAGCTCAGTTGGTAGTAGCGCATGACTGTTAATCATGATGTCGTAGGTTCGAGTCCTACTGGCGGAGTATAGATAAAAGGGAACACAACTGTGTTCCTCTTTTTGTATCAATTTGTATCACCAAGCATCTTCATAAGGAAGTTTGTTATTTCTTGAGGACTTTCTTTTTTTCCATGTGCAATCCAAGTTTGACAGACACCAAAAAGTGCATGAGTTAGATAGATGCTACTATATTCTAATTCAGTGGTATTGAGACTTAGTTGCATAAATCGCTTTTGTAAATCTGTGCTGAGCATGATATGAAGTTTATTTCGTAAGAAATTTTGAATTTCTTTAGTCCCGTTTTCAGAAAGCAGAGCAGCCAGAAGTGGTTCTGACTCTAGATATTCAAATACTTCTAAAATAGCATCTTTTTTGTGATGAGCATGTTTTTGAAAAATATATTCAAATGTATGGAATAGCTTACTTTGATAGTGCTCAATCATATCATACTTATCCTTATAGTGCGTATAGAAGCTGGAACGACTAATTCCGGCTTTTTCTGCTAACTTGACAGTAGAAATTTGATCAAATGGTTGTTCCATTAGTAATTGTACCATAGCATTTTCAATAGTTCGCTTTGTTTTTAAGCGTTTGTTACTTTCTTGCATATTTCCTCCTTGTAAACAAATTAGACTATATGTCTAAAAATAGATTTTTTATCTTGTAATTTAGATTTTTTAATGTATAATCTATTATATCAAAATTTTAGACAATATGTTTAAAAAAGGAGAAACTATGTTTAAAGAATGGAAAGCAATTTTTAAAAAACCAATCTTTATTATTGTCATGATAGGGATTTCTCTTATTCCAGCTCTGTACAATATCATATTTTTATCCTCAATGTGGGATCCATATGGGAAATTATCGGACTTACCTGTGGCAGTTGTCAATAATGATAAAGAGGCTTCCTATAATGGTAATAGCATGTCTATAGGAAAAGACATGGTGTCCAATTTAAAAGAAAATAAAACCTTGGATTTTCATTTTGTAGATGAAGAAGAAGGTAAGAAGGGTTTAGAAAATGGCGATTACTATATGGTAGTAACTTTACCAAGTGATTTATCTGAAAAAGCAGCTTCTATTTTAACGGATCATCCAGAGCAAATGCAAATCGATTATCATACTTCAAGTGGTCATAGTTTTATTGCTAGCAAGATGAGCGATTCTGCTATGACACAATTAAAGCAGAATGTTTCTACCAATGTAACCGAGACCTATACCAAAGCTTTACTTAACAAAATGGTCGATTTAAAGGATGGCATGAGTCAAGCAGCTTCTGGTAGTGAAAAATTAACTGATGGAGCGAATCAGTTAGTGGCAGGAAGTCAAACATTAACTACTAACCTACACTCTTTAGCAGATTCAAGTTTAACATTTTCAAATGGAACGGAGCAGTTTACTAAAGGATTATCTGCTTATGTTTCTGGTGTCGAACAACTTCATCTTGGCTTAGGGAATTTTAATAGTGGTTTAGTTACATATACTGGTGCAGTGAGTCAATTAGATAGTGGGTTAGGTCAATTATCTTCTAAAAGTCCTGAATTAGTAGGAGGAATCAATCAACTATATACTGGTGTAGAGTCCTATACTGGCGGTGTTTCTCAGCTCAATGCTGGTCTTAATCAATTTTCATCTGGTGTTAGTGCCTATACAAATGGAGTGGGAAATCTTGCAACAGGTGCTAATCAGTTATCTAATCAATTAGCTACACTTCGAATGGGTGTGGAGCAATTAAGTGAAGGGATTCAACAACTTTCTAGCAAGTTAGATGCTTCGTCTGGGAAAAAAGATCAAATTAATCAATTATCTTCTGGTCTGAATCGGTTAAATCAAGTTATTCAAAATATTGATGTTGGAGATACAAAACAATTAGATTCTGTTTTATCAAGTATAGTATCTCTTTCTAATCAAATGTTAGCAAGTGCTCAGTCTGAAAAAGCAACTACATTAGCCAATATTCAATCGACAGCAGCTTATCAATCATTGACAAGTGAGCAACAAGCTGAAATAAGTGCTTCTGTATCTCAAAATTCGACTGATAGTATTCAATCGGCTCAGTCAATTGTAGCTTTAGTACAAGGTTTACAGGAAAGTTTAGAAAACTTACAAAATCAATCTTCTAATCTTTCGATTTTAAAAAATCAAGCTAATCAAGTATTACCGCTTGCTTCTACTTCTTTGACAGGATTGTCAAGTGGATTAACAGAGATACAAGGAGCTGTTACTAGCAAATTAGTTCCTGACAGTCAGTCGATTGCATTAGGTATAAAGGCATATACTATAGGTGTTGATAAAGTTTCTCAGGGCGCAAGTCAACTAAGTGAAAAAAATGCCACCTTGACAGGTAGTTTGGATCAACTAGTTTCAGGCTCAAACACCTTGACACAAAAATCTTCTAACTTGACAGCAGGAGTTGGTCAATTAGTTGAAAAAACTCCAGAATTAGTGTCTGGTATTGAAAAATTATCAACTGGCTCTAACCAATTGAATCAAAAGAGTCAAGAATTGATAGCAGGAGTTGATAAATTGCAGTCAGGCTCTAGCCAACTAGCTGACAAATCTAGTCAGTTAATTTCAGGTGCTTCTCAATTAGAAAGTGGAGCTAATAAATTGGCAGATGGAGCTGGGAAACTAGCAGAAGGTGGAACAAAGTTAACTTCTGGATTGGAAGGTTTACAGACAGGAGTTGTTTCTTTAGGACAAGGATTAGGTAATGCTAGCGATCAACTCAAGTCAGCATCAACAGAATCTAAAAATGCAGAGATTTTGTCAAATCCTCTCAGTCTCTCCAAAACTGACAATGACCAAGTTCCTGTAAATGGAATTGCAATGGCTCCTTATATGATATCAGTTGCTCTCTTTGTTGCAGCAATATCAACGAATATGATCTTTGCGAAGCTGCCTTCAGGACGTCATCCAGAGAGCCGTTGGGCTTGGTTGAAATCTAGAGCTGAAATAAATGGTATTATAGCTGTTTTGGCAGGAATTTTGGTATATGGAGGAGTTCATCTTATTGGTCTAACGGCTAATCATGAGATGAGAACATTTATTCTCATTATCCTAACAAGTTTAGTATTCATGTCCATGGTGACTGCTTTAACAACATGGAATAGCCGTATAGGAGCTTTCTTTTCTCTTATTTTGCTTTTATTACAGTTAGCATCAAGTGCAGGTACTTACCCACTTGCTTTGACAAATGATTTCTTTAGAGCCATCAATCCTTGGTTACCAATGAGTTATTCAGTTTCTGGATTACGACAAACAATCTCTATGACAGGAAATATTCATCATCAAGTCATTTTCCTTGTTGTGATATTAGCCCTATTTATTGGTTTAGGTATGCTAGCCTATCAACCTAAGAAAATGGAAGAAGATTAAAAAATCGACCGATTAATTGGTCGATTTTTTATGCCTTAGATGACTTTCGTCTGTGATTATAGGTTCCAAATAGTAAGAGAGAAGTAAAGGAACAAATTGCTCCAGTAATAAAACCATTGGGAATAAAGGAAAGTGTAATAGTTCCTTTCCCCTTAGGAATATCAACTTTCATAAAGCCAGTTTGAGCTTGTTTAATTTCTATTTTTTTACCATCTTGGTAGGCAGACCAACCTTTGTCATAAGGAATGGTGAAGAAAATAGATGTATCTTGTTGAACATCATATGTAGCAAAAACCTTGTTTTTAGAAGTTGATACTGTTACAGGCTGTTCTTTAATTTTTTGAATTGCCTCGGTGAAAGTTTTGGTATCTAAACGATAGAAGGTAGGAGATTCAAATGATACTTGTGAATTTCCAGGGGAACTAACATTGATATTGAACGTTTTTTTCTCTTTTGTATAGCCTATACTAAAGAAGGAGAAGACATTATCAGTTGTAAAAGTCTTTTTTTCACCATTTACAAGGATGTCAACCTTCTTTTGTTTATCATTAGAAAAGTGAAGATTTGTGAAAGAAAGATAAACTTGGCTGTTTTCTGGTACTTCAATTTGATACTGGATTGCTGCATCCTCATTTGAAGAACTTGTAACACTAATCAAATCATCAGTATTTTCTGTTTTGTCATAAGGGATTGGAGAAAAATAATCAAAATCGACGTTAGCAAGTTGATTTAAAAACGAGGCTTGATTATCCAAAGTGTGTTCATTGAACTTGACATCATTGTAAACAGATTGACTAGCAAATGCAATTGGAAGAGAGTATTGATTTTCATATAGGGTAAGATTATCTTTTTGATATACAACTTGGAAACCATACTTATCAATAGGGTTTTCTGAGATATTGTACTGGATACCAAATAAACTATCAGCCAAAATACTATTATTGGCATAACGGAGATTGAGATTGGTCCCAGATGATTTAAACCCAAGTTTATCCAAAGTAGAGCTTGCTGAACGATTTCGAACAGATGAAAATTGAGAGATTCCATTGTAGTTGAATTTCATACTGTCATTTCCTGTTTGAGTTTCTAGTTTCTCACTACGAGTAAATTGATTCCCGATATATGTTGAGAAAGATTCCATAGCTGGGATATCTCTACTATATGCACTTCGAGAAGCAAATCCCCATTCCTTAGCAATTCCGTCTATTTGAGATAAAGCATTTAAACTCATTTCAACCATTATAAATAAAGAGATTAGAAAGGCAAACAGTTTTACAGAGATAAACTTTTTGATAACTGCAAGGAGTAAAAGAGAATAGACAACTAAAAATTCAAGAGTCAGCAGAATATTCAAATCTGTTAAAAAAGAATAATGTGATTTTAGATAGATGGTAGCTAAAAATCCTGTTACTAGGAGAAAAAGCGAAACTAAAAAATTCCAGACTTTAAGTTCTTTCAGACGATTTAAGACTTCCGATGTTGTGTAAATTAACAAGGTAGAGAAAATCCAAGCATAGCGATGTAAAAACATATTTGGAGTATGCATGCCTTGCCAAAATAAATCAAGAGCTTCAATATAAAAGCTAGCAATTAGAAATGCAAAGAAAATTGCATAGATAAGTTTCACGTGAAACTTAATGGATTTCAGCGTAAAAAATAAAATGGTCAAAATAAAGGGAAGTAGTCCAACAAAAATCATTGGAATAGCCCCATACTTGGTTGTATCAAAGGAACCGATGAATTGCTTAGCAAAGAGATCAAGATACCAGCTACTTTCAGTTTGAAACTTTGTAACTTCAGTTAATTTTTCCCCATGTGTCTGTAAATCAAACAGAGTGGGAAGAGTCATAATCAAACTAGCCATACCAGCTAAAATGGAGATGATTATGAAATCAAGAAAAGATGATTTTCGGGTTTTAAAGTCCCACGAAATTTGACAGAGATACCAGAAAATAAGAAACAATGCTGTCATATAGCCAAAATAATAATTTTGAATAAACAAAATTGACAGACTTGTAAAGTACAATAGGAATTTCTTTTCAGTTATCAGTAGATGTAAACCAGTGATAATTAAAGGAATCAAGATAAAAACATCTAGCCAGGTTTTTATCTCTAATTGACTGACAGAGAAACTCATCAGAGCATATGAAGTAGATAAGGCTAGTTTTAAAGGCTTAGGAATCGATTGAAATAAATTATTTAAACTAAAGTAAGTTGACAGTCCAATCAATCCAAATTTTAAGAGAGTTGTCATATAGACAGCATCTGGCATATTAGTTAGATCAAAAAAGTAAACTAGTGGTGAAAAGAAACTACCTAAGTAATAACTAGATAGGGCATAGAAATTCAATCCGAGGCCACTTGTAAAGGTGTAAAACAAACTACCATTTCCATATAGGATATTTCGTAAAGCTACATCAAAAATAACGTATTGATGAAACCCATCTCCTAATAGAGGAGAGGTGTCACTATTCCAGTAGATACCTTGAGATAGGTATACTCCTATCATAATGATTACGGGAATGATGAAAGAAACAAAATAGGTCCAATATGTTTTAAAAAATAATTTCATGTTACCTCATAAAATGTTAGAAAACTCAGCTGGTTAACCCAACTGAGTTTTGAAGTTTTATTTAGTCTTTCCAAAGTTCTTTAACTTTTGCTTGTACTTCTGCATTTTCTAGGAATTCATCGTAGGTTTCATCGATACGGTCAATGACGCCATTTTTAGATAAGACAATGATATGGTTAGCTAGAGTTTGAATAAACTCGTGGTCATGACTGGCAAAGATGATTGATTCTTTAAAGTTTTTCAATCCATCATTCAAGCTTGAGATAGATTCTAAGTCCAAGTGATTGGTTGGATCATCGAGGACAAGAACATTTGATTTTAAGAGCATGAGTTTTGAAAGCATGACACGAACTTTTTCCCCCCCTGACAAGACGTTGACAGGTTTGTTAACCTCATCTCCAGAGAAGAGCATACGGCCGAGGAAGCCACGTAGGAAAGTATTGTCATCTTCTTCTTTACTTGCGAATTGACGCAACCAGTCAAGAATCGATTCTCCCCCTGCAAAATCGGCCGAGTTATCTTTTGGCAAGTAAGAACGGCTAGTAGTTACTCCCCACTTGACAGTTCCTTCATAGTCAATGTCCCCCATGATTGCACGAATTAATGCAGTCGTTTGGATGTCATTTTGTCCAATAAGCGCTGTCTTATCACCTGGACGCAAGATAAAGTTGATGTTATCTAAAATAGTCTCACCATCAATCTTTACAGTTAGATTTTCCACTGTCAAGAGGTCATTACCAATTTCACGTTCCGCTTTAAAGTTGATAAATGGATATTTACGACTAGATGGCACAATTTCTTCAAGTTCAATTTTATCAAGCATTTTCTTACGTGATGTTGCTTGTCTTGATTTAGAAGCATTTGCAGAGAAACGAGCAACGAATTCTTGCAATTGTTTAATTTTTTCTTCTGCTTTAGCATTACGGTCTGCTAGCAATTTAGCAGCAAGTTCTGAGGATTCTTTCCAGAAGTCATAGTTTCCAACATAGAGTTTGATTTTTCCAAAATCAAGATCGGCCATGTGTGTACATACTTTATTTAAGAAGTGACGGTCATGGGACACCACGATAACCGTGTTATCAAAGTCAATCAAGAAGTCTTCTAGCCAAGTAATAGATTGGATATCCAAACCGTTAGTTGGCTCGTCCAAGAGAAGAACATCTGGTTTACCAAAAAGTGCTTTGGCGAGGAGAACCTTTACTTTCTCACCGTTAGCCAATTCACTCATATTTTGATAGTGCAATTCTTCTGGGATATTTAGGTTTTGAAGGAGTTGAGAGGCTTCACTCTCTGCTTCCCAGCCTCCAAGCTCGGCAAACTCTCCTTCGAGTTCGGCAGCACGCACTCCATCTTCGTCTGAGAAATCTTCCTTCATGTAGATGGCATCTTTCTCTTTCATGATGCTATAAAGTTTTTCATTTCCCATGATAACAACATCAATGGCACGTTCATCTTCATAGTCAAAGTGATTTTGACGAAGAACAGAGAGACGTTCATCTGGACCAAGAGAGATGTGACCAGTAGTAGGTTCGATATCTCCAGCTAAAATTTTTAAAAAGGTTGATTTTCCGGCACCATTAGCACCGATTAATCCATAAGTATTTCCTTCTGTAAATTTGATATTGACATCATCAAAAAGTTTGCGATCACTAAAACGTAGTGAAACATCAGATACTGTAAGCAACGTTTTTCTCCTATATGTGTAATATATTTATTCTACTAGAAAATACGGAAATATTCAAATTTTTATCTGTCAATTTTGTGTAAATTACATTTACATTATGCTTTACACGAATCCGTAAATAGCAAGGTTGATTTATTTTAATAAATTGCAGTTATTTCATTAAAAAAATGCTATAATTGAAGGGACTATATCGAAGGAGAATAAAATGACTAAACCCATTATTTTAACAGGAGACCGTCCAACAGGAAAATTGCATATTGGGCATTATGTTGGAAGTCTCAAAAATCGAGTATTATTACAGGAAGAGGATAAGTATGACATGTTTGTGTTCTTGGCTGACCAACAAGCTTTGACAGATCATGCCAAAGATCCTCAAACCATTGTAGAGTCTATCGGAAATGTGGCTTTGGATTATCTTGCAGTTGGATTGGATCCAAGTAAATCGACAATCTTTATTCAAAGCCAGATTCCAGAGTTGGCTGAACTATCTATGTACTATATGAATCTAGTTTCATTAGCACGTCTGGAGCGTAATCCAACTGTCAAGACAGAAATTGCACAGAAAGGATTTGGAGAAAGTATTCCGACAGGATTCTTGGTCTATCCAATAGCTCAAGCAGCTGATATCACAGCTTTCAAGGCTAATTATGTTCCTGTTGGGACAGATCAGAAACCAATGATTGAGCAGACTCGTGAAATTGTTCGTTCTTTTAACAATGCATATAACTGTGATGTCTTGGTAGAACCGGAAGGTATTTATCCAGAAAATGAGGGAGCAGGTCGTCTACCTGGCCTAGATGGGAATGCTAAAATGTCTAAGTCTCTCAATAATGGTATTTATCTAGCTGATGATGCGGATACTTTACGTAAGAAAGTAATGAGCATGTATACAGATCCAAATCATGTTAAAGTTGAGGATCCAGGAAAAATCGAAGGGAATATGGTTTTCCATTATCTAGATGTTTTTAGTCGCCCTGAGGATGCTAAAGAAATAGCAGATATGAAAGAACACTATCAACGAGGAGGTCTTGGTGATGTGAGGACCAAGCGTTATCTACTTGAAATTTTAGAAAGAGAACTAGGTCCGATTCGTGAGCGCCGTATTGAGTTTGCCAAGGATATGGGGGAAGTTTATAATATGCTTCAAAAAGGTAGTCAACATGCACGAGAAGTTGCAGGAAAAACATTATCTGAAGTCAAGGGAGCAATGGGGCTTCAATATTTTAATTAATTTTATATTATAAGAAACTATCATTTCTATTTCGAAGAAAAGATAGTTTTTTATTTACCCCTGTAACAATTGACAAATTTTTATAGAATGGTATGATAGATACAATATAAAAAGAGTCAAGCTCAAAAAGAAAGAAAAGAGGAAACTTCGAATGTCTAATTGGGACACTAAATTTTTGAAAAAAGGTTTTACCTTTGATGATGTATTGCTTATTCCAGCTGAAAGTCATGTGTTGCCTAACGATGCAGATTTAACAACTAAATTGGCAGATAATTTGACTTTAAATATCCCAATTATTACCGCTGCTATGGACACAGTAACAGAGAGTCAAATGGCTATTGCTATTGCTCGTGCAGGCGGTCTCGGAGTTATCCATAAAAACATGTCAATTGCTCAACAAGCAGACGAGGTTCGTAAGGTAAAACGTTCTGAAAATGGAGTTATTATTGATCCGTTCTTTTTGACACCTGAACATACAATTGCTGAAGCAGATGAGCTTATGGGTCGTTACCGTATTAGTGGTGTTCCAGTTGTTGAAACACTTGAAAATCGTAAATTGGTTGGTATTTTGACAAACCGAGATCTTCGTTTTATTTCAGACTATAACCAACCAATCTCAAATCATATGACCAGTGAAAATCTTGTTACTGCTCCTGTGGGTACAAAGCTTGCAACAGCTGAGAGTATTCTTCAAGAACACCGTATTGAAAAGCTTCCTTTGGTAGATGAAGAAGGTCGTCTTTCTGGTTTGATTACTATCAAAGATATTGAAAAAGTTATTGAGTTTCCAAATGCTGCTAAAGATGAGTTTGGTCGTCTACTAGTTGCAGGTGCAGTAGGTGTTACTTCAGATACATTTGAACGTGCAGAGGCTCTTTTTGAAGCAGGAGCGGATGCGATTGTTATTGATACTGCACATGGTCATTCTGCAGGTGTCTTGCGTAAAATTGCTGAGATTCGTTCTCATTTCCCAGATCGTACTTTGATTGCTGGAAATATTGCTACTGCTGAAGGTGCACGTGCCCTTTATGAAGCAGGTGTAGACGTTGTCAAGGTTGGTATTGGGCCAGGTTCAATCTGTACAACTCGTGTGATTGCTGGTGTCGGTGTTCCGCAAGTAACAGCTATCTATGATGCTGCAGCTGTTGCGCGTGAATATGGTAAAACGATCATTGCTGACGGTGGAATCAAGTATTCTGGAGATATTGTAAAAGCCCTTGCTGCAGGTGGAAATGCAGTTATGCTTGGATCAATGTTTGCTGGAACTGATGAAGCTCCAGGCGAAACTGAAATCTTCCAAGGACGTAAGTTTAAGACTTACCGTGGTATGGGATCAATTGCTGCTATGAAGAAAGGTTCAAGCGATCGTTACTTCCAAGGTTCTGTCAATGAAGCAAACAAACTCGTTCCAGAAGGAATTGAAGGTCGTGTTGCTTATAAAGGTGCTGCAGCTGATATTGTCTTCCAAATGATTGGTGGTATTCGTTCTGGTATGGGTTACTGTGGTGCAGCTAACCTTAAAGAACTACACGATAATGCTCAATTTATTGAAATGTCTGGTGCTGGTTTGAAAGAGAGCCATCCTCATGATGTACAAATTACGAATGAGGCACCAAATTATTCTATGTAAAAAAATGAAAAGAACTCCAGTAAAAACAGGAGTTCTTTTACAATGTTGTCAATTTTCATTTACAGTAACTTTACCATCCTGAATAGTGAAGATACTTAGATTTTCTGGCAGATTTTGAAGATGATCTAAGCTTGTTGTTGTGATAAAGGTTTGGATTGAATGAGAAATCGTTTCTAATAATTTTAACTGTCTAGTGTTGTCAAGTTCACTCATAACATCGTCAAGCAATAATATCGGAGATTCTGTAGTAATACTTTCCATTAATTCGATTTCTGCTAATTTTATAGAAAGGACGAGACTACGATGTTGGCCTTGACTTCCGAAACTAGCATCCATCTCATTTATATAAAAAGAAATATCATCTCGATGAGGCCCAACACCAGTATTCTTTTTAAATAAATCTCTGGACCTACTTTTTTCTAAAGCAATTTTGAAAGATTCTGATAAGTCTTCTTTGTCAATTAGCTTGACAGAAGATTGATAGGATATTGACAACTCTTCAATCTGATTAGAGAGTTCAAAATGTTTCTTACGCCCAAATGATTCTAGTTTTTTTATGAAATCTAAGCGGTGATTCATTACACGACATCCATAATCAATTAGCTGATCATCTAAGACTGAAAGGAAGGTTTCATCTATTTTTTGAGCTGATTTTAGGTAAGTGTTTCTTTGTTTTAGGATATGGTTATAATTGGTTAAATCTGATAAATAGATTGGTTTAATTTGCCCAAGCTCCATATCAATGAATTTTCGTCGAATCGAAGGTGCTCCTTTAATTAGTTGTAAATCTTCCGGAGCAAATAAGACAACATTCATGTGTCCTACGTAATCTGAAAGTCGTGCCTGCTTTAAGTGATTCACTTTTGTCACACGTCCTTTTTGTGTTAGTTCGATTTCGAGAGGAATAGATCCAGTTTTTTTCTGAACAAGACCTGAAAGATGGAGTTGTTCCTCATCAAAATGAATGAGATTTTTATCTGTTCGAGTTCGATGACTACGTGTTAAGGCTAAAAAATAGATAGCCTCTAACATATTTGTTTTACCTTGCGCATTGCGTCCTAAAAAGACATTTAATTTAGGATTAAAGTCTATTTTCGTCTCTTTATAGTTACGAAAAGTCTTGAGAGATAGGTGTTGTAGCCACATGATTATCTACCAGGGAATCGCGGAGCTTGTTTGCTTTTTGGTGATGAAGCAGGTTTCGATTTGTCTTTTTTTACTCCCTTATTCATCTCTTTGACGAGTTTAGTGATTCGTTCTTTTTCAACTTTATCAGCTTGGTATTCATCTTGCTCCTCAGAAGTAGGTCGTGTCAACAAGATGTCAATATTCATGTCAGGGATGTCAATTTTATCGCCAATACGAAGTTTTTTACCGCGACGACTCTCTAATTCCCCATTAAAGTAAACAGAATGTTCAGAGAGAAATGATTTGATAGCTCCTCCGCTATGTGTAATTCCAAGTTCTTTGAGTAGTGCTTGGAGGGTAATAAATTCTTCAAATAATTTGTATTCCATAATTCACCTCAATCTTTGGTATTATACCATATTTTCCTAAAAATAGTGAGAGAAATAGGGAGAAATGTAAGCGATTTTTATTTCAAAAGTGTTACAGAGAACAAGAAAATTTCAGGTTTTCGTGGTATAATAGAAGTCTGTATATAAGGAGGTAAATCATGGAGTTAGTGCATGGAATTTCAACACATTTTATCCAATCAAAAAAGTTTAAAACGAACAAAATCGCCGTGCGTTTTACCGCTCCATTATCCCTTGATACGATTGCAGGTCGCATGTTGAGTGCGAGTATGCTAGAGACTGCTAATCAGATGTACCCCACTTCTCAAGATTTGAGGAGACATTTAGCCAGTCTATACGGCACAGATATGTCAACTAATTGTTTCAGAAGAGGGCAAAGTCATATTGTAGAATTGACATTTACCTATGTTCGTGATGAGTTTTTAAGTAGGAAAAATGTGCTAACTTCTCAGATTTTGGAACTAGTAAAAGAAACTCTTTTTTCACCCATGCTAGTTGATAATGGATTTGATCCGTCCTTATTTGAAATTGAGAAAAAGCAATTGCTAGCAAGTTTAGCAGCTGATATGGATGATTCTTTTTATTTTGCACATAAAGAATTGGATAAATTGTTTTTTCATGATGAACGTCTCCAATTGGAATATAGTGATTTACGAAATCGTATTTTAGATGAAACTCCACAAAGTTCTTATTCTTGTTTCCAAGAATTTTTGGCCAATGATCGAATCGATTTCTTTTTCCTAGGTGATTTTAATGAAGTTGAAATTCAAAATGTATTAGAATCATTTGGCTTTAAAGGTCGAGAAGGAGATGTGACGGTTCAGTATTGTCAGCCTTATTCCAATATCCTGCAAGAAGGTATGGTTCGGAAAAATGTGGGACAATCCATTTTGGAATTAGGTTATCATTGCCCTTCTGAATATGGCGATGAGCAACATTTACCCATGATTGTAATGAATGGTTTACTGGGTGGATTTGCTCACTCTAAACTATTTACAAATGTCCGTGAAAATGCTGGATTGGCTTATACTATTTCAAGTCAGCTCGATTTATTTAGTGGATTCTTGAGGATATATGCTGGTATCGATCGAGAAAATCGGAACCAGGCTCGTAAAATGATGAATAATCAACTGCTTGATTTAAAAAAAGGATATTTTACAGAACTTGAGTTAGAGCAGACCAAAGAAATGATTCGTCGGTCTTTATTACTTTCTCAAGATAATCAAGGTTCATTGATTGAACGTACTTATCAAAATGCCTTACTTGGAAAATCCTCAGCAGACTTTAAAGGTTGGATTGCAAAACTCGAGCAAGTTGACAAAGATGCTATTTGTAGAGCAGCTACTAATGTGAAACTACAGGCGATTTACTTTATGGAAGGAATAGAATGACAAAGGTTGTTTTTGAAGAAAAATACTATCCAGCTGTAAAAGAAATGATTTATCGAACTCGTTTGTCAAATGGATTGACAGTTGCTCTTTTGCCTAAAAAGGAATTTAAAGAGGTTTACGGGAGTGTAACTGTACAGTTTGGTTCGGTAGATACGCTTGTCACAGAAGTTGACGGAGATGTAAAAGAATATCCTGCAGGAATTGCTCATTTTCTTGAACATAAATTATTTGAGAGAGAAGATTCTAGCGACTTGATGTCGGCTTTTACGAGTCTAGGTGCAGATAGTAATGCCTTTACAAGCTTTACAAAAACAAGCTATCTTTTTTCAGCAACGGATCATTTTTTAGAAAATTTAGAGTTACTTGATGAATTGGTAACATCAGCACATTTTACTGAAGATTCCATTTTAAGAGAGCAGGATATTATTCAGCAAGAACGAGAAATGTATCAAGATGATCCAGATTCGTGTTTGTTCTTTTCAACTTTAGCAAATTTATATCCTGGCACACCTTTAGCAACGGATATAGTTGGAAGTGAGGAGTCCATTTCCCAAGTCAATCTAACTAATTTGCAAGAAAATTTTACAAGGTTTTACAAACCTGTAAACATGTCTCTGTTTTTAGTTGGTGATTTTGATGTAGAGCTAGTTCAGGGTTACTTTGAAAGAAAAGAGCTGAAAGATTTAGATGTTCAGGAAGTAGCAAGAGAAAAGCTTCTTTTACAGCCTGTAAAGCAAACAGACAGTATGAGAATGAAAGTATCTTCTCCCAAACTAGCGATTGGGATTAGAGGTAATCGAGAAGTTGCTGAGGCGGATTGCTATCGACATCATGTTTTATTAAAATTATTGTTTGCAATGATGTTTGGTTGGACTTCGGATCGTTTTCAAAAGTTATATGAATCAGGTAAAATAGATGCTTCCTTATCTCCTGAAATTGAAGTAACAAGTCGTTTTCATTTTGTCATGCTGACAATGGATACAAAAGAGCCAGTTGCTTTATCTCATCAGTTTAGGAAGGATATTCGTAATTTTACAAAGGATTTAGATATTACAGAGGATCATTTAGATATTATAAAAAGAGAGATGTTTGGAGAATTTTTCAGTAGCGTGAACTCTCTTGAATTTATTGCAACGCAATATGATGCTTTTGAAAATGGTGAGACAATTTTTGATTTGCCGAAAATTTTACAGGAAATTACTTTAGAGGATGTCCTTGATGCTGGACATCATTTAATAGATGATGGTGACATAGTTGATTTTACAATATTCCCATCGTAGTAACCTATCATAATAGACACTAGAAAGAAGGGATGACAAGTATGAGAAAAAAAACAATTGGAGAGGTTTTACGATTAGCTAGAATCAATCAGGGATTGAGTTTAGATGAATTGCAGAAAAAGACAGACATCCAGTTAGATATGTTGGAAGCAATGGAAGCAGACGATTTCGATCAACTTCCAAGTCCTTTTTACACGCGTTCTTTCTTGAAAAAATATGCATGGGCTGTTGAATTAGATGATCAAATTGTTTTGGATGCTTATGATTCTGGGAGTATGATTACTTATGAGGAAGTAGATGTTGATGAAGATGAGTTGACAGGTCGTAGACGTTCAAGTAAGAAAAAGAAGAAAAAAACATCCTTTTTACCTTTATTTTATTTTATCCTTTTTGCTTTATCGATTTTAATTTTTGTGACCTATTATGTTTGGAACTATATTCAAACTCAACCAGAGGGGCCTTCTCTTTCTAATTACAGTGTGGTTCAATCAACAAGTTCAATAAGTTCAACTAGCTCTGTTCCTCACTCATCAAGTAGTAGTTCATCTAGCAGTTCTTCTAGTATAGAATCAGCTATAAGTGTATCAGGCGAAGGAAATCATGTAGAAATCGCTTATAAGACAAGTAAGGAAACAGTTAAATTTCAATTGGCAGTTTCAGATGTTACAAGTTGGGTCAGCGTTTCAGAAAGCGAACTTGAGGGCGGTGTAACCTTATCACCGGATAATAAAAGTGCAGAAGCAACAGTTGCAACTAAAAGTCCTGTAACAATTACGTTAGGTGTTGTAAAAGGTGTTGCTTTGACAGTAGATAATCAGACTGTTGATTTATCGAAGTTAACAGCGCAGACTGGACAAATCACTGTAACCTTTACTAAAAATTAAGGAAAAACGAATGAAAAAAGAACAAATTCCCAATCTCTTAACAATAGGTCGAATTCTCTTTATACCTATTTTTATCTTTATTTTAACGATAGGAAATTCGATAGAGAGTCATATAGTGGCAGCTATTATCTTTGCTATTGCCAGTATTACCGACTATTTAGATGGATATTTAGCTCGTAAATGGAATGTAGTCAGTAATTTCGGTAAATTTGCAGATCCTATGGCGGATAAACTACTAGTTATGTCGGCTTTTATTATGTTGATTGAGCTAGGTATGGCTCCGGCTTGGATTGTTGCAGTGATCATCTGTCGTGAGTTGGCTGTGACAGGTTTAAGGCTTTTACTGGTTGAAACTGGCGGAACAGTCTTAGCAGCAGCAATGCCTGGAAAAATTAAAACTTTCAGTCAGATGTTTGCGATTATTTTCTTGCTATTACACTGGACTTTGCTTGGTCAAGTTCTACTTTATGTAGCCTTGTTTTTCACTATCTACTCTGGCTATGATTATTTCAAGGGTAGTGCCTATGTATTTAAAGGGACATTTGGTTCGAAATGAAATCAGTAGTTGATGTAAAAAATCTTTCTTTTCGTTATAAGGAAAGTCAAGAATACTATGATGTGAAGGATATTACGTTTCACGTGAAACGTGGAGAATGGCTTTCGATTGTAGGACATAATGGTAGTGGCAAATCAACGACGGTTCGATTGATTGATGGCTTACTGGAAGCGAAATCTGGAGAGATTGTAATAGATGGCCAACGGTTGACTGAGGAAAATGTTTGGGATATACGTCGTCAAATCGGTATGGTTTTTCAAAATCCAGACAATCAATTTGTTGGAGCGACTGTTGAAGATGATGTTGCCTTTGGTTTGGAAAATCAGGGACTTTCTCGTCAAGAAATGAAAAAGAGAGTGGAAGAAGCTCTGGCTTTAGTTGGCATGTTGGACTTTAAAAAGAGAGAGCCGGCGCGTCTATCAGGTGGCCAAAAGCAACGTGTGGCCATTGCAGGTGTTGTAGCCCTAAGACCAGCTATTTTAATCTTAGATGAAGCAACAAGTATGTTGGATCCTGAGGGACGTAGAGAACTGATTGAGACAGTAAAAGGAATTCGGAAAGACTATGATATGACGGTCATTTCCATTACCCATGATTTGGAAGAAGTTGCCATGAGTGATCGTGTGTTGGTCATGAAAAAAGGGGAAATTGAATCAACCAGTAGCCCAAGAGAACTTTTCTCTCGAAATGATTTGGATCAAATTGGATTAGACAATCCTTTTGCTAATCAATTAAAATATTCTTTGAGCCAGAATGGCTATGATTTACCTGAAAATTATTTGACAGAAAGTGAGCTAGAGGATAAGCTATGGGAATTGCTCTAGAAAATGTGAGTTTTACATATCAAGAAGGTACTCCCTTAGCTTCAGCAGCTTTGTCGGATGTTTCTTTGACGATTGAAGATGGTTCTTATACAGCTTTAATCGGGCACACAGGTAGTGGTAAATCAACTATTTTACAACTCTTAAATGGTTTATTGGTGCCAAGTCAAGGGAGTGTACGAGTTTTTGATACCTTAATCACTTCGACTTCTAAAAATAAAGATATTCGTCAAATTAGAAAACAGGTTGGCTTGGTGTTTCAGTTTGCTGAAAATCAGATCTTTGAAGAAACGGTTTTGAAGGACGTTGCTTTTGGACCGCAAAATTTTGGAGTTTCTGAAGAAGATGCGGAGCGGATTGCGCGTGAGAAACTGGCTCTGGTTGGAATTGATGAATCACTTTTTAATCGCAGCCCATTTGAGCTGTCAGGTGGACAAATGAGACGTGTCGCCATTGCAGGCATACTTGCCATGGAGCCAGCTATATTAGTTTTAGATGAGCCCACAGCAGGCCTAGATCCTCTAGGGAGAAAAGAGTTGATGACTCTGTTCAAAAAACTCCACCAGTCAGGGATGACTATTGTTTTGGTAACGCATTTGATGGATGATGTTGCCGAATATGCGAACCAAGTCTATGTGATGGAAAAGGGACGTCTAGTTAAGGGTGGTAAGCCAAGTGATATCTTTCAAGATGTTGTCTTTATGGAAGAAGTGCAGTTGGGAGTACCTAAAATTACGGCCTTTTGTAAACGATTGGCTGATAGAGGCGTATCATTTAAACGATTACCGATTAAGATAGAGGAGTTCAAGGAGTCGCTAAATGGATAGTATGATTTTGGGGCGTTATATCCCAGGGGATTCGATTGTTCACCGGTTGGATCCACGTAGCAAATTGCTGGCTATGATGCTACTGATTTTGATCGTTTTTTGGGCTAATAATCCCTTGACGAATTTGATTCTTTTTATAGCAACAGGGATATTTATTGCCTTGTCAGGAGTATCTCTTTCATTTTTTATTCAGGGCTTGAAATCTATGTTTTTCTTGATTGCCTTCACAACTTTTTTTCAACTTTTTTTCATTTCTAATGGGAATGTTTTATTTGAGTTTTCGTTTGTGAGAATCACGGATTATGCTTTGCAACAAGCTGGAATTATTTTTTGTCGCTTTGTATTGATCATTTTCTTTTCAACTTTGTTAACCTTAACGACCATGCCCTTAAGTTTGGCCTCAGCTGTCGAAGCTTTATTAGCACCTTTAAAGCGTGTGAAAGTTCCAGTTCATGAAATTGGATTGATGCTGTCCATGAGTCTACGTTTTGTCCCAACCTTGATGGATGATACGACGCGGATTATGAATGCACAGAAAGCGCGTGGAGTGGATTTTGGTGAAGGAAGTATCGTTCAAAAAGTAAAGGCTATGATTCCTATTTTGATTCCTCTTTTTGCGACAAGTTTAAAACGTGCAGATTCCTTGGCTATCGCCATGGAAGCGCGTGGTTATCAGAGTGGAAAAGGTAGAAGTCAATACAGACAATTGAAATGGACTCGAAAGGATACGCTAGCAATTCTTGTTGTTCTCGTACTTGGTTGTTGTTTATTTTTCTTAAAATCTTAGTAGATTTCAGGAATTGATAAAAAAGTTACTGTAACAGTTTTTGATATAAAGGTAGGGATATGAACCGTTTTAAAAAATCAAAATATGTCATTATTATTTTTGTCACTGTTCTGCTTGTCTCAGCTCTCTTAGCTACGACTTATTCAAGTACAATTGTGACAAAATTAGGAGATGGAATTTCATTGGTTGATAGAGTTGTGCAAAAACCTTTTCGGTGGTTTGATTCTGTCAAATCAGATTTGGCACATTTGACACGAACATATAATGAAAATGAAAGTTTGAAGAAACAGATTTACCAATTAGAAGTTAAATCAAATGAGGCGGAAAGTTTAAAGACGGAAAATGAACAATTGCGTCAATTGCTTGATATGAAGTCTAAATTGCAAGCCACAAAGACTTTAGCAGCAGATGTTATTATGCGTTCTCCAGTATCTTGGAAGCAGGAGTTGACCTTAGATGCAGGGAAATCAAAAGGGGCTTCTGAGAATATGTTAGCTATTGCAAATGGTGGCTTGATTGGGAGTGTTTCAAAAGTAGAGGACAACTCTACTATAGTCAACCTTCTGACAAATACGGAAAATGCTGATAAGATTTCTGTTAAAATTCAACACGGCACTACCACAATTTATGGAATTATTGTTGGCTACGACAAGGAAAATGAAGTTCTTAAAATTAGCCAATTAAATAGCAATAGCGATATTAGTACAGGCGATAAGGTGACAACGGGTGGATTAGGAAACTTTAACGTTGCGGATATTCCTGTTGGTGAAGTGGTTGCCACAACGCATAGTACAGACTATTTGACGCGAGAAGTAACTGTTAAATTGAGTGCAGATACTCATAATGTGGATGTGATAGAATTAGTGGGGAATTCATGATGAGACAGTTGAAGCGGGTTGGAGTGTTTTTATTACTTCCTTTCTTTGTTCTAATTGACGCCCATATTAGCCAGCTTCTGGGCTCATTTTTCCCCCATGTACATTTGGCTAGTCATTTTCTGTTTTTATTTCTCTTATTTGAGACGATAGAAGTATCAGAGTATCTCTACCTAGTCTATTGTTTTGTGATAGGCTTGGTTTACGATGTTTACTTTTTCCATTTAATAGGGATTGCAACTCTCTTATTTATCTTGTTGGGAGCCTTTCTTCATAAATTGAATAGTGTTATTTTGTTGAATCGTTGGACACGAATGCTAGCCATGATTGTCCTGACATTCCTGTTTGAAATGGGTAGTTATCTTTTGGCTTTTATGGTAGGGCTGACAGTGGATAACATGTCGATTTTTATAGTCTATAGCTTGGTACCGACGATGATTTTAAATTTTTTATGGATTACTGTTTTTCAATTTATTTTTGAAAAATATTATCTATAAGAACGACATATAAATGTAACAAAGGCGTAATATTTATTGGAGTTTTTTTTGGTATACTAGTATTGTCTTTAAAAGAAGGAGTATCTACGTAATATGAAGAAAAAAATCTTAGCGTCACTTTTATTAAGTACAGTAATGGTTTCCCAGGCAGCAGTATTGACGACTGCGCATGCAGAAACTACTGATGACAAAATTGCTGCTCAAGATAATAAAATTAGTAACTTAACAGCACAACAACAAGAAGCCCAAAAACAAGTTGACCAAATTCAGGAGCAAGTATCAGCTATTCAAGCTGAGCAATCTAACTTGCAAGCTGAAAATGATAGATTACAAGCAGAATCTAAGAAACTCGAGGGTGAGATTACAGAACTTTCTAAAAACATTGTTTCTCGTAACCAATCTTTGGAAAAACAAGCTCGTAGTGCTCAAACAAATGGAGCCGCAACTAGCTACATCAATACAATCGTAAACTCAAAATCAATTACAGAAGCTATTTCACGTGTTGCTGCAATGAGTGAAATCGTATCTGCGAATAACAAAATGTTAGAACAACAAAAGGCAGATAAAAAAGCTATTTCTGAAAAACAAGTAGCAAATAATGATGCTATCAATACTGTAATTGCTAATCAACAAAAATTAGCTGATGATGCTCAAGCATTGACTACGAAACAGGCAGAACTAAAGGCTGCTGAATTGAGTCTTGCTGCTGAGAAAGCGACAGCTGAAGGGGAAAAAGCAAGTCTATTAGAACAAAAAGCAGCTGCTGAGGCAGAGGCTCGTGCAGCAGCAGCAGCAGAAGCGGCTTATAAAGAAAAACAAGCTAGCCAACAACAATCAGTACTTGCTTCAGGTAATACAAACCTAACAGCACAGGTACAAGCAGTATCTGAATCTGCAGTAGCACCTGTTCAGGCTAAAGTACGTCCAACATATAACACAAATGCCTCAACTTATCCAATTGGTGAATGTACATGGGGAGTAAAAACCTTGGCACCTTGGGCTGGAGACTACTGGGGTAATGGAGCACAGTGGGCTACAAGTGCAGCAGCAGCAGGCTTCCGTACAGGTTCAACACCTCAAGTCGGAGCAATTGCATGTTGGAATGATGGTGGATATGGTCACGTAGCGGTTGTTACAGCTGTTGAATCAACAACACGTATCCAAGTATCTGAATCAAATTATGCTGGGAATCGTACAATTGGAAATCACCGTGGATGGTTCAATCCAACAACGACTTCTGAAGGTTTTGTGACATATATTTATGCAGACTAATTAGAGAGAGGGACTCGAATAGAGCCCTCTTTTTCAGATTTTACTAGGGACAATCCCTATTAAAAATTATATCAAAATAGCTTGAAAATGTTGGAAAAGTATGGTAAAATGAAAATTGTCGTGTGAACGATAATACTCATTCTTGATGAATTGTGAAGCAGTTGCCCTTGGGTCGTTTTGCAAGTTGAAGTCAAGAAGAGGAAAAAAACAAAAAGGAGAAATACTCATGGCAGTAATTTCAATGAAACAACTTCTTGAGGCTGGTGTACACTTTGGTCACCAAACTCGTCGCTGGAACCCTAAGATGGCTAAATACATCTTTACAGAGCGTAACGGAATCCACGTTATCGACTTGCAACAAACTGTAAAATACGCTGACCAAGCATACGACTTCATGCGTGATGCGGCAGCTAACGATGCAGTTGTATTGTTCGTTGGTACTAAGAAACAAGCAGCTGATGCAGTTGCTGAAGAAGCAGTACGTTCAGGTCAATACTTTATTAACCACCGTTGGTTGGGTGGAACTCTTACAAACTGGGGAACAATCCAAAAACGTATCGCTCGTTTGAAAGAGATCAAACGTATGGAAGAAGATGGAACTTTCGAAGTTCTTCCTAAGAAAGAAGTTGCACTTCTTAACAAACAACGTGCACGTCTTGAAAAATTCTTGGGTGGTATCGAAGATATGCCTCGTATCCCAGATGTTATGTACGTAGTTGACCCACATAAAGAGCAAATCGCTGTTAAAGAAGCTAAGAAATTGGGAATCCCAGTTGTAGCGATGGTTGACACCAACACTGATCCAGATGATATCGATGTAATCATCCCAGCTAACGATGACGCTATCCGAGCTGTTAAATTGATTACAGCTAAATTGGCTGACGCTATCATCGAAGGACGTCAAGGTGAAGATGCAGCAGCGGTTGAAGCAGAATTTGCAGCTTCAGAAACTCAAGCAGATTCAATTGAAGAAATCGTTGAAGTTGTAGAAGGCGACAACGCTTAATTCATGTAAATAGTAATTACCTAGGAGGGCGGGGCTTAGCCCGGCTCTCCTATTTTTAAAAAATATAGGAGAATCAAAATGGCAGAAATTACAGCTAAACTTGTAAAAGAGTTGCGTGAAAAATCTGGTGCCGGTGTTATGGACGCTAAAAAAGCGCTTGTAGAAACAGACGGTGACATCGAAAAAGCGATTGAATTGCTTCGTGAAAAAGGTATGGCTAAGGCAGCTAAGAAAGCTGACCGTGTTGCTGCAGAAGGTTTGACTGGTGTTTACGTTAACGGTAATGTTGCAGCAGTTATTGAAGTAAACGCTGAAACTGACTTCGTTGCGAAAAATGCTCAATTCGTTGAATTGGTAAATACTACAGCTAAAGTTATTGCTGAAGGAAAACCTGCTAATAATGAAGAAGCACTTGCTTTGACAATGCCTTCAGGTGAAACTCTTGAAGCTGCATACGTATCTGCAACAGCAACTATCGGAGAAAAAATCTCATTCCGTCGCTTTGCATTGATTGAAAAAACAGATGCACAACACTTTGGAGCATACCAACATAACGGTGGACGTATCGGTGTTATTTCAGTTGTTGAAGGTGGAGACGAAGCACTTGCTAAACAATTGTCAATGCACATCGCAGCGATGAAACCAACAGTTCTTTCTTACAAAGAATTGGATGAGCAATTCGTTAAAGATGAGTTGGCACAATTGAACCACGTAATCGACCAAGACAATGAAAGTCGTGCAATGGTTAACAAACCAGCTCTTCCACACTTGAAGTATGGATCAAAAGCTCAATTGACTGATGAAGTGATTGCGCAAGCTGAAGCTGACGTCAAAGCTGAATTGGCTGCAGAAGGTAAACCAGAAAAAATCTGGGACAAAATCATCCCAGGTAAAATGGATCGCTTCATGCTTGACAACACTAAAGTTGACCAAGCTTACACACTTCTTGCACAAGTATACATCATGGATGACAGCAAAACAGTTGAAGCATACCTTGAATCAGTTAACGCTTCAGTAGTTGAGTTCGCTCGCTTTGAAGTTGGTGAAGGTATCGAAAAAGCTGCAAATGACTTCGAAGCTGAAGTTGCAGCTACAATGGCAGCAGCCTTGAATAACTAATAAGAAAAAGGAAGCCAAATTGCTTCCTTTTTCTATGCAGTCGCTTTTTATAGGGAGATGTTCCTATTTTTAAGGTATAAATAAAAAGCCCTATAATAAGGGCTAAGTGTATTTAGGAGACTACACTTCAAATTCATAGAGTGCTGTAGAGAGATAACGTTCACCGTTATCTGGTGCTAGAGCAAGAACTTTTTTACCTGTACCTAATTTTTTGGCAACCTCGATGGCTCCGTAGATAGCTGCAGCTGAAGAGATACCTACAAGGAATCCTTCTTTTCCACCAATTTCACGGCCGAGTGCTAGTGCATCGTCTGATGTTACACGAACGATACCATCATAAGCCTTTGTATCCAGTGTATCAGGAATAAATCCAGCTGAGATACCTTGAATTTTGTGTGGTCCAGGTTTTTCACCAGATAGAATAGCAGATTCGTCTGCCTCTACTGCAAAAACTTGAATGCTTGAATTTGCTGATTTGAGTGCATGAGAAACACCAGAAATCGTTCCACCAGTACCAACTCCAGCAACAAAGGCATCTAATCCATCTTTACCGAAAGCAGCTAATATCTCAGCTCCTGTTGTTCTTTCGTGTACTTCTGGATTAGCTGGATTGTCAAATTGAAGAGGAAGGAAACCATCACGTTCAGCAGCGATTTCTTGAGCTTTAGCAATAGCACCTTTCATTCCTTCGCTACCAGGAGTTAGGACGAGTTCAGCTCCATAAGCTTGGATAATCTTACGTCGTTCTACACTCATAGTTTCAGGCATAACGATGACAACTTTATATCCTTTAGCAGCACCTACCCATGAAAGTCCAATACCAGTGTTTCCACTTGTTGCTTCAACAATTGTAGAACCTGGTTTCAGAATACCGTCTTGTTCAGCTTTTTCAATCATGCTAAGAGCAATACGATCTTTTACAGAAGAACCAGGGTTGAATGCTTCAAGTTTTACATAGACGTCTGCAGCCCCTTCTGGCACGATGTTGTTGAGTTTAACAATCGGAGTTTGACCGATTAATTCAGTAATGTTGTTATAAATAGACATATGAATACCTCTTTGTATAAGATATTTCTAGTATAACGCTATCTATACCATTTGTAAAATATAGAAATCCTATCGAAGTGATAGGATTTTTTTATATCATAGGTCTAAGCAGTTAATTTTCAAGCGATTGTGATAAGCTAATTCTAGTAAATAGGTGTAAAGTGGAACGATATCTGTTTTCTTTTTGAATTGCTTCATTTTCTAGTGGGTCTTGGCAAGTATCTTTTTATGTTGCTAATTAAAGTAGTGGTGAGAATGTCAGTGAAACACTGCATTATCTATTATTTACACTAAGTTTACAGGAACTTCAACTTCTCGTAAACCTTGATCAGTTAAAGTGACTTTTCCATTAAAAAACTCTACAAGTGCAGCTTTAATAGTTTCTGTTTCTTCTTTATCAACATAAATCATCGTATAGACTTGATCTGTAAAGTTTGTATCCAGTTCCATGAGATCATGTTCTTTAAGGAAGTTACTGTATTCTTGGTACTGAGCGTAAGACATTTGAATAGCAATGCCAGCTTGTTCTTTTATTTCAATGATGCCAATTTCTTTGACAGCTAAGGCGACACTGCCGGCGTAAGCACGAATCAGTCCTCCAGCGCCTAGTTTAATACCACCAAAGTAGCGTGTCACTACCACACAGATATTGGTGAGATTGTGATTTTCTAGTACCCCAAGCATGGGAACGCCAGCAGTACCACTAGGTTCACCATCATCACTTGTCCGTTTGATTTCACTACGTTCCCCAATAATGAAGGCAGAGCAGTTATGCGTAGCTTTGTAGTGCTCTTTCTTGATGGCAGTAATGAAGTCACGAGCCTCTTCTTCGCTATAAACACGCTTGGCATGACAGATAAAGCGGGATTTTTTGATTTCTTCTTGGACTTGTCCGTCCTCTATAATTGTTCTAAATTCCATGATTTAATTGTACTAAAAAATCATCTAAAGCGCTAGGTTTTTACGAATAAAGAAGTATGAAAGTAAATCCAAATTATCTCGGTCGTTTGTTTACTGAGAATGAATTAACTAAAGAGGAATGTCAGTTAGCAGAGAAACTTCCAGCAATGAGAAAGGAGAAGGGGAAACTTTTCTGTCAACGTTGTGATAGTGCTATTTTAGATGAATGGTATTTGCCCATCGGTGCTTACTATTGTAGGGAGTGTTTACTGATGAAGAGAGTTAGGAGTGATCAATCTTTATACTATTTTCCGCAGGAGGATTTTCCGAAGCAAGATGTTCTTAAGTGGCGTGGTCAATTAACTCCTTTTCAAGAGAAGGTATCAGAGGGACTGATTCAAGCAGTAGACAAGCAAGAGCCAACTTTAGTTCATGCGGTGACAGGGGCTGGAAAGACAGAAATGATTTATCAAGTTGTGGCTAAGGTGATTAATAGGGGTGGTGCAGTTTGTTTGGCTAGTCCTCGCATAGATGTTTGTTTGGAGCTGTACAAGCGCCTGCAGCAGGATTTTGCTTGCAAGATATCTTTACTACACGGAGAATCAGAGCCGTATTTTCGAACACCACTAGTTGTTGCGACGACCCATCAGTTATTGAAGTTTTATCAAGCTTTTGATTTGCTGATAGTGGATGAAGTGGATGCCTTTCCTTATGTTGACAATTCTACGCTTTACCATGCTGTCAAGAATAGTGTAAAGGAGAATGGCTTGAGAATCTTTTTAACAGCAACTTCTACCGATGAGTTAGATAAAAAGGTCCGTTTAGGAGAACTAAAAAGACTGAGTTTACCGAGACGGTTCCATGGGAATCCATTGATTATTCCTAAGCCAGTTTGGTTATCGGATTTTAATCGCTATTTAGATAAGAAGTGTTTGTCGCCAAAGTTAAAGTCCTATATTGATAAGCAGAGAAAGACAGCTTATCCGTTACTCATTTTTGCTTCAGAAATTAAGAAAGGGGAGCAGTTAAAAGAAATCTTACAGGAGCAATTTCCAAATGAGAAAATTGGATTTGTCTCTTCTATCACAGAAGATCGATTAGAGCAGGTACAAGCTTTTCGAGATGGAGCACTGACAATACTTATCAGTACGACAATCTTGGAGCGTGGGGTTACCTTCCCTTGTGTGGATGTTTTCGTAGTAGAGGCCAATCATCGCCTTTTTACCAAGTCTAGCTTGATTCAGATTGGTGGACGAGTTGGGCGAAGTATGGATAGACCGACAGGAGATTTGCTTTTCTTCCATGATGGGTTAAATGCTTCAATCAAGAAGGCGATTAAGGAAATTCAGATGATGAATAAGGAGGCTGGTCTATGAAGTGCTTGTTATGTGGGCAGATTATGAAGACTGTTTTAACTTTTAGTAGTCTATTACTTCTGAGGAATGATGATTCTTGTCTTTGTTCAGACTGTGATTCTACTTTTGAAAGAATTGGGGAAGAGAACTGTCCAAATTGTATGAAAACAGGTTTGTCAACAAAGTGTCAAGATTGTCAACTTTGGTGTAAAGAAGGAGTTGAAGTCAGTCATAGAGCGATTTTTACTTACAATCAAGCTATGAAGGATTTTTTCAGTCGGTATAAGTTTGATGGGGATTTCCTGTTAAGAAAAGTTTTCGCTTCATTTTTAAGTGAGGAGTTGAAAAAGTACAAAGAGTATCAATTTGTTGTAATTCCCCTAAGTCCTGATAGATATGCTAACAGAGGATTTAATCAGGTTGAGAGCTTGGTAGAGGCAGCAGGCTTTGAGTATCTGGATTTATTAGAGAAAAGAGAAGAGAGAGCCAGTTCTTCTAAAAGTCGCTCAGAGCGCTTGGGGACAGAACTTCCTTTCTTTATTAAAAGTGGAGTCACTATTCCTAAAAAAATCCTACTTATAGATGATATCTATACTACAGGAGCAACTATAAATCGTGTTAAGAAACTGTTGGAAGAAGCTGGTGCTAAGGATGTAAAAACATTTTCCCTTGTAAGATGAGGAAAAAATTTGCAAAAATAAAATGAAAGCGTTATAATGAAATCAGAAAAACAAAAATGTTTAGAAAGAAGGTACTCATATGATTAAATATAGTATCCGTGGTGAAAACCTAGAAGTAACAGAAGCAATTCGTGATTATGTAGTTTCTAAACTCGAAAAGATCGAAAAGTATTTTCAAGCTGAACAAGAGTTGGATGCTCGAGTTAACTTGAAGGTGTATCGTGAAAAAACTGCTAAAGTGGAGGTGACGATTCCACTTGGTTCAATTACTCTTCGTGCAGAAGATGTGTCTCAAGATATGTATGGTTCAATTGACCTTGTAACCGATAAAATTGAACGTCAGATTCGTAAAAATAAAACAAAAATCGAGCGTAAAAATAAAAATAAGGTAGCAACTAGTCAATTATTTACAGATGCTTTGGTGGAAGATCCAAATGTTGTCCAATCTAGAGTTGTTCGTTCAAAACAAATTGATTTAAAACCAATGGATTTGGAAGAAGCTATTCTACAGATGGATTTGTTGGGACATGATTTCTTTATCTATGTGGATGTTGAAGATCAAACAACTAATGTGATTTATCGTCGTGAAGATGGCGAAATTGGTTTGTTAGAAGTTAAAGAATCTTAATTTCAATATGTGTAAAGGGAGGTTTACTGAATTGTAAACCTCCTTTTTCTTATAATTGATAGAATTACTGATTACACTTTTAAAAAGTCGCTTTTTGGTGGTTATTATGGTATAATGGGTGCCAAGAGGTTTGGAATGAAAAAATTTTATGTAAGTCCTATTTTCCCCTTAATATTAGGAATAGTGGCGTTCGGAGTGCTATCTGTGCAACTTGTTTTTGTAACGAATACACTGGTAACGCTATTTCTTTTCCTACTTATTTTGGGTTCATATAGTTTATTATTCATTCATCAGAGAGACTACTACTCAAGGAGTGAAGTAGAACAAATCCAGTATGTAAACCACCAAGCTGAAGAAAGTTTGACAACCTTGTTAGAACAGATGCCTGTTGGAGTTATTAAATTAGACTTGTCGTCAGGTGAAGTTGAATGGTATAATCCTTATGCTGAATTGATTTTGACTAATGAAGTGGGCGAGATTGATGTTGCATTAATTCAAACAATTATAAAGGCGTCTGTGGGGAATCCAGGTTCTTATGCCACCTTAGGTGAAATCCGTTATTCGGTTCATATGGACAAGGTATCTGGAGTTCTTTATTTCTTTGATGTGTCTGGAGAATACGAAGCGACTGTTGAGTTAGTGACAAGTCGACCTGTGATTGGGATTGTTTCTGTTGACAACTACGATGACTTAGAAGATGAAACATCGGAGTCTGATATCAGTCATATTAATAGTTTTGTAGCCAATTTTGTTTCAGAATTTGCTGGAAAACATGCCATGTTCTCCCGTCGAGTGAGTATGGACCGTTTTTATCTATTTACGGATTATACGGTACTTGAGGGATTGATGAATGATAAATTTTCTGTTATTGATGCTTTCAGAGAAGAGGCGAAACAGAGACAGCTGCCTTTGACCTTAAGTATGGGATTTTCTTATGGTGATGGAAATCATGATGAGATAGGGAAAGTTGCATTGCTCAACCTGAACTTGGCTGAAGTGCGTGGTGGAGACCAGGTGGTTGTCAAGGAGAATGACGAAACGAAAAATCCAGTTTATTTTGGTGGTGGGTCTGCTGCCTCAATCAAGCGTACACGGACTCGTACGCGCGCTATGATGACAGCTATTTCAGATAAGATTCGGAGTGTGGATCAGGTTTTTGTAGTTGGCCACAAAAATCTAGATATGGATGCTTTGGGCTCTGCTGTAGGTATGCAGTTGTTTGCCAGCAATGTGACTGAAAATAGCTATGCTATTTATGACGAAGAACAAATGTCACCAGATATTGAACGAGCTGTTTCATTCTTAGAAAAAGAAGGAGTTACGAAGTTGTTGTCTGTTAAGGATGCAATGGGGATGGTGACCAATCGTTCTTTGTTGATTCTTGTAGACCATTCAAAGACAGCTTTAACTTTATCAAAAGATTTTTATGATTTGTTTACCCAAACTATTGTTATTGACCACCATAGAAGGGATCAGGATTTCCCAGATAATGCAGTTATTACTTATATTGAAAGTGGTGCAAGTAGTGCTAGTGAGTTGGTAACGGAATTGCTACAGTTCCAGAATTCTAAGAAAAATCGTTTGAGTCGTATGCAAGCAAGCGTCTTGATGGCTGGTATGATGTTAGATACTAAAAATTTCACCTCACGGGTGACTAGTCGGACATTTGATGTTGCTAGCTATCTTAGAACGAGAGGAAGTGATAGTATTGCTATCCAGGAAATGGCTGCGACAGATTTTGAAGAATATCGTGAGGTAAATGAACTTATTTTACAGGGGCGTAAATTAGGTTCAGATGTACTAATAGCAGAGGCTAAGGACTCGAAATGCTATGACACAGTTGTTATTAGTAAGGCAGCAGATGCCATGTTAGCTATGTCAGGTATTGAAGCGAGTTTTGTTCTTGCGAAGAATACACAAGGATTTATCTCTATCTCAGCTCGAAGTCGTAGTAAACTGAATGTACAACGAATTATGGAAGAGCTGGGAGGTGGAGGCCACTTTAATTTAGCAGCAGCTCAAATTAAGGATTTAACCTTGTCGAAAGCAGGTGAAAAACTGACAGAAATTGTATTAAACGAAATAAAGGAAAAGGAGAAAGAAGAATGAAAGTCATCTTTTTAGCAGATGTTAAAGGAAAAGGTAAAAAAGGCGAAATTAAGGAAGTACCAACAGGATATGCACAAAACTTTCTTATCAAAAAGAACCTAGCTAAAGAAGCGACTGCTCAAGCGGTAGGTGAGCTTCGTGGTAAACAAAAATCTGAAGAAAAAGCTCACGCTGAGATGATTGCAGAAGCAAAAGCAATTAAAGCACAACTTGAAGCAGAAGAAACTGTTGTAGAATTTGTTGAAAAAGTTGGTCCAGATGGCCGTACTTTTGGTTCAATTACGAATAAGAAGATTGCAGAAGAATTGCAAAAGCAATTTGGAATTAAAATTGATAAACGTCATATTCAAGTACAAGCTCCGATTCGAGCGGTTGGTTTGATTGATGTGCCAGTGAAAATCTATCAAGATATCACAAGTGTAATCAATCTTCGTGTGAAAGAAGGATAAATTTACATCTTCTTGACAAGATTGTAAAAGGAAGGGAAGTCTGATGGCAGAAGTAGAAGAGTTACGAGTACAACCTCAAGATATCTTAGCTGAGCAATCCGTTTTAGGGGCTATCTTTATTGATGAGAGTAAGCTTGTTTTTGTGCGAGAATATATTGAGTCTCGGGACTTTTTTAAGTATGCCCATCGCTTGATTTTCCAAGCCATGGTTGATTTATCCGATCGTGGCGATGCCATAGATGCAACAACGGTTCGTACTATTCTTGATAATCAAGGCGATTTACAGAATATTGGTGGCTTGTCTTACCTGGTTGAAATTGTCAATTCTGTGCCAACTTCTGCTAATGCGGAGTATTATGCTAAAATTGTTGCAGAAAAGGCTATGCTACGGCGATTAATCTCCAAGTTGACAGAGTCTGTCAATCAAGCTTACGAGGCTTCGCAACCAGCTGATGAAATTATTGCTCAGGCAGAAAAAGGTCTGATTGATGTCAGCGAAAATGCTAATCGAAGTGGATTTAAGAATATTCGAGATGTGTTGAATGTCAACTTTGGAAATCTGGAAGCTCGCTCGCAACAAACGACCGATATTACAGGTATTGCGACAGGCTATCGTGACTTGGATCGTATGACGACTGGATTTCATGAGGAGGAGTTGATTATCCTAGCAGCCCGTCCGGCGGTTGGTAAGACAGCCTTTGCCTTGAATATCGCTCAGAATATTGGGACCAAGTTGGACAAAACGGTTGCTATTTTTTCACTCGAAATGGGTGCGGAAAGTCTAGTGGATCGTATGTTGGCGGCAGAAGGTTTGGTAGAATCGCATTCTATCCGTACGGGTCAATTGACTGATGAGGAGTGGCAAAAATATACCATTGCTCAAGGGAATCTAGCGAATGCAAGTATCTATATCGATGATACGCCAGGGATTCGGATTACAGAGATTCGTTCTCGCTCACGCAAACTTGCTCAAGAAACGGGTAATCTTGGTTTGATTTTGATAGATTACTTGCAGCTTATCACGGGAACTGGTCGGGAAAATCGTCAACAAGAGGTTTCAGAAATTTCACGTCAGTTGAAAATCCTAGCCAAGGAACTGAAAGTTCCAGTAATTGCTCTAAGTCAGCTTTCTCGTGGTGTAGAACAACGTCAGGACAAGAGACCGGTCTTGTCTGATATTCGTGAATCTGGGTCTATTGAGCAGGATGCTGATATCGTAGCTTTTCTCTATCGTGACGATTACTATGAGCGTGGTGGTGCAGAAGAGGAAGGCATACCAAATAATAAGGTAGAAGTTATTATCGAGAAAAACCGTAGTGGAGCTCGTGGAACGGTGGAATTAATTTTCCAAAAAGAATACAATAAATTTTCAAGTATCTCAAAGAGGGAGGCATAAGATGTCAGATGCATTTACAGATGTAGCCAAGATGAAAAAAATCAAAGAAGAAATCAAGGCACATGAGGGACAAGTCGTAGAAATGACTTTGGAGAATGGTCGTAAGCGCCAAAAAAATAGATTAGGTAAGCTAATTGAAGTTTATCCATCCCTATTTATCGTGGAATTTGGGAATGTGGAAGGAGATAAACAAGCTAATGTTTACGTTGAATCCTTTACTTACTCAGATATCCTTACTGAAAAGAATTTGATTCATTATCTGGACTAAAGTGAGAAATTTTCTCACTTTTTCTTTTTTTTCCGAATAGTTTAAGTGAAGGTAATCTTCGATTTATATTATTTTTCAAGGAGGAAGAATGAAAGTTTTACCATTCAAAGTAACAGAGACAGGATTTTCTTTGAGAAAATCAGTTAAAAAGGTTGTTCCTTTTTTAGTAGTAGGATTGATGCTAGCAGCGAGTGATAGTGTATATGCCTATTCTGGAGGAAATGGATCGATTGCGCGTGGGGATGATTATCCTGCTTACTATAAAAATGGGAGTCAGGAGATTGATCAGTGGCGCATGTATTCTCGTCAGTGTACTTCTTTTGCAGCCTTTCGTTTGAGTAATGTCAATGGTTTTGAGATTCCAAGGGCTTATGGAAATGCGAATGAATGGGGGCATCGTGCTCGTCGTGAAGGCTATCGTGTAGATAATACACCGACGATTGGCTCCATTGCTTGGTCTACTGCAGGAACTTATGGGCATGTTGCCTGGGTGTCAAATGTAATGGGAGATCAGATTGAGATCGAGGAATATAACTATGGTTATACAGAAGCCTATAATAAACGAATTATAAAAGCAAATACGATGACAGGATTTATTCATTTTAAAGATTTGGCTGGTGGCAGTGTTGGGAATAGTCAAACCTCAGCTTCAACAGGAGGAACACATTATTTCAAGTCTAAGGCTGCTATCAAAAATCAGCCTCTAGCTAGCGCAACTGCGATTGATTACTATTATCCTGGGGAGACTGTTCATTATGATCAAATTCTCGAAAAAGATGGATACAAGTGGTTGAGTTATACATCTTATAACGGAAGTCGTCGTTATATCCAGCTAGAAGGAGTGGCTTCTTCACAAAATTATCAGAACCAATCAGGGAATAGCTCTAATTATAGCTCAAATAATGGATTGACTGTTGGTTGGAAAAAAATAAATGGTAGTTGGTATCACTTCAAATCAAATGGTTCTAAATCAACGGGATGGCTGAAAGATGGTTCTAGCTGGTATTATTTGAAATCATCTGGCGAAATGCAGACAGGATGGTTAAAGGAAAATGGCTCGTGGTATTATCTGGATAGTTCAGGGGCAATGAAAACAGGCTGGTATCAAGTTTCTGGTAAGTGGTATTATTCTTACTCTTCAGGCGCCTTAGCTGTCAATACGACGGTGGATGGCTACAGAGTAAACAGTGATGGAGAACGAGTATAGAAAATTGGAGTAGGAAATTTTTCCTGCTCTTTTCTGTAAGCAGTTTCCTTGACATTTTTCTTATTTTGCGCTATCATATATCTATGTAATATATGGGAGTCTGTGTACAGTCTGAGAGGAAGTGTTAAACTTCGACCGCACCTGATCTGGGTAATGCCAGCGTAGGGAACGATACTTAGTCTATTCTGCACCTTTTCCATATATGGTAAAGGTTTTTCTTTTTGTCAAAGGAAAATGAGAAGAGGAGGTTTTTATGAAAGCAAGCATTGCCTTGCAAGTTTTACCCCTATCGCAGGGGATTGATCGGATAGCTGTTATCGATCAGGTCATTGCTTATCTGCAAGCTCAAGAAGTGACCATGGTGGTGACACCATTTGAAACGGTCTTGGAAGGGGAGTTTGATGAGCTCATGCGCATTCTCAAAGAAGCGCTGGAAGTGGCAGGGCAGGAGGCAGATAATGTCTTTGCCAATGTCAAAATAAATGTAGGAGAGATTTTAAGTATTGATGAGAAACTTGAAAAGTATACTGAGACGACACATTAGTCTATTGGGTTTTCTAGGGGTCTTGTCAATCTGGCAGTTAGCAGGTTTTCTTAAACTTCTCCCCAAGTTTATCCTGCCGACACCTTTTGAAATTCTCCAGTCCTTTGTGCGTGATAGAGAATTTCTCTGGCACCATAGCTGGGCGACCTTGAGAGTGGCTTTATTGGGACTGATTTTGGGAGTCTTGATTGCCTGTCTCATGGCTGTGCTCATGGATAGTTTGACTTGGCTCAATGACCTGATTTACCCTATGATGGTGGTCGTTCAGACTATCCCGACCATTGCCATAGCTCCTATCCTGGTATTGTGGCTCGGTTATGGGATTTTGCCCAAGATTGTCTTGATTATCTTGACGACAACCTTCCCCATCATCGTCAGCATTTTGGACGGTTTTAGGCATTGTGACAAGGATATGCTGACCTTGTTTAGTCTGATGCGGGCCAAGCCTTGGCAAATCCTGTGGCATTTTAAAATTCCAGTCAGCCTGCCTTACTTTTATGCAGGTCTGAGGGTCAGTGTCTCCTACGCCTTTATCACAACAGTGGTATCTGAGTGGTTGGGAGGCTTTGAAGGACTAGGTGTCTACATGATTCAGTCCAAGAAACTGTTTCAGTATGATACCATGTTCGCGATTATTATTCTGGTATCGGTTATCAGTCTTCTTGGTATGAAGTTGGTCGATATTAGTGAAAAATATGTTATTAAATGGAAACGTTCGTGAGATAAGAATGTTTCAAAAAAGAAAAGAGGAAATTGAAATGAAGAAAACATGGAAAGTGTTTTTAACTGTTTTAACAGCTCTTGTAGCTGTTGTGCTTGTGGCCTGTGGTCAAGGAACTGCTTCTAAGGACAACAAAGAAGCAGAAGTCAAGAAAATTGACTTTATCCTAGACTGGACACCAAATACCAACCACACAGGGCTTTATGTTGCCAAGGAAAAAGGTTATTTCAAAGAAGCTGGAGTGGATGTTGACTTGAAATTGCCACCAGAAGAAAGTTCTTCTGACTTGGTTATCAATGGCAAGGCACCATTTGCAGTGTATTTCCAAGATTACATGGCTAAGAAGTTAGAAAAAGGTGCAGGAATTACTGCTGTTGCAGCTATCGTAGAGCACAATACATCAGGAATCATCTCTCGTAAATCTGACAATGTAAGCAGTCCAAAGGACTTGGTTGGTAAGAAATACGGAACTTGGAATGACCCAACGGACTTGCTATGTTGAAAACCTTGGTAGAATCACAAGGTGGAGACTTTGAGAAGGTCGAAAAGGTACCAAATAACGATTCAAACTCTATCACACCGATTGCCAATGGCGTCTTTGACACTGCCTGGATCTACTATGGTTGGGATGGTATCCTTGCCAAATCTCAAGGCCTAGACGCTAACTTCATGTACTTGAAAGACTACGTTAAGGAGTTTGACTACTACTCACCAGTTATCATTGCAAACAACGACTATTTGAAAGGTAACAAAGAAGAAGCTCGCAAAGTCATCCAAGCCATTAAAAAAGGCTACCAATATGCCATGGAGCATCCAGAGGAAGCAGCCGATATCCTCATCAAGAATGCACCTGAACTCAAGGAAAAACGTGACTTTGTCATCGAATCTCAAAAATACTTGTCAAAAGAATACGCAAGCGACAAGGAAAAATGGGGTCAATTTGATGCAGCTCGCTGGAACGCCTTCTACAAATGGGATAAAGAAAATGGTATCCTTAAAGAAGACTTGACAGACAAAGGCTTCACTAATGAATTTGTGAAATAATGACAGAAATTAGATTAGAACAGGTCAGCTATGCCTATGGTCAGGAAGGGATTTTAGAGGACATCAACCTGCAGGTGACTTCAGGTGAAGTGGTTTCTATCCTAGGCCCAAGCGGTGTTGGAAAGACCACTCTCTTTAACCTAATCGCTGGGATTTTAGAAGTCCAGTCAGGGCGAATCGTTCTGGACGGTGAGGAAAATCCCAAGGGGCGCGTGAGTTATATGCTACAAAAGGATCTGCTCTTGGAGCATAAGACGGTGCTTGGCAATATCATACTGCCTCTTTTGATTCAAAAGGTGGATAAGGCAGAAGCCATTGCTCGCGCAGATGAAATACTTGCTACCTTCCAGTTGACGGCCGTGCGGGATAAGTATCCTCATGAGTTGAGTGGTGGGATGCGTCAGCGTGTGGCCTTGCTTCGGACCTACCTTTTCGGGCACAAGCTCTTTCTCTTGGATGAGGCCTTTAGCGCCTTAGATGAGATGACCAAGATGGAACTCCACGCCTGGTACCTTGAGATTCATAAGCAGTTGCAACTAACGACCCTGATCATCACACATAGTATCGAGGAGGCGCTGAATCTCAGCGACCGCATCTATATCTTGAACAATCGCCCTGGCCAGATTGTTTCAGAAATTAAACTAGATTGGTCTGAAGATGAGGACAAGGAAGTCCAAAAGATTGCCTACAAACGTCAAATTTTAGCGGAATTAGGCTTAGAATAAGTAGAGAAATAGGGAGAGTAAATGAAGGATAAAAAATCAGATATCGTATTTGCATTTTGAAAATAATTCATTTATAATGAAAAGAGAAGTTATACTATCTATAATCTTAACAACTCTGTTAAACGTAATAATTAAGAATCAATAATTCTATTCAAAAAACTATAAATCATATTTAAAAGCAATATATCATCAAAAATTAGATTAGTAATAAAAATAATAATATCTCACAAAAAATTAATAGCACAGTGCCTATAGAAAATAGAGTAGCGACAAAAACAAAACCAGAAAAAAGTAAATTAATGAACTTAAAAACTAAAAATATTTTTAATCAATTGCTTTAAGAGATGTTACTATTTTAGAAAATGACTTCTATTATTTTTTTAGAGGTGATATATGAATTTAATATATATAAAAGGCATTGTAAAAGCAGTTTTAATAATTGGTCTCCTAACTGCTTTGTTTGTACTTTATGTAAGTTCTTCGATTTCACTAGCTATTCTGGGATTTGGAATGATTGCCGTTCTGGGTATAGTGGTCCTAGTGTTAGCGTTTCTATACGAAATTAAAAATAGACCGTAATAAGCTACAACTCAAAAGTCGGATTATAGTATCTAACTTTTGAGTTTTTTTGTGGAATTTTCAAGAAAAACTAAGGCGAATTAATGCCAAAGTATTTTTTAAAAAAGTCAGTATTTCCAATGGTTAAGCCTTAAAAATTTGACTTATAGAGTGTTAAATGATAGTATAGTCAAAGATAGTCAAGGTTTAAAGAGAGAGGTGGGTTTGTAATGAGATTTAAAAATACATCGGATCATATTGAGGCCTACATCAAGGCGATTTTAGATCAATCTGGAATTGTGGAGTTGCAACGGAGTCAGTTGGCAGATACTTTTCAGGTTGTTCCTAGTCAGATTAACTACGTGATCAAGACACGCTTTACGGAAAGTAGAGGCTACTTGGTTGAAAGTAAGCGTGGTGGCGGAGGCTACATTCGTATAGGACGGATTGAGTTTTCTAGTCATCATGAAATGCTCCGAGAGCTGCTTTATTCGATTGGTGAGCGGGTCAGTCAAGAAATTTATGAAGATATTCTGCAGCTTTTGGTTGAGCAGGAATTGATGACCAAGCAGGAGATGAATTTGCTAGTATCAGTAGCTTTGGATCGCGTTCTAGGAGAAGAAGCTCCAGTCCTTCGAGCTAATATGCTACGACAGGTCATACAAGAGGTAGATAGAAAAGGGAAGTAAGATGAACTATTCAAAAGCATTGAATGAATGTATCGAAAGTGCCTACATGGTTGCTGGCCATTTTGGAGCTGCTTATCTAGAGTCTTGGCACTTGTTGATTGCCATGTCCAATCACAGTTATAGTGTGGCAGGGGCAACTTTAAATGATTATCCATATGAAATGGACCGTTTAGAAGAGGTCGCTTTGGAACTGACTGAAACGGACTATAGCCAGGATGAAACCTTTATGGAATTGCCGTTTTCTCATCGTTTGCAGGTCCTTTTTGATGAAGCGGAATATGTGGCGTCAGTGGTTCATGCTAAGGTGCTGGGGACAGAGCATGTCCTCTATGCGATTTTGCATGATGGCAATGCCTTGGCGACTCGTATCTTGGAGAGGGCTGGTTTTTCTTATGAAGACAAGAAAGATCAGGTCAAGATTGCTGCTCTTCGTCGAAATCTAGAAGAGCGTGCAGGCTGGACTCGTGAAGATCTCAAGGCTTTACGCCAACGCCATCGTACAGTAGCTGACAAGCAAAATTCCATGGCCAATATGATGGGCATGCCGCAGACTCCGAGTGGTGGTCTCGAGGACTATACGCATGATTTGACAGAGCAAGCGCGTTTTGGCAAGTTAGAACCAGTCATCGGTCGGGACAAGGAAATCTCGCGTATGATTCAAATCTTGAGTCGGAAGACTAAGAACAACCCTGTCTTGGTTGGGGATGCTGGTGTCGGGAAAACAGCCTTGGCGCTTGGGCTCGCTCAGCGTATTGCTAGCGGTGATGTGCCTGCGGAAATGGCTAAGATGCGCGTGTTAGAGCTTGATTTGATGAATGTCGTTGCAGGGACACGTTTCCGTGGTGACTTTGAAGAGCGCATGAACAATATCATCAAGGATATTGAAGAAGATGGTCAAGTCATCCTCTTTATCGACGAACTCCACACTATCATGGGTTCTGGTAGTGGGATTGACTCAACTCTGGATGCGGCCAATATCTTGAAACCAGCCTTGGCGCGTGGAACTTTGAGAACGGTTGGTGCTACAACTCAGGAAGAATACCAAAAACACATTGAAAAAGACGCAGCTCTTTCTCGTCGTTTCGCCAAAGTGACGATTGAAGAGCCAAGTGTAGCAGACAGCATGACCATTTTGCAAGGCTTGAAGGCGACTTATGAGAAACATCACCGTGTGCAAATCACAGATGAAGCGGTTGAAACAGCCGTTAAGATGGCCCATCGTTACTTGACTAGTCGCCATTTGCCAGACTCTGCTATCGATCTCTTGGATGAGGCAGCAGCAACAGTGCAAAATAAGGCAAAGCATGTAAAAGCAGACGATTCAGGTTTGAGTCCAGCTGACAAGGCCTTGATGGATGGCAAGTGGAAACAGGCAGCCCAGCTAATCGCAAAAGAAGAGGAAGTACCTGTCTATAAAGACTTGGTGACAGAGTCTGATATTTTGACCACCTTGAGTCGCTTGTCAGGTATCCCCGTTCAAAAACTGACTCAGACTGATGCCAAGAAATACTTAAACTTGGAAGCTGAACTGCACAAACGTGTCATCGGTCAAGATCAAGCTGTTTCAAGTATTAGCCGTGCGATTCGCCGCAACCAGTCAGGGATTCGCAGTCACAAGCGTCCGATTGGTTCCTTTATGTTCCTAGGACCGACAGGTGTTGGGAAGACTGAATTGGCCAAGGCTCTGGCAGAAGTTCTTTTTGACGACGAATCAGCCCTTATCCGCTTTGATATGAGTGAGTATATGGAGAAATTTGCAGCTAGCCGTCTCAATGGAGCTCCTCCAGGCTATGTGGGTTATGAAGAAGGTGGGGAGTTGACCGAGAAGGTTCGCAACAAACCCTATTCCGTTCTCCTCTTTGACGAAGTAGAGAAGGCTCACCCAGACATCTTTAATGTTCTCTTGCAGGTATTGGATGACGGTGTCTTGACCGATAGCAAGGGCCGCAAGGTTGACTTTTCAAATACCATTATCATCATGACGTCAAATCTTGGTGCGACAGCCCTTCGTGATGACAAGACAGTTGGTTTTGGGGCAAAGGACATTCGTTTTGATCAGGAAAATATGGAAAAACGCATGTTTGAAGAGCTGAAAAAAGCTTATAGACCTGAGTTTATTAACCGTATTGATGAAAAGTTGGTCTTCCATAGCCTGTCTAGTGACCATATGCAGGAAGTGGTGAAGATTATGGTCAAACCTTTAGTGGCAAGTTTGGCTGAAAAAGGCATTGACTTGAAATTACAAGCTTCAGCTCTGAAATTGTTAGCAAATCAAGGATATGACCCAGAGATGGGAGCTCGTCCACTTCGCAGAACCCTACAAACAGAAGTGGAAGACAAGTTGGCAGAACTTCTTCTTAAGGGAGATTTGGTGGCAGGCAGCACACTTAAGATTGGTGTTAAAGCAGGCCAGTTAAAATTTGATATTGCATAAAAATGGAGAATCAGGAGCAATCTTGATTCTCTTTTTTGCTACTTTTTTATAAAAAACAATAAAAAACTATTGACAAAACAAAAATATAGTTTACAATAAAAACATGTATAACAAAAATATCAAAAACTATAAAAAGGCAATGCGTTTATGAAAAAGAAAACAGCAGTGGTATTTGGAACCTTTGCTCCGCTTCATCAAGGTCATATCGATCTGATCCAGCGAGCGAAGCGGCAGTGTGACCAGGTCTGGGTTGTCGTTTCAGGCTATGAGGGAGACCGAGGGGAGCAGGTAGGCTTAACGCTTCAAAAAAGATTCCGCTATATCCGAGAGGCCTTTCGTGATGACGAGTTGACCTCCGTTTGCAAGTTAGATGAGACCAATCTTCCCCGTTACCCTATGGGCTGGCAGGAGTGGTTGGACCAAATGTTAGCGGAGATTTCCTATGATGAAACCCAGCAAGAACTAATCTTCTTTGTGGGAGAAGCAGACTACCAGCAAGAATTATCAAATCGTGGCTTTGAGACTGTCTTGCAAGAAAGAAAGTTTGGTATTTCAGCGACTATGATTCGAGAAAATCCAAGCAAATATTGGAAATATATTGCTCAACCCTTCCGACGTCAGTTTACAAAGAAAGTGTTGATTATGGGAAGTGCTAGCAATGGGAAGACCACTCTAGCCAAGGATTTGGCAAGGTATTACGATGCACCCGTCAGTCTGGAATACGCACGTGAGTACCAGATCAAAAACAATGTCCGCGACGATGAATTGACTCCAAAGGATTACTATTATCTCCTGTTGGGGCAGTATGACCAGACCTCTAAGTTAATCGATAGCAATGCTAATAGGGGACTGGTGATAGCAGACACCAACTCCTTAGTAACCAAGGGCTACTATGATTATTACATGGAGACTGAGGACCAAGGGGACTTATCAGGAGAAACCTTTGACAATCTCTTTGCCTCGATCTTGGCTAAGGAAAAATGGGACTTGATTCTCTTTGTGCAACCTGTCGGCTCCTATGTCAATGACGGTTTTAGAGATATGACCATGGCAGAAGACCATATTCGTCATAGTTTTTCCCAGCATTTGGATCAGATGAGGGAGCGCTACTTAGCAAACATTCCACTAGTTTATCTAGCTGAGGATTATCTAGGAAATTATGAAGCAGCAAAAGTGGCTATTGATGCCATTTACCAAGCAGATTAGGAGAAAAATATGAAAAAACTAACTGAAAAAATCACACAATTTATCGAAAACTTTAAAAACGTCCATGCGGAAGCTCGTAAGATCGGTTTTGTAGGAATCATGCACTTGCTCTGGAAAGATCTATTTGTCGGCCGTAGCCTCTTCCAGTGGTTGTATCTCATCGTCCTGTCAAGTGTTCCCTTGATCTTGGAATTCACGCAAAATACAGAAAGTCATGACTGGATGAGCTTGTTTGCATCTTGGACTGGGATTGTCTGTGTTATCTTGGTAGCAGAAGGGCGTGCAAGCAATTATCTCTTTGGAGCTATTAACTCTGCTATCTATTTGATTTTGGCCATGAATGCGACTTTTTATGGCGAAGTTTTGACGACCGTTTACTTCTTTGTCATGCAGCCGATTGGTCTCTATGCTTGGCTGTCCAACCGTATCAATGACCAAGGAAAAGCAGAAGAATCTCACTTTGAAGCCAAGAAATTATCTGTGCTTGACTGGCTCAAGTACTTAGCCTTGACTGCTATCATTTGGATTGGTATGGGCTTAGCTTACCAAAGTATCCATAGTGCTCGCCCCTTCCGCGATAGTGTTACCGATGCGACCAATGGTGTAGGTCAACTCTTGATGACACGTCTCTACCGTGAGCAATGGATTTTCTGGATTGCAACCAATCTTTTTAGTATCTACCTCTGGTGGGGTGAAAATATCCATATCCAAGGGATGTACTGGGTTTACACACTCAATAGTCTAGTAGGTTGGTACCAATGGACCAAGGCAGTTCGTAAGGAGGCATAAAATGGCGGACACGATGATTCCAGCAGGGATGACAGAGAGAGAATATTTTGAAATTCATGCAAGTCAGGAGGAGTTTTTGGATTGGTACTACAAGCAGGAACTTCCTCAATACGAAAAACCAAGTGTGACGGTGGATATGGTAGCCTACTGCTTTGTCGAAGGAAAGATCAAGCTCTTATTAATTCGCCGCAAGGCTCACCCTTATCAAAACTGTTTGGCCTTAGTTGGAGGATTTATGGACAAGGGCGAAGATGCTGCGCATGCTTGTCAGCGTGAGGTAAGAGAAGAAGTCAATCTCGATCTTCCTTTGGAAAAAATCGAGCAATTGATGACCGTATCGACCCCAGGCCGTGACCCACGGGGCTGGACAGTGACCATTGCCCACTTGGTTTATTTGCCTAGTCGTGCATTAGAACTTGTTCAAGCAGGAGACGATGCCAAGGATGTTGTTTTCGTAGATGTCGATTTTCAGACAGGCAAATGCTACCTAGAGGGAGTGGAGTTGGAGGAGCAAGCCTTCGCTTTTGACCATTATGCCATTATCCAAGAGTCTATCAAACGGATCAAAGGTCGTCTCGACTGGAATCCGACCTTCCTTTATCTGCTGGAGGAGGAGTTCACTGTCTACGAAGGAACTGAACTGGTCAATCTTATCAACCCCGGTCGTCCAATCGTCAGCAATAACTTTCTTGTAAAATATGGAGAATATGTAGAAGAAGTTGGACTCAAACGAGTGCCTAAAAAGAAACCAAGAAAAACCTATCGATTGAAATAAAAAGCGAGGTCGGGAAAATTTCCCGACCTCTTTATGTACCATCATGAGATGGCTTTGCTGTTGCGAATGTTTTTAGGGATGGATATCTTTCTTAGAGTTGCTCATGATGTGAATGAATAAATCTTTGTATTTATATTTTAAATAGGTTTCGTGTAAATACAATAAAGCCACGTAGACAATCATAAAAACGATAGTTAAGAAGAAAAAATCAAATGTTGTTTGAGCGTAATGAGTAGCTGCCCCGTAAGAAGCGAAAGCATCTAAAATCAACCAAGGAAGATACTTATAATACTTATTTAGCATAAGAGTGCACCTCCTATATTCTATTTCACTGTTATTATATTCCTTTGTACTTAAAATTGCAAGCGATTACACAAAAACAAATTCAAATTTTTAATAGGAAAATCTCCTGTTTTTCTGTTTTATTACGAATAGAAGAGTAGGAGGAGTAAATGTATCTAAATTATGTGAGATTTTTAAAATAGTTTAGATAAATTGTTGACATATCTAAATCTCAATGTTACAATTATATTACAAAAAGATTTCATTATATTTCTAAAACATTACAAAGGAGTAGAAAAATGAAAAAGAAAACCTATATCAAATTGATGGCAGCAACTGTATTGGCTTCTACCTTGCTATTAGGAGCTTGTGGAAATAAAAAGGAAACAATTCAAGCAAGTAGTTCTGCTAAGACAAGCCAATCATCAAGCTCAGCAGCTTCTGCTAGCAAAGAAAGCAAGACTCAGAAGTCCTCAAGTTCAGCTTCATCTGAAAAGGCCAAGGCGTCTACTGATCAGTCTTCAGCAAGTGCGACACCTGAGCAAAGACAAGGTCAAGAAGTGTCTAATCAACAGGCAGCTAGTCAACAAACTCCTGCTCAGGCTCCGTCAACTCAACAGGCTTCTCAAGCCCAGTCTAACCAATCAAGCTATGATTCTACAACTGACCGCAAACTTCAAGATAAGCAAGCAGAGCAAAATAAACGCTACAAGGGTGTTTTAACCATGGTAGACGGAGATTTCTCAGCTGCAGCGGGTAACTGGAAGGGAGCTAATGGCGAAACCATTACAGTTTCATCAGGTGGTCAATTTACAGTAGAATCTGCTGATGGAAAGAAAGAAAATTACTCTATCAAAGGCTATTCTTATACTCTTGACGATGGTAAGTATAATGCCAAAATTGGTGGAGGAAAAGTCATCCAAATTACAACAGGAGCGGATGGTAAGGTTTCTAGTGTTGCTTTGAATCAATAATAGCTCTCAGTATTTGAATTTTTACAATCAAAAACCCGTAACCTTTAAGATAGTTACGGGTTTTTGTCTATTAAGCTTTCTCCAATTGCAAGAGGGCTTCAATCTCTGCTAGGGTGCTAGCTTGTGAAATAGCTCCACGGAGTTTGGCAGCGCCAGATGTTCCACGGAGGTAGTGAGGAGCGAGGCCACGGAATTCACGAACTGCGACGTTTTCCTCTTTGAGGTTAATCAAGCGTTTCAAGTGTTCGTAGGCGATTTTCATCTAGTCCTCAAAGGTCAAATCAGGTAGGATTTCTCCTGGCAGAAGATTGTATTAGTTATATCTCGAAAGAAAAAAGAATGAATTTAACTATAAAACCTATCTTATTGAATGAAAAAATGGTAGAATAAACATCAATATCAAGTGAAATATGGATTGTTACAAATAATGAAGTCAAAAATGTTTCGATTTTCTTTTGTTTTGTTATTTATTTTCTTTTTTTATTTTTCGTTTTCAATATTTAACCGAACGTACAGTGGAATCACCGTAGATAAACATGATAATGAGTGGATAGTTAGACAAGTCCATGATCTGGGAAGCTTTGCGAATCATCAAGAGATAATAGGGTCATCAATTATACAAATAGACGGTCAGAGTCCAGATAGTGATTTCTTGTTATCTCGATTTTTAATTGTTGAGCCTCTTCATTCTGTGACAGTGTTAAATCAAGGAATCTCAAAGATTTTAATAGTAGAATCTGAAAGAACAAGCCAAATTATCTTTCTTGTTTTATCAATCATTGCTTTTCTGATTCTACTGTTATTTTGCTTATACATAAAAGGCAGAAGTAGAGGAAAAACTGGGAAACGATATTTTTATTTTATTATTTATACTAGTCTGATGTTATTATCGATTATTCCATCAAGTATAGGAGATGTATTTGGTCGTAGTCTATTAATTTCATACTTGACTTTATTTCCATTATTCATGGATATCTTCATTAGAGTGTTAGTCTTAAAGATAAAAGGTTCAACAATTTCTAACTTTTCTCGTATTATACTGGGCTATTCACTCATCACTCAACTTTTGTTTGTTTATAATCTTATACAGCCCATTGATTTTTTGACCATCTTTTTTTCTAGGGGGGTATTTTATTTAGTATTTTTCTTTTTAGTTATCCTACTGTTAAAGATGCTTATAAATTACTCTCAGATAAGAGAAATGTTGCCAATTCATACCTTATTTTTAGCAGTTCTGGCTTTATTTCCTTTATTTTTTGGATATATTTTTCCGATTGGTAAGGAAGTTTCGTTTATTTATAGTATTCCTTTATTGTTGCTTATTTTGTTCTCTATTGTAAATAACTTGATACTAGAGCGACTGATATATGTTGCTTGGAAGTGGAATCCATTCATATATAACTTGATATTTGCCGTTTTTTTCACTAGTATAATTATTCTTTTTAGTCTGTTATTAAGAGAATTTTCTCCAATTTTTTTCGTTCTTTACACTTTTCTCTTTTCGCTAGCTTTGTTACCTGAAATAAGGAAAATGATGTTGATTAGCCATAAAATGGAGGGAATCTTTAGTAGTTTTCATACTTTTGTAGCTAGTGAATTGGAGAGGGAAGAAATTGCAACGTTTATACATGATACTACAATTCAGAAGGTTATTTATTATAAAAAGCAGTTAGAAATTAGTGAACAAATTAATAGGGGAGCTTTATTAGAGATGTTGGATGATATTGTCTTTGAATTAAGAGATTTATGTTCCAATATCTATCCTTTAATGGTGCATGAATTAGGGCTGAAAGAATCTATTACTAGCATATTAAACCAATTCATGAAGATGGAAACTGTTTCGATTATGACAACTTTTTCAATAGATGAAGAAAAAGTTAATGATAAAGTGGGCACGTTTGTATTAAGGACAGTTAAAGAACTAGTAAATAATAGTATTCTTCATGGGAATGCTAGAGAAATTACTGTAGATTTATCTACAAAAGAAAAGATTTTATCAATTGAAGTTATAGATGATGGTATTTTTAAGGAAAACCATCAGTCTAATGAACATCATTTTGGTTTAAATAGAATTGTAGAGAAGGTTCATTTATTGGGGGGAACTGTTCAGATAAATATAGAACCTACAAGTGTGAAGATACGAATACCTATAGAAGGGAAGAAAAATGATTCGTTTGGTTTTGATTGATGATCACAGTTTAGTATTACAAGGATTGGAGAACTATTTTTTAAAGGAAGATGATTTTAAAATTGTTGGTTCCTATACAGAAGTAGCAGATTTACTTCTTTGTCTCAAGCATGAAAAGGTAGATGTGCTAGTTATGGATTTTATGCTGAAAGGAGTAACGGCATTTGATGTTATTAGTCAAATAAATAGATTTCTGAATACAGTTCCCAAGATAGTTCTTTTATCAGGATTTTATGATACTTTGTTACATAAGAGAGCGATGGACTTTGGGATTCAAGCTTTTTTACCCAAAGAAAGTTCTTATTTGGATGTTAAAAGTGCAATTTATGCTGTTTATAAGGGCAATCATGTTATCCCAGATGGTTTGTTAGAAAAGCAAGAAAATAATCTATTGACAGATACGGAGTTAAGTGTATTGGAACTTATTGTAAAAGAATATTCTAATGAAAAGATAGCAAATAGTTTATTTGTCAGCAGGAGAACAGTAGATACCCATGTTTCAAATATTTGTTCAAAGTTGGGAGTGACGAGTAGAGTTGGAGCTGTACGTGAGGCTATTCGATTAAATCTAGTATCTTTATAATTTATCCTAAAAAGGCAAGAAGGTTTTCGTAAATTACGGATTCTTTCTTGTCTTTTTTTGTTTAAGATAGAATCAGTTTAAAAGATTGGAGAAGGATATGCTAACACTCTTCAAAAATCTCTTCAAACCACGTCAACGTCGCCTTGCCGTACTCAAGTACAGCCTGCGGCTAGTTTCCTAGTTTGCTCTTTGATTTTCATTGAGTATAACAGTAGATTATTTACTTGGAGACAATAAAAATCGCTATTTTGGTAGAGGACATAAGAGAACGACTTATGATGTTAATACTCTTCGAAAATCTCTTCAAACCACGTCAACGTCGCCTTGCCGTACTCAAGTACAGCCTGCGGCTAGTTTCCTAGTTTGCTCTTTGATTTTCATTGAGTATAACAGTAGATTATTTACTTGGAGACAATAAAAATCGCTATTTTGGTAGAGGACATAAGAGAACGACTTATGAAGTTAAGTTGAAAAATATTTTAGAAGGGGTTGGGTCTCTTCATCAGGAAGGTTTATGGTCTAGTAAACAATCTGAAATGATACAGCAGCACCTGAGTACATTAAATGGAATAGTATTAGCTCATTTATTTGGAAGTGAAATACTGAAAAGAATGGGAGTGAGCTTAAATCAGTATAGGTTAAGCCATTTTGAGATAAAGTCAGGGATAAAAGCTATAGAAGAATTGGTAAATTTAAAATTAGAATTACAAAATTTCAAAATGACGAACCAAGTAATTGAATTTGATTGCTTGGTAATGGATATGAAAGTTTGTTTAGGCTATCAATTATTAGAATATAAGGAAAATGTAGTTACTATAGGAGAACAAGGTAGAGATTTTTTATCAACTCATTTGAGAGATAGACAACATGATATATACGATGTTGAGTTTTCAGATAATAGTATATCTTGTAAGGCAGAGCAAGTACTGATCAAAGATATTGAATATAGTGGTGTAGGTAGTCTAGAAAAGAAGTATTATAGTTTGTTAGAACTTCTGATTATTTTTTCTCAAATGGCAGAGATGTTAGCCTACCATATAGAAGAGATATCTCGAGAAGAGAGCAATACCATGTGGATGAAGCAAGTGAGTGCAGACTTGAATTCACCAATTTTGAACGGAGTAGTAGAGCTTAGTGGTAGTGTTTCAAAAAATAGATTATTAAAAATTAGAGAAGAGCATTGGAAAGTCTACGAAATGTCTGGGTATGATGTAGATCATAAGGTAGTCTTTAAAAGTAAAATAGCTCAAAAATTACCTGATGGAGGGGGACAGTGATGGGAAATAGAGAATTAAGGTTAGTCATATCAGGCACTTATTCTACAGGTAAGACAACAACTGCTACAGCTCTTTCGATTGCAACGGGACTTCCCTTAATCGACGCTTTATCTGCGAGGGAAATTTTGACAGATTTATATCCTGGAAGAAGATTTCAGGATATGTCATCAACTGAGTTAATGGCACTGGGGTTAAAGCGTTTTGAAGAGAGAATTCGTACAGAAGGAATTTTATACAAGGAACATGGAAGTTTTCTATCAGATGGGTCAGTATTGAATGAATGGATTTACGGGACTGTTCGAATGAGGGTAGGAATTAACCCAGGATCAGCATTCATTCATCGATTGATGAAATCTATTTTAGGTCTTCCTGGTCGAACATTTTTCAAAAAATATTTGACTGCTTATGGAGTTGTCTCTAAGAATCATGCGAAATTGTGGTATACAGATGTTGTCCATCTACCAGTAGAGTTTGAAATGGATCCAGATGGGCATAGACCAGTATCTGAAGAGTATCGAAATTTATCAGATGAGGAATTATATGAAGCTTATAGGAATTTGGGTCTGACACCTTATTGTGTCAAAGGTAGTCAGAAAGAACGGTTAAATCAGATCATTCAACATTATGAGTTGCCAATAGTTGTTCCAGTAGATGAGGCTATTTCCTTAGCTGAAAAGGTTATACGAGAAAACAGGGAAGCAGTATCTAAACGTATCATAGAGCAGTATGAAGAGCCTACATTAAAGGAAAAAATAAAATTTATGACAAGATATTAGGAGTATGTATGATTCAGTTTCAAAATGTTAGTAAGATTTATAAGGTGGGGGAGCAAGAAGTTCGTGCTTTAGATCAAGTTAGTTTTTCCATTGAGAAAGGGAAATTTACAGTTATTTTAGGTCCATCAGGTTCAGGGAAAAGTACGTTACTAAATTTACTTGGTGGGATGGATCGTGCGACATCAGGAACCTTTATATTTGATGAGGAACTAGTAACAAAGTTTACGGATAAGGAATTATCTGCTTATCGAAAAGATAAGATTGGTTTTGTTTTTCAATTTTATAACTTAGTTCCAAGTTTAACGGCCAAGGAGAATATAGGTATTGCAGCCAATTTAGTGAAAAACAATAAAGAAATTGATATGTATTTAGATCAAGTTGGTTTACTTCATAGAAAAAATAATTTTCCTAATCAACTTTCTGGAGGTGAAATGCAACGTGTATCAATTGCACGGGCATTGGCTAAAGAGCCTAGTCTATTATTGTGTGATGAACCTACAGGAGCGTTAGATTCAAAGACAGGTGATAGTATTTTAACTTTATTGAAGGAAGTTTCTAGAAATGGGAATGCTGCAGTTGTAATGGTTACACATAATAGAGAGTTTGCTAAATTTGCAGATCGAGTTATATATTTGAAAGATGGAAGTATTGAAAAAATAGAGAATAATGAAGAGGTGCTGGGATGAGGTATCTTCATATAAAATTATTAAGAGATCTTCGGCAAAATTGGCAACAATTTTTCTCTGTTTTTCTGATGTCTCTATTAAGTGTATTAATCTTTGTAGGGCTACAAGGAGCTTGGCATGGACTTGAAAAGAGTCTAGAGAGTTATTTGAAACAATCTGAACTTCCTGTTGTTTGGGTTCAAGCGAGACAAATTGATGAATCAAAAATTAAGCAGGTTGAACTCTTATCTTCTGTTGAAAAAGTTGTCAGTAAAAAGAAAGGCTTTGCTAATATTGTTCGTTTAGACAAGACTGACGGACGAATCAATCTTGAAACGATTACAGATAATCAACTGGTTACAGTAACAGAAGGAAGTCCTTTTTCTGAGGGAAAACAAGATTCGATTTGGATTGATGGGAATTATGCGAAGAAGAATCATTTACAGATTGGAGATTCAATTTCTATTTCATCAAGGGGGAAACAGATAGATTTAGAAATTGTAGGATTTGTTCAGGCGACAGATAAGATTTATTTTACAGGTAGCATGGAATATATCGCTCCAAATCCTGACAATGATGCCTACGGTTATATTGCCGATAATGAAATTGCAAAAGGAATTCTGGGTTTATCGTCAGATAATGCCTTAGAAATTTATGGTTCTAAGGTAGATTTGCGAGGAGATTTAGAGTCTATTTTAGGGAGCGATTTAGTTTCTTATCAAGATCAAAAAAGTTTAACTGAAATATCAGAAGCTACTGATCGAGTGGGGCAAATTAGAAACTTATCTTACTTATTTTCTTTTATCTTTATTCTGTTAGCTATTTTGGCTATGTTTACAACTATTCAGCGTTTGATTGATGGCCAAACAAAAGAGATTGCTGTATTAAAGGCTTTAGGCTTTTCAAATCAAGCCATCAGTTTACATTATATTTTATTTGGCTTAGTAGTAAGTTTATTAGGAAGTTTCGCAGGCTTTGCTATTTCTCCATTGATGTCATGGTTTGTACTAGAAACTCAAAAGTCAATGTTTACACTTCCAAATTGGCAAATCTCTTATTCATATTCATCAATAGTCGTTGGTATTGTAGTCATTATTATTTGTGTTTTAGCTGCCTATTTAGCTTCTAGAGAGTCAGCTAGAGGCTTACCAGCAATATTTTTAAGAGGTAAAGAAAAACTTACTAAATCTGTCTTTGTGGAAAGATTTTCCTCTATCTGGCAACGAATTTCTTATCCTTCAAGATGGGCAATTCGGGATGCCTCGTTTAATCGTATTCGAGTTTTGATGGGAATCGTGGGAGTTGCAGGAAGTATGATGTTACTGATTGCTGGAATTGGTATGCCTGTATCTATGAATCATCTTGTTGATAAGGCATACAATGAAGATTTTTCTTATTCAAAACGACTGACCGTAGCGGATTATACCACTTCTAAGTCCAGATATGGTGGGCAAGGTGTACAAATTTCACAAGCACATTTTAATCCAGATGATGGCTACAATCATTTATTGATTATATTTGATGATGGAGATATGATCCAAGCAAAAACAGAGAGTGCTGATTCTTTGAAAGATGATGGTTTGTATGTAACTAGATCATTTGCCCGTTTAGCAGGTATTAAAGTCGGAGATTTTTTAAATGTGACTCCCTATCAAGATGGTCATACTTACAAGTTTGAAGTAAAAGGGATTGTCACAAGTGAAACCAATCAAGGGGCTTATCTTCATGCTAGAGTCTTTGCAAAAGCAGGGGGAGATTTTACTCCACATACTTTATTAGTTGGGCCGGAGGTGGACGAAGATACTATTAAGCAAGACAAAGGTGTTCTATCTGTCATTGAAAAAGGGAGCCAAGAAAAAAATGCCTATGATTTTGTATCTAGTTTGATGAGTGTATTTCTAATGATTATTGGCTTTGCCTTATTACTTGTTATTATTGTTCTCTATAATCTGGGTTCTTTAAACTTTGTAGAGAGAATGAGAGACTATGCTACATTGCAAGTATTAGGATTTTCTAATCAATATCTACAGAAGCTAACTCTTTTTGAGGCTATACTAACTACCTTTATTGGGTGGCTAGTAGGAATTCCTTTAGGCATATGGTTTTTGAAGGAATATGTAGCAACATTTTCGACGATTCGAATTGAGTATACCGCTTATGTCAGTATGTATGTTCTTGCTTTTGCTACGTTATTGGTTTGGTTTACATCTTTAGGGACTGCTTATTTTATTAGTCTTCGTATGAGAAAGATTGACATGATTAGTGCTCTAAAGGGGGTAGACTAGTAGAGTTAGTTCTGACTGAATCTATAGACATTTATAAATAATTGTTAATCATCGGTTCTAATACTCAATGAAAATCAAAGAGCAAACTAGGAAGCTAGCCGTGGGCTGCTCAAAGCATTGCTTTGAGGTTGTAGATAGAACTGACGAAGTCAGTGACCTATATACGGTAAGGCGACGCTGACGTGGTTTGAAGAGATTTTCGAAGAGTATAAGCTCCAAATTTACCTATTTGTGTTTCGGTTCACTGCATTACTGCATTCAAAATCCGTCAGCTCAAATAAGAGTTGACGGATTATTTTATACTTGTACTTGGGTTAAAAATTCTTCTGTAGTAAGAATTTGAGCAAACTCATCTTGTAGAGAAAGGAGATTAATCTCATGGATAGTCTCAGGAGAGATGGTTTGACCGTTTTTGTTAGATAGGGTAAAACTGGCAGTAGCATCTGCTAGTAAAGTGACTTCAAAACCAAGATTTGCTGCCATTCGTGTCGTAGTAGATACACAATGAGGCAGGGTCAAACCAACAATGACTAAATGACCAATCTGATTTTTTCGTAAATATGTTTCAAGATTTGTCCCAATAAAGGCGCTATTAACCGTTTTTTGAAAGACAGGTTCTGAGGTGACTGGCTCAAATCCACTTTTAAACACCTGATTTTGTTTGTTATGAAATTGTGATTGGGGATTGTCAGAAATATGTTGAATGTGTAAGACTGGAAGACCGTGTTTACGAAAGTATTCCAGTACTCTCAGTGCTTGATGTTCAGCTTGAGGGTTGTTTCGTTCTCCCCAAATAGGTCTATCAAATGCTTTTTGCATATCGATAATCAGTAGAGCAGTATGAACCATTTTAAGCCTTATCCAACTGCAAGAGTGCTTCAATCTCTGCTAGGGTGCTAGCTTGTGAAATAGCTCCACGGAGTTTGGCAGCGCCAGATGTTCCACGGAGGTAGTGAGGAGCGAGTCCACGGAATTCACGAACTGCTACGTTTTCTCCTTTGAGGTTAATCAATCGTTTCAAGTGTTCGTAGGCGATTTTCATCTTGTCTTCAAAGGTCAAATCAGGTAGGATTTCTCCTGTTTCAAAGTAATGGTTGATTTGGTTGAAGAGGTAAGGATTTCCCATGGCAGCGCGGCCAATCATGACTGCGTCAGCACCAACTTCTTCTATGCGTTGCTTGGCTTCTTGAACTGTACGGATGTCACCATTTGCGATGAAGGGAATCTTGGTCAGAGCTTGGGCAACCTTGTGCAGGGTCTCAAGGTCTGCGTGACCTGTATACATTTGCTCACGGGTACGGCCGTGCATAGCGAGGGCAGAAACACCTGCAGCTTCAGCAGCGAGGGCATTTTCTACTGCTAGAGATGGGTCAGCCCAGCCGGTACGCATCTTGACAGTAAGTGGAATATCAAGGACAGACTGGACCTTGTTGATGATAGAGTAGATCTTGTCAGGATCCTTGAGCCACATAGCGCCAGCTTCGTTCTTCACGATTTTATTAACTGGGCAACCCATGTTGATATCTACGATATCGGTTTTAGTGTTTTCTTGGATAAATTCTGCTGCGCGTGCTAGGCTGTCTTCATCGCTGCCAAAAAGTTGGATAGAAACAGGGTTTTCGCCTTCATCGATATGAAGCATGTGCAGGGTTTTTTCGTTGTTGTATTGGATTCCCTTGTCAGAGACCATTTCCATGACAACGAGTCCAGCTCCGAGCTCTTTTGCAATAGTACGAAAGGCTGAGTTAGTCACGCCAGCCATAGGCGCTAAAACGGTACGATTGGGAATCTCAACATTGCCAATCATAAAAGGTGTATTAAGATTTGTCACGAATGAGTTCCTCCAGGTCGTTTTCATCAAAGTTGTAAGTCGTTTGGCAGAATTGACAAGTGATTTCTGCCCCGTGGTCTTCCTCTTTCATTTCTTGTAAGTCTGAGCTTGGAAGGCTGGCAAGAGCGTTCATAAAGCGTTCATGGCTACAGTCACATTGGAAACGGATTTTTTCTTCAGAAAGACGCTTGTAGGCCTCGTCACCGTAGATAGCCTTTAGGAGGGCTTCGATATGGTCGTCGCTTTCCAGAAGGGTTGAGATAGCTGGCATTTCTTGGATGCGTTTTTCAAAGCGAGCAATCTCTTCTTCCTTGGCTCCTGGTAAGACTTGGACTAGGAAACCACCTGCAACCTTGACCTTGTCTTCCTCGTCCAAAAGGACATTGAGGCCGACTGCTGAAGGCGTTTGTTGGCTTTCAGTCAGGTAAAAGGCAAGGTCTTCACCGATTTCCCCAGAAATGAGGGGAGTCATAGAGTTGTAAGGATTTCCAGTGCCGTAGTCTGTAATAACGAGAAATTGACCATTTCCAACAAAAGGTCCGACTAGAACTTCACCAGTTGCAGTCTTTTTGATGTCAACACCAGGATTTTGAACGTATCCTTTGACGTTCCCCTTGGTATCAGCGACGGTGATGATAGCACCTAGAGAGCTAGATCCCAGTACCTTCACTGTTAGTTTAGTATTTCCTTTTTCATTGGCTGCGAGAATCTGGCTGGCGATAAGAGTTCGACCAAGTGCTACAGTTGAGCTGGCTTGGGTTTGATGTTTTTCTTGAGCAGTGCGGACGGTTTCTGTGCTGTCAAGGACAAAAGCACGAAAGGCTCCGCTTTCTGATATTGTTTTAATAATTTTATCCATAGCTACTATTTTAGCATAAAAATGCCCAAAGGGGGAGCCGTGTGTTTGCTGATTTTCAGGATAATGGACTAGGAAATTAGCAGGAAAATAAAAAGAGAAACAGATTATTTCAGCATTTGTAAGATTTATGCTATGCTTAAGGTAGAAAATGAAAGGGGTAACAAATGTATTTAGGAGACTTGATGGAAAAGGCTGAATCTGGCCAATTTTCAATCCTTTCCTTTTTATTACAAGAGTCTCAGACGACCGTCAAGGCTGTAATGGAGGAAACAGGATTTTCAAAAGCAACTCTAACCAAATATGTCACCCTGCTTAATGAAAAGGCTTTGGATAGTGGCTTAGAGCTGACTATTCACTTAGAAGATGAAAATCTGCGCCTGTCAATCGGTGCAGCTACCAAGGGGAGAGATATTCGGAGCTTGTTTTTGGAGAATGCTGTTAAATACCAGATTTTGGTCTATCTTCTTTACCACCAACAGTTTTTAGCCCATCAGTTGGCTCAAGAATTGATGATTAGCGAGGCTACGCTTGGCCGCCACTTGGCTGGTTTAAATCAGATTTTGTCAGAATTTGATTTATCTATCCAAAATGGACGGTGGCGAGGTCCAGAGCATCAGATTCGCTATTTCTATTTCTGTCTTTTTCGCAAGGTCTGGTCTAGTCAGGAATGGGAAGGTCACATGCAGAAATCAGAGAGAAAACAGGAAATTGCTACACTAGAAGAAATCTGCGGTGCAAGTTTGTCTTCGGGGCAGAAATTAGATTTGATTCTCTGGGCTCACATCAGTCAACAACGTCTTCGGGTTAATGCCTGTCAGTTTCAAGTCATAGAAGAAAAAATGCGAGGGTATTTTGACAATATTTTCTACCTTCGTTTGCTGAGAAAGGCTCCGTCCTTTTTCGCTGGGCAACACATCCCTCTCGGAACTGAGGATGGCGAGATGATGATTTTCTTCTCCTTCCTCCTATCTCATCGTATTCTTCCTCTTCATACTATGGAGTATATTCTTGGATTTGGAGGGCAGTTGGCAGATTTGCTGACGCAGTTGATTCAAGAAATGAAGAAGGAGGAACTATTGGGGGACTATACAGAGGACCATGTCACCTATGAACTTAGTCAGCTTTGTGCTCAAGCCTATCTCTATAAGGGCTATATTTTACAGGATCGCTACAAGTATCAGTTAGAGAATCGTCATCCTTATTTGTTGATGGAACATGATTTTAGGGGAACGGCAGAGGAGATTTTTCATGCTCTACCTGCCTTTCAGCAGGGGACGGATTTGGATAAGAAAATTCTCTGGGAATGGCTCCAGTTAATCGAATATATGGCTGAAAATGGCGGTCAGCATATGCGGATTGGTCTGGATTTGACATCTGGTTTTCTTGTTTTTTCAAGGATGGCAGCCATTTTGAAACGGTATTTGGAATACAATCGTTTTATTACCATTGAAGCCTATGACCGAACTCGACATTATGATTTGCTGGTTACTAATAACCCGATTCATAAGAAGGAACAGACCCCAGTTTATTATTTAAAAAACGACTTGGATTTGGAAGATTTGGTAGCGATTCGCCAGTTATTATTTAGTTAAAAGGCTTGGTGGTTCCAGGCCTTTTTTGTGAAATTCACACAATCTCCTCACATTTTTTAAAAAATTAAAAAAAGTTGATGAACAAGAAAGCGCTTTATTTTGTATACTAGTAAGTGTAAAGAGGAAACAACCTCAAGATCTTTATCAGGAGGACAGCACATGTCACAAGAAAAATACATCATGGCCATTGACCAGGGGACTACAAGCTCTCGTGCCATTATTTTTAACAAAAAAGGAGAAAAGGTCAGCTCGAGTCAAAAAGAGTTTACCCAGATTTTCCCTCAGGCAGGTTGGGTTGAGCACAATGCCAATGAAATTTGGAACTCCGTCCAGTCAGTTATTGCTGGAGCTTTCATCGAAAGTGGTGTCAAGCCAAATCAAATCGAAGCAATCGGGATTACCAACCAGCGTGAAACAACTGTTGTCTGGGATAAGAAAACAGGACTTCCTATCTACAATGCTATCGTTTGGCAGTCACGCCAGACAGCACCTCTGGCTGAACAACTAAAAAGCCAAGGTTATGTGGAAAAATTCCATGAAAAGACTGGTTTGATCATCGATGCTTACTTCTCAGCTACCAAGGTTCGTTGGATTTTGGACCATGTAGAAGGCGCTCAAGAGCGAGCAGAAAAAGGAGAATTGCTCTTTGGTACCATTGATACTTGGTTGGTTTGGAAATTGACTGACGGTGCGGCTCACGTGACTGACTACTCAAACGCAGCTCGTACCATGCTTTATAACATTAAAGAACTCAAATGGGATGATGAGATTTTGGAAATTCTCAACATTCCTAAGGCTATGCTGCCAGAAGTTCGTTCTAACTCTGAAATCTATGGTAAGACAGCTCCATTCCATTTCTACGGTGGACAAGTGCCAATCTCAGGTATGGCTGGGGACCAACAAGCGGCCCTCTTTGGACAGTTGGCCTTTGAACCAGGTATGGTCAAGAATACTTATGGAACAGGATCTTTCATCATCATGAATACTGGTGAAGAAATGCAGTTGTCTGAGAACAACCTCTTGACAACCATTGGTTACGGAATCAACGGCAAGGTTTATTATGCCTTAGAAGGTTCTATCTTCATCGCAGGAAGTGCCATTCAATGGCTTCGTGACGGACTTCGCATGGTTGAAAATTCACCAGAGTCTGAAAAATACGCTCGTGATTCGCACAACAACGATGAAGTTTATGTCGTGCCAGCCTTTACAGGTCTAGGTGCCCCATACTGGAACCAAAATGCTCGTGGTTCTGTCTTTGGTTTGACTCGTGGAACAAGCAAAGAAGACTTTATCAAGGCTACCTTACAGTCAATCGCTTATCAAGTCCGTGACATCATCGACACCATGCAAGTGGATGCTCAGACAGCTATCCAAGTCTTGAAGGTAGATGGTGGTGCAGCCATGAATAACTTCCTCATGCAGTTCCAAGCTGACATTTTGGGAATCGATATCGCACGCGCCAAAAACTTGGAAACAACAGCTCTGGGGGCAGCCTTCTTAGCAGGTTTGTCAGTGGGCTATTGGAAAGACTTGGATGAGTTGAAACTCTTGAACGAGACAGGAGAGCTCTTCGAGCCATCGATGAACGAATCTCGCAAGGAACAACTCTACAAGGGCTGGAAGAAGGCTGTAAAAGCAACGCAAGTCTTTGCGGAAGTAGACGACTAATACTGGAAGAATAGAGCGACTTAGTTAGAAAGTGTGTAAATATGGAATTTTCAAAGAAAACACGTGAATTGTCAATTAAAAAAATGCAAGAACGTACCCTGGACCTCTTGATTATCGGTGGAGGAATCACTGGTGCTGGTGTAGCCTTGCAGGCGGCAGCTAGCGGTCTTGAAACTGGTTTGATTGAAATGCAGGACTTCGCAGAAGGAACATCCAGCCGTTCAACAAAATTGGTTCACGGAGGTCTTCGTTACCTCAAACAATTTGACGTAGAAGTGGTATCAGATACTGTTTCAGAACGTGCAGTGGTACAACAAATTGCACCTCACATTCCAAAACCGGACCCAATGCTTTTGCCAGTTTACGATGAAGATGGAGCGACCTTTAGCCTCTTCCGTCTGAAAGTAGCTATGGATTTGTACGACCTTTTGGCAGGAGTTAACAACACACCAGCTGCAAACAAGGTATTGAGCAAGGAAGAAGTCTTGGAACGCCAGCCAAACTTGAAGAAAGAAGGCTTGGTAGGAGGTGGGGTTTACCTTGACTTCCGTAACAACGACGCGCGTCTTGTGATTGAAAACATCAAACGTGCCAACCAAGATGGTGCTCTCATTGCCAACCACGTTAAGGCAGAAGGCTTCCTCTTTGACGAAAGTGGCAAGATTACAGGTGTTGTAGCTCGTGATCTCTTGACAGACCAAGTCTTTGAAATCAAGGCCCGTCTGGTTATCAATACGACAGGTCCTTGGAGTGATAAGGTACGCAATTTGTCTAATAAGGGAACACAATTCTCACAAATGCGTCCAACTAAGGGAGTTCACTTGGTAGTGGATTCAAGCAAGATCAAGGTTTCACAGCCAGTTTACTTTGACACAGGTTTGGGTGATGGCCGTATGGTCTTTGTTCTCCCACGTGAAAACAAGACTTACTTTGGTACAACGGATACAGACTACACAGGTGATTTAGAACATCCAAAAGTAACTCAAGAAGATGTAGATTACCTACTTGGCATTGTCAACAACCGTTTCCCAGAAGCCAACATCACCATTGATGATATTGAAAGCAGCTGGGCAGGTCTTCGTCCATTGATCGCAGGCAATAGCGCTTCTGACTACAATGGCGGAAATAACGGAACAATCAGTGATGAAAGCTTTAACAACTTGATCGCGACTGTTGAATCTTATCTCTCTAAAGAAAAAACGCGTGAAGATGTTGAGTCTGCTGTCAGCAAGCTTGAAAGCAGTACTTCTGAGAAACATTTGGACCCATCTGCAGTTTCTCGTGGTTCGAGCTTGGACCGTGATGATAATGGTCTCTTGACTCTTGCTGGTGGTAAAATCACAGACTACCGTAAGATGGCTGAAGGTGCTATGGAGCGCGTGGTTGACATCCTCAAAGCAGAATTTGACCGTAGCTTTAAACTCATCAATTCTAAGACTTACCCTGTTTCAGGTGGAGAATTGAACCCAGCAAATGTGGACTCAGAAATCGAAGCCTTTGCGCAACTTGGAGTATCACGTGGTTTGGATAGCAAGGAAGCTCATTACCTAGCAAATCTTTACGGTTCAAATGCACCGAAGGTCTTTGCCCTTGCTCACAGCTTGGAACAAGCACCAGGACTCAGCTTGGCAGATACCTTGTCCCTTCACTATGCAATGCGCAATGAGTTGGCTCTTAGCCCGGTTGACTTCCTCCTTCGTCGTACCAACCATATGCTCTTTATGCGTGATAGCTTGGATAGCATCGTTGAGCCAGTTTTGGATGAAATGGGACGATTCTATGACTGGTCAGAAGAAGAAAAAGCAGCTTACCGTGCTGACGTCGAAGCAGCCCTCGCTAACAACGATTTAGCAGAATTAAAAAATTAAGAAAAAATAAAAGAGGTGGAGGGCAGGACTCCTTATCGCCCGCCCCTTCTTTTTAATGGAGACAGAAAGATGATGAATGAATTATTTGGAGAATTTTTGGGGACTTTAATCCTGATTCTTCTAGGAAATGGTGTTGTGGCTGGTGTGGTTCTTCCTAAAACCAAGAGCAATAGCTCAGGTTGGATTGTGATTACTATGGGTTGGGGGATTGCAGTTGCGGTTGCAGTATTTATATCTGGCAAGCTCAGTCCAGCTCATTTAAACCCAGCTGTGACGATTGGTGTGGCCTTGAAAGGTGGTTTGCCTTGGGCTTCCGTTTTGCCTTATATCTTAGCCCAGTTCGCAGGGGCTATGCTCGGTCAGATTTTGGTTTGGTTGCAATTCAAACCGCATTATGAGGCAGAAGAAAATGCAGGAAATATCCTGGCAACCTTTAGTACTGGTCCAGCCATCAAGGATACTGTATCAAACTTGATTAGTGAAATCCTAGGAACTTTTGTATTGGTATTAACAATCTTTGCTTTGGGACTTTATGACCTTCAAGCAGGAATCGGAACCTTCGCAGTGGGGACTTTGATTGTCGGTATCGGTCTATCACTAGGTGGGACAACAGGTTATGCCTTGAACCCTGCGCGTGACCTTGGACCTCGTATCATGCACAGCCTTTTGCCAATTCCAAACAAGGGAGATGGAGACTGGTCTTATGCTTGGATTCCAGTTGTAGGACCAGTTATCGGAGCAGCCTTGGCCGTGCTTGTGTTCTCACTTTTCTAATTTGGAAAACAACTATGTTGATAGAGCTTGGGCAAGAGCCCAATTTCAGCAAAAAATGAAGTAAATCTTCTCATAATAAAACGCATCATATCAAGCACGAAAATTCCACGAGGTCAACTACAGTCAGAAAGCTGAACAACAAGCCAAAACGCTCAAAAAAGGCGGCAAAAAGCAAGCACCTGCAAGCAACGTGCCGAAATGGTCAAATCCTGATTATATCAACGAATTAGACCCAAAAATCATTGATATGCTAATAGAATTTCATAGGTCACAAGGTACGCTTGAGAGCCCTGAAGCACAAGCAGAAATTGCCCAAAGACGTGCAGAAATCGAGCAAAGGAGAGCTGAGCTTGAGGATAAAAAACAAGAGCTTTTGAACCGCTTGAACAAATAGAGTTTCGCAAGTATTATGCTTACAAATTACTTGAGCAATTAACTAAAATATAAACCCTACCTTTATATCTAGGCAGGGTTTATATTTTAGAAATTCATGTAGGTTGTTTCGGTTTTTACATACCCAGTATAGTTTGAGTTTCTATAGTATTCAGTGATAAACTTCCATTTTCTTTGAGCAACATGGATATAAGTACTTGTTATGTAGTATGGATATGGACTTTGTGAATCCAAGTAAGCCTGATAAGCTTGTATACCCCAAAATGCTCCACCAATTATTGCACCCCATGGACCTCCCAATACAGCACCTATCTTACCAATTATAAAACTTAGTCCAGCATCAGCCATGAAATTAGCGAATGTGTTAGCTTGTTTATTCCCATGTATTGTGTTGACGTAATTCCAAACATTAGGATCGTATGATCTAAAAGATATATTTAGGTCGATTTCATTCTTTTGATAAGCCATATAAAATGACCCATTGATATAGACGCCATCAGCACGTCGTTCAATAGTGTCTACATTTCCATTTGGATTGACCACCTCAAGAACTTCATCACTTTAAATATTTACTTGCGTATCTCCGAACCGCACTGATGAGCCATTCTCAAACTGAGCCTCACCAGATACAACTTTAGAGTTTGCCGATAAGCTATCATCAGCAAAAACAGCAAGCGACGGGGAAATGCTAGACATACAGAAAACAGACATAGCTAGCAAACACATGCATTTAGACATCTTAGACATAACGGAAACTCCTTTGTATTTTTGATTTTTTTCAACTTTTATTATACAATAAAACCAAATAAAAAGAAAGCGGTAACAATATGCTTAATGCGAAAATTTTTTATATATTTTTATATTTGATCGTTATCGAAACTATAGGCTTGTTGTTGTTGAAAAAAGGTCTCGAAATGGGTTATTTTGGCACAGAAGCTATTATCCTCGCAATTTTTTCATTTGCTTTTTACAACCTATGTTCATTCGCTTGGGTCTGCTCTACAATAAAAAACCATAAAAAATAAATAGACGTATTTTCAAAAAAAGATTACATATTTATCGTAGTAAAACGGCGATTTAAATCGTCGTTTTTTTGTATAACTCCCCTGAAATTTATTTTAATTATGCAAATTTCACGTATTTTTGGTGCTGAGACAACGATCCTGGGAACTTTTCAGATAATTTTTTGACCTATCTATCATTAGAAAAACTTAGAGCGCCAAAGGATTTGAGCGTTTTTCTGATTTTTAAGACTTTTTCCCAGTCTCTTTTTCGATTAAAGATGTAATTATTCTACTAACTAACTTCTTAGTACTAGCCAACAACGATAATCATAATTCCTCCCAAAATTAGGAATAATAAAGGCAATAATTTTTGTTTTTTCATGTGAAAAACCTCGCTTTTATTTTCTGTTATTTTATGCTAGAATATTAAAAATCAAATTTTAATTTCAAAGGTGGCAACTAAGATAGGAGCGCTACATGTCTAATTCATTTGTCAAGTTGTTAGTCTCTCAATTGTTTGCAAATTTAGCAGATATTTTCTTTAGAGTAACAATCATTGCTAACATATACATTATTTCAAAATCAGTAATTGCCACATCACTAGTTCCCATTTTAATAGGGATATCCTCTTTTGTTGCGAGTCTTTTAGTTCCTTTGGTTACTAAAAGGTTAGCGCTAAATAGGGTTTTATCTTTATCCCAATTTGGAAAGACTATATTATTGTCGATACTGGTAGGGATGTTTATACTAATGCAATCAGTAGCGCCTTTGGTAATCTATCTATTTGTTGTGGCAATTTCCATATTAGATGGTTTTGCAGCACCTGTTTCCTATGCTATTGTGCCACGCTATGCGACCGATTTGGGTAAGGCTAATTCAGCCTTATCAATGAGTGGTGAAGCTGTTCAATTGGTGGGTTGGGGATTAGGTGGACTCTTATTTGCAACAATTGGTCTTTTACCTACCACGTTTATAATTTTAATGTTGTATATAATTTCTAGCTTTCTGATGTTATTTCTTCCTAACGCTGAAGTGGAGGTGTTAGAGTCAGAAACTAATCTTGAAATTTTGCTCAAAGGTTGGAAGTTAGTTGCTAGAGATCCTAGATTAAGACTTTTTGTATCAGCAAATTTATTGGAAATTTTCTCAAATACGATTTGGGTTTCTTCCATTATACTTGTTTTTGTAACTGAGTTATTAAATAAAACGGAAAGTTACTGGGGATATTCTAATACAGCATACTCTATTGGTATTATAATTAGTGGCTTAATTGCTTTTAGGCTATCTGAAAAGTTCCTTGCTGCTAAATGGGAAAGTATTCTTTTTCCTCTTGTAGCTATGGCAATAGTGACACTGACTATTCTATATTTTCCAAACGCACAGATGTTTTTATTATTTTCAGCTTTAGTTGGTATGTTATCGCAGCTAAAAGAAGTTCCTGAAACTGTATTTCTTCAGGAAACAGTAGAGGAAAATAACTTGGTTAATGTCTATTCCGTTCTTGAAGTGATTTCGACACTATCATTTTCAGTATTTGTTTTGCTAATGAGCTATATTACTGAGAGTTTTGGTATTAGCATCAGTTTTTGGCTATCAGCCATTTGTCTGATGATAGAAGCTATTTTAATTTATATCAGACGAGATTATTTTAAATGAGAGACTGGTTAAAAAGTCTTGAAAAATTAGAAAAGCGCATAGTATCAGGTGTTGAAAACTTGATATTGTGCGTTTTATTATGGAAAGATTCCCTTCATTTTCTACTGAAATTGAGTTTTGAAGCAGGATCACTCTATTTAAAATATACATAGAAAAACCGCATAATCCTTAAAATAAGCTGAAATCTATTGAAAACATACGGTAAACAATTGAAAAATTACCCTATAAAGTGGTACAATAGTAGAAAAATACTAAAGTAAGAGTTCATCTTACTTTAGCAAAAATTACAGAAATGAATGGTTTTTCTTGATGAAACAGAGAAAAGAATTGTACCTCTTTCTTGGTCGGACAGCCTTGTACTTTCTTATCTTTCTAGGGCTGCTTTACTTCTTTAGCTATCTTGGTCAGGGTCAAGGAAGCTTTATCTATAATGAATTTTAACTTGAAGGAGAATCCCTATTGTGTCAAATAAACCAATAGCAGATATGATTGAAACCATTGAGCATTTTGCTCAGACCCAGCCTAGCTATCCTGTTTACAATGTTTTGGGGCAGGAACACACTTATGGAGATTTAAAGGCTGATTCGGATAGTTTAGCTACAGCCATTGACCAACTAGGCTTGCCTGAGAAGTCTCCTGTGGTTGTTTTTGGAGGCCAAGAGTATGAAATGTTGGCAACTTTTGTAGCTTTGACTAAGTCAGGTCATGCCTATATTCCTATTGACAGCCATTCGGCCTTGGAGCGAGTTTCAGCTATTTTAGAAGTTGCAGAGCCAAGCTTGATTATTGCTATCTCAGACTTTCCATTGGAGCAGGTTTCGACACCTATGATGAATCTAGCTCAGGTTCAAGAAGCCCTTGCCCAAGGGAATAACTATGAAATCACGCATCCAGTCAAGGGCGATGATAATTACTATATCATCTTTACTTCTGGTACGACTGGTAAGCCAAAGGGAGTGCAGATTTCCCATGATAACCTCCTCAGCTTTACCAACTGGATGATTACGGATCAGGAATTTGCGACGCCAAGTCGTCCGCAAATGCTGGCTCAGCCGCCTTATTCTTTTGACTTGTCTGTCATGTACTGGGCACCGACCTTGGCACTGGGTGGTACGCTTTTCGCTCTTCCTTCAGCTATTACTCAGGACTTTAAGCAACTCTTTGCGACCATCTTTTCATTGCCAATCGCTATCTGGACATCAACCCCTTCTTTTGCGGATATGGCCATGTTATCAGAAGACTTTAATAGCGAGAAAATGCCTGGTATCACGCATTTCTACTTTGATGGTGAAGAATTGACGGTTAAAACGGCTCAAAAACTGCGCGAGCGTTTCCCAAATGCCCGTATTATCAATGCTTACGGCCCAACAGAAGCGACAGTGGCCCTGTCAGCAGTTGCCGTGACAGACGAGATGTTGGCGACTCTCAAACGCCTACCAATCGGCTATACCAAGGCTGATTCTCCAACCTTTATCATTGACGAGGACGGCAATAAATTGCAAAATGGTGAACAGGGAGAAATCATTGTTTCTGGACCAGCTGTTTCAAAAGGCTATATGAACAATCCTGAAAAAACAGCGGAAGCCTTCTTTGAATTTGAAGGTCTGCCAGCCTATCACACAGGCGATGTGGGAACCATGACAGATGAAGGCTTGCTTCTCTACGGCGGACGCATGGACTTCCAGATTAAGTTCAACGGTTACCGCATTGAGTTAGAAGATGTCTCTCAAAATCTCAACAAGTCTCGTTATATCGAGTCTGCTGTCGCAGTACCGCGTTATAACAAGGACCACAAGGTACAAAATCTATTGGCTTATGTGATCTTAAAAGATGGTGTTCGTGAACAGTTTGAGCGTGATATCGATATTACCAAGGCCATCAAGGAAGATTTGACAGACATCATGATGTCCTACATGATGCCGTCTAAATTTCTTTACCGAGACAGTTTGCCACTGACTCCAAATGGGAAAATTGACATCAAAGGATTGATTAACGAGGTGAATAAGAGATGATGGAGTTCTTTCAACAGCTTCCTCATTTAGAGCCATATGGCAATCCTCAGTATTTTGTCTATGTGATTGCTGCAACCTTGCCCATCTTTATCGGCCTCTTTTTCAAGAGACGCTTTGCCTGGTATGAAGTGCTGGTTAGCCTCTTCTTTATCGTCACCATGTTGGTAGGTGGAAAGACCAATCAATTAGCTGCCTTGGGTATTTATCTGTGCTGGGAAATATTGCTCTTGCTTTTCTACAAGCACTATCGAAAAAGTAAGGATGGCAAGTGGGTCTTCTACCTAGTTAGTTTTCTGTCCCTTCTTCCGATTATCTTTGTCAAGGTGCAGCCGGCTATCAATGGAACGCAGTCTTTGCTTGGATTTTTGGGAATTTCTTACCTGACCTTTCGTTCGGTTGGAATTATCATCGAGCTGAGAGATGGAGTGATTAAGGATTTTACCCTATGGGAATTCCTCCGCTTTCTTCTATTTATGCCGACTTTTTCAAGTGGTCCAATTGATCGCTTTAAACGTTTCAATGAAAATTATCAGACCATTCCTGAGCGAGATGAGTTGATGGATATGCTGGATGAATCTGTTCGCTATATCATGTGGGGCTTTTTGTACAAGTTTATCCTAGCTCATGTTTTAGGAGAGACCTTGTTGCCTCCTTTGAAGAATTTAGCCTTGCAGTCAGGTGGCTTCTTTAACCTCTATGTCTTGGCAGTTATGTATACATTTGGTCTGGAACTTTTCTTTGACTTTGCAGGTTATTCTATGTTTGCCTTAGCCATTTCAAATTTAATGGGAATCCGTAGTCCTATCAACTTTAACAAGCCCTTTTTATCAAGGGATTTAAAGGAATTCTGGAATCGTTGGCACATGAGCCTCTCTTTCTGGTTCCGTGACTTTGTCTTTATGCGAATGGTGATGGTATTGACCAGAAAGAAGGTCTTTAAGAATCGAAATGTAACCTCAAGTGTTGCCTACATTGTAAATATGCTGATTATGGGATTTTGGCACGGTGTGACCTGGTACTACATCGCCTATGGACTCTTTCATGGGATTGGAATGGTCATCAATGACGCTTGGATTCGCAAGAAAAAAACACTCAATAAGGAACGGAAAAAAGCAGGGAAGCCTGCTCTACCTGAGAATCGCTGGATTCAGTTGCTTGGCATGGTTATCACCTTCCATGTCGTCATGCTGTCATTCTTAATCTTTTCTGGATTTTTGAATGATTTATGGTTTAAAAAATAAAAGGAAATAAAATATGGATATCAAATCAGAAGTTATCGAAATTATTGATGAGTTGTTTATGGTAGATGTTTCTGACATGATGGATGAAGATCTTTTTGATGCAGGTGTTTTAGATAGTATGGGAACGGTTGAATTGATTGTGGAGATTGAGAACCGTTTTGACATTCGTGTTCCTGTAACAGAGTTTGGTCGCGACGACTGGAATACGGCCAATAAAATCATAGCTGGTATTGTGGAGCTACAAAATGCTTAAACGCTTATGGATGATCTTCGGACCGGTCTTGATAGCTGGTTTGTTGGTTTTTCTGCTCATTTTCTTTTATCCTACTGAGATGAATCATGATCTGGGAGCTGAAAAGCGTTCAGCGGTGGCTACTACTATCGATAGTTTTAAGGAGCGAAGTCAAAAAGTCAGAGCACTATCTGATCCAAATATGCGTTTTGTTCCCTTCTTTGGCTCCAGTGAATGGCTTCGTTTTGACGGTGCTCATCCTGCGGTATTGGCTGAGAAATACAACCGCTCTTATCGCCCCTATCTTTTAGGACAGAGGGGAGCTGCTTCACTCAACCAGTATTTTGGAATGCAACAGATGCTGCCACAGCTGGAGAATAAACAAGTTGTGTATGTTATCTCACCTCAGTGGTTCAGTAAAAATGGCTATGAGCCAGCAGCTTTTCAGCAGTATTTTAATGGAGACCAGTTGACCAGTTTTCTGGAACATCAATCTGGAGATCAGGCTAGTCAATATGCAGCGACTCGCTTACTCCAGCAGTTCCCAAACGTAGCTATGAAGGATCTGGTTCAGAAGTTGGCAAGTGAAGAAGAATTGTCGACGGCAGACAATGAAATGATTGAATTATTGGCTCGGTTTAATGAACGCCAAGCTTCCTTTTTTGGTCAGTTTTCAGTTAGAGGCTATGTCAATTATGATAAGTATGTAGTTAAGTATTTAAAGACCTTGCCAGACCAGTTTTCTTATCAAGCTATAGAAGATATTGTTAAAGCAGATGCTGAAAAGAATACTTCCAATAATGATCTGGGAATGGAAAATTATTTCTATAATACGCAGATCAAGAAGGATTTGAAGAAATTAAAGGACTCTCAGAAAAGCTTTACCTATCTCAAGTCGCCAGAGTATAATGACTTGCAGTTGGTTTTAACCCAGTTTTCTAAATCCAAGGTAAACCCGATTTTTATCATTCCACCTGTTAATAAAAAATGGATGGACTACGCTGGTCTACGAGAGGATATGTACCAACAAACGGTGCAGAAGATTCGCTACCAGTTAGAGAGTCAAGGTTTTACCAATATAGCAGATTTTTCTAAGGATGGCGGGGAGCCTTTCTTTATGAAGGACACCATTCACCTTGGTTGGTTGGGTTGGTTGGCATTTGACAAGGCAGTTGATCCTTTCCTATCCAATCCCACACCAGCTCCGACTTACCATCTGAATGAGCGCTTTTTCAGCAAAGATTGGGCGACTTATGATGGAGATGTCAAAGAATTTCAATAGTTCATAATATAGAAGAGTTCGAGAATGAAACCAGTTTTCACGTTTTTTCTTGACTCTTTTTTTGCTTGTGATATAATTAACTGGTAAATAAAATTCTACAGAATAGTATTTTTTTCTTAAAAAAGAAAAGTCCAGAAGGAAAGGAGTCAGATATGAGACAGCTAGCGAAGGATATTGATGCTTTTTTGAATGAGGTAATTTTGCAGGCAGAAAATCAGCATGAAATCCTAATAGGTCATTGTACTAGCGAGGTGGCTCTGACTAATACTCAGGAGCACATTCTCATGCTTTTGTCAGAGGAATCTTTAACAAATTCAGAATTGGCGCGTCGCCTCAATGTCAGTCAGGCAGCAGTTACCAAGGCCATTAAGTCTTTGGTCAAGGAAGGGATGTTGGAAACATCTAAAGATCCTAAGGATGCGCGTGTGATTTTTTATCAGTTGACTGATTTGGCTCGTCCAATCGCTGATGAGCACCACCATCACCATGAGCATACACTTTTAACCTATGAACAAGTGGCGACTCAGTTTACTCCAAATGAACAAAAAGTGATTCAGCGGTTTTTGACTACTTTAGTAGGAGAAATCAAATAATGAGATATATTACGGTAGAGGATTTGTCCTTCTATTATGATAAGGAGCCCGTTCTTGAACATATCAATTATAGTGTTGATAGTGGGGAATTTGTTACCTTAACAGGGGAAAATGGAGCAGCTAAGACGACACTCATCAAGGCCAGTCTTGGCATCCTTCAGCCACGCATTGGAAAGGTGACTATTTCAAAGACAAATACGCAGGGTAAGAAATTGAGAATAGCCTATCTTCCTCAACAGATTGCCAGTTTTAATGCAGGTTTTCCAAGTACGGTTTATGAATTTGTCAAGTCGGGTCGCTATCCGAGAAAAGGCTGGTTCCGTCGTTTGAATGCTCATGATGAGGAGCATATCAAGGCTAGTTTGGACTCAGTTGGTATGTGGGAACACCGAGACAAACGCTTGGGGTCTCTATCTGGGGGACAGAAGCAGCGAGCGGTAATCGCGCGTATGTTTGCTTCTGATCCAGATGTGTTTATCCTAGATGAGCCGACAACGGGGATGGATGCAGGAAGTAAAAACGAATTTTACGAACTCATGCATCACAGCGCCCATCATCATGGCAAGGCTGTTTTGATGATTACTCATGACCCTGAAGAAGTTAAGGACTATGCGGATCGCAATATTCATCTAGTTCGTAACCAAGACTCGCCATGGCGTTGTTTCAACGTTCATGAGAATGATCAGGAGGTGGGCCATGCTTAGTTTGTTATCTTATGACTTTATGCAGCGTGCCTTTCTGGCTGTTATTGCTATGAGTCTTTTCTCGCCGGTGTTGGGGACCTTCCTTATCTTGCGCCGTCAGAGTTTGATGAGTGATACTCTTAGCCACGTCTCACTTTCAGGTGTAGCCTTTGGTCTGGTCCTAGGGATTTCTCCGACTATTTCAACTATTGCTATTGTCTTGATTGCGGCGGTCTTTCTGGAGTATCTCCGTACGGTTTACAAGAGCTTTATGGAAATCGGGACAGCTATCCTCATGTCGACAGGTCTGGCTGTTTCTCTGATTGTCATGAGCAAGGGTAAAAGCTCTAGTTCTATGAGTTTGGACCAGTATCTTTTTGGTTCGATCGTGACTATCAGTGAAGAGCAGGTTATTTCCCTCTTTGTCATTGCGGCGGTTGTTTTGATTTTGACCTTCCTCTTCCTTCGTCCAATGTATATCCTGACCTTTGATGAGGATACGGCCTTTGTGGATGGCTTGCCCGTTCGTACCATGTCTATTCTTTTTAACATGGTGACAGGGGTGGCCATTGCCCTTATGATTCCTGCTGCAGGAGCTCTTCTGGTATCGACCATTATGGTCTTGCCAGCTAGTATTGCCCTGCGTCTGGGGAAAAACTTTAAATCGGTTATGCTACTTGCTAGTGCTATTGGCTTTTTGGGAATGGTAGCAGGACTTTACATTTCCTACTATGCAGAAACACCTGCAAGTGCAAGTATTACTATTATTTTTGTAACTGTTTTCTTGCTAATTAGTTTAGTAAGACGTTTTATCAAATAGGAGACTAAGATGAAAAAAATTAGCTTATTACTAGCCAGTCTATGTGCCTTGTTTTTAGTGGCTTGTTCCAATCAAAAACAGGCAGATGGCAAACTAAATATCGTGACAACCTTTTACCCTGTCTATGAATTTACCAAGCAAGTTGCGGGAGATACTGCTAATGTAGAACTCCTCATCGGTGCTGGTACAGAACCCCATGAATACGAACCATCTGCCAAGGCAGTTGCCAAAATCCAAGATGCAGATACCTTCGTTTATGAAAATGAAAACATGGAAACTTGGGTTCCTAAATTGCTAGATACCTTGGATAAGAAAAAGGTGAAAACCATCAAGGCGACAGGCGATATGTTGCTCTTGCCAGGTGGTGAGGAAGAAGAGGGAGACCATGACCATGGAGAAGAAGGTCATCACCATGAGTTTGACCCCCATGTTTGGTTATCACCAGTTCGTGCCATTAAACTTGTAGAGCACATCCGCGATAGCTTGTCAGCAGATTATCCTGATAAAAAAGAGACCTTTGAAAAGAACGCAGCTGCCTATATCGAAAAATTGCAAGCCTTGGATAAGGCTTATGCAGAAGGCTTGTCTCAAGCTAAACAAAAGAGCTTTGTGACTCAGCACGCAGCCTTTAACTACCTTGCTTTGGACTATGGACTCAAACAAGTCGCAATCTCAGGCCTCTCTCCAGATGCAGAACCATCAGCTGCACGTTTGGCAGAATTGACAGAGTACGTCAAGAAAATAAAATTGCCTATATCTACTTTGAAGAAAATGCCTCACAAGCTCTTGCTAATACACTTTCAAAAGAAGCAGGTGTCAAAACAGATGTCCTCAATCCTTTGGAAAGTCTGACAGAAGAGGACACCAAAGCTGGAGAAAATTACATCTCTATCATGGAGAAAAACCTCAAGGCTCTAAAACAAACAACAGACCAAGAAGGTCCAGCTATCGAACCTGAAAAGGCAGAGGATACCAAGACAGTTCAAAATGGTTACTTTGAAGATGCAGACGTCAAGGACCGCACCTTGAGTGACTATGCAGGTAACTGGCAATCAGTTTATCCTTTCCTTGAAGATGGCACGTTTGATCAAGTCTTTGACTACAAGGCTAAGTTGACTGGTAAGATGACTCAGGCTGAATACAAGGCTTACTATACAAAAGGCTATCAGACAGATGTCACTAAGATCAACATTACTGATAATACTATGGAATTTGTTCAAGGTGGACAAAGTAAGAAATTCACCTACAAGTATGTTGGTAAGAAAATCTTAACTTACAAGAAAGGCAATCGTGGCGTGCGCTTCCTCTTTGAAGCCACAGATGCTGACGCTGGACAATTCAAATATGTTCAGTTTAGTGACCATAATATCGCCCCGGTTAAGGCAGAACATTTCCATATCTTCTTTGGAGGCACAAGCCAAGAAGCCCTCTTTGAAGAAATGGATAACTGGCCAACCTACTACCCAGATAACCTATCTGGTCAAGAAATTGCCCAAGAAATGTTGGCGCATTGATGAGAAACCGACTAGATCATAAGAGCTAGTCGGTTTTTTGATACTAGATGGCTAACTTCATTATAGATCTTTCAGAACTAAGGGAATCTGAAAAAATAAATAAAACTCTTGAAATATCTGGGCTTATATGCTAGAATATAGTTAATTGATAAGGTTCATTAGAACACCAAAGCCCCTAACTATGGCCGTAGTTAAGGGCTTTTTTGACGTATCTTAGCGATTTAACGGGTGTTTATAGGCTAGTCACTCGGTCTACTTCTTACTATCTAGCCATTTGCAAACGAAATACAAGATAATTCCAGCTATAACATCCGCTATAATAGTAAGAGCGAGCTCTATGATAAGGCTCATTAGTTTCACCTCCTCTCACGAACCCATAGGAACGTAATCGGTAACCGATGACAAAAATAGTATATCACACTACATTCAGATCATCAAGATCACTTAATGCTTGAACTATTGGAGTGCGGTTCACTGTAATGATGTTTTTTGTTACTCTCTTAAAGGATTACCCATTACTTGTTTCGTTTCTTTGTCCACGGCTTTAAAAGCTCATATAGTACGTTGATAAGCAACGAAGCTAGAAATACTGTAAGTAAAGTTTCTGGCATATGTAACACTTCCTTTATTAAATTGAGGGGCGAAGACAGAGGGTTTTCGCAAGCCCTCGTATATTATAATTTCAAAATCTGTTCTATTTGTTTTGTTTGCTGATGGAAAAGGATCTCATAAATAATAGTCAAAATTCACTCCTTTTAAAAAGATTTGTTAAATAATTCACAAATAATTGAAAACGAATACAAAAAGTAATATAATGATGTTAAGTAAATAGCGCGAAGGCGCAGGAGGAAAATTATATGGCTACATTTTATGTTCCGGCAGTCAACCTTATTGGTAAAGGTGTTGTAAATGAAGTGGGTCCTTATATCAAGGAACTTGGCTATAAAAAGGCACTTTTGGTGACAGATAAGTACATCGAAGGCAGTGACATTTTGCCTAAGGTTTTAAAACCGCTAGATACAGAAGGAATCGAATATGTCATCTTTAGCGATGTAGAGCCAAACCCTACTTGTAAGAATGTCACAGATGGGGCAGCTACTTTGGAAGAACATGGATGTGATTTTATCATCAGTCTTGGTGGTGGTTCTCCACAGGATGCAGCTAGTTGTATTTCTATCATAGCTACAAATGGTGGGAAACCACAGGATTATGAAGGGCTTCATAAGTCTGCTAAAAAAGGCTTGCCAGTTGTGGCTATCAATACAACGGCAGGAACTTCTGCAGAAATTACTATTAACTATGTGATTACCGACGAAGAACGCAAGGTTAAGATGGTAATGGTTGACAAGAATAGCCTTGCTCTTATCTCTGTTAATGACCCTGAATTGATGATTTCAAAACCTCAAGCTTTGACTGCAGCGACAGGTATGGATGCTCTGACTCACGCTGTTGAGGCTTTGGTAACACCTGGTGCTTATGATGTGACCAAGAAACTCTCTATCGGAGCAATTGAGCTTATTAAGGAATACCTTCCTCGTGCTGTAGCAAACGGACACGATATTGAAGCGCGTGAAGGTATGGTTAATGCCATCTTCCTTGGTGGTATGAGCTTTAATAATGCTGGTCTGGGCTATGTTCATTCAATGGCTCACCAACTCGGTGCTGTATATAACTTGCCTCATGGTGTTTGCTGTGCTATGTTGCTACCAGTTATAGAACGTGAAAATGCTAAACGTGTACCAGAAGCTTTTCGCAATGTTGCTAAAGCCTTGGGACTTCATGTAGAAGGTAAATCAGATGAAGAGTGTGCCGATTATGCAATTACTGAGATTGAGGAGCTTTCTGAAACAGTAGGTATTCCTAAGAAATTGACTGAACTTGGTATTGAAGAAAAAGATTTCGACTTTGAATACCTTTCTAAGAACGCCTTGATTGATGCCTGCGCACCAGGAAATCCATTCATGCCAACCTTAGAAGAAACGATTGCCTTTTATAAAGAGTTATTTTAGCAAGAGATTAGACGACAATAGGACAATTCACCTCTAATTATTGACATTTCAGGAAAAATCGCAGTAAAAACTGCACAACCTTCTTTAAATGTGCTATAATACAGGAAAAAATAATGATGGAGGTCGTCGCGATGATAACAACATTTTTGATGATTTTTGTGGTGGTTTGTGTGCTCCTATTGCTGATAGTCACACTGAGTACGGTTTATGTGGTTCGTCAGCAGTCGGTGGCAATTATTGAACGCTTTGGGAAATACCAAAAGGTTGCCAATAGCGGTATTCATATTCGCTTGCCTTTTGGGATTGACTCGATTGCAGCGCGGATTCAGTTGCGCTTGTTGCAAAGTGATATTGTGGTTGAGACTAAGACCAAGGACAATGTGTTCGTTATGATGAATGTAGCGACCCAGTACCGTGTCAATGAGCAGAGCGTGACAGATGCCTACTATAAACTCATGCGTCCAGAATCTCAGATTAAATCTTATATTGAAGACGCTCTTCGCTCTTCTGTTCCCAAATTAACCTTGGATGAATTATTTGAGAAAAAAGATGAGATTGCCCTTGAAGTTCAACATCAAGTAGCAGAAGAAATGACTACTTACGGCTATATTATCGTGAAAACCTTGATTACCAAGGTCGAACCTGATGCAGAAGTTAAGCAATCCATGAATGAAATCAATGCGGCGCAACGTAAGCGGGTCGCAGCGCAAGAATTGGCAGAAGCAGATAAGATTAAAATTGTCACTGCAGCTGAAGCCGAAGCAGAAAAAGACCGCCTTCATGGTGTGGGGATTGCCCAACAACGTAAGGCGATTGTGGATGGATTGGCAGAGTCTATCACAGAACTCAAGGAAGCCAATGTTGGCATGACAGAAGAGCAAATCATGTCCATCCTTTTGACTAACCAGTACTTGGATACCTTGAATACCTTTGCCTCTAAAGGAAATCAAACCATCTTTTTACCAAATACGCCAAATGGTGTGGATGATATTCGTACACAAATCTTGTCAGCCCTTCGCGCTGAGAAGAAATAATAGACTAAAGAGCTTGGCAACAGGCTCTTTTTTGGTAATGGTAAGAGATGAGTCTTGGCTTGAAAAAATTATTCACAAAAGTTATTAACAGGCTGTGGATAAGTGTGGATAACTTTGAGTGGCTTGCTATTACCTGTGGTTGACTGAATCTCTGTAATAGTTTAAATATTTATTATTTATAAAGAGGGAAATCAAAAACACTTTAAGTTAGTTATTAACAATCTGTGTAAAACATGTGGATAGCAAAGAGAATAGATATTAAAACCATCCTATTACGTTACGCTCACTGCTAGAATAGCTTTCCTAAATTGGAGGAAGTAGGATGTTTCGCGTGAAACAGAGGGATTATCTAGTTTCAAATACCACAGTTAGACAAACTTATGTTAAAATGACTGAGAGGGAATGTCTCTTAGGCGCAACCCTATCGATTAGCTATTGGAGGTATTATGGTACACTTAAAATTAGTAAAACAAGAAATAGAAGTTGAAAAGCCAGCATCTGTAGAAGCTTAGGTCATTTCCGTCAAATTTAAAAAAGATTGCTGCCGACATATACAGATTCCAAAAACAAAAACGTTAGCGGAACTAGCAGATGTGATTTTATGGAGTTTCGATTTTGCAAGTGATCATGCTCATGCATTTTTCATGGATAATGTTGCGTGGAGTCATGCAGATTCTTACTTTCTTAGCTTTGTCAGTGCCGATGTTGAAGAACGTTACACAGAAAATGTCTATCTGGATATCCCAAGTGTCAAACAAAAATTTAAGTTTATTTTCGACTTCGGTGATGAATGGCGTTTCGAATGTCAAGTGCTGAGAGAAATCGAGATAGAGGACGAAGAAGCTTATCTCGTACGTTCGATTGGAACGCCACCAGAACAATATCCAGATTATGATGGTTTTGACTGTGAAGAATGGGTAGTTGAGAAACAAAAAATAATCCACTAGTGCTAAACAGAAATCAAAAAGTAAACTACAGGACTAACCACAGATAGATTAACATTCTTTTTGAGGCTTTAGATAATATTGACAAAATCGGAAATAAATCTATGAAAAGGTTACCTACCTAGATTGCTTTTTGATTTTAGAAGAGTATAGATTGATTTCGTGTATTCATTCCTAATTCCTAAAAACTGAAGCACTGTTTTCCTCAGGCTTATCTGGGGAAGACAGTGATTTTTTGAAACGAAAACATAGATATCCGTGTTCCCTTATTTCCCTTATTTTAACCATTCAGGAAATTTCGAGAACCTTCTACAATTTTCAGTCAAATAAATTGCATTCGTTTTCTCAAGTAGGTATACTAGTATAGTTAGATGAAAAATTCTGAAAATTTAAGAATAGAAAAGAGAACAAATCTTATGGCAAAAGATATTCGTGTCTTACTTTACTACCTTTACACTCCAATTGAAAATGCAGAGCAATTTGCTGCAGACCACTTGGCTTTCTGTAAATCAATCGGCCTTAAAGGCCGTATCCTAGTCGCTGACGAGGGGATTAACGGAACAGTTTCAGGTGACTACGAAACAACTCAAAAATACATGGACTACGTTCACAGCCTTCCAGGAATGGAAGACCTTTGGTTCAAGATTGACGAAGAAAATGAACAAGCCTTCAAGAAGATGTTCGTTCGCTACAAGAAAGAGATTGTCCACCTTGGTTTGGAAGACAACGACTTTGACAACGACATCAACCCACTTGAAACAACAGGTGCTTACTTGTCTCCAAAAGAGTTCAAAGAAGCCCTTCTTGACGAAGATACAGTTGTCCTTGACACACGTAATGATTATGAGTATGACCTAGGACATTTCCGTGGGGCTATCCGCCCAGACATCCGCAACTTCCGTGAGTTGCCACAGTGGGTTCGTGACAACAAGGAAAAATTCATGGACAAGCGTGTCGTGGTTTACTGTACAGGTGGCGTTCGCTGTGAGAAATTCTCAGGCTGGATGGTCCGTGAAGGCTACAAAGATGTTGGCCAATTGCACGGAGGAATCGCAACTTACGGTAAAGACCCAGAAGTTCAAGGTGAGCTTTGGGATGGGAAAATGTATGTCTTTGACGAGCGTATCGCCGTTGATGTCAACCATGTCAACCCAACTATCGTAGGGAAAGACTGGTTTGATGGAACACCATGTGAACGTTATGTCAACTGTGGAAATCCATTCTGTAACCGTCGTATCTTGACATCAGAAGAAAATGAAGACAAGTACCTTCGTGGATGCTCACACGAGTGCCGTGTTCACCCACGTAACCGCTATGTTTCAGAACATGAATTGACACAAGCTGAAGTTGTCGAGCGTCTAGCCGCTATCGGTGAAAGCTTGGATCAAGCAGCTACTGTATAAGATCAAACAGTCCTCAGGGGCTGTTTTTCTATGCTTTGTACTCAAAAATCTAATACTCAATGAAAATCAAAGAGCAAACTAGAAAGTTAGCCGCAGGCTGTACTTGAGTACGGCAAGGCGAAGCTGACGCAGTTTGAATTTGATTTTCGAAGAGTATAAAGTTTGTTTCTGTATCTTTCAGAAAAATAGGGTTTACTATATGTAAACGATTTCAAAGGAGTCCAGTTATGACGAAAACATTTTTTATTCCAAATAAACAGAGCATTTTAGGAGAACAAGAGATTTTGACTGCCAAGTCGATCTTGGCCTTGCTAGACGGTTTGGAGTCGCATAGTTATGATGCAGTCTATCTCCGTCAGCCTCTTAACCGTCTCGAATATATCGAGTGTGCGATAGTGGGGCAATCACAATTTCTCTTTAAGGTTAGCTATGCTGATGGTCAAAAGGCTTACCGTGTCAAGCTTCCTGACCTACTCACGAAGACAGACTGGCAGATTATCAAGTCATTTTTAGATGCTCTGCTTGCTTATACAGGAACTGAGATTGAAGGACTAGATGGTTTTGATCTTGAAGCTTATTTCCAAGCAAGTATTCAAGCCCATCTGACAGATAATGCAGCCCGTTTTACGATTTGCCAAGGAATTTTTAATCCAGTTTTCTTTAGTCACGAGGACTTGAAAAGCTTTTTAGTGGAAGATGGCTTGGCTCAGTTTGAAGCGCGTGTGCGTGCGGTTCAAGAGACAGACGCCTACTTTGCAAGAGTTTCCTTCTATCAGGATGGAGAAGACCAAGTGCATGGCGTTTACCATCTGGCTCAAGGAGTCAAGACAGTTTTACCGAGAGAACCATTTGTTCCTGCAGCCTATATTGAGCAATTGGTGGATAAGGAAGTCAAGTGGGAGATTGACTTGGTTCAAATCACAGGAGATGGCTCTAAACCAGAAAACTATGAAGCCATTGCCCGCTTGGACTATGCAAAATTCCTAGAGTCACTACCATCAGCATCTTACCACCAACTAGATGCCAATCAATTAGAAGTGCAACCCATCTTAGACAAAGATTTTAAAACATTAGCACAAGAAAAGTAAAGCAGAAGCAGGTCAATCGACTTGCTTTTTGGCATAGAAAAATCCTGCCGTGAAAGACAGGATTGAAGTTTAAAGAAAGGCCAAGATACGAAGGTAATCCCCAATCAGTGCGACTTCAGCTACAAAGAAGAGGAGGATAATGACTCCGTTCACAAGGACAGACAAGAATAATTGATAGAAGGAGTCGGTTTCACTTGCTTGACTTGGTCTTGTAATGATATGGAGACTGGCAAGCAGAATGATTCCAATGCTAATCACACACAAGAGGGCCGTAAATCGCAGGCTGTCAAAGAAGGCAAAGAAACTAGCAATAGCAGTGAGGAAGATTGGAATTGCCAAGAGTTGACTATATTGTTGGAGAACCTTTTCTAGCGTCCAGTCCTTTTCTTGGTAGATAAATCGTCTCACGACGAAACTACCCAAGAGGAATGAAAAGAAGAAGAGTGTGGTTGCTACTAGGATAGAGATAACCGAAAAGAGATTCAATGAAGCAAATTGTTCAGGGAAGTGATTATGCATAGTTGCTATATGTCCATAGTAAGCATGTTTGATGTGGTAGATACTAAAGAAAAAGGAAGATGCAGAAAACAGAATGAGCAAGAGAAAGGCTGTGTAGCTGTGTGTGCTACTTGTTTCAAGCTTGCTTGTAGGAGATTTGAGAGCCTCCACTAGCCAAGACCAAAAATCAAGCACTTGCTCTTTCCATTTATCCGTAGATTTTGGAGCTTGGTCGGGAATATAAGGACTTTCTAAGGATTTACTGAGAAGAAGTGGCTCTTTCGTGGTTGTGTTTTGCTGCGGAAGTGCTTCTTGACTCTCTTCAGTTATAGTGACTTTTTCTGTTTCCCCAGAAAGATCTTGCTCTTCTTCAGTAGAATCTAATGCTTTCTTTTCTTCTATTTCTGTTCTCGCTTCACTGTCTTCAGGCGTTTCAATTGTCTCTTCTTGCTGGTTTTCAAGTTCGACTTTAGCTTGAGAGACTTCCTCCTCTACTTGAGTATTTTTTTCAATTGGTGTATCGAGATCGACTATCGTTTCTTCAGCCTTGTCTCTAACATCTTTGTGTTGTTCATCAGGCTTGTTCTTGCTTGTTGTTTTTACAAAATCATTACTTTCAAACCATTCTTGTTTCATGGTAGAACCTCCTTTTTAGTTAGATATGCGTTATTGTGGTCGATATAAATAGGTTTGTTAAGGTCTGTTGGCTGTAGTCTCAAGACTAATATAATCATCAGCCTTAGCTATGAGTTGACCTTTTACATCGGTCTTTTCAGTTTTGTAAGGGTTGCTTAATTCGTTGGGTTTCTGTTGACTCTTATCTCTTAATAATTGATAAATAAAACCATGGTGACTCGAGAGGTCTAAGTTAATTTCTTGGCTTTCTTTTTGAGTTAGCATGATACTGAGCGCATTTTTAGAAGATAGTTCTACTTTACCATATACTTTAATATTTTCAGCGTGGAAGTGCTTCTCTGTTGACTCTAGCTGACTATCTGTAAGGTCTGTATCAAAGATATTAACGATATTAGGGGTTGTGAGTTTACTGTTTTTGATACGACTTCCTTCAATTCGGAGGATATAGCTGTTTGTATTGAGGGTCGCATTTTCAAGGCTAGCCTTAGTGATACTAGTTTGACCGCGATTGGCTGACACGTTGATTCCTTTTAGACTTCTTCCTTTTGGCAATTGGAGAATAACTTCATCAAAACGACTAGAGTAGCTACTTGCGATATGAAGAATCCCGCCAATTCCAGAAGAGAGAAATGGAGTTTCAGACAGTTTCTTATCAGTGAGGCTCAGCGTTTTATCGTTCTGATTGGTGATAAGATCATGGTTAGCAGAAATAGATGGATGATAAGAAATGTGGATTTGATCATCGAAAGAGTCTGTGATGGTCAGCGCGTGTTGGTGGAGCGTGATCTCTAGGTTTTCGACTTCCTTGCCAAAGGTCAACTCTTCCATCCGACTATCATAGACAGGCTCCTTGGACATAGCAAGCAAACTCTTAATCCCGTCAGATTGGATGCCTACAAAGAGCAGGATAAAGCCGATAATGGTAGTCACCACACCAAAAATGAGAAATCCTTTTGTCAATTTACGCATGCTGATCACCTCTCTTTCCTTTTTTGAGAACAAATTGCACCAGGCGAACAATGAGTAGACCGAAGAAGCGGGCTACATAGGAAATACCTAGTAAGACTAGTGAAGAAGCACCGATAGCCAGTAAACCAGAACCAAAAATCAAGATAAAGGCTGATTTAGCTTGAGCTAGGACAGTGAAACTTTCAACTAAAAATAGGAATCCGCCGATGATACCAAGTATGGAAACCGCAAAGAAAGCCAAGATGACGCTCGAAGCGGCCACAAGGATTGCGAAAAGAGCCAAGAGAATGGCGATTCCTAAAGGAATACCGATGGGTGCTGCAAGTAGGGCTAACAAGGCGATATGCAAAATTTGTCGGTTATTCTTTTGAGCAGGTGCTTCATTGATTTTTTTATCGAGAAGATTTGAGAGAACTTCGTGGGCCGCTTCTTTGGGAGTTCCCAAACTAGCGATGAGTTCTTCTTCTCCCTCGACTCCAGCATCGTCAAAGAGTTCCCTGAAATAGTCCATGGCTTCAATTTGGTCAGCCTGAGGCAGTTTTTTGAGATAGAGTTCTAGCTGAGTCAGGTATTCAGTTCTTGTCATGGCGGATACTCCCTTCTATGATGCCATTGATGGTGTCTGTATAAAGTGCCCATTCATCTTTTAGGGTTACGAGCTGCTCTATACCACCGTTTGTCAAGGAGTAGTATTTGCGCATGCGACCTTGGAACTCTCTAGAATAGGTTGTCAGAAAGCTATTGCCTTCCAATTTTTTGAGAATGGGATAGAGTGTGGATTCTTTGATATTAGCGATCAGCTTAATGGTCTGGCTAATCTCATAACCATAAGAATCATCCTGCTCCAGTACGGCCAAGATGAGAAATTCAATCAAGGCAGAGGATGTTGGAAAGTACATGAGAAACCTCCTTTTCTAATGTATAAGATTTTTATATATAATTTTTCTACACATACATTGTACATCTAAAAGAAAGCCCTGTCAAGAGAAATGTGTAAAATTTTTATATATAAAAAACGCAGGCTTTGTACTGACCCCAAAAAGTTAGATTTTTTCTGCCTAACTTTTGGGGTGCAGTTCATTCAAGGATTGATACTATGCGTTTTTCTGATTTTATACTCTTCGAAAATCAAACTCAAACTACGTCAGCTTAGCCTTATCGTATAGATGTTACTGACTTCGTCAGTTCTATCTGCAACCTCAAAACGGTGTTTTGAGCTGACTTCGTCAGTTCTATCCACAACCTCAAAACACTGTTTTGAGCAACCTGTGGCTAGCTTCCTAGTTTGCTCTTTGATTTTCATTGAGTATTAAAGACTTTTTGCCCAGCCTCTTCTCCTCTTGCTTTTAATTGTCCGAATCAATATTCTTATTTCAAAAAAGGTAGTGAAAAAGGTAGTGATTCGGTTAATTTTGATTGCAATGTACTGAAATTAACAAAAGAAAAAAACGCTTGAATGCGTTTTTCTTCTGTATTGATTCGTATTGAATGCTTACTTAACTTCTGTAAACACAACGTGTTTGCGAAGTTTTGGTGAGTATTTCTTCAATTGAAGACGGTCTGGAGTGTTACGTTTGTTTTTAGAAGTAAGGTACAAGCGTTCACCAGATTCTTTGTGTTCAAGTGTAATATTTACGCGCATGGTATCTCCCTTCTATTATTCAGCTGATGCAGCTTTAGCGATTTTACGTCCTTTGTAGTATCCTTTAAGTGATACACGGTGAGAACGTGAGTAATCTCCAGTAGTTTCGTCAAAGTTTACAGATGGAGCTGTTACTTTGTAGTGTGTACGACGTTTGTTTTTCTTCGCTTTTGAAGTGCGACGTGCAGGTACTGCCATTTTGATTTCTCCTTTAGGTATTTATATTCGATTCAATCTACTGATTTTCATCAACCATACTAGGATAACACATTTTTTTTGTAAAGTAAAGTTACTTGACAAAAAAAGATGAAAAAATTCTCCTGTAAGACCTAGCAGACAGGAGAAGGTGTTAAATATCAATCTCAAATGGTTCGTCAATGGTTTCTGATACGTATTTTCCGTCTTTCTTCCGTTGTTTGACACATTCTGTGAGGAGATATTCGATTTGCCCATTGACTGAACGAAAGTCATCTTCTGCCCATGATGCGAGTGCAGCGTATAACTTTGTTGAGAGTCGAAGGGGGATCTGCTTTTTTTTAGCTTCAGCCATCTTTAGTAAAGACTTCCTGTGTTGACAATTGGTTGTGCATCATGATTGCCACAAAGTACGACAAGGAGATTTGAAACCATAGCAGCCTTACGTTCTTCGTCAAGCTCTACCAATTCCCCTTCATTGAGCCGTTCTAGTGCCATTTCAACCATTCCTACAGCACCATCTACAATCATCTTACGTGCATCAATAATGGCAGATGCTTGTTGGCGTTGAAGCATGACAGCAGCAATTTCTGGAGCGTAAGCTAGGTAAGTAATACGTGCTTCAAGGATTTCTAAGCCAGCATCCTCAACACGACTTTGGATTTCTTCACGAATACGGTTAGCCACAATTTCGCTAGAGCCACGGAGGCTACCTTCATCTGCTTGGCCGTCACCCGTAGTATCCACGTTAGGAGACACATCGTAAGGATAGATGCGGACAATATTTCGGAGGGCGCTATCACATTGCAAAGAGAGGTATTCCTTGTAGTTATCAACGTTGAAAACTGCCTTAGCAGTATCGACTACACGCCAAGTAACAGCAATTCCGATTTCTACAGGATTTCCTAAGCAATCATTGATTTTTTGACGGGAATTACTTAAGGTCATAACCTTGAGTGAAATGTGTTTCTTGCTAATTTCAAGATTTACATCATTGTCATTTGATGATTTAGCTCCTAAAAAAGGAGATTTTGTGCTAACATCACCACTTTGTCCAAGTCGAGTGTGGTTTGCAGGGTTGACCGCTACGCTGAAGGGATTGACAAAGTAAAAACCAGGTTCTTTGATGGTACCTGTATAGTTACCAAAGAGTGTCAGAACCAGAGCTTCTTGAGGTTTGACAACTTTTAAACCAGCATGAGTTAGCACTGCAATTACGATTAGTAAAGGTCCGATAATAATTCCAAAAATGTTTTCCGAACCAGCACCCATTATCAATATAAAGATACCAAGTACGATTGTCAACTCAATGAGAATCAATGCGAATACACCATTTGGTTTTGAATTGATGAGTTTTTCAGTCATAAGAATGATCTCCTATTATTTGATATCTAAATGATATCACTTTGTTTTTAAAAGTCAATAGAAAGTTGAAAAATAATCACTAAAAAGTTTCAGCCCAATAATTACTTGTAGGAGGTGAGATTATATTGTGCTGAAATACTCTTTTATTCTTATAACTTTTACACTATAATTGTAGTTAGAAAGGAAGAGAAATGTTTGATTATAGAGCACTAGTTATTTTGATGACTTTGATGGATCATTGTGAGCTATCATTATATGAATTATCTGTTAAGGTGAGCTTGCCTATAAAGGAAGTCAAAGAAGGAATAGATTATTTAGTGCCTTATCTAGCTAATAAAGGGATAGTGCTGGATAAAAAACAAGGTCGCTATAGTTTATCAAATCGTACGAAGCAGTCTTTGACAGATATTATTAAGTCGGATGAATTGGTTTTACCAAAGTCGACTCGCTTAGCATTAATCTATCTTTACACTTTTTGCCGATTAGATTTTATATCGAATAATCATTACCAAGACTTTTTGAAAGTAAGTAAGAATACAACCTTATCTGATATTCAATCATTAAGAAAGATTATGTTAGATAATGATTTGGAGCTAGGGTACAGTAGAGCAAAAGGTTATACTTTACACGGTTCAGAGTGGAATAAGCACCGTTTAGCTTTTCAAATGGTTAGTGAGTTGCTGGAATCCTCCATAGGGATTTGGGGGTTGGATTATGTTTTATCCAGTTGGGGGTATTCATTAACTTATGATTTGATTGATCAGGTGGTTAAAGATTATTATGAAAAGCTACAGATAGTACCTATTGTTAATCAATTAAAAGTTTGCCTTTTCGGTTTAGTATTCATTATATGTAGGTATCAAAGGGATGTTGAAAGAGTATGTCTTTCAGAGACATTAGTATCTCCTATTATTCAAGATATAACGACTATTTTATTGGATACAGTGGTTGATTTGGGAATTATAGATACGGTGTTTTCTGAGGATGATTATCGCTATATCACAGTTTTATTATCAAGTTGCTTTGAAGGTGAAGTAGATGTTGCTCCGGTTTACTTTAATCAATTAACAGAGGCTATTATAAGTAGAATGGAAGATATTTCTTTGTTACATTTTAAACAAAGGGAAGTATTGAGAGAAAATCTTCGCCGCCACCTTATACCGGCTTACTATAGATTAAAGTTCGGCTTACCTAGTTCAAATGAATATGTGTTGCATGTTAAAGAACATTATCCTGATTTATTTGAACTAGTAAAAGATTCTTTGACTCCCTTGATGGACGCTATTGACAAGCCCATACCTGATAGTGAAACAGCATATTTTGTTATCCATTTTGGAGGATATTTAAAGAAAGCAGATACTTTGCCTCAAAAATGTTATAAGGCAGCAATTATTTGTCCTAATGGAATTAGTTCTTCATTGATGATAAAAGAGAATCTATTAGCATTATTCCCTCAAATTGAGTTTATAGGAACCTCAAAGATTGATGATTTATATGCGAAAACTAGTAGTGACTATGATATGGTTTTTTCTACTATAAAGGTGGATACAGAGAAGCCAAATTATCTAGTTTCTGTTATGATGACGGAAGAACAAACAACACAGTTAGTTGAATTGGTATCAAAAGATTTCCCAGATACAGGTTATCGAGATATTGAACTTAATCAGATAATTAGCATAGTAAGACGATATAGTGTAATCACACAAGAATTAGAGTTAAAATTAGCATTAAAGAGGTATCTCTATCAAGATATGAACAGAAAGGAAGTGTTACCATTGTTAGAAGAATTAATTACAAAAGAAACTTATCAGGTTAGTTCGGAAAAATTAGGATGGAAGGAGGCAATTCGTTTAGCAGCTAAACCACTTTTGAATCAAGATAAGATAACTGAGAACTACCCTGAGGCAATGATTCAAAAAGTAGAAGAGTTTGGGCCTTTTATTAATTTAGGGAAGGGAGTAGCAATTCCTCACGCTCGGCCAGATGAAGGTGTGAATGAAATAGGAATGTCAATGTTAGTTTTGGAAGAACCGATTTATTTATTGGATAATCCAGAACAAGAGGTAAGATTGTTGATTTGTATTGCAGCCATTGATAATGAAAGTCATTTAAAGGCTTTGTCACATTTAACAACAATTTTAAGAGATAAAAGTCATGTTCAAACTTTAATATCATCAAAAAACTATGATGACATTGAAATGATAATTAAACAGGAGGATTAGATAATGTTAAAAATTGGTACAGCTTGTGGTTCAGGATTAGGTTCAAGTTTTATGGTACAGATGAATATTGAATCTGTATTGAGTGATTTGAATGTTTCAGATGTAGAAGTTGAACACTATGATTTAGGTGGAGCAGATCCAAATGCAGCTGATATTTGGATTGTTGGTCGTGATCTAGCTGATTCAGCTAGTCATCTTGGAGATGTTCGTATCTTAAATAGTATTATTGATATGGATGAACTACGAGAATTAATTACTAAACTTTGTGAAGAAAAAGGACTTATATAGGAGGCTAGCGTCATGATGAAGTTCATATTGGATATTGTTAGTACACCAGCTATTTTAGTAGCTTTAATTGCAATCTTAGGATTAGTTCTTCAGAAGAAGAAATTACCTGATATTATTAAAGGTGGAATTAAGACCTTTGTTGGTTTCTTAGTTGTATCTGGTGGTGCAGGAATTGTACAAAATTCTTTGAATCCATTTGGTACCATGTTTGAACATGCTTTTCATTTATCTGGAGTTGTACCGAATAATGAAGCAATTGTAGCTGTAGCTTTAACCACATATGGCTCAGCTACTGCAATGATTATGTTTGCAGGTATGGTATTCAATATCTTAATTGCTCGTTTTACTCGATTCAAATATATCTTTTTAACAGGGCACCACACTCTATATATGGCGTGTATGATTGCGGTCATTTTATCAGTTGCTGGCTTTACAAGTTTGCCTCTTATCTTACTAGGAGGATTAGCACTTGGTATTATTATGAGTGTTTCCCCGGCATTTGTGCAAAAATATATGGTTCAATTAACTGGAAATGACAAGGTGGCTTTAGGTCATTTCAGTTCTTTGGGATATTGGTTAAGTGGTTTCACTGGTAGCCTTATCGGTGACAAATCAAAATCAACAGAGGACATTAAATTCCCAAAGAGTTTAGCTTTTTTACGTGATAGTACTGTTAGTATTACTTTATCTATGGCAGTTATTTACATTATTGTAGCTATCTTTGCAGGGTCAGAATATATAGAAAAAGAAATCAGTAATGGTACAAGTGGTCTAGTTTATGCTTTACAATTAGCAGGTCAATTTGCAGCAGGTGTATTTGTTATTTTAGCAGGTGTTCGCCTTATTTTGGGTGAAATTGTTCCAGCCTTTAAAGGTATTTCAGAGCGTCTTGTACCTAATTCAAAACCTGCTTTGGATTGTCCGATTGTTTATACTTATGCACCTAATGCAGTCCTAATTGGATTTATCTCTAGTTTTGTTGGTGGTTTAGTAAGTATGGCAATTATGATTGCTTCAGGAACGGTTGTCATCTTACCAGGCGTTGTGCCTCATTTCTTCTGTGGAGCGACTGCAGGTGTCATTGGGAATGCATCTGGTGGTGTTCGTGGAGCCACTATTGGAGCATTTTTACAAGGTATTTTAATTAGTTTTCTTCCAGTCTTTTTAATGCCAGTTTTGGGAGGACTTGGTTTCCAAGGGTCAACTTTCTCAGATGCAGATTTTGGTCTATCAGGAATTATTTTAGGAATGTTGAATCAATTTGGCTCACAAGCAGGCATTGTTATTGGTCTTGTTCTTATTCTAGCAGTTATGTTTGGAGTATCCTTTATTAAAAAGCCATCTGCAAAGGAGGAATAAGGGATGATTTTAAGTGAAAATAGAGAAGATGAGTTAAGAAAATTTGCAACAAAAATCCGATTAAATACTCTTAGAACATTGAATCATCTTGGATTCGGCCATTATGGAGGGAGTCTGTCTATAGTAGAAGTTTTAGCAGTGCTTTATGGTGAAATAATGCCGATGACTCCAGAAATATTTGCGTCACTAGATAGAGATTATTTTGTTTTATCCAAGGGACATGCTGGACCAGCTTTGTACAGCACACTCTATTTGAATGGTTTCTTTGACAAAGAATTCTTACATTCTTTAAATACAAATGGAACCAAATTACCGTCTCATCCTGATAGAAATCTAACGCCGGGTATAGATATGACAACTGGCTCTTTAGGACAGGGAATTAGTGTTGCAACCGGGCTTGCATATGGTCAGAGAATAAGAAAAAGTCCCTTTTATACCTATGCTATTGTTGGAGATGGTGAGTTAAATGAGGGACAATGTTGGGAGGCTATACAGTTTGCTTCTCATCAACAGTTATCTAATTTAATTGTATTTGTAGACGATAACAAAAAACAATTAGATGGTTTTACAAAGGATATTTGTAATCCAGGTGATTTTGTAGAAAAATTCTCAGCATTTGGGTTTGAATCCATTAGGGTCAATGGTTCAGATATTAGAGAAATTTATGAAGGGATTATCCAATTAAAACAGTCAAATAATTCATCCCCTAAGTGTATTGTATTAGACACTATTAAAGGTCAAGGAGTTCGAGAGCTGGAAGAAATGAAATCCAATCATCATCTTCGCCCTACTGTAGAGGAGAGACAAATGTTAACTTCAGTTGTAGAAAGATTAAGTCAGGAATTGGAGGAAACAGAATGATGAGAAGTACGAAAGAATTACGACATGTGTATAGAGATTTCCTTCTAGAAGCTAACCAAAGTTATTCTGATATAGTAGTTTTAGAAGCAGATTTGTCAAGTTCGATGGCTACTAATAATCTTGAAAAGGACTTTGGAGACCGTTATGTGAATGTTGGGATCATGGAAGCAGAAATGGTCGGGCTTGCAGCAGGTTTATCTATTCAGGGGTTTAGACCTTATCTTCATACATTTGGCCCTTTTGCTTCACGAAGAGTATTTGATCAATTATTTATTTCTCTTGGGTACGCACAATTGGATGCCACTGTGATTGGCTCAGATGCAGGAGTAACGGCAGAGATGAATGGTGGAACACATATGCCATTTGAAGAAATTGGATTGTTACGTTTAATTCCTAAATCAATCATTTTTGAAGCAACTGATGATATCCAATTTCGTGAAATCTTGAACCAGACATTAGAATTAAAAGGACTAAAATATATTCGAACAATTAGAAAAGCTCCAGAGGCTGTATATCAAGGTGGAGAAGATTTTTCTAAAGGCTACATTGAGTTAAGACACGGTGAAGATGTTGTAATAGTTGCTTCTGGCATAATGGTTGCTCCAAGTATTCGAGTTGCGGATGAACTGTCTAAATTAGGTTATTCAGTAGGTGTGATAGATTTATTTAGAATCAAACCGATACCAGAACAGATAAAAACAATGTTAAGTGGAAAAACTATATTTACTGTAGAAAACCACAATCAGATAGGTGGAATTGGCAGTGCTTTATGTGAATTATTCTCTGATGATGGAATAACAAAAATTCATCGGATAGGTGTTCAAGAAAAATTCGGTCAAGTAGGGAAAATGGATTACCTTCTTAATGAGTATGGTTTGAGTGAATCGAATATAAAAGAGAAGGTTCTAGAGTTTTATAATGCAAGATAGATGTTAAATACACTTATCTGAAAGAATTTCTGTAAAAATTACATTACGTTATTTAAAGAAAGCGGATTAAAAAGCATATTCTGGTCATCAGAAAGTGTACTAATCCGCTTTGTTGTTTTTAATTTTAAATATTTCACGTGTGTATAGAATTTTCTGAAAATTCAAGAATTTTATTCTGTTCATTGCCTTTAAAATGTGCTATAATAGTAAAAACTGAAATGGGAGGGAACAAATGACTGAATTAGATAAACGTCACCGCAGTAGCATTTATGACAGCATGGTAAAATCGCCAAACCGTGCCATGCTTCGTGCGACCGGTATGACAGATAAGGACTTTGAAACACCGATTGTTGGGGTTATTTCGACTTGGGCGGAAAATACACCATGTAACATCCACTTGCATGATTTTGGGAAATTAGCCAAAGAAGGTATCAAATCGGCAGGTGCTTGGCCTGTGCAGTTTGGGACTATTACTGTAGCGGACGGGATTGCCATGGGAACGCCTGGTATGCGTTTTTCTTTGACATCTCGTGATATCATTGCGGACTCAATCGAGGCGGCTATGGGTGGTCACAACGTGGATGCCTTCGTCGCTATCGGTGGCTGTGACAAGAACATGCCTGGATCTATGATTGCTATTGCTAATATGGATATTCCAGCTATTTTCGCCTATGGTGGAACTATTGCACCGGGAAATCTTGATGGCAAAGATATTGACTTGGTTTCTGTTTTTGAGGGTATCGGAAAATGGAACCACGGTGATATGACGGCTGAGGACGTTAAACGTCTTGAATGTAATGCTTGCCCTGGACCTGGTGGCTGTGGTGGTATGTATACTGCTAATACCATGGCGACAGCTATCGAAGTTCTAGGTATGAGTTTGCCAGGTTCTTCATCTCACCCAGCTGAATCAGCTGACAAGAAAGAAGACATCGAAGCAGCAGGACGTGCTGTAGTTAAAATGCTGGAGCTTGGTCTCAAACCATCAGATATCTTGACTCGTGAAGCCTTTGAAGATGCCATCACTGTAACCATGGCTCTCGGTGGTTCTACAAATGCCACTCTTCACTTGCTTGCCATTGCCCACGCGGCTAATGTTGATTTGTCACTTGAGGACTTCAATACGATTCAAGAACGTGTGCCTCACTTGGCCGACTTGAAACCATCTGGTCAGTATGTCTTCCAAGACCTTTACGAAGTCGGTGGTGTGCCTGCGGTTATGAGATATCTCTTGGCAAATGGTTTCCTTCATGGAGACCGTATTACATGTACTGGTAAGACTGTCGCTGAGAACTTAGCTGACTTTGCAGACCTTACACCAGGTCAAAAAGTTATCATGCCACTTGAAAATCCAAAACGTGCAGATGGTCCGCTTATCATCTTGAACGGAAACCTTGCCCCTGATGGTGCGGTTGCCAAGGTATCAGGTGTTAAGGTCCGTCGTCACGTTGGTCCAGCTAAGGTCTTTGACTCAGAAGAAGATGCGATTCAGGCCGTTCTGACAGATGAAATCGTTGATGGCGATGTAGTTGTTGTTCGTTTCGTTGGACCTAAAGGTGGTCCTGGTATGCCTGAGATGCTGTCACTTTCATCAATGATCGTTGGTAAAGGTCAAGGAGACAAGGTTGCCCTCTTGACAGACGGACGTTTCTCTGGCGGTACTTATGGTCTGGTTGTTGGACATATCGCTCCTGAAGCTCAGGATGGTGGACCAATTGCCTATCTCCGTACAGGCGATATCGTTACGGTTGACCAAGATACTAAAGAAATTTCTATGGCCGTATCCCAAGAAGAACTTGAAAAACGTAAGGCAGAAACAACCTTACCACCACTTTACAGTCGTGGTGTCCTCGGTAAATATGCCCATATCGTATCATCTGCTTCACGCGGAGCCGTGACAGACTTCTGGAATATGGACAAGTCAGGTAAAAAATAAACTCAAAAAGCAAGCCAACTTGGGCTTGCTTTTTTTCATCTTCAAAAGTAATTTACCTGCTTAACGAGGTGGCAGTCCAAGGGCAATACGGCCGTAGCGACTGATTCGTGTGATCTTCCAGGCAGGCGACCAGGTAACTTCAACCTTGACATCTTCGATACCATCAATTTGTTTCAGACCTGCAACGATTTCGATAGGCAGGCTTTCGGCACAATCGCAGGCAGTGTCGGTGAAGGTCATGACAATCTTGCAGAGACCTGTTTCGTCCAGATTGATTTCATAGATCAGCCCTAGATTGTAAACATCCAATTCCACATCTGTATCAAAAACCTTCTCTAGTTTTTCGATAATTTGGTCTTGCAAGGCCAAAGCACGGTCATTGATTTTGATATCCTCTCTCATTACAGTCCCTCCACGTGATAAATATCCTCTATTTTCTCATAATTCTGACAATTTGGCAAGTTTTTGATGAATTTTCTGAAAAATATGATAAAATGAAGAAAATACTGAATCAAGGGGAAGCCTATGGAGCAGATTGGAAAAGTCTTTAGACAATTACGAGAGTCAAGAAATATCTCGCTGAGACAAGCAACTGGAGGACAATTTTCGCCGTCTATGTTATCTCGCTTTGAAACAGGTCAGAGTGAGCTTTCGGTGGAAAAGTTTCTATTTGCCCTAGAAAACATATCTGCCAGTGTGGAGGAAATCCTCTTTCTGGCGAGAGGTTTTCAGTATGATACAGATTCTGAGTTGAGAAAAGAAATCATAGATGTCTTGGATCCAAAGAATATAGCACCTCTTGAGGACTTGTATCGCAGGGAGTATCAAAAGCATGCCCATTCTCAAAACAAACAGAAACATATTCTAAATGCCATTCTTATAAAGTCTTATATGAAGAGCATGGACGAAAGGGTAGAGTTAACGGCAGAGGAGGGGAAAGTCCTTCATGACTATCTGTTTTCTACCGAGATCTGGGGAATCTATGAACTCAATTTATTTTCAGTCAGTTCACCATTTCTATCTGTTTCTCTTTTCACTAGGTATGTTAGAGAGATGGTACGAAAATCTGATTTTCTAATGGAAATGTCTGGTAATCGAAACCTTTTTCACACTATACTATTGAATGGTTTTTTAGCCAGCATTGAGTGTGAAGAATTTACCAATGCCTCTTATTTTAAACGTGTTATCGAAGAGCATTTCTACAAGGAAAATGAGACCTATTTCCGGATTGTTTATCTGTGGGCGGAAGGTCTCCTTGATAGCAAGCAAGGTAGAGTCAAGGAAGGACAGAAAAAGATGGAGGATGCTGTCCGTATTTTTGAGATGCTTGGCTGCAACAAATCTGCTGAATACTACAGAAAAACCTCCGATTGTTGAATATCTGCAAACTAAGAAAATCATTTGAAATTTTAAGCGATAGAACTGTTGGGCTCTCTCGTATCACTGGAGAAATTCTATCGTTTCTTTTTGCTCATTTTATTTGTTGCATATATTCAAAAGTTTTTCCTCTAAAATTTCTAAGTGCTATACTATAGTCATACTTCACATAAAACTTCTACTCTTCGAAAATCAAATTCAAACCACGTCAGCTTCACCTTGCCGTACTCAAGTACAGCCTTCGGCTAGCTTCCTAGTTTGCTCTTTGATTTTCATTGAGTATTCGAACAAGAAGGGAGATTATCTATGAAACTATTGTTTAGAAATCAAGCTTATCGAATCTTAACTTTGTCACGATTCTTCAATGCTTTTGGTGCTTCGATTTTCAATCTGGTCTTTATCGTCTATGCATCGACCCTGCCACAAGCATCTTTTGCGGTTGCTATGGCGAATATTGTCATGATTCTTCCGACTTTCTTTACAGTTTTTGTAGGGATTCGAGCAGATTACACGAGGGATAAGGTCAAATGGATGGTCTATAGTGGTTTGTTTCAGGCGATTTTATTTTTTCTAGCAGCTTTAGTTGTCCAGCAAGCTAGTTTCTTTGCCTTTTCGACCCTTTGCCTCATCAATGTCATTAGTGATGTAGCCAGTGATTTTGCTGGTGGCTTGCGAATGCCTCTTGTTAAAGAAAAGGTAGCAGAGTCAGATCTGATGGAAGCTTACTCTTTTTCTCAGTTCATCACCTATATTTCAGCTATTGGTGGTCAAGCTTTCGGAGTTTGGCTCTTAGGGCTATCGGTCAATAATTTTTCTCTCGTTGCGGGAATCAATGCCTGTTTCTTCCTAGTATCAGCCGTCATCCTCTTTTTGGGAAAAAGCAAATTGAGCCTGTCAATGTCATCTGCTGATGGTGAAATTCTAAAAAATGAGAAGCTTCCGATCAAAGAGCAGTTCCTAACGATTTATCGAAATTTACGTCTCGTTTTTCTTAAAGGTGGACAGAAAAACTTTGGCTTCATGCTCTTTGCTGTCTTGCTTATCAATGCCTTGGGAGGCGCTTTAGGAAGCATCTATAACATCTTCTTTTTGAGCCATTCTCTTTTGGACTTTTCTTACACAGAGGCATTATTTATCAGTCAATTCTGTGCTTTGTTAGCAATCATCATCAGTAGCCTTACGGGCAATGATTATTTTGGGAAGCAGTCCTTGCCTAGATTGATGATGTGGGTGACCGTAGGACTCAGTCTAGTTGGTCTAGCTAATTTATTCAATCAAGTCGTACTTGGTTTACTATTTCTCTGTTCAACTCTGTATGTGTCTGGTAAAGTTCAACCAAAGATTAGTGCCTTACTCCTGAAAAATCTAGCTCCAGAGGTTCTAGCTCGTACCAGTAATTTTTTAGGTTTATTGTTTACCTTATCCATACCTGTGGGAACAGCTTGTTTTTCACTTATAGCTGTATGGAATATACAGTTGACTTGGATGCTATTTGTTGGTCTCTCCTTGCTGGCTATTCTTTTGACAGTTCTTAATCTTAAAAATGATATCTAATACTCTTCGAAAATCTCTTCAAACCACGTCAGTGTCGTCTTACCGTAGATATGGTTACTGACTTCGTCAGTTCTATCCACAACCTCAAAACATTGTTTTGAGCAACCTGCGGCTAACTTCCTAGTTTGCTTTTTGATTTTCATTGAGTATAAATCCTAATTTTTTTCTTACTGTTTTAATCCCTTTATTTATGGTAAAATAAGACTATTAAGTTTAAAGAGGACACCCTATGAAATTACAAAAACCAAAAGGAACGCAGGATATCTTGCCTGCTGAGTCTGCCAAGTGGCAGTATGTTGAGGGCTTTGCCCGTGAGATTTTCAAGCGCTATAACTATGCGGAAGTGCGTACGCCTATTTTCGAGCATTACGAGGTTATCAGTCGCTCTGTCGGAGATACGACCGATATCGTGACCAAGGAAATGTACGACTTCTATGACAAGGGTGACCGTCATATCACCCTCCGTCCAGAAGGAACTGCGCCAGTTGTCCGTTCTTATGTGGAAAATAAACTCTTTGCCCCAGAAGTGCAAAAGCCAAGTAAGTTCTACTACATGGGCCCTATGTTCCGCTACGAGCGTCCACAGGCAGGACGTTTGCGCCAGTTCCACCAGATTGGTGTTGAGTGTTTTGGCTCTAGCAATCCAGCTACCGATGTGGAAACGATTGCAATGGCAGCCCATTTCTTGAAAGAAATCGGCATCCAAGGTGTCAAATTACATCTTAACACTCTTGGAAATCCTGAGAGCCGTGCGGCCTACCGTCAAGCCTTGATTGACTATTTGACACCACTCAAGGAGAGTTTATCTAAGGATAGCCAACGTCGTTTGGAGGAAAATCCTCTCCGTGTCTTGGACTCTAAGGAAAAAGAAGACAAGGTAGCAGTGGAAAATGCGCCTTCTATCTTGGACTTCCTTGATGAAGAAAGCCAAGCTCATTTTGATGCTGTCCGTCAGATGTTGGAAAATCTTGGAGTAGACTACATCATCGATACCAATATGGTGCGTGGTCTGGACTACTACAACCACACGATTTTCGAGTTTATCACTGAGATTGAGGGCAATGACTTGACCGTCTGTGCGGGTGGTCGTTACGATGGTTTGGTTGCCTACTTTGGTGGTCCTGAAACTGCTGGCTTTGGTTTTGGACTTGGTGTAGAGCGCCTGCTTCTCATTCTTGAAAAGCAAGGTGTGGCCCTCCCTATCGAAAACACCCTAGATGTCTATATCGCAGTCTTGGGTCAAGGAGCAAATGCCAAGGCCTTGGAATTGGTACAGGCTCTTCGCCAACAAGGATTCAAAGCAGAGCGTGATTACCTCAACCGTAAGCTCAAAGCTCAGTTCAAGTCAGCCGATGTCTTTGCGGCTAAGACCCTCATCACTCTAGGTGAGAGCGAAGTCGAAAGCGGACAAGTGACGGTCAAGAACAACCAAACCCGAGAAGAAGTGCAAGTGTCACTTGAGACAATCAGCCAAAACTTCTCAGAAATCTTTGAAAAATTAGGCTTTTAATAGTAGAAAAACTGGTCAGGATCTTATTCCTGACCTTTTTCTTTTGCAAAATGACAAAAATCATAAACTTTTTGACAAATATGCTTGTCAAAAAGAAAAAGATGTGTTACAATATAATCAAGTTAAGAGAAAAGGAGAAAGGAATGCTTAAAAATCGTCTAAAAGAGCTGCGGGCTCGCGATGGTCTCAATCAAACCGACCTAGCCAAGCTGGCAGGGGTTTCCAGACAGACCGTTAGCCTACTAGAACGGGATGAGTACACCCCGTCCATTATCATTGCCCTGAAAATATCTCAAATTTTCAACGAAACAGTCGAATCGGTATTTCGCTTAGAGGAGGATGAGTGATGAACAAGTATAAAGTAATTTATTATGTAGTTGCCATAGCTCTATTAGTCAGTGTATTTCTACTGATTGGGATAGACTTAGGCTGGTTTAGTCCCTATCAGAGTGACCAATTTATTTGGGCCTACTTTGCTCTTATCCCAGTCGTTGACTGGATTGAAAAGAAAGCAAACAATTTAGCAAGTGAAAAAGGAGAATGAATATGAAAGAGTTTTTAGCAGGATTTCAAGTAGATACAGAACAAAAAGAACTTGCAGGTGTCTGTGCAGGTTTAGGAAATTATTTTAATATCAAGACTAACGTCATCCGTTTGGTAGCCATTTTGCTGTTTCTTTGGTCAACAGAGTTTGGGATTTTAACAGTCATCCTATATGCTTATCTAGCAGGTTGGCTTGGGAGAGACCCTTTAGGAGAAGGGGCGAAAAAAGCAAGAAACCAAGCTATTCTCTTGTTTGCTGTTTGTTTGATTTTAGTATCACTTGGAACAGAAGGTTTGACAGTAATTTATGAATCAGGTAAAGTCTTTGGTCAGTGGTTAGTTGGATTGGTTTAGTTTAGAGAGAGGTTGAATATGAAAAAGAAACGTGGATTGTTATTTTTAATGTCTATTGTCTTGGGAGCTTTCTTCGGCGTGTTTGTAGGGATGTTTAAAGCTGGTGCCGAATCCTACGAAATTATTTTAGATGTAAAAGTCTTGATACCCTGGATATCAACTATTTGTTTACTGTTAGGTTTTATTAGCGTTCTTTTGACTTTCAATTTCCTAAAGAAAAGCAGAAAATTTCATTCCTTGTACCAAGAGGAAATGGATGATGATCTGAATGAAACCTATTATGTGCAAATGTATCGGAATCTCGAGTTTGGAACCATTGCCTTTAATATTACAAGTGTAGCGATTTCATTGTCTATTTTCCTCTCATTAAATGAAGTGGTTATATTGCATACAGGCCACCAAACATTTTCCCTCTCTTTCTTAGCCTTTGTGCTATTCTTATCCGCTCAAAAATCTCTTTCTAAAACAATTGCGATTGTTCGTCAGTTTGATTTGTCTCTTTTCTCTACACCCAAGGATGTCTTAGATTATATCAATTCTTATGATGAAGGAGAGCGACAAGCTAATTTGGAACAGAGTTTTCGAATTTTATTCCAATTACACCAATATGTCTTACCAGTCTTATATGTCTTTATTATTATCATTTCTTTCTTGACAGGTGAGATTCAGTTACTAGCTTTCTTGCTTGTCGGAGCCATCCATGTTTATATCAACGTGATGCAGTTACCTATGGTAAAACGCTATTTCAAATAAAGGAGTTTCTATGATTCGTGTTGAAAATGTAAGCAAAAGTTTTGGGAGCAAAAAAGCTCTTCACCAGATTTCTTTTGAGATTAAGGAAGGTGAAATCTTTGGTTTTCTTGGCCCTTCTGGCTCAGGTAAAACAACCATGATCAATGTCTTGACAGGTCAGTTGGCTGCAGATCAAGGTAAAACAGTTTTGTTAGGCAAGAATTCTCAAGATTTAACCTCAAATGATTTGGAACAAATTGGTATTGTTAGTGATGGCAGTGGTTTTTATGAAAAGATGAGTCTTTATAAAAATCTTCTCATCTATGCTAAGTTATATGGTCTCAAGTCAGATAGAGTAAATCAGGTGCTCCAACAGGTTGGATTGGCAGATGCTAAAGATATTATCGCAGAAAAACTATCTACAGGAATGAAACAACGAATGTTCTTGGCTCGTGCCCTTCTGAATGCTCCTAAGATTCTCTTTCTAGATGAGCCAACCAGTGGCTTAGACCCTACAACATCTAAGATGATTCATACCCTACTTCAAGAATTAAAGCAGGCGGGGACAACGATCTTTCTGACCACGCATGATATGAATGAAGCAACTCTGCTTTGTGATCGCTTATCTCTTTTAAATAAGGGAAACTTAATAGAGTATGGAAGTCCACAAGATATTATCCAGAAGTATCATGTGGATAAGAAAGTACATGTGGTTTATAACGATGGACGAGAACAGATAGTTCCATTTGAAGAATTGCCACATTTAGACACGACAGATTTGATGGTGGTTCACTCTTGTGAGCCGACTTTAGAAGAGATCTTTATCAGATTAACAGGAGAAAAGTTAGATGTTTAGAAAATTAAATGCCCTACTATGGTTAAGAGTGCAAGTTCTTATTAGCAATTCAACTTTGTTAGCGACTTTATTGATGCCTTTTGGTATTGCTGTTCTATATAATGAATTCATGAATAAGAATGGAGAATTGAGTATGTTTCTCCTCTCTACGAGTTTGACGATGGTCTTGAGCATGGGAAGTGGTTATATGGTATCGATTATGATGGCAGAAGATAAGGAAAAACGAAATCTCAAATCACTCATTCTAAGTGGTGTGACAGCAACAGAATATACTCTTAGTATGCTCGTCCTCCCTTTGTTGATTATGTTGCTTGGAATGATTTTACTACCAGTCTATCTTAAAGTAGATGTATCGGGTTATTTATTTGCCTATGTTATCTATTTGCTCCTAGCAACTATTAGTATTATTTTTCTCAACCTTCTAATCGGTGCGGTGTCAGATACTCAATCTAAAGCGCAAGTTTATAGTATCTTCCCTATGTTAATTGTCTCTTTTTTACCTATGATTGCTCTTCAAAATGATACGGCTCAAAAAGTGTTGGATTATTCGTTCATCGGTCCTATTGTAAATCTTTTAAATAAAAAAGGTGGAGAAATATCTTTTTCTAACATCGGTATGTTACTTGCTTGGGTACTTGTGTTAGGAATAGCAAACCTCTTTGTATTGAAAAACAGCTATAAAGCAAGATAGGAGATTTATATGAAACTACTTAAAAACCTCGGATGGTTTCTTCTAGCCTTTCTATCTTTTCTGGTTATCTATGGTACCGTTCAGAGTGGTGCTGTAGAAGCTTTGAAACTAGGCGCTTCACCCTATGCTACTACCTTGCTCTATGTGGCCTTGGCTGGAGTATATGTGTACGTCATTTATAAATGGTACCAGAAAGGTCCTGTTCATATTGAGAAGAGTGGCTTCAACCGATTTATTTGGCTTCCTGCCTTGGTTTGGTTCTTATCTCTAGTTGTACAGTTTTTCTTGCCAGATGATCCTTCAGTAAATCAACAAATAGCGACAGACTTGACCTTATCTCAGCCACTTTTCTCATTCTTTGCGGTCGTTATTTTTGCTCCTCTGACGGAAGAACTTATTTTTAGAGGAATGCTGGCACGCTACCTCTTTCCTAAGCAGGACAATAGTAAACAAACTCTGATTTTTCTTCTGGTATCCAGTGTTCTGTTTGCCTTGATTCATTCTCCAGGAACTTTGCAACAGTTTTTAGTTTATGCTAGTCTAGGATTGAGTTTGGGTCTGGCTTATGTAAGCCGAAAAGGTCTTCTTTACAGTATTTCTCTCCACGCTTTGAATAATTTAGTCAGCTTTTTGATGATTCTCATGCTATAATAGAGTCAGGAGGTCACATGAAACGAGTAATTTTATTAGCAGTGATTCAAGCAATCGTTCTATTTTTCATTATTGGAGCGCTAGCTTATGCCTTTAAAGGTGATTTCTTCTACAGCCATCTAGCAGTAGTCTTTGCCCCTATTGCTGGTATCTGGCGTTTTGGGACAGCCTATACAACGGAAATTGTCTTGCCTCGAAAGGCAGCTGAAATTGCTGAAAAGCGTAAAGTAGGCAACAATTCAAAATAAAAGAGTCCGATGAACTTCATCGGATTTTTTTATTGGAGATAATTTTTAGGTCCTTTACCTGATTTTTAAAGACTGGCAAACTTTTCTGCTGATTTTCATGAAGAGCCTGCGCTTTTATGGTAAAATAGTAACAGAATAAAAGAGGAGAGAAACAATGAAACGTAGTATGTATGCTGGTCGTGTTCGTGAGGAACACATCGGACAAGAAATAACCTTGAAAGGATGGGTAGGCCGTCGTCGTGACCTTGGTGGTTTGATCTTTATCGACCTTCGTGATCGTGAAGGAATCATGCAGTTGGTTATCAACCCTGAAAAAGTATCTGCAGAGGTTATGGCAACAGCTGAAAGCCTTCGTAGCGAATTTGTTATCGAGGTGACTGGTCAGGTCGCTGCGCGTGAGCAAGCCAATGATAAGTTGCCAACGGGTGCAGTTGAGTTAAACGTGACAGCTCTGACAGTGCTTAATACAGCTAAGACAACCCCATTTGAGATTAAGGATGGCATTGAGGCCAATGACGATACGCGTTTGCGTTACCGTTACCTTGACCTTCGTCGTCCAGAAATGTTGGAAAATCTTAAACTTCGTGCTAAGGTAACCCACTCTATCCGCAACTACTTGGATGAGTTGGAGTTTATCGATGTGGAGACACCATTCCTTTCTAAGTCAACACCAGAAGGGGCGCGTGACTACTTGGTACCGTCTCGTGTTAATAAAGGACATTTTTATGCCCTTCCTCAAAGTCCACAAATTACTAAGCAATTGTTGATGAATGCTGGATTTGATCGTTATTACCAAATCGTTAAATGTTTCCGTGATGAGGACTTGCGCGGAGACCGCCAGCCTGAGTTTACTCAGGTCGACTTGGAAACGTCTTTCCTTACTGAGCAAGAAATCCAAGATATCACAGAAGGCTTGATTGCGCGCGTGATGAAAGAAACTAAAGGCATCGAAGTGACACTTCCATTCCCTCGTATGAAATACGATGATGCGATGGCTCTTTACGGTTCTGACAAGCCAGATACCCGTTTTGATATGTTGCTTCAGGACTTGACAGAAGTGGTCAAGGGTGTTGATTTTAAAGTCTTTTCAGAAGCACCTGCTGTTAAAGCCATTGTGGTCAAAGGAGCTGCGGACAACTATTCACGTAAAGACATTGACAAGATGACGGAAGTAGCCAAACAGTACGGTGCCAAAGGTCTTGCTTGGGTCAAGGTTGTTGATGGAGAATTAAACGGACCAGTTGCTAAGTTCTTGACAGGCATCCAAGCAGAATTGACAACAGCGCTTGCTCTTGAAGATAAGGACCTCGTTCTCTTTGTGGCGGATACGCTTGAAGTGGCCAATGCAACTCTTGGTGCCCTTCGTGGACGTATTGCCAAAGAGCTTGGTTTGATTGATAGCGATAAATTCAACTTCCTTTGGGTGGTTGACTGGCCAATGTTTGAATGGTCTGAAGAAGAAGGCCGTTACATGAGCGCCCACCATCCATTCACACTTCCACAGGAAGAGACTGCTCACGAATTAGAAGGTGATTTGGCTAAGGTTCGTGCCATTGCTTACGATATCGTCTTGAACGGTTATGAGCTTGGTGGTGGTAGCCTTCGTATCAACCAAAAAGACCTTCAAGAACGTATGTTCAAGGCTCTTGGTTTTTCAGCCGAAGAAGCAAATGACCAGTTTGGCTTCCTTCTTGAAGCCATGGACTATGGTTTCCCACCACACGGTGGCTTGGCGATCGGGCTTGACCGATTTGTCATGCTCTTAGCAGGAGAAGAAAATATCCGTGAAGTCATTGCCTTTCCTAAGAACAACAAGGCAAGTGATCCAATGACACAAGCTCCTTCAACAGTAGCTCTCAAACAACTAGAGGAACTCAGCTTACAAGTAGAAGAAGATGAAACAAGCAAAACGAATTAAGCGGTGGCGCTATTATCTGCGCCGCTTTGCTCATCAGATAAAAATTTTACGTGTCTTACAAAGCATCTCTCGCGAAAAATATGATGAGAAGATTTCGGCCTCTCTGGTCTATGGATTTTTATCAGCAGTGGCGGTCAATTTCTTTTTCCAACCAGGGCATGTGTATTCGAGTGGTGCGACAGGTCTGGCACAGATTATTTCTGCCTTGAGTAATCACTGGTTTGGTTTTCATATTCCGATTTCGCTAACCTTCTACGCCATTAACTTCCCTTTGATGGTCTTGGCTTGGTATCAGATTGGCCATAAGTTCACCGTCTTTACCTTTATCACGGTATCTATGAGTTCTTTCTTTATCCAGTTTGTCCCTGTGGCAACCTTGACGGAGGATCCTATTATCAATGCCCTTTTTGGAGGTGTTGTCATGGGCTTGGGGATTGGTTTTGCTCTTCGCAACAATATCTCCAGTGGTGGGACGGATATTGTCAGCCTGACCATTCGCAAGAAAACAGGTAAGAATGTTGGTAGTATTTCTTTCTTGGTAAATGGGACCATCATGCTGATAGCAGGTTTGACCTTTGGTTGGAAATACGCTCTCTACTCTATGATTACCATCTTTGTTTCTAGCCGTGTCACAGACGCTGTCTTTACCAAGCAAAAACGCATGCAGGCTATGATTGTGACCAATCATCCAGAGAAGGTAATTGAGAAAATCCATAAAAAATTGCACCGCGGAGCAACCATGATCCACGATGCAGAAGGAACCTATAATCACGAGAGAAAGGCAGTTTTAATCACTGTCATTACACGTGCAGAGTTTAATGAATTTAAACAGATTATGAAACAGGTGGATCCAGGCGCCTTTGTCTCTGTATCTGAGAATGTTCATATTCTGGGACGGTTCGTTGAAACAGAAAATTAGTAATCAAAAAAACCAGCGCGAGCTGGTTTTTATTTTTCAATAATTTTGTGGGCAATCAACTGGCGGTAGCAGATTTGTCTATTTTCTTTAGAATCATTGATGATACAGAGGATAGTTTCTAAAGAAGTGCGTCCGAGGGCTAGGCTGTTGATATCTATATAGGCTGCCAAATTGAGCTTAGGATTAACCGAGTCAAAGCTGAGAACAGGGACATCCAGCTGGTGTTTGGCAATATAGTCACAGACCCCTTCGGCTAGGAGACTATCGGTTGTGATGATAGCATCAATTTGTGGATCGTGCTTGAATAATCGCTTGCTAAATTTATAGCCCTTTTCTTCCAGAAACTCGTCTGCAAAGTAGATGCGATTGGTGTCAGTGGTAAGTTTGTAATGTTTAAGCGCCTGTTCATAGCCTGTTAAACGGTCTTTGGTCACGAAGAGCTTTTTATTTCCTCCGATAAAGGCAATGCGTTTGCAGCCTTTTTTGATGAAATATTCAGTTGCATCAAAACCAGCTTGAACATTGTCGTTGTCGACAAGCGGGATGAAAGGAGATAGAGATTTACCTAAGATAAGGAAGGGGAACTGTTCTTCTGCTACGAGTTTTACGAGAGGGTCTTCTTCTTGGGCATAGAGAAAGATTAGCCCATCTACACGCTTGCCGTAGACCATTTGTGAAATAGCGTTGAGACGCTCCTTCTCATCTTTTCCTGTTGCTATCTGAATGGCATAGTGGCTTTCAGATGCGACTTGAGAGATACCACGTAGAACCGATGGAAAGAAAGGATTCTGGTAGAAGGCGTCTGAGTCATCAGGAAGAACCAAACCAATCACCTGAGTATAGCTACTTACCAAGCTGCGAGCATTGAGGTTGGGATGGTAATTGAGCTCCTTCATAGCCTTGCGAACGCGTTTTTTTGTTTCGTCGCTAATGGTTGATTTATTTTGAATAACACGGGTTACGGTTGAAGGTGAAACACCAGCAGCCTTGGCCACGTCTTTAATCGTAACGGGCATAAAAATCTCCTATTTATGGTAATCTGGATCACGGAAATGTGTTTTATAAAAGATAGTGACCAGATAAAGGACAAAAAGAATATTTTGTACAGTAATGAGGTTTGACATATTTTGGCCAAATAATCCCAAAATAAGCGTAATCAGAGTTGGTAATCCTAAACAGTTCAAGATAAAATGGTAGCACTCTTTAAAGGTCCTAAATGAAAAGAGGCGTGATTTCTTAGTGATATAAAGGAGAAGACTCGCTCCTAGAGAGACGATAAAGAAATTCAAACCAAAGAGGAAGCTAGCACCGAGAACTAGGAAGAGACTGATATAGACACGATTTTGTTGGTACCAGTCTTTAGAAATCGCTTGGGTCAAGCTGCCTTTGCTTTTGAAGCTCTCAGTCTGAATCGCCCGGTAAGAGATACGAGTCAGTTCCTTACTTTCCTTGCTGATGACTAGCTCATTCGCATCGAAATGCAGTTGCAAGTCCTTAGGTAACTCCTTGCTTTGACTTGGACCGATTAAAAGAGAAGGCGCTTGACTAGCTGTTCCTGTATAAATTAATTTACCATCAACAATTTTAGCATGCTCAGAGAGATCCTGGACAACTTCATCTGTCAATGGTTCATAGACATTATCGATAAAGGTTTCTAGCGGATAAGTCTCCTGGGAGCTGTTTTGGATGGCAATGGGTACCATAGACAAGCTGATAAGGAAGATACTGGTAAAGAGAAGCTGGAACCAGTTGAGTCCGAAACGTTTGGACAGGGGCTTACGAAATCCCCAAATACTTGAAAAATAGGAAAATGGATATGGAAGCATAGGTATCTTTCTAAAAGGTGTTTTCTATATGAGTATTATTATATAGAGAAATGCGCTTTATTTCAAGTCTAGGAGAAAAATTGCTTGTTGTAAGGATATTTTTATAGTCACAAGCTTCAAAATGAAAAAGGGTGGCGGGGATAGATTATCCCTTGTCGCCACCACTTGTAAGTCCTGAAACAAAGTTCTTTTGTAGGAAGAAGAAGAGAATACAGATTGGAAGGGCGATGAGGATAGCACCTGCTGAGAAGTAGGCAATCTTCATGTTTTTCACATTGCTAACGAAGGTTTGGAGACCTACGGCAACGGTAAAGTATTCTTTCTCACGAAGCAAGAAACTAGAGAGGATGTAGTCTCCAAAAGGTCCCATGAAGGCCCAGAGAGCTTGTACGGCAACCATTGGGCGAACAAGTGGAAGAACAATTTGCCAGAAGCGGCGGAAGTGTCCTGCACCGTCTAGTTTTGCAGATTCGTCTAAAGACATTGGCACTGTATCGAAGTAGCCTTTCATGAGCCAAGCATTCATCGGGATACCACCACCAACGTAGAGGAAGATGAGGAACCAGCTGTGGTTAAGGGCGTTCAACATAAGTGCCATAACGAAGAAGGCTGTCAAAGCGGCCATGGTTGGCACCATTTGGATAATCAAGAAGAAAACCAAACTTTGTTTACGAGCCAAGAAGTTATAACGGCTGTAAGCATAACCAGCAAGTACGATAATACTTGTTTGAACAGCCATGGTAATCAAGGCGATAATCAAAGTGTTGAGGTACCAAGTACCGTACAAGGTTTCAGTGAAGAGGCCTTTAAAGTTATCAAAATTGAGGTCGATGTTAGTATCTAGTTTAAAGGCTGAGACGTTACCTGCTTTAAAGGCTGACATGATGGTAATCAAAAGTGGATAGATAATCACGATTGATAGACCAATCAGGTAAAGGTAAGTAAGGGTTTGAGTCAGTCTACGTTTGAGTTTAATTGAGTTATTCATCTTAGACGTCCTCCATATCAAATGCGTGTAGTTTCTTGAATGCGATCATAGAGATTGAGATGACAATGATAGAGATAATCAAGGTAACAGCTGCCGCCATTGAGTATTGAGGAGATGTACCTGTTGTCAAACGGTAGATCCATGAGATCAAGATATCGGTTGAACCAGCTCCTCCACCGACACTACCAGGTCCTCCACCATTGAAGAGGTACATGATAGAGAAGTTGTTAAAGTTGAAGGTGTATTGGCTAATCAAAGTAGGTGCTGCAACAGCCAAGATCATTGGGAAAGTGATGTTGCGGAATTTTTGCCAAGCATTGGCACCGTCAATATAAGCTGCTTCGTAAAGGTCGTTAGGAATAGATTGCAAGATACCCAAAGTCAAAACGTAGATATATGGGAATCCAAGCCAACCTTGCATCATAATCAAGGCAACCTTAGTCCAAGTAGGGTCTGTTTTCCAAGGGATAAGAGCCCCATCAAGGAATGGAAGGAATTTAGCAAAGATCGGCAAGACTTGAGTGTTGATAGCTCCGACACTATCGTTAAACATGTTTGAGAATGTCAAGATAGTGATGAAGGCTGGGACAGCCCAAGGAAGAAGGAAAATAACACCAAAGATACGTTTTCCTTTGATAAATGGTTGGTTAGCAATGATAGCTGTGAAGATACCGATGACGATCTGTAAAGTTGAGGCAGATAAAGCCCAAATGATAGTCCAAGAAAGAACAGAACCAAAGGCAGAACGGAATGTACTCAAGCTCCAGATGTTCGTAAAGTTGGTCAAACCAACCCAGTCCAACAACTTGTTTGGTGGCAAGTGTTGGAAGTCGTAGTTGGTAAAGGCAATCATCAAGGTTACGATAACTGGAAAGATGATCGCAAAAGTCATGGCAATATAAGATGGAATGATCAAGAGGTAAGGGAAGCCATTTTCATAGATTCCTTTGACCATTTCTTTAAAGGTAAGTGCTACTGGAATACCATTGTTAATGTGTTTAGCAGTTGTATGTGCATCTTTGATATTTGAGAAATAAAAGAGTACATAAACGACTACAAAGATTAAATGGAAGGCACCACGAATCAGCATAAAGAGGGAATTGTCACGACCTGGCTTGTCACCAAGAGTGATGAGATTGCTCAATTCAGGGGCTGCAAGTGCTAGGAAGTAGAGGACAAATACGATGGTTACACCAAGGAAGATAAAACCTTTGGCTTTTTGTTTATTGTAAATCTGTCCTAACCCAGGAATGATAGACAGCAGGGCTGCTTTACTAGGTTGTTGCTTTTCCATAATAACTCCTTTCATAGGATACTGGTTTCTACATAAAACCTAAACTATTTGTGTTTTTGTTGATAAATTCAAAGGGGGATTTGATTTCCACCCCCCTTGAACAAATTTCTTATTCACCAAATTTTTGTTTGATTGTTTCTTTGATCAATGTTACAGCATCGTTTGCAGCTGTTTTAGCATCTTTTTTACCGCTTACAGCTTCAAACAACATTGTTTTAGCTGGGTCCCAAACTGCTGACATTTGAGAGATGTTTGGCATTGGTTGAGCGTTCTTGAACTGTTTGATAACAGCTGTTGTCAACTCATCGTTTTTACCTTCAGCGTATGAACGAGCTTCAGTGTTAGCTGGGATTTCGTTAGTTGTATCGTAGAAGGCTTTTTGTTCTTCAGTTGAAACAAGGAAGTCTACAAATTTTTGAGCAGCTTCAAGGTTCTTAGTGCTTGATGGGATGATCCAAGCTTTACCACCACCAAATGCTGCGTAGTCTTTTCCGTTTGGAAGAGTTGGGATAGTTGCAACACCGTAGTTTACTTTAGCGTCTTTGAAGGCTTTAGCTTTCCAAGGTCCATCGATGATAGCAGCTGTTTTACCTTCTTGGAATTGAGTTTGGATTAGGTTTCCAGCTCCTTCTGTATCTTGCATACCTTTAGGCCATTTTTCATACCAAGATTTAGCGTACTCTACACCTTTGATAGCACCGTCGTTTGCAAGACCGATGTCTTTAGCGTCTTTACCGTTTTGTCCGAATACGTAAGCGCCGTTACCAGCAAGAAGTCCGTATGCAAAGTAGAAGTTTGTCCAGTCAGCTAGGAAAGCAGAAGTTTTTCCATCTTCTCCAGCGAATGCGTATTTGCTATCTTTAGCAAGGCTTTCTAAGTCAGCAAATGTTTTTGGAGCTTCTTTCACCAAGTCTTTGTTGTAGTACATAACAAGTGACTCGATAACGGCAGGAGCACCGTAAACTTTACCGTCAGCAGCTGTTACAAGAGATTTAGTTTTATCATCTGTTTTAGCGCCGTCGCTCAATTTAACTTCTGAAAGTTGGCCATCAGTACCAAGGCTACCTACACGGTCGTATGGTGCCATCATAACATCAGCAGCTTTACCAGATTGGTTATCTAGAGAAAGGTTGTCAAGACCACCCATTTGGTCTCCGGTTTTGATAGTCACTTTTACGCCAGCTTCTTTTTCGTAAGCTTTTGCAGCTGATTCAGCAAATGCTTTATATTGATCTTCAACGTAGAAAGTGATTTCTTTCGCTTCAGATGAACCAGAATCAGCAGGTTTATCAGCAGTTTTGCTTCCGCAAGCTACCAAAAGCAAGCTAGCAAGTGTAACAGTTCCAAGCACCGCAGCGCTCTTCATGAATTTAGATGACATAGTGTATTCCTCCTAAAGAATAACAAGTTTTATTGATAAGGAAACGCAAACGTTTTCCTTTATGAGCTTAGTATAGCACAAATAGAAAACGGTTGCAAGTATTTTTGTCAAAAATTTTAAAAAATTTTTAAGCTTGATTTGATAGCATGATTTTGCTTTTTAATAGAAGAAAAGTGTGAAATAGATAAGAATACAGTATTTTTAATAAAAAATAGATGGAATCTGTCTAAAGAGGGAAATCAGGAGGGGTACCTCCCTGTTTCTAATCCCTATCTATTTTCTATAGATCTTTGTGCCTTTTTGCATATAAATCAAAGTTTTCTAAAGGAGGATTTGCGCTTTGTAGACTGTCCCGTGAGAGTCAAACTTTAGGATTAGATGGTTTTAAGTTATCTTTGCTAAAATGGGTTAGTCTCCTTAAAAATAATCAAAAAAGTTTTTTAAAAACGCTTGCAATTATGCTTGAAAAGGAGTATACTTATAAGTAGCGCAAACGTTTGCGTCTGCAAAAATACGCAACGTTCCATTAATTTTAACACATGAGGTGCTATTATGAAAAAACGTCAAAGTGGTGTGTTGATGCACATCTCTTCTCTTCCAGGAGCCTACGGAATCGGATCATTTGGTCAAAGTGCTTACGACTTCGTTGATTTCTTGGTTCGTACAAAACAACGTTACTGGCAAATCCTTCCACTAGGAACAACTAGTTACGGGGATTCTCCTTACCAATCTTTCTCAGCCTTCGCAGGAAACACTCATTTTATCGATTTAGATATCTTGGTGGAGCAAGGTTTGTTGGAAGCAAGTGACCTTGAAGGAGTTGATTTTGGTAGCGATGCGTCTGAAGTTGACTATGCTAAGATTTACTATGCACGTCGTCCTCTTTTAGAAAAAGCGGTGCAACGTTTCTTTGAAGTCGGAGATGTTAAAGATTTTGAGAAATTTGCTCAAGACAACCAATCATGGCTTGAGCTCTTTGCTGAGTATATGGCTATCAAAGAGCATTTTGACAATCTTGCTTGGACTGAATGGCCAGATGCGGATGCTCGTGCTCGTAAAACTTCAGCACTTGAAAGCTACCGTGAGCAATTGGCAGACAAGTTGGTTTACCACCGTGTGACTCAGTACTTCTTCTTCCAACAATGGTTGAAATTGAAAGCTTACGCTAACGACAACCACATCGAAATCGTTGGGGACATGCCAATCTACGTAGCGGAAGATTCAAGCGATATGTGGGCAAATCCACATCTCTTCAAGACAGATGTCAACGGTAAAGCAACTTGCATCGCAGGATGCCCACCAGATGAGTTTTCTGCAACTGGTCAGCTTTGGGGTAACCCAATCTATGACTGGGAAGCAATGGACAAAGACGGCTACAAATGGTGGATTGAACGCTTGCGTGAAAGCTTCAAAATCTACGATATCGTTCGTATCGACCACTTCCGTGGTTTCGAATCTTACTGGGAAATCCCTGCTGGTTCCGATACAGCAGCACCTGGTGAGTGGGTGAAAGGTCCAGGATACAAGCTTTTTGCAGCCGTTAAGGAAGAACTTGGTGAGTTAAACATCATCGCAGAAGACCTTGGTTTCATGACAGACGAAGTTATCGAATTGCGTGAACGTACTGGCTTCCCAGGAATGAAGATTCTTCAATTTGCTTTCAACCCAGAAGACGAAAGCATCGATAGCCCACACTTGGCACCTGCTAACTCAGTTATGTACACAGGAACTCACGATAACAACACGGTCCTTGGTTGGTACCGTAATGAGATCGATGATGCGACTCGTGAGTACATGGCTCGCTACACTAACCGTAAAGAGTATGAAACAGTGCCACATGCTATGCTTCGTACAGTCTTTTCATCAGTTAGCTTCATGGCAATTGCAACTATGCAAGATTTGCTAGAATTGGATGAGACAGCTCGTATGAACTTTCCGTCTACCCTTGGTGGAAACTGGTCTTGGCGTATGACTGAAGATCAATTGACACCAGCTGTCGAAGAAACTTTGCTTGACTTGACGACAATTTATCGCCGAACCAATGAAAATTTGCTAGAATTAAAGAAATAAGATAATATCAGGAGACACTTAAACATGTTATCACTACAAGAATTTGTACAAAATCGTTACAATAAAACCATTGCAGAATGTAGCAATGAAGAGCTTTACCTTGCTCTTCTTAACTACAGCAAGCTTGCAAGCAGCCAAAAACCAGTCAACACTGGTAAAAAGAAAGTTTACTATATCTCAGCTGAGTTCTTGATTGGTAAACTCTTGTCAAACAACTTGATCAACCTTGGTCTTTACGACGATGTCAAAAAAGAACTTGCTGCTGCAGGTAAAGACTTGATCGAAGTTGAAGAAGTTGAATTGGAACCATCTCTTGGTAATGGTGGTTTGGGACGTTTGGCTGCCTGCTTCATCGACTCAATCGCTACTCTTGGTTTGAATGGTGACGGTGTTGGTCTTAACTACCACTTTGGTCTTTTCCAACAAGTTCTTAAAAACAACCAACAAGAAACAATTCCAAATGCATGGTTGACAGAGCAAAACTGGTTGATTCGCTCAAGCCGTAGTTACCAAGTACCATTTGCAGACTTTACTTTGACATCAACTCTTTACGATATTGATGTTACTGGTTATGAAACAGCAACTAAAAACCGCTTGCGTTTGTTTGACTTGGATTCAGTTGATTCTTCTATTATTAAAGATGGTATCAACTTTGACAAGACAGATATCGCTCGCAACTTGACTCTCTTCCTTTACCCAGATGATAGTGACCGTCAAGGTGAATTGCTCCGTATCTTCCAACAATACTTCATGGTTTCAAATGGTGCGCAATTGATCATCGACGAAGCAGTCGAAAAAGGAAGCAACTTGCATGACCTTGCTGACTACGCAGTTGTACAAATCAACGATACTCACCCATCAATGGTTATCCCTGAATTGATCCGTCTTTTGACTGCACGTGGTATCGAGCTTGACGAAGCAATCTCAATCGTTCGTAGCATGACTGCCTACACTAACCACACAATCCTTGCTGAAGCCCTTGAAAAATGGCCTCTTGAATTCTTGCAAGAAGTGGTTCCTCACTTGGTACCAATCATTAAAGAATTGGACCGTCGCGTGAAAGCAGAAGTGAAAGATCCAGCTGTTCAAATTATTGACGAGAGCGGACGTGTTCATATGGCTCACATGGATATCCACTACGGATACAGCGTTAACGGGGTTGCAGCACTTCACACTGAAATCTTGAAAAATTCTGAGTTGAAAGCTTTCTACGACCTTTACCCAGAAAAATTCAACAACAAAACAAACGGTATCACTTTCCGTCGTTGGCTCATGCATGCTAATCCAAGCTTGTCTCACTACTTAGACGAGATTCTTGGAGACGGTTGGCACCATGAAGCAGATGAGCTTGAGAAACTCTTGTCTTATGAAGACAAAGCAGCTGTCAAAGAAAAATTGGAAAGCATCAAGGCTCACAACAAACGTAAATTGGCTCGTCACTTGAAAGAACACCAAGGTGTTGAAATCAATCCAAACTCTATCTTTGATATCCAAATCAAACGTCTTCACGAGTACAAACGCCAACAAATGAACGCCTTGTACGTGATTCACAAATACCTTGACATCAAAGCTGGTAACATTCCTGCTCGCCCAATCACAATCTTCTTTGGTGGTAAAGCAGCTCCAGCCTACACAATCGCTCAAGACATCATCCACTTGATTCTTTGCATGTCAGAAGTTATTGCTAACGACCCAGCAGTAGCTCCACACTTGCAAGTAGTTATGGTTGAAAACTACAACGTTACTGCAGCAAGCTTCCTTATCCCAGCATGTGATATCTCAGAACAAATCTCACTTGCTTCTAAAGAAGCTTCAGGTACTGGTAACATGAAATTCATGTTGAACGGAGCTTTGACTCTTGGTACTATGGACGGTGCTAACGTGGAAATCGCTGAGTTGGTTGGCGACGAAAACATTTACATCTTTGGTGAAGATTCAGAAACTGTTATCGATCTTTACGCAAAAGCAGCTTACAAATCAAGCGAATTCTACGCTCGTAAAGCTATCAAACCATTGGTTGACTTCATCGTTAGCGATGCAGTTCTTGCAGCTGGAAACAAAGAGCGCTTGGAACGTCTTTACAATGAATTGATCAACAAAGACTGGTTCATGACTCTTCTTGACTTGGAAGACTACATCAAAGTCAAAGAGCAAATGTTAGCTGACTACGAAGACCGTGACGCATGGTTGGACAAAGTTATCGTTAACATTTCTAAAGCAGGATTCTTCTCATCTGACCGTACAATCGCTCAGTACAACGAAGATATCTGGCACTTGAACTAAGATACAAGATTTATACGAATACATTTTGTAAAAAAGCGGATTTCGATTGAAATTCGCTTTTTTAATGATGTAGATTTGAGTCAATCTTGTCTTAAAAAGATAGAAATCATAGATACAGTGAAGGCTTAGAAATACTGCTTTTTACTCTCTTTCAACCTCATATCCCTTGTATTCGCTTACACAAAGTGTTATAATATGATTGTAGGAAAGAAGGTGTTTTTATGTGGAAAAAATATTTTTCAAAATATAAATGGACTGATTTATTTTGGATTTTATTTATCATTTTGACCTGCCTCTATATTGGTAACCATGATTTGTTTCCTCTCAATCATCAAGAATTCTCTTTTCGTGGTAGCGTTTGGGGTCTGGTACTGGCCTTATATCACTTATTGTTCATTGATAAGTTTGTAATTTCGAATCGAAAATAAAGATTAGAACTATGCTTGACTGCCTACTTTTATGATTGATTTTTGGGGGAAGATTTTGTCTCTATTATTTATTATTTTAAATTTGTTTATCTTGTACAAGATTTATTCTTTGAGGCGGGAAAAATCGAAATACTTGATTTATACGGCCTATATCATATTTTGGGTAAATGTACTATATGGTGTTCAATGGTTATTAAGAGAACTGATTTCAAATATTTCCACTTAATGTGTATAGAAACTCCAGTGATTTTTGCATAACAAAACGCATAAGATTAAGGTTTTGACCACCTGTTCTTATGCGTTTTTGTAATATTGGAGATTTTCGGTAAGTTTTATACCTTTGGGAAGTATAGTTTAGAGTGCTCTCCCAACCATAATCTCTGCTTCAATGGTAATCTCTGTCAGTTGGCTCCAGTCAATCTTAGTCTGGTCGATGTGAAAGAGGAGAGGAGTCATACTGAGTAGGGCTTGGAGCTGATCTGATGTGATAGTCTTAGTCAGAGAGGCCGTTTGGTTAGATAGGATGGTAAAGTGTTCTTGGAAATGATTTTTGATATCTTGGTTGGAATAGTCCTTGTTTGTCAGCTGGTCTTGTACCCTTTGGCGAATTTCCTTGAGGTGATTTTTGGTTGGGATGACCTTGATCAAGATACCGTCTTTGGATAAAACGCGACGAAATTCTCCATAGTTTGCAGGTGAGAAGATATCAAGTAAGATATCCATGCTGGCGTCTTTTATAGGAAGACGAGCCAGGTCGCCAACGAACCAATTGACTGCCCAGTTGGGTTCGCTCTTGGCAGCGATCTGGACTGAATCTTTGGAGATGTCAAAGGCATAGAAAGTTTTTTCAGAGTGACTTTCTTGGAGTTTTCGAGAGTAGAATCCTTCGCCACAACCAATATCCAAGATTGTTGTGGTAGTTTTTGAGCTTGCTAGCAAGTCCGATACACCTTCTAAAATAGCCTGATAAAAGCCGGCTTCTAGGATTTGTTGCCGGTTTTGAAAGTTTTCCTTGTCGTAGTTGGCAGATTGCTTGATTTGAGGTGCCAGATTGACATAGCCGAATTTTGCCAGGTCAAAAGAATGACGGTTGCAGCATTTAAGACTGTTCTCTACCAGAGTCAGCTTTTCTTGACAGATAGGACAGGCAAAGGCAGTCGCAGAAGCAAAACGCTGAAGTTTGGGTTTGAGATTTGTATTCATAGTTTAAGTGTATCAAAAGAGGCAAATGAAAGCAACTTTAGGAATAAGTAGATGGGAGATTCAGTAGAAATAAAACTAATACTCTTCGAAAATCAAATTCAAACCACGTCAACGTCGCCTTGCCGTACTCAAGTACAGCCTGCGGCTAGTTTCCTAGTTTGCTCTTTGATTTTCATTGAGTATAATTCTCCAATTTATAAAATAAAATTGCTTTTATATCTAAATTGCTATATAATAATGATAAGGAGGAAATAAGTATGTTAAAAGAAGTATTAACCGTCGCAAAAGTTGCGAAAAAATCATCACTCTTTTTGGGTGGTGTTGCATTTGGTACCCTTGGTTTGAAAATCTTAGCAAGTAAGGAAGCTAAAAAAGGTTATTCTAAAGCTTTGGCTAAGGCTTACAAATTGAAGGACGAGCTAGATGCATCTGTTTCTGTTGTGAAGCAACATGGAGACGATGTCTTGCAAGATGCCAAATATTTGTACGAGCAAGAGAAAAAAGCAGAGCAATTAGATAGCCTTATAGGGGAATAACATGTCTTTTAAAGTGCTACATAGAGGATACCAACATATCCGACTATCATCATCTTTCTCGCTCACCTTGGATATTCAAGACTATCTTCGTTCCTTGGCGAGAGATGAAAAGGGAATTGAGTCTATCCGGTTTTACATGGATCAACAGCACTTTACTCTACGTATAAAAGAAGGCTTTTCTGTATTAGATAATGCAGAAGCCTTTTTAAAAAGAATTGATAAAGGGAAAGTTTCTGAGTTGATGACTCTTCCCATTCGTAGAGAAGAGAGTGCTTATTCTATTGTTTCAGGTGCAGCGATTAAGCGTGTGCTTTTTCGTAGTCTTGTACCGTCTCCAATTCGCTATATATGGACTTGTTATCAGGCTTTGGGTTATATTAGAGAAGCCTATCAAACACTAGCGCGTAAGGAACTAACGATGGAGGTCTTGGACTGTTCGGCGATTTTATTGTCCTTGTTTATGAACCAATCCAAGACGGCTAGCAATATCATATTTATGCTTGATTTGGGGAATCATTTAGATCAGTGGTCCTTGAAAAAAACTGCAACAGATTTAGAACAAAGCCTTCTTGCAAAAGAGAGCGATGTTTTCCTAGTACAGGGCGATACGGTTGTTAGTATCAAGAGTTCCGATGTTCAAATAGGAGATGTCTTGGTCCTATCTCAAGGAAATGAAATTCTGTTTGATGGACAAGTGGTTTCAGGTTTAGGTATGGTCAACGAAAGTTCCTTGACAGGAGAGAGTTTTCCAGTTGAAAAAAGAGAGTCTGATTTGGTTTGTGCAAATACAGTATTAGAAACTGGAGAGTTACGCATTCGTGTAACCGATAATCAGATGAACAGCCGGGTTTTACAACTGATTGAGTTGATGAAGAAATCTGAAGAAAACAAGAAAACGAAACAACGCTATTTCATCAAGATGGCGGATAAGGTCGTCAAATATAATTTCTTGGGAGCTGGTCTGACTTACCTATTAACAGGTTCTTTTTCTAAGGCTATTTCTTTCCTATTGGTCGATTTCTCCTGCGCTTTGAAAATCTCTACTCCTGTAGCTTATTTGGCAGCTATCAAGGAGGGGTTGAACCGTGAAATGGTGATTAAGGATGGAGATGTTCTGGAGAAATACCTGGAAGTTGATACTTTCTTGTTTGATAAGACGGGAACAATCACAACTAGTTATCCTATAGTTGAAAAGGTGTTACCTTTTGGGGACTATAGTGAGGAAGATATTCTCAGAATCAGTGCCTGTCTTGAGGAGCACATCTATCATCCTATTGCTAATGCTATCGTCAAGCAAGCTGAGATAGAGGGAATTGAACATGAGGAAATGCATGGGAAACTCCAATATATCGCAAGCAAGGGGATCAAATCTCATATAGATGGGCAACCAGTTCTTATTGGGAATTATGTTTTGATGCAGGATGAGCAAATTCATATCAATTCAGAACAAAATGCTTTAATTGAAGAGTACAAGAGTCACTACAATCTCTTATTCTTGGCTTATCAGAATGAATTGATTGGAATGTTCTGCATCCATACTCCTTTGAGAAAAGAAGCAAAAGCAGCCTTGGAGAAACTTAAGGAACAAGGGAAAAAATTGATTCTGGCAACAGGGGACACCTTGGTTAGGACAGAGGAATTAGTCAAAGATTTGCCCTTTGATCAGGTCTATACAGACTTGAAACCTGATGGGAAATTTGAGTTAGTAGAGGAACTGCAGAAAGCAGGTCACACTATTTTGATGGTTGGGGATGGATTGAATGATTCAGCGGCTCTAACCCTGTCAGATATCGGTGTGGTGATGAATGAGAGTGCAGATATTTCTAAGCAGATGAGCGATATCTTATTGTTAGATAATCGTTTGGATTTCTTCCAAGAGTTGAATTCGTTATCATCATCTTTGCAAACACTTATCAAGAAGAATATTCAAGATACCGTTGTCGTAAATAGTAGTTTGATTGGCTTTGGCTTGTTTAATTGGCTCAGTCCTTCAAATCTCTCTATCTTACATAATCTAACAACCTTACGCATAGTCCTGCGTAGCCTGTCTATTAAAAATAGATAGATGAGAGTTATTAACAGCAAAAAGGAGTTACCTTTATTGAGGTTAACTCCTTTTTTTATAGGTAAATGTTGAACAATTTAGTAAGTCAATACAAAGTATTTTTTCTTTCCACGACGGATAACAGTCAGTTCGTTCTCTAACTTATCAGCGTCACTCAAGACATAGTCAAGGTCTTGGATGCGGTCGCCGTTGACGTAGATAGCTCCGTTTTGGACGTCTTCACGGGCTTGGCGTTTTGAGCTAACCACACCAGATGAGACGAGCAGTTCCACGATATTGTGATTTTCATCTGCTTGTACTTGGTAGTTTGGCACTCCACGAAGTCCTTGTTTGAGTTCTTTGACAGAAAGGTTTTTGATGTTTCCAGCAAAGAGTTGCTCAGTGATGTTGAGGGCTTCTTTGTAGGCTTCTTCGCCGTGAACAAGTGTAACGACTTCACGAGCCAAGACTTTTTGAGCCAAGCGTTCGTGTGGCGCTGCTTCAAATTGTTTACGAATGTCTTCAATCTCATCAAGTGACAAGAAAGTAAAGATCTTCAAGAAGCGAACAGCGTCAGCGTCCATCACGTTCATCCAGAATTGGTACATTTCGTATGGAGAAGTCTTTTCAGGATTGAGCCAGACGGCATTTCCTTCTGATTTACCAAATTTCTTACCAGTTGCATCTGTAATCAATGGAACAGTGATAACGTGGCCAGTCTTGTCAGCCTTACGACGAAGCAATTCAGTACCAGCTGTCATATTTCCCCACTGGTCAGAACCACCTATTTGAAGAGTGACATTATGGTCTTGGTTAAGGACGAAGAAGTCGTAACCTTGCATGATTTGGTAAGCAAACTCAGTGTAAGAAATCCCTGTTTCAATCCGTTTTTTCACAGATTCCTTACTCATCATGTAGTTGACAGTAAAATATTTTCCGATATCACGGAGGAAGTCAATGAAGCTGATACTGCCAAACCAGTCGTAGTTGTTGACCATGACAGCCTTGTTTTCACCATTTTCAAAGTCAAGAAAACGAGACAGTTGTCCTTGGATAGACTTGACCCAGCCATCTACTGTGTCTTTTGTTTGGAGACTACGTTCAGCATCTTTGAAGGACGGATCTCCGATGAGACCTGTAGCACCGCCAACGAGCGCATAAGGTTTGTGACCTGCTAGTTGCAAGCGACGACTTGTCAAGATTGCGACAAGGTGGCCTAGGTGAAGGCTGTCAGCAGTTGGATCGTAGCCAGTATAATAAGAAACTTGACCTTCTTCTAGGGCTTTACGCAAAGCTTCTTCATCAGTCGTTTGAAATATCAAACCACGCTCTTTTAGCTCATCAAAAATGTGCATGTGTCTTTTCTCCTTTTTAAAAATATTGTTTCTACCTATTGTATCACAAACTTGGGCAATAGCCTAGTAGAATAAGGAAGAAAGTGGCTATTTTATTGAAAGGGCAACTTCTCAAAGTAACTTCCACTTACCTAACCGAAGTGGAAATTAGTCTCAAACGGATTTTTATGGTGGAATTAAGTGTGAGACGTTTGAGTTAGAAATGAGGTCTACTATGACAAAACATAAACACCTTACCCTTTCAGACCGCAATGATATCCAATTGGGCTTAGAGCGCGGTGAAACCTTCAAAGCTATTGGACAATCC
>NZ_KQ970265.1:24387-31631 GCF_001579045.1 Streptococcus mitis | reverse complement strand
AGCTCTTTGCATTTACCTATGGAGAAGAGATTCCTAAGCTTCTCGGCATTTCTAAAATACCTGCAGAAGACGTCTGTCAGTCGTCTACATTACTCCAACATAAGTTCTAAAAACTAACCTTTAACCGCATTCAAACGTCTCACACTAACTTCCACCATAGCGGAACTTAATCTGAAACGCTTTCAGATGAGGGGATTTTTTGCGCTCTTTTTTTCTATTCTTTTCGGCTACAAAAGCGATGAAATCAAGCATGATTAAAACCAGTGGAACTTACCCTGACACGGATTTCCACTGGTTTTTACGATTTTTATCAGACTAACTTCCACTTCTACTAGCGGTGGAACTTAGTTTGGGAATTTACCATTTTATTGAAAGTTTTCCTTTTGTGGTATAATAGATAAAGTGAGGAAATCCATGCAAAATCAATTAAATGAATTAAAACGAAAAATGCGGGAATTTTTCCAGCAAAAACAAAAAAATAAAAAATCAGCTAGCCCTGGCAAGAAAGGTTCAAGTACCAAAAAATCTAAAACCTTAGATAGGCCAGCCATCTTACCAGCTATTTTACTGAGTATAAAAGCCTTATTTAACTTACTCTTTGTACTCGGTTTTCTAGGAGGAATGTTGGGAGCTGGGATTGCTTTGGGGTACGGAGTGGCCTTATTTGACAAGGTACGGGTGCCTCAGACAGAAGAATTGGTGAATCAGGTCAAGGACATCTCTTCTATTTCAGAGATTACCTATGCGGATGGGACGGTGATTGCTTCCATAGAGAGTGATTTGTTGCGCACTTCTATCTCATCTGAGCAAATTTCGGAAAATCTGAAGAAGGCTATCATTGCGACGGAAGATGAACACTTCAAAGAACATAAGGGTGTAGTACCCAAGGCGGTGATTCGTGCGACCTTGGGGAAATTTGTAGGTTTGGGTTCCTCTAGTGGGGGTTCAACCTTGACCCAGCAACTGATTAAGCAGCAGGTAGTTGGAGATGCGCCGACCTTGGCCCGTAAGGCGACAGAGATTGTGGATGCTCTTGCCTTGGAACGCGCCATGAATAAGGATGAGATTTTAACGACCTATCTCAATGTGGCTCCCTTTGGCCGAAATAATAAGGGGCAGAATATTGCAGGGGCTCAGCAGGCAGCTGAGGGGATTTTCGGTGTAGATGCCAGTCAGTTGACGGTTCCTCAAGCAGCATTTTTAGCAGGACTTCCACAGAGTCCCATTACTTACTCTCCTTATGAAAATACTGGGGAGTTGAAGAGTGATGAAGACTTGGAAATAGGCTTGAGACGGGCTAAGGCAGTTCTTTACAGTATGTATCGCACAGGTGCCTTAAGCAAGGACGAGTATTCTCAGTACAAGGATTATGACCTTAAACAGGACTTTTTACCATCGGGCACGGTCACAGGAATTTCACGAGACTATTTATACTTTACAACTTTGGCAGAAGCTCAAGAACGTATGTATGACTATCTAGCTCAGAGAGACAATGTCTCCGCTAAGGAGTTGAAAAATGAGGCAACTCAGAAGTTTTATCGCGATTTGGCAGCCAAGGAAATTGAAAATGGTGGTTATAAGATTACTACTACCATAGACCAGAAAATTCATTCTGCCATGCAAAATGCGGTTGCTGACTATGGCTATCTTTTAGACGATGGAACAGGTCGTGTAGAAGTAGGGAATGTCCTGATGGACAACCACACAGGTGCTATTCTAGGCTTTGTAGGTGGTCGTAATTATCAAGAAAATCAAAATAATCATGCCTTTGATACCAAACGTTCGCCAGCTTCTACTACCAAGCCTTTGCTGGCCTACGGTATTGCTATTGACCAGGGCTTGATGGGAAGTGAGACGATTCTGTCTAACTATCCAACAAATTTTGCCAATGGCAATCCGATTATGTATGCTAATAGCAAGGGAACAGGAATGATGACCTTGGGAGAAGCTCTGAACTATTCATGGAATATCCCTGCTTACTGGACTTATCGTATGCTCCGTGAAAAGGGTGTTGATGTCAAGGGTTATATGGAAAAGATGGGCTACGAGATTCCTGAGTACGGTATTGAGAGCCTGCCGATGGGTGGTGGTATTGAAGTCACAGTTGCCCAGCATACCAATGGCTATCAGACCCTAGCAAATAATGGTCTATATCATAAAAAACACGTGATTTCTAAAATTGAAGCAGCAGATGGTAGAGTGGTGTATGAGTATCAGGATAAACCAGTTCAAGTCTATTCAAAAGCTACTGCGACAATTATGCAGGGCTTGCTGCGAGAAGTTCTATCCTCTCGTGTGACAACAACCTTCAAGACGAATCTGACTTCTTTAAATCCTACTCTGGCTAATGCAGATTGGATTGGGAAGACTGGTACAACCAACCAAGACGAAAATATGTGGCTCATGCTTTCGACACCTAGATTAACCCTAGGTGGCTGGATTGGGCATGATGATAATCATTCATTGTCACGTAGAGCAGGTTATTCCAATAACTCTAATTACATGGCTCATCTGGTAAATGCGATTCAGCAAGCCTCCCCAAGTATTTGGGGGAACGAGCGCTTTGCTTTAGATCCTAGTGTCGTAAAATCCGAAGTCTTAAAATCAACAGGTCAAAAACCAGGGAAGGTTTCTGTTGAAGGAAAAGAAGTAGAGGTCACAGGTTCGACTGTTACCAGCTATTGGGCTAATAAGGCAGGAGCGCCAACGACCAGTTATCGCTTTGCTATTGGTGGAAGTGATGCGGATTATCAGAATGCTTGGTCTAGCATTGTGGGGAGTCTACCAACTCCATCAAGCTCCAGCAGTTCAAGTAGTAGCTCAAGTGCTACACGACCTTCTGCTTCAAGGACAAGACGATAAGTTCTATGAACTGTGCTAAATGAAGTGGCTAATCAATGGATTGCCACTTTTTTCTTTTTTCCTTTCGTGTTACAATAAAGGTATGAATCAGTATCAGAAAAAGATTGTTAAAGGAACTATTTATTCGCTCCTATCTGGCTTAATATGGGGAATCTGTGGAATTTTAGGAGAGTATTTCTTTACTCATTATCAGGTGTCTTCGGGTTGGATTACCTCAATGCGTTTAACACTGGCAGGGGGTCTTGTACTCATTTGGTCTGCAATACAATTAAAATCGCAAGTGTTAGATATTTGGCGAGACAAGAAAAATTACCTACCCTTTCTAGCCTATGCTATTTTGGGAATTTTTTCAGTCCAGTATTTTTTCTATCTCTGTGTAGAATATTCAAATGCAGCGACTGCAACTATTTTACAGTTTATTAGTCCAGTTTTTATCCTCTTTTACAATCGCTTGGTTTATCAAAAACGAGCGTCAAAAAGCGCTATTTTTTATGTTTTAGTTGCCATGTTGGGTGTTTGCCTGATGGCGACAAAGGGAGATCTCTCTCAGTTATCCATGACACCACTAGCGCTTGTGACAGGTCTGCTGAGTGCCATGGGGGTCATGTTTAATGTCATCTTGCCCCAACCTTTTGCGAAGCGCTATGGTTTTGTACCTACGGTTGGGTGGGGGATGATTTTGGCCGGTTTATTTAGCAATGTCCTCTCGCCGGTTTACCAGCTTTCCTTTACTCTTGATATTTGGAGTATCTTGATTTGTCTCATTATCGCTTTCTTTGGAACGGCTTTTGCCTTTTTTATTTCCATGAAGGCCGTTTCCTTGGTTTCTCCTTTGGTGGTTTCCGTTATCAGTGCCAGTGAACCTCTCTCTTCTGCCCTTTTGAGTGTTTTATTTTTAGGATTGGTAGTGGATTGGTCCCTTCTTCTAGCTATGGCCCTGATTATTTTGCCTATGATTTTTCTATCGATAGAAGAAGCGAAAGAAAGTAAATAAAAAGTCTTTTCTTAATTCTAAAAGTGTGCTATACTAGAATAGTCAATAAAACACGGGGAGATAGTTGTGAAGAGTGTTTTTAGGTTGTATCGGTAGGGGCTTGCTTTTACCGACAGCACGTTTTATCTCACATCCCTAAAAATCATACCTAAAAACAAACAAAAAGGCTTCAAATTTGAGGCCTTTTTTGGTAGAATAGGTATCATTAAAATGAACTAGGAGGCGCCTATGACTGCTACAAAAATGAACGCACAAGAAATTATCCAATTTATCGCCAATGCTGAAAAGAAAACCAGTGTGAAAGTAACCTTTGAGGGACAACTCGCAACTGCTGTACCAAGCTCTGTTGTCAAACTAGGGAATGTCCTATTTGGAGACTGGAAGGACGTGGCTCCTCTTCTCGATGGTTTGGTAGAAAATCAAGACTATGTTGTTGAGCAAGATGCTCGTAATTCTGCAGTTCCTTTGCTAGATAAACGTGCTATCAATGCTCGTATCGAGCCAGGTGCTATTATCCGTGATCAGGTTGAAATTGGTGACAATGCTGTTATCATGATGGGTGCTGTTATCAATATCGGTGCTGAAATTGGTGCAGGAACTATGATTGACATGGGGGCTATCCTTGGTGGCCGTGCTATCGTTGGGAAAAATAGTCATGTTGGTGCAGGTGCAGTTTTGGCAGGTGTGATTGAGCCAGCTAGCGCAGAACCAGTCCGTGTTGGAGACAATGTTCTCATCGGTGCCAACGCAGTGGTTATCGAAGGGGTCCAAATCGGTAGTGGTTCAGTTGTCGCAGCAGGAGCTATTGTTACCCAAGATGTCCCAGAAAACGTGGTGGTGGCAGGCGTTCCAGCTCGTATTATCAAAGAGATTGATGCCCAAACCCAACAAAAAACAGCGCTAGAGGATGCGCTTCGTACCTTGTAATTGTAAAAGAAAAATAGAGGCGGAACCCTTTTTCCAGCCTCTTTCTGCTATATAGGAGGATAGATAGATGTTAGATTTGATTCAGACTAGACGAGATTTGCACCAGATTCCAGAGATTGGCTTGGAGGAGTTCAAGACTCAGGCTTATTTGCTGGATGTGATTGAGAAATTGATCGCGGGCAAGAATTTTGTCCAAGTTCGTACTTGGCGGACAGGTATTTTGGTTTACTTGCAGGGAAGTCAACCAGAGCGTACCATTGGTTGGCGGACAGATATTGATGGCCTGCCGATCATCGAGCAAACAGGCCTTCCTTTCGCCTCTCAGCACCAAAGTCGTATGCATGCTTGTGGACATGATTTTCATATGACTATTGCCTTAGGCTGTCTTGAGCGAGCCCTTGAGGAGCAACCAAAGAACAATCTGCTCTTTCTGTTTCAACCTGCTGAAGAAAATGAAGCTGGCGGCATGCTCATGTATGAGGCTGATGCTTTTGGAGACTGGTTGCCAGACCAGTTTTATGGGCTTCATGTTCGGCCAGATTTGAAGGTTGGTCAGATTGCGACCAATACTCATACACTCTTTGCAGGGACTTGCGAGGTGAAGATCCGTTTCAAGGGCAAAGGAGGACACGCAGCCTTTCCACATGAAGCTAATGACGCCTTGGTGGCGGCTAGTTACTTTGTGACCCAGGTGCAGTCAGTTGTCAGCCGCAATGTCAACCCAATCGAGGGAGCAGTGGTGACCTTTGGCGTTTTTCAGGCTGGAACAACCAACAATGTTATCACAGACACAGCCTTTTTGCATGGAACTATTCGGGCCTTGACTCAGGACATGAGTCTCTTGGTACAAAAGCGGGTCAAAACAGTTGCAGAAGGGGTTGCAGCTGCCTTCGATATGGAAGTCGAAGTGGAACTCAAACAAGGGGGTTACCTGCCTGTTGAGAATAATCCAGTCTTGGCGCGTGAACTGATGGACTTCTTTGAAGAAAAAGAGGGGATTGAGTTAATTGATATTGAACCTGCTATGACAGGTGAAGACTTTGGTTATCTCCTTTCAAAGGTTGATGGTGTTATGTTCTGGCTTGGTATCGATAGTCCCTACGCCCTTCATCACCCTCAGATGAGTCCTAAGGAAGAAGCATTAGCTATTGGGGTGGATGCGGTTTCTAGTTTCCTGAAAAAGAAGGCGGCAGAGTAGAGGGCTTGTCTATGAAAGCAGAATTACGCAAGCAAGTCTTGCAAGAAATGAAGGCTATATCTCAAGAGCAAAAACAGGCTATGGATCAAGCTTTAACGGATCAATTTTTGAAACATCCCTTCTACCAAGAAGCCAAGGTCATCGCAACCTACCTCTCTTTTCCTCATGAGTTTCAAACGCAGGAACTGATTGAGCAGGCGTTGAAGGACGGCAAGAAGGTTCTGATACCCAAAACCTATCCCAAGGGGCGCATGGACTTTGTGGTCTATGATCCGCAGCAGTTGGTAAAAACTTCCTTTGGCTTACTGGAACCACAGGGAGATTTGGAAGTGGTGGATGCCTCTCGGATTGATTTGATTCATGTTCCGGGGCTGGTTTTTACGACGGAAGGATATCGGATTGGATACGGTGGAGGTTATTATGACCGCTATCTGGAACATTTTTCTGGTCATACTTTGAGTACAGTTTATCCTTGTCAAATTCGGGACTTTAGCCCTGAAAATTATGATATTCCTGTTCAGGAGGTACTGATTGATGAAAGAAATCTTTGATAGGCGTTACCCTGTGACGAGTTTCTTTCTCTTAGTGACGGCCTTGGTATTTCTACTAATGTTGGTGACCACAGGAGGAAACTTTTATAGGGCAGATACCCTATTTCGATTTGGAGCCATGTATGGGCCTGCTATTCGGATCTTTCCCGATCAGATTTGGCGTCTCTTTTCTGCCATTTTTGTTCATATTGGGTGGGAGCATTTCATTGTTAATATGCTTTCGCTCTATTATCTTGGTAGGCAAGTAGAGGAAATTTTCGGATCCAAGAAGTTTTTCTTTCTCTATCTCTTATCTGGAATGATGGGCAATCTCTTTGTTTTTGTATTTAGTCCAAAATCCTTAGCAGCAGGAGCTTCTACTTCTCTCTATGGGCTATTTGCTGCAATTATTGTTCTTCGCTATGCCACTCGTAATCCTTATATCCAGCAGTTGGGGCAATCCTATCTGACACTTTTTGTGGTTAACATTATTGGAAGTGTTCTGATTCCAGGAATCAGTCTAGCAGGTCATATCGGAGGTGCAGTTGGTGGCGCATTTCTAGCAATTATCTTTCCAGTTCGAGGAGAAAGATGGATGTATCGTACTAGCCAGAGGTTAGGAGCGTTAGTGTTGTTCGTAGGACTCGCAGTCTTACTTCTCTACAAGGGAATGGGAATGTGAAGAAGTTGGAAGACAATTTGTGTAATGAAAAAAGATAAGGCATTTTTTGAA
>NZ_KQ970265.1:0-22560 GCF_001579045.1 Streptococcus mitis | reverse complement strand
TGGACTCTTTTTTGAACCTTATCTTTTTATTTTATTCCTTCTCAGCCAATTCTTTTCCAAGTTGGATGAGGTAATCTTTTAAGTCATCTTTGACTTGTGGATGTTTGAGGGCGTAGTCAATAGATGTTTTCATAAAGCCAAACTTATCCCCAACGTCGTAACGAGCTCCTGTAAATTCACGGGCAAAAACACGTTGTGTTTTATTGAGAGTATCGATTGCATCAGTAAGTTGGATTTCATTTCCAGCACCAGGAGCTTGATTTTCGAGGATATCAAAAATCTCAGGTGTCAGAAGATAACGACCGATAATCGCTAAATCACTTGGTGCATCTTCGGGAGCTGGTTTTTCAACGAAAGTTTCAACGCTATAGAGTCCATTGATTCCTTCGCCTTGAGGAGCAATGACTCCATATGATGAAACGTCTTCATGTGGTACGGGCATGACAGCAATGGTTGATGCGTGTGTCCGCTCGTAATCATTCATCAGTTGTTTTGTCAAAGGAACGGCATTCTCATCTGTGATGTCCATAAGGTCATCGCCCAGCATAACAACGAAGGGCTCATTCCCCACAAAAGCTTTGGCTTGTAAGACAGCGTCTCCAAGACCACGAGGGTGAGTTTGGCGGATGAAATGGAGGCGCATACCAGTTGCTTCATCTACCAATTTTAACAAATCTGTTTTGCCTTTTTCCTTAAGATTGTATTCAAGCTCAAAGTTTGAATCAAAGTGGTCCTCAATAGAACGTTTTGATTTACCAGTGACAACCAGAATATCTTCAATACCTGATTTGAGAGCTTCTTCCACGATAAACTGGATAGTTGGTTTGTCTACAATTGGCAACATTTCTTTGGCAAGGGCCTTGGTTGCTGGTAAAAAACGAGTTCCTAGTCCAGCAGCAGGGATGACTGCTTTTCTAACTTTCAGTGCCATAAGAATCCTTTCTTTAGAGGGTTAAGACCACTCATTTTCTGCTTTAAATTCATTGTTCATGATGTCATAAATGGCATCTTTGATATTGGTTCCGTGGTAGATAACTTGGTAAATGGCCTGTGTAATGGGCATATAGACTCCAAGTTCTTGCGCTAGTTCGTAGGCTGCTCGGGTCGTTGAGATTCCTTCAATTACCATGCCCATATTGGCTTCGATATCAGCTAGGGATTCTCCACGACCAAGGGCATCTCCAGCTCTCCAGTTACGAGAGTGGATGGAAGTTCCCGTTACGATCAAATCTCCTACACCAGACAAGCCACTATAGGTCAATGGACTAGCCCCGAGTGCCACCCCTAGGCGGGTAATTTCTGCCAAGCCTCGAGCGATGATGGCTGCCTTGGCATTGTCACCAAATCCCAAACCATGTAAAGCTCCAGCACCGACAGCGATAATGTTTTTAAGAGCACCAGCAGTTTCAACTCCAATAACATCCGTATTGGTATAAAGTCGGAAGTAGTGATTACTAAAGAGCTCTTGAACGTATTGAGCTGTTTGTAAATCTTTAGAAGCAGCAGTGATTAAAGTCAGGTCACGCACAATGGTTTCTTCCGCATGACTAGGGCCTGAAACAACGACAATATCACTGCGGAGATGTTCAGGAATTTCTTCTTCAAGAATGGTTGATAATCGTTTATGGCTATCAGGTTCTAATCCCTTTGATGCGTGCATGATGATAGCCTTATGGTCTAAGGTTTGTGCAACTTGCTGGGCAACAAGTCGTGTCACTTTTGTTGGGACAACAAACAAAATCGCATCCACATCTTTCAATGTTTCTGCTAAGTCAGTGTAGGCAATGATATTTTCATCTAGGACGACATCTTTAAAGTAGTGCTTATTAGTATGGTGTGTATTAATTTCATTGATTTGCTCGGGAAGATTTCCCCAAATACGTACCTCGTGTCCATTGTCATTTAAGACTTGTGAAAGGGCAGTTCCCCAAGAACCAGGCCCCAAGACGGCGATGGTTTGTTTTTCCATGATTTCCTCCTTAATAGAGTTCTTTCTCTTATTCTATCATATTCTAGGGGATTTTGCACTTGCACTGCTGGGGTATGGTGGCTTTGTGACTTCAAAAATACACAAAAACCGAGACTCAGTATTAAACTCTTAGTCTTTAGTTCTGACAGATAGTTTGATTCAGTATATGCTATAATAGAGGTAAACAACTCAGGAGGTTCTTGTAGGTTGCGAGAGTTTGGCGAAAAAATTAAAAGATTACGTTTGGCTAAAAAAATCAGTCGTTCAGAATTTTGTGGTGATGAGTCTGAATTAAGTATTCGTCAATTAATTAGAATTGAAAATGGAGAATCTAGACCAACACTAACAAAGTTAAAATATATCGCTGAACGTTTGGGGGTTGAAGATTACAAGTTGATGCCAAGTTATATAGAGTTGGATAAGGAATATCTAGAATTGAAGTATTTCTTGATGAGGACTCCTACATACGAAGATGAAACTATCGCCCAAAAGAAAGAGAGTGTTTTTGATAAGATTTTTGAAGAATATTATGATAGACTTCCTGAGGAAGAAAGGTTTATCATAGATGTTTTACAAGCATATGATGATTTTGGTTGGTGGAATGATGATAGCAATTTAGGAATGATTTTACAAGAGTATTTCGATCACATTTTGTTGAAATCAAAATATGAAGTTAACGATATTTTAATCATAAAGCTATTTTTGGTAAGATTAGTACACCAAGATACAATAATAGATGAGATTGAAGTGAATACCTTCTTAGCAATAGCTGATAAAATTTTACAACAAGTTGAGATGTTTGATATTGAATATTCATTTCTAATCAGAGATTCATTACTTTTGTTGTTAGGAATATTTGAAAAAATTGCTAATTACAGTCAATTTGAAGATATTCTTTACAAATTAAATGAAATTACCTCAAAATCATATGACTATCAGAAAAAACCAATTATTCGACTATGGGAATGGCGCTATGCATTATTTGTAAAAAAAGATTATTCAGTAGCTGAAAATTATTTTCAAGAAGCAAAAATATTTGCTAGAATGATTGATAATAGTCATTTGATAGAACAGCTAGAAAAACAATGGCAACATGACCTCCAGGATTTTTTTAAAAATAAACATTAGAAAATAAAAAAGTGACAAAAATGTCACTAGTTAAAAAGACCGAGAGAAAGTTTTCGAAATCATAAAAACGCATGATATCAGGTGTTTAAAAACTTGATATTATGCGTTTTATCATTTAAAGAGTTATTATGTTTTTCCCTTAGATTGAGTTCGTATCTAGTTTCTTTTTATACTAATTGAGTACTCATTAGTAGATAAGTTGTTGAAATTAGTGACATTTATGACCTTGGAGAATGTGTAACATAGAAGTATAATAATCCTGTAGAAAAAATAAGGAGAGAAAATATGTTAGTGCTAGTTGTTGCCATTTTTTGGATTTATAAATAATAAAGATAGAATGGGAAGGTCTATGTTAGAACTAAAAAATATTAGTAAAAGTTACGGACAAGGGACGCTAAAAAATAATGTCTTAAGAGAAATAAATTTTAAGGTAGTTGAAGGAGAATTTGTATCGATAATGGGACCATCAGGTTCGGGCAAATCGACATTTATCAATATTTTGGGACTGATTGATTCTGAATTTGAAGGAGAATATATATTAGACGGAAAAAGTATTGAGAAGTTAAATGAAAATCAACAAGCAAGTTACCGTAATCGTGATATTGGATTTGTTTTTCAACAATTTCATCTTATTGATGAATATACTGTTAAAGAAAATATTTTATTATCATTCCTATATTCTGACCAACAGCCAGATATAGAATACATTGATAGTTTATTACAAGACTTAGGACTTATAGATAAGATGAATGAGTACCCAAGTCATTTATCAGGCGGACAGAAGCAACGAGTTGCTTTAATTAGAGCTCTTGCTCATAAACCTAGATTTCTTATAGCGGATGAACCTACAGGTGCATTAGATGAGAAAAATAGGAATGAGATATTGCAAATTCTACAAAATTTGAATCATTCTGGAACGACAATTATTGTAGTAACTCACGATGAGTTTGTTGCCAGTCATTGTAGAACAAGGTATCGAATGAAAAATGGGTATCTAACATCTGAAGGAGAAGGATTACATGAAGTTTAAAAAGCTGTTAATAGATACTCTAAAGCTGTTAAAGAGGAATAAAAGACAAAGCATTCTGACGTCCTTAGCCATCACAGTGGCAACATTTGTTTTATTAGTAATACTATCAAGTTCTTCCTATACAACTTCTACATTAGGTAATGATTTAAAGATAGAAGAAGACACAGCAACAATGACTTATACTCCTCAGAATATGTTGGATATTAGAGGGTTTACACAGGAAGATAAACAATTGATTGAGCAAACTATTGGAAAACCTGCAAGACTTTCTTCCAGCTCTTATGCCTTGTATGCTGAAACGTATTTTAATGATTCTAAGCAGAATCTTAGTTTTCGAACATTGGGCGATTTGAATAAGAATGGTTTAGTTGTGCCTGCTTTATTAAAAGGAAGAGCATTAGAGGAACTAGATGGCGGTGTCGCTATTAGCGATAAGGCTCTCATGTCATTGACTCGAAAGGAAAATATTGAAACTTTTTTAGGAGAGACTATCAATATATCTGGAAAAGAATATCCAATTCAGGCAATATATTATGGATCAGCTGTTAATGAAAGATTACCTTCTTTATTGGTTACCAATGAAATCAAAGAGTTACTTTTAGGAGGAAGGGAATATTTTGATGAATTAGTAGTAGAAACTAATCAGTTGGAGAATATTAATAAGGCTTTATCTGCTTTAGATACTTATGGAATATTCCGCAAGGAAGGAACTTATGGATATATAGATAATAGAAGGGTATATGAGGAAACAAAGGCCCAAGCTACTACAATATTAAATTTCATTGCACTTTTATCAAGTATTTCAATTTTTGTAGCTGGTTTTGGGGTTATGAATGCTATGTTGTCTTCTGTTAGCGAACGTAGTAAGGAGATAGCCATTCGTCGAGCTTTGGGAGCTAAAAAATCTGATATTTATCAATCATATATGATGGAGGGGATTCTTTTATCGCTTCTGGGAGCTATAACTGGTATTGGAGTAGCGACATTATTTGTTGTTTTAATGAACATGAGTGGTTTTGTTACGACATTAACTCTGGATCATATTTTGATTACTCTATTCACAACGGGTGTATTTGGAATTGTATTTAGTATTATGCCTGCAATGGTTGCAGCAAATAAAAATGTTATTGAAGGTCTAAGGTAATGATGGATAGTAATCTAAGAAAATTTGAAATTATTATTGTACTCATATCTGTAGCATTTTTTCCACTATTATCAATTATGCTGGGAGATGCTATTATAGCTCTTTTACTAGACAGAGCAGGCATGTTAAAAATGATGCTAGGAGAAAGAATCTTATTTGCGGGAACATCACTATTATTATGGTGGATATTGGAGAAAGGAAAGTTAATAAATATAAGGGTTAAACAATTTATATCCTACAAACAAGTTGGCCTTTATATTCTTCAGATTACTTTAATAACAATATTTGTATTTCTATATACAACAGACTATAATTCAATCATTTACATATTGTTTTTTATTCTAGTAAATTTTATAATCGCTTGGGAGGAAGAGTTTGTATATCGCTTGTTAGTCCCTGAAATACTAAAGAAATTATGCAGTAATTTTTTTATAATATGTTTAATTCAGAGCTTGATATTTAGTTATTTAGGGCATATGGATGGAATTATTTTAGAAAATTTAATTTATAGAGTTCCTATTTCAATCGTATTGTATGGGATTAGAAGTAAAACAGACAGTATCTTTTTGCCGACAACTATCCATGCGTTATGGAATATTATGTTAGATTTTATATAAGGGAGATAAAATGAGACTGACAAAAATAGATAAAATATTTTCTTGTTTATTAATTGTAGAATTTTCAACATGTTTTATAGTATTAGAGAATCTTAACATTTTTCAATTTATGCTATTTGTACAAATTATACCGTCAATATTGTTAGCTTTGTTATCGGGAAGTATTTCTTCTAGAAGTAAGCACAGCTGGGTGTTATTAATTATTTTTGGAATAATCTATACCTTAATGATGTTTGGAATTTTCAGAGTTACTCCTATGACGCTTATAGAACAAAATACGATTCAATCTGAAACTTCCGTATTTACATTTAATAGAAATTTACAGTTAGGAACTTATCTTGGATTTTTCTTGCAGGAATTTTTACTAGGAGCTTTTATTTACACTATTTCAAAAATTTTTGGAAGAATTAAACAAGGGAAATTTTAATGAATTAATCATTGAAAGGAGGTGAGAGATGGTGTTTAAGTTATTTAAAAAGTTAACTACTCAATGGTTTTGGGGTGCTTACACACACACGACTTACTATAGAAACGGTAAAAAGAAATCATAGTATTTTGATTTTATATTATTGAAGGGGGGTGAGAGCCGATGTTTAAGTTATTTAAAAAATTGACAACTCAATGGTTTTGGGGTGCTTATACACATACGACTTATTATAGAAATGGTAAAAAGAAATCATAGTATTTTGATTTTACATTATTGAAAGGAGGTGAGAGCTGATGTTTAAGTTATTTAAAAAATTGACAACTCAATGGTTTTGGGGTGCCTACACGCACACGACTTACTATAGAAATGGTAAAGTAAAATCCTAATATGTAAGAATATTTAAACATTTAAAAATAGGTACGTCTTGTTTGTAAAAAAAAAGATATGCCTATTTTTTAATTTAAAATTTGATGAAAATGTGTATTAGAGGGATAATATGACTACCATAGATTTACTGAAAAAAATATACTTTTATGTTGGTTTGAAAGAGCGACTATTATGGGGACTGAGTGTTTTCTTAGCGACTGTTTCCGCTGGAATAGGTCTATTTTTACCGACTCAATTAAATTTATTATTTCAAAAATTTGAGAATTTTAATTTTAATGATATGATAATTCTTGTTTTACTATTTTTCTTACAGAGTATAATCATGTATGTGTCTCTGTATGTTCTGGGTAAAATTGGAGAATATATAATTTTACAACTACGAAAGGAGAGTGCCCTATCACTTTTACAGTCCGAAGTTTTTAATCTAGAGAGCACGACTTGGGCAAGTAGGGTAATTTATAATCCAGGATTCTTTTCTGACTTGATTTCAAGACAGCTTCCTACTTTAATAACTAATACTCTTCAAGTCAGTTTAACTATAATTATATTATTTTATTTAAATTTCAAAATAACTATACTTATTATCTCAGGGATTTTTATAGTTGTTTGTTATTCAATTGTGTCTGGAAAAATATTATCTCAAATTCAAATACGATTTCAAGAATTTCTATCACAAACTAATCAACAACTTTCGGATATACTTGGGAGGTTGGGATTAATAAAAGTCAACAATACAATCGAGAGAGAGTTTGAATTTATAAAAAATTCTGTTCAAGAAATTTATCGATTATCAATGACGACTTTGAGATTTGGAATATTGAATCAGATGGGTCATCAATTATTGTTTATTCTATTAGTATTATTAGTACTATGTATAATTGTCAATGACATAAAATCAGGTGTCGCACAACTATCTTCTATTACTTTATATATTATGTATTGTTTTCAATTAGTAGCACCATTACTAGCTATTTCTGATGAATTAACTGGTATAAATAAAAGCAAGGAAATCATGCTAGAATACATGAATAGATTTTATCATTTGCCTTCAAATTCAGAACAAGCGATATATCCTCAACTAGGCGAGAGAACAAAAATAGAAATTTTAAATTACTCTAATCCTTTTAATAAAACATTTATAAAATCGTTGTGTTTAGATGAAGGAAAAGTCTATCAGCTAAAAGGATCTTCTGGTGTTGGTAAAACAACGTTATTAAATTCAATTTTAGGATTAGTACATTTTAGTGAAGGATCAATTAAAGTAACTTTAAAGAGTGAGGCTATACTATATAATCGGATTGCTTATTATCAAAGTCAACAACAGCTATTAGTAAATAGATCAATAAGGGAAAACTTATCTTATTCTCGTCATATAGCTGATACAGAAATATTAGATGTATTGAATAAATTTGGATTATGCGAGGAGCTAAAAGATGAAGATATACTTAATTTAATAGTTACAGAAAACACTCTTTCCAAGGGACAAATATCTAGACTAGGACTAGCTAGAGAATACTTAAAACAAGATTCTGAAATAGTTGTACTGGATGAACCTTTTGCACATTTAGATAAAGTAAACTCTATGAAGATTGACAAAATGTTTAGAGATAGATTCAACAATTCTATTTTAATAATTGTTAGTCATACTAATGATTATTATAATAAAAAAGACTATGTTATTGAAATGGTGTAACATTTGGAGAAAATTATTTTTGAACGAAAAAGATTTGAGTATGTCGGTTCTAATAGAAAGCAAGTAAAGGACTTTATGATTCTAAAAAATTTCATGTCTAAGACAATTCAAGTTGAAATCAGAGTGGAGGGATACTTGTTAGACCTTCTTATTTTAAAAGAGATGAGTACAGAATTTTATAATTTAGATTTTCTTTCTTTGCCCTATGATGTCAATATAGATGTGAAAGAAGTTGTAGAGGATGTTGATTTAACAGTCTATAAGAATAGTAAGTATAGGAAGTTTGATTTCTTTAAAAATATTTGTAAATGATATTTTTGAAAGTCTATCCATCCTTATATTAGAATTGCTACAACAAGTTTTCAACACTTGTTTCAATTGAACATACTAAAAACCGAGATGAAGGGATAAACTCTTAGTCTCGGTTTTGATATTTCTTAAAGAATAGCTCGTTTTATTTCAATTGATCTGTAATGTCTTTTGATAGCAACATTCCTAGATGATAAGTTTTATTGATGTAAGCAATGACATCATTGATGTTTTCAGTCGTGTGAATTTTTTCTTTGATGTCAGATCTAAATGTTTCATCCTTCAAAAGTTGTTCTTGGTAGAGCCTTTGCAGTCTCTCCTTCTCGTACTTATTGAGCAGAAAAAGGAAAACCAAGCTAATTACAACGAGGATATAAGCATATTGGCTCATAGGAAATCTCCCTGTATGATAAAGAAGTAGTAGTGAGTAAATCGAATTAGTGGACCTAAAATAGCAGAACAAGCCAGCAAAACTTGATAAGATTTTTGATAGACTGTCAGTGAAGCGTTTAGGCAATTCGTATTGGTTACGACGTAAAGAAACATAAATCGATAATATTTATGTTTCTTTACTAGTGAAGCAGTTAGCTAGTCCGCCTATAAGCGGCTAGCGTCTAACAATTAGGAACTTTAGTTCCAATTGTTAGTACTGAATCACATCTTCTCAGGCGCTTCTACTCCAAGCAAGCGAAGGGCCTCTTTGAGAACGACTGCGGTTGCGTAGCTGAGGGCTAGACGGCTGTCGCGTTCTGGGCTTTCATCCAAGATACGCGTGTGTGCATAGTATTTGTTAAAGGCTTGAGCCAGACTAATTGCAAATTTAGCAATGATAGAAGGTTCAAAGTTATCCGCCGCACGGTTGATAATACGTGGGAAGTCTTGGATGAGTTTGATGATTTCCCAGCTTTCAACATCATTCAAGCTATAGTTGCCAGCTGTTTCTGGTTTGAAGTCTGCTTTACGTAAGATAGATTGGATACGAGCGTAGGCGTATTGAACATAAGGTCCAGTTTCACCCTCGAAGGATACCATAGCCTCTAAGTCGAAGTCGTATCCATTTGTACGGTCGGTTTTGAGGTCATAGAATTTAATGGCTCCGACCCCAACAGCATGCGCTACCTGGTCTTTATTTTCAAGTTCTGGATTTTTAGCTTCGATTTGCGCTTTAGCACGGCTAACTGCCTCTGCAACTGTAGGCTCTAGCAAGATGACATTCCCTTTACGGGTAGAGAGTTTTTTCCCTTCTTTTGTAACCAAACCAAAAGGAACGTGAGTAATGTCGTCACTCCAGTCGTAGCCCATTTCTTTCAAGACAGCTTTGAGCTGTTTAAAGTGGGCTGATTGCTCTTGACCAACGACGTAGATAGATTTAGCAAATTGGTATTCGTTTTTACGGTAAAGAGCTGCAGCCAAGTCACGAGTGATATAGAGAGTTGCACCATCAGATTTCTTGATAAGGGCTGGATGTTCAATTCCATATTTCTCAAGATTCACAACTTGGGCCCCTTCTGATTCAACCAGAAGGCCTTTTTCAGAAAGAATGTCTACAACTGCATCCATCTTATCGTTGTAGAAGGCTTCTCCATTGTAGCTGTCAAATTCGACTTGCAATTCATTGTAAAGACGGTTAAATTCCACTAAACTTTCATCACGGAACCATTGCCAAAGAGCGAGAGCTTCCTCGTCTCCATTTTCAAGTTTACGGAACCATTCGCGTGCTTCTTCATCCAAACTTGGGTCATTTTCAGCCTCAGCATTGATGCGGACGTAGAGTTTAAGAAGTTCATCGATTGGATGAGCTTTCACAGCTTCTTCGTCGCCCCATTTTTTGTAGGCGACAATCAACATCCCAAACTGTTTACCCCAGTCTCCCAAATGGTTGACCTTGACTGTTTGATAACCGATTTTTTGGAAAATATGTGATAAGCTATCTCCGATGACAGTTGAGCGCAGGTGACCGATAGAAAATGGTTTAGCGATATTGGGGCTAGACATGTCAATAACAACATTTTCTTGTTTACCAATATGTTGGTCAGCATAGTGTTCTTTTTCAGTGATAACAGCTTGTAATACTTGAGCAGAAATAGCAGATTTATCAAGGAAAAAGTTGACGTAAGGTCCTGTTGCGACAACCTTTTCAAAGGATTGGCTGTTAATCTTTTCAGCCAGTTCAGCCGCAATCATTTGAGGTGCTTTACGTTCGACTTTTGCAAGAGAAAAAGCAGGGAAAGCAATGTCTCCCATTTCTGAGTTTTTAGGGGTTTCCAGTAAATTTAAAATAGCCTCTTGGTCCAGGCTATCAATGACGCTAGCCAATTCGCTAGCAATCAATTCTTTTGTATTCATTAAGAGCTCCTTTTTGGACTTTTCTACTATTTTATCACAATTTTAAAGAAAGAAGAAAAAATTTTTGAAATCTCCTATTTTTTTGGTATAATATAGTTATAAAAATAGTTATAAATATTCACATAAGAGGATTTTATGAGAAAAAGAGATCGTCATCAGTTAATAAAAAAAATGATTACTGAGGAGAAATTAAGTACACAAAAAGAAATTCAAGATCGGTTGGAGGCACACAATGTCTTTGTGACTCAGACCACCTTGTCTCGTGATTTGCGCGAAATCGGCTTGACCAAGGTCAAGAAAAATGATATGGTGTATTATGTACTAGCAAATGAGACAGAAAAGATTGATTTGGTGGAATTTTTGTCTCATCCTTTAGAAGGTGTTGCAAGAGCAGAGTTTACCTTGGTGCTTCATACCAAATTGGGCGAAGCCTCTGTTTTGGCAAATATTGTAGATGCAAACAAGGATGAATGGATTTTAGGAACAGTTGCTGGTGCCAATACCTTATTGGTCATTTGTCGAGACCAGCACGTTGCCAAACTCATGGAAGATCGTTTGCTAGATTTGATGAAAGATAAGTAAGGTCTTGGGAGTTGCTCTCAAGACTTATTTTTGACAAGGAGAGACGGACAATGGCGACAGAAAAGCTATCACCCGGCATGCAACAGTATGTGGATATTAAAAAGCAATATCCAGATGCTTTTTTGCTCTTTCGTATGGGTGATTTTTATGAATTATTTTATGAGGATGCGGTCAATGCTGCGCAGATTCTGGAAATTTCCTTAACGAGTCGCAACAAGAATGCCGACAATCCGATTCCTATGGCGGGTGTCCCCTATCATTCTGCCCAACAGTACATTGATGTCTTGATTGAGCAGGGCTATAAGGTGGCTATCGCAGAGCAGATGGAAGATCCTAAACAAGCAGTTGGGGTTGTGAAACGAGAGGTTGTTCAGGTCATTACGCCAGGGACAGTGGTCGATAGCAGTAAGCCGGACAGTCAGAATAATTTTTTGGTTGCCATAGACCGCGAAGGCAATCAATTTGGCCTAGCTTATATGGACCTGGTGACGGGTGACTTTTATGTGACAGGTCTTTTGGATTTCACACTGGTTTGTGGGGAAATCCGCAATCTCAAGGCGCGTGAAGTTGTGCTGGGTTATAACTTGTCTGAGGAAGAAGAACAAATTCTCAGCTGTCAGATGAATCTTGTGCTTTCCTGTGAGAAGGAAGGCTTTGAGGATGTCCATTTACTGGATACACGACTGGCAGCTGTGGAGCAAGCGGCATCTAGTAAGCTGCTCCAGTATGTTCATCGGACTCAGATGAGAGAATTGAACCACCTCAAACCTGTTATTCGCTATGAAATCAAGGATTTCTTGCAGATGGATTATGCGACCAAGGCCAGTCTGGATTTGGTTGAGAATGCTCGGTCAGGCAAGAAGCAAGGCAGTCTTTTCTGGCTTTTGGATGAAACCAAAACGGCTATGGGAATGCGTCTCTTGCGTTCTTGGATTCATCGCCCTTTGATTGATAAGGAACGAATCATCCAACGTCAGGAGGTGGTGCAGGTCTTTCTTGATCACTTCTTTGAGCGCAGTGATTTGACAGACAGTCTCAAGGGCGTTTATGATATCGAACGCTTGGCTAGTCGGGTTTCTTTTGGCAAAACCAATCCCAAGGATCTCTTGCAGTTGGCGACCACCTTGTCCAGTGTGCCACGGATTCGTGCGATTTTAGAAGGGATGGAGCAACCTGCACTAACCTATCTCATCGAACAACTGGATGGAATCCCTGAGTTGGAGAGTTTGATTAGCGCAGCGATTTCTTCTGAAGCTCCTCATGTGATTACAGATGGGGGAATTATCCGAACTGGATTTGATGAGACTTTAGACAAGTACCGTCGTGTGCTCAGAGAAGGGACTGGTTGGATTGCTGAGATTGAGGCCAAGGAGCGAGAAAACTCTGGAATCAGTACGCTCAAGATTGACTATAATAAAAAGGATGGCTACTATTTCCATGTGATCAATTCTCAACTGGGAAATGTGCCAGCCCATTTTTTCCGCAAGGCGACGCTGAAAAACTCAGAACGTTTTGGAACCGAGGAATTAGCTCGTATCGAAGGCGACATGCTGGAGGCGCGTGAGAAGTCAGCCAATCTCGAATACGAAATTTTTATGCGTATTCGTGAAGAGGTCAGCAAGTATATCCAGCGTTTGCAGGCTCTAGCTCAAGGAATTGCGACCGTTGATGTCTTGCAAAGTCTGGCGGTTGTAGCTGAAACCCAGCATTTGATTCGACCTGAATTCGGAGATGATTCGCGAATTGATATCCAGAAAGGGCGCCATGCTGTCGTTGAAAAGGTTATGGGGGCTCAGACCTATATTCCAAATACGATTCAGATGGCAGAAGACACTAGTATTCAACTGATCACAGGGCCAAACATGAGTGGGAAGTCAACCTATATGCGCCAGTTAGCCATGACGGCAGTTATGGCTCAGATGGGTTCTTACGTACCAGCAGAGAATGCTTATTTACCGATTTTTGATGCTATCTTTACCCGTATCGGAGCAGCAGATGACCTGGTTTCAGGTCAGTCAACCTTTATGGTGGAGATGATGGAGGCCAATAATGCCATTTCGCATGCGACCAAGAACTCTCTCATTCTCTTTGATGAATTGGGACGGGGAACTGCAACTTATGATGGGATGGCTCTTGCTCAGTCCATCATCGAATACATTCACGAGCATATCGGAGCCAAGACCCTCTTTGCGACCCACTACCATGAGTTGACCAGTCTGGAGTCCAGCTTGGAACACTTGGTCAATGTCCACGTGGCAACCTTAGAGCAGGATGGGCAGGTGACCTTCCTTCATAAGATTGAACCAGGGCCAGCTGATAAATCCTACGGTATCCATGTTGCCAAGATTGCTGGCTTGCCAGCAGACCTTTTAGCAAGGGCGGATAAGATTTTGACTCAGTTAGAGAATCAAGGGACAGAAAATCCTGCTCCCATGAGACAAACAAGTGCCGTCACTGAACAGATTTCACTCTTTGATACGGTAGAAGAGCATCCTATCCTATCAGAATTGTCTAAACTGGATGTTTACAATATGACACCTATGCAGGCTATGAATGTCTTGGTCGAGTTAAAACAAAAATTATAAAGAATGAATTACTTGTCATTCTAGCTGTATCAAGGAGACTTCTTTGACAAGTTCCCACTTTTTTGCTAGAATAACATCAAACAAACAGAATGAAAAGGAGCTGACACATTGTCGCTCCCTTTTGTCTATTTTTTAAGGAGAAAGTATGCTAATTCAGAAAATAAAAACCTACAAGTGGCAGGCCTTGGCCTCGCTCCTGATGACAGGCTTGATGGTTGCTAGTTCACTTTTGCAACCGCGTTATCTGCAGGAAGTGTTAGACGCCCTCCTTGCTGGAAAATATGAAGCTATTTATAGTATCGGGGCTTGGTTGATTGGTGTGGCCTTGGTCGGTCTGGTTGCTGGTGGGCTCAATGTTGTCCTCGCAGCCTATATTGCCCAAGGAGTTTCATCTGACCTTCGGGAGGATGCTTTCCGTAAAATCCAAACCTTTTCTTATGCTAATATTGAACAATTTAATGCGGGAAATCTAGTCGTTCGCATGACAAATGATATCAACCAGATTCAGAACGTTGTCATGATGACCTTCCAAATTCTTTTCAGACTTCCCCTCTTGTTCATCGGTTCGTTTATCTTGGCGGTTCAAACCCTACCTTCTCTGTGGTGGGTGATTGTTCTCATGGTAGTCTTGATTTTTGGTTTGACTGCTGTCATGATGGGAATGATGGGACCTCGTTTTGCCAAGTTTCAAACACTTCTTGAGCGCATCAATGCTATTGCCAAGGAAAATCTACGCGGTGTTCGTGTGGTCAAGTCCTTTGTCCAAGAAAAAGAGCAGTTTGCTAAGTTTACGGAGGTTTCAGACGAGCTTCTCGGTCAAAATCTTTACATCGGTTATGCCTTTTCAGTAGTGGAACCTTTCATGATGTTGGTCGGTTATGGGGCAGTTTTCCTCTCTATTTGGTTGGTTGCGGGGATGGTTCAGTCGGATTCGTCTGTTGTTGGTTCCATTGCTTCCTTTGTCAATTACCTGGGCCAGATTATCTTTACCATCGTTATGGTTGGATTTTTGGGAAATTCTGTCAGTCGTGCCATGATTTCCATGCGTCGTATTCGAGAAATTCTTGACGCAGAGCCAGCCATGACCTTCAAGGATGTCCCAGATGAAGAGTTGGTCGGCAGTCTTAGCTTTGAAAATGTGACCTTTACCTATCCAATGGACAAGGAACCAATGCTGAAAGATGTGAGCTTTACTATTGAACCTGGTCAAATGGTTGGTGTCGTCGGAGCGACTGGTGCAGGGAAGTCAACCTTGGCTCAATTGATTCCACGTCTCTTTGATCCGCAAGAAGGGGCTATCAAAATCGGAGGCAAGGATATTCGAGAAGTGAGTGAAGGGACCCTGCGTAAAGCTGTCTCTATCGTTCTCCAACGTGCCATTCTCTTTAGTGGGACGATTGCTGATAACTTGAGACAGGGTAAGGGAGATGCTACTCTATTTGAAATGGAGCGCGCAGCCAACATTGCCCAAGCTAGTGAATTCATTCATCGTATGGAGAAAACCTTTGAAAGTCCAGTTGAGGAACGGGGAACCAACTTCTCAGGTGGACAAAAGCAAAGGATGTCGATTGCGCGTGGGATTGTCAGCAATCCACGTATTCTGATTTTTGACGATTCGACCTCGGCCTTGGATGCCAAGTCAGAGCGCCTAGTGCAAGAAGCCTTGAATAAGGACTTGAAGGGAACAACAACCATTATCATCGCGCAAAAAATTAGCTCGGTTGTCCATGCAGACAAGATTTTGGTACTGGATCAAGGACGATTGATTGGTCAAGGTACGCATGCAGACTTGGTTGCCAACAATGCTGTTTACCGTGAAATCTACGAAACACAGAAAGGAAAGGAGGAGTAAAATGAAGACAGTTCAATTTTTTTGGAATTATTTTAAAGTCTATAAGCTATCATTTGTAGTTGTTATCCTGATGATTGTTCTGGCAACTCTTGCCCAAGCCCTCTTTCCGGTCTTTTCTGGACAAGCAGTGACGCAGCTAGCCAATTTAGTTCAAGCTTATCAAAATGGCAATCCAGAACTTGTTTGGCAAAGCCTATCAGGAATCATGGTCAATCTTGGCCTGCTGGTTTTGGTTCTATTTATCTCCAGTGTCATATACATGTGTCTCATGACGCGCGTGATTGCAGAGTCGACCAACGAGATGCGCAAAGGCCTCTTTGGTAAGCTTGCCCGCTTGACGGTTTCTTTCTTTGACCGCCGACAAGATGGAGATATCCTGTCTCGTTTCACCAGTGATTTGGATAATATCCTCCAAGCCTTTAACGAAAGCTTGATTCAGGTCATGAGCAATATTGTTTTATATATCGGTCTGATTCTTGTCATGTTTTCGAGAAATGTGACGCTGGCCCTCATCACCATTGCCAGCACACCAGTTGCCTTCCTCATGCTGATTTTTATCGTGAAAATGGCACGGAAATATACCAACCTCCAGCAAAAAGAGGTAGGGAAGCTCAACGCCTATATGGATGAGAGTATCTCAGGCCAAAAAGCTGTCATTGTGCAAGGAATTCAAGAGGATATGATGGCAGGATTTCTTGAACAAAATGAGCGCGTACGCAAGGCAACCTTTAAAGGAAGAATGTTCTCAGGAATTCTTTTCCCTGTCATGAATGGCATGAGTCTGGTCAACACAGCCATCGTTATCTTTGCTGGTTCAGCTGTACTTTTGAATGATAAGTCTATTGAAACAAGTACAGCCCTAGGTTTGATTGTCATGTTTGCCCAATTTTCTCAGCAGTACTACCAGCCTATTATCCAAGTTGCAGCGAGTTGGGGAAGCCTTCAGTTGGCCTTTACAGGTGCTGAACGAATTCAGGAAATGTTTGACGCAGAGGAAGAAATCCGACCTGAAAAGGCTCCAATCTTCACTAAGTTGCAAGAAGGTGTTGAAATTAGTCATATTGATTTTTCATACTTGCCTGATAAACCTATTTTGAAAGATGTTAGCATTTCTGCCCCTAAAGGCCAGATGACAGCAGTTGTTGGTCCGACAGGTTCAGGAAAAACCACTATTATGAACCTCATCAATCGCTTTTATGATGTTGATGCTGGTGGTATTTATTTTGACGGTAAAGACATTCGTGACTATGATTTAGATAGTCTCAGAAGCAAGGTGGGGATTGTCTTGCAAGATTCGGTCTTATTTAGCGGAACCATTCGAGACAATATCCGTTTCGGTGTGCCAGACGCTAGTCAGGAAATGGTTGAGGCAGCAGCCAAAGCAACCCATATTCACGACTATATCGAAAGTTTACCTGATAAGTACGATACTCTTATAGATGATGATCAAAGCATCTTCTCTACAGGGCAAAAACAATTGATTTCTATCGCTCGAACCCTGATGACAGATCCAGAAGTCCTCATTCTCGATGAAGCAACTTCAAACGTAGATACGGTGACAGAAAGCAAGATTCAGCATGCCATGGAGGCGGTTGTAGCGGGTAGAACCAGTTTTGTCATTGCCCATCGTTTGAAGACCATCCTCAATGCAGACCAGATTATTGTCCTCAAAGATGGAGAGGTCATTGAACGTGGTAACCACCATGAACTCCTGAAACTAGGTGGATTCTATTCAGAACTCTATCACAATCAATTTGTTTTCGAATAAGAAAGAAAGTTGTCCTATGTGGGCAGCTTTTTTTGTCCATAAAAAATTTTTATCACAGCCTTAAAAAAAACATATTAGACGAAAGGCATTTTGAGTGGTATGATAGGACTATCGTTATACTCAATGAAAATCAAAGAGCAAACTAGGAAGCTAGCCGTAGGTTGCTCAAAGCATTGCTTTGAGGTTGTAGATAGAACTGACGAAGTCAGTAACATATATACGGTAAGGCGACGCTGACGTGGTTTGAAGAGATTTTCGAAGAGTATTAACATTCGAAAGGAGAGACATTATGTCTAGAACGGTTGTAGGAGTTGCTGCAAATCTATGTCCCGTAGACGCAGAAGGCAAAAACATTCATTCATCTGTATCTTGTAGATTTGCAGAGAGCATTCGTCAAGTCGGTGGTCTCCCTTTAGTCATTCCTGTTGGTGATGAGTCAGTTGTACGCGATTATGTAGAAATGATTGACAAACTTATCTTGACAGGCGGTCAAAATGTCCATCCTCAGTTTTATGGAGAGAAAAAGACCATCGAGAGTGATGATTACAATCTAGTGCGCGATGAGTTTGAATTGGCTCTCTTGAAAGAAGCGCTTCGTCAGAATAAACCAATTATGGCAATCTGCCGTGGTGTTCAACTTGTCAATGTTGCCTTTGGTGGAACCCTCAATCAAGAAATTGAAGGTCACTGGCAAGGCCTACCTTTTGGAACATCTCACTCTATTGAGACAGTAGAAGGAAGTGTGGTGGCCAAGCTATTTGGAGAAGAAAGTCAGGTCAATTCCGTCCATCGCCAAAGTATTAAAGATTTGGCACCTAATTTCCGTGTAACTGCTATTGATCCAAGAGACCAGATCATTGAAGCGATTGAGTCTATCGATGAACACCGTATTATCGGTTTACAGTGGCATCCAGAGTTTCTGGTTAATGAAGAAGATGGCAATTTAGAACTATTTGAGTATTTGTTGAATGAACTGTAACGACTGGTGTATCCGGTCGTTCTTTCTTTTATTATTTCAAAATTTTTGGAATGTGGGATTTTTACGCAAACGTTTGAATTCTGATAAAAATTGGAGAAATTCGACAAAAAACTTGAAAAAAACGAAGGTAAGCGTTATGATAGAAAAGAAAAAATATTGGAGGAATAACATGTCACATATTAAATTTGATTATTCAAAAGTTTTAGACAAATTTGTTGCACCACATGAAGTGGAATACATGCAATCACAAGTAACAGCAGCAGATGAATTGATCCGTAAAGGAACTGGTGCTGGTAGCGACTTCTTAGGATGGTTGGACCTTCCTGAAAACTACGACCGCGAAGAATTTGACCGTATCTTGAAAGCTGCTGAGCAAATCAAGTCAGACAGCGATGTTTTGGTTGTGATCGGTATCGGTGGATCTTACCTTGGTGCTAAAGCAGCAATTGACTTCTTGAATCACCACTTTGCAAACTTACAAACAAAAGAAGAACGCAAGGCTCCACAAATTCTTTATGCAGGAAACTCAATCTCATCTACTTACCTTGCTGACTTGGTAGAGTACGTAGCTGATAAAGATTTCTCAGTAAACGTGATTTCTAAATCAGGTACAACAACTGAACCAGCTATCGCTTTCCGTGTTTTCAAAGAACTCTTGGTTAAGAAATACGGTCAAGAAGAAGCCAACAAACGTATCTATGCAACAACTGACCGCCAAAAAGGTGCTGTTAAGGTTGAAGCAGACGCTAACGGTTGGGAAACATTTGTTGTTCCAGATGATATCGGTGGACGCTTCTCAGTATTGACAGCCGTTGGTTTGCTTCCAATCGCAGCGTCAGGAGCTGATATCAAAGCTCTTATGGAAGGTGCTAACGCAGCTCGCAAAGACTACACTTCAGACAAAATCTCTGAAAATGAAGCTTACCAATACGCAGCAGTTCGTAACATCCTTTACCGTAAAGGCTATGCAACTGAAATCTTGGTAAACTACGAGCCATCACTTCAATACTTCTCAGAATGGTGGAAACAATTGGCTGGTGAATCAGAAGGAAAAGACCAAAAAGGAATCTACCCAACTTCAGCCAACTTCTCAACTGACTTGCACTCACTTGGTCAATTTATCCAAGAAGGAACTCGTATCATGTTTGAAACAGTTGTTCGTGTTGACAAACCTCGTAAAAACGTGATTATTCCTACTTTGGAAGAAGACCTTGACGGACTTGGTTACCTTCAAGGAAAAGACGTTGACTTTGTAAACAAAAAAGCGACTGACGGTGTTCTTCTTGCCCACACAGATGGTGACGTACCAAACATGTACGTGACTCTTCCAGAGCAAGATGCTTTCACTCTTGGTTACACTATCTACTTCTTCGAATTGGCAATTGCCCTTTCAGGTTACTTGAATGCTATCAACCCATTTGACCAACCAGGTGTTGAAGCTTACAAACGTAACATGTTTGCCCTTCTTGGAAAACCAGGATTTGAAGAATTGAGCAAAGAACTTAACGCACGTCTATAATAATAGAAGAAAAGAGTGGTTTGTCCACTCTTTTTACTCTCTTTATCCATAGCAATTGGACTCAGCCAAGACTTGTGATATAATATAGAGAGCAAAAAGGCAGACGCCTAGAGACTTTATAGGAGAAACTATGTCAAAAGATATCCGCGTACGTTACGCACCAAGTCCAACAGGACTACTACACATCGGGAATGCCCGTACAGCATTGTTCAACTACTTATATGCCCGTCATCATGGTGGAACTTTTATTATTCGTATAGAAGATACTGACCGTAAACGTCATGTCGAGGATGGTGAACGTTCACAGCTTGAAAATCTTCGTTGGTTAGGTATGGATTGGGATGAAAGCCCAGAAACACATGAAAATTACCGCCAGTCTGAACGTTTGGACTTGTATCAAAAATATATCGACCAATTGCTAGCTGAAGGAAAAGCCTATAAATCTTACGTTACAGAAGAAGAGTTGGCAGCTGAACGCGAACGCCAAGAAGCAGCTGGCGAAACACCACGCTACACCAATGAATACCTTGGTATGAGTGAAGAAAAAAAAGCAGCTTACATCGCAGAACGTGAAGCAGCAGGGATCATCCCAACTGTTCGTTTGGCTGTCAATGAGTCAGGTATCTACAAATGGCATGATATGGTCAAAGGCGATATCGAATTTGAAGGTGGCAATATCGGTGGTGACTGGGTTATCCAAAAGAAAGATGGTTACCCAACTTACAACTTTGCTGTTGTCATCGATGACCATGATATGCAAATCTCTCACGTAATCCGTGGAGACGACCACATTGCTAATACACCAAAACAGCTTATGGTCTATGAAGCACTTGGTTGGGAAGCTCCAGAGTTTGGTCACATGACCTTGATTATCAATTCTGAAACCGGGAAAAAATTGTCTAAACGCGATACCAACACCCTTCAGTTTATCGAAGACTACCGTAAAAAAGGTTATTTGCCAGAAGCAGTCTTTAACTTTATTGCTCTTCTTGGTTGGAACCCAGGTGGCGAAGATGAGATTTTCTCTCGTGAAGAATTGATTAAACTTTTCGATGAAAGCCGCCTCAGCAAGTCACCAGCAGCCTTCGACCAGAAGAAACTCGATTGGATGAGCAATGATTATATCAAGAATGCAGACCTAAAAACTATCTTTGAAATGGCAAAACCATTCTTAGAGGAAGCAGGCCGATTGACTGATAAGGCTGAAAAATTGGTAGAACTCTATAAACCACAAATGAAATCAGTAGATGAAATTATTCCATTGACAGATCTCTTCTTCTCAGATTTCCCAGAATTGACAGAAGCAGAGCGCGAAGTCATGGCGGGGGAAACAGTTCCAACAGTTCTTGAAGTCTTCAAAGCAAAACTTGAAGTGATGACAGACGATGAATTCGTGACAGAGAATCTCTTCCCACAAATTAAAGCAGTCCAAAAAGAAACAGGTATTAAAGGGAAAAATCTTTTCATGCCTATTCGTATCGCAGTTTCAGGTGAAATGCATGGTCCAGAGTTGCCAGATACGATCTTCTTGTTAGGCCGTGAAAAATCAATCCAGCATATCGAAAATATGTTAAAGGAAATTTCTAAGTAAGAAGGGTACAATAATGGACATCTGGGAAAAGATGTACGAAGAAGCACAGAAACTATACAATCCACATGAAGTATCAGACTTTGTTTATGCCAATCATGTTGTAGCCGCAGTAGAAGCAGAAGATGGACAAATATTTACAGGATTCTGTATGGAGGGAACCTGTGGTGTTTTCCATCTCTGCGCAGAACGGGCGGCACTCTTCAATATGTACCAATTTTCAGGACAAACTAAGGCTAAGAAAGTATTAGCCTTTCGAGATAAACCACCTTATGGTGGAAGTTCAGCTATGCCTTGCGGTGCTTGTAGAGAATTCCTTTTAGAGCTTAATGCTGAAAATAAAGATACAGAAGTCATGATGGACTATGATACAAGAAAGACAGTGAAAGTCGCAGAACTAATGCCCTATTGGTGGGGAGAAGAACGTGCTTCTAAGTTTAATGAACAATAGAAGAGTCAGTACAATTCTGGCTCTTTTTACTATAAGTTGAAAAAATAAAAAAAGTTTAAAAAAGTAGTTGACAAAGTTTAAAAAGCCTGTATAATAGTAAGAGTTGAAAATAACAACTCTGGTCCGTTGGTCAAGGGGTTAAGACACCGCCTTTTCACGGCGGTAACACGGGTTCGAATCCCGTAC
>NZ_KQ970264.1:53387-187006 GCF_001579045.1 Streptococcus mitis | reverse complement strand
CTAGCACTTGAAACGACGCTTTCTAAGGAGAATTCTGGTAGGCATACCAGTCGTTTCGAGGTAAGGAATTTTCGACGGTTTTTGAAAGTCATATTTCTTCATTTGACTTCCGCACTCAGGGCAAGATGGGGCGTCGTAGTCCAGTTTGGCGATGATTTCCTTGTGTGAATCCCTATTAACGATATCCATAATTTGGATATTAGGATCTTTGATATCGAGTAGTTTTGTGATAAAATGTAATTGTTCCATATGATTCTTTCTAATGATGGTTTGGTTGCTTTTCATTATAGATCTTATGGGACTTTTTTCTACAACAAAATAGGCTCCATAATATCCACAGGGGATTAACCCACTACAAATATTATAGAGCCTCTTTTTTGATGTTCAGAGCAATAAAAATCCGTTTTTTGAAGCTTTCGAAGTTTCGAAAACCAAAGGCATTTCGTTTGATAAGTTTGATAAGATTATTGGTTGCTTCCAATTTTGCGTTTGAATAGGGAAATTGAAGGGCGTTGACGATTTTCTCTTTTTCCTTGAGAAAGGTTTTAAAGACAGTCTGAAAAAGAGGATGACCCTGCTTTAGATTGTCCTCAATGAGTCCGAAAAATTTGTCAGCTTCCTTATTCTGAAAGTGAAAAAGTAAGAGTTGATAGAGATTATAGTGGTGTTTTAAGTCTTCTGAATAGCTCAAAAGCTTGTCAAGAATCTCTTTATTGGTCAAGTGCATACGAAAAGTAGGGCGATAAAATCGCTTATCACTGAGTTTACGACTATCTTGTTGAATGAGCTTCCAGTAATGTTTGATGGCTTTGTATTCATGGGATTTTCGATCGAACTGATTCATGATTTGAACACGGACACGACTTATAGCACGGCTGAGATGTTGGATAATATGGAAACGATCTAGAACGATTTTAGCACATGGGAGTGAAACAGACTGGGAGACTGTTTCAGCCTGGGCTTAGCAAATTGTAACAAATTCTCCTGCTTCTGCAGCTTTCAAATGGCGGGCAAGAAAGACTTTCTCTTCCTCAACCGTCATATATGCATGGTTACGACCACCACGTGTTTCTTGAAGGAGAGAGTCGAGTCCTAACTCCTCATATTTTTTACATTTCGCCATATCGTTGTTTGATTACAGTCTAAAAGCTCTATAATCTCTTTATAAGATTTGCCCATCAGACGAAATAGAACGATTTGAAGGCGTTTATGATATTTAGCTGTACTAGAGTCTTTTAAAAGTGTTTTGATGGTTTGGATTTCTTCTTTAGTTGATTTCATATCACTATTGTATAATGCTTTTTGATTTTATAGTAGATTGAAATAAGATATGAACAACTCTATTAGGAAAGTAAAATTAATTTCTAGAAATGTTTTAGCAGCTACAGCGTACTATTCCAAACTCAACTAACTATAGTCTAGTATAACGTTGTACAAGAAAAGTGCAAATAAGAAATCTCCAGATTAGGAACTATCAGTGAGTTCTCTAGTCTGGAGATTTTTCAATATACTTCGTTATTGGGCGGTTACATTTCACTTCCAACTCTTGAGTGAAATTTCTCCGCTATTGAGCCAGATTTCTTTTCCGTTATCACATTGCACCAAAAGTTTTCCACTTTCAGAGATGTCTTTAGCAAGTCCCTTGTAGTCTTTTTGCTCTAGTGTGAAAGTGACTTCTTTTCCAAGAACGAATGACTGTTTTTTGTATAGGTATAATAGCTCTTCTGCTGGTGTTTCGAAGAAAGCACGCCATATTTCGATAATTAATTCATTCCTTGTTATTGGAGCTGTAGTTTTAAATAAGCTAGCAGCTTTTTCTTTTAATTCTTGGGGGAAGTCTTTGATAGTAAAGTTGATTCCTACTCCAATAATGATATCTGTGACTAAGCCAGTTTCTATAGAGGTCATTGCCTCAGTAAGGATTCCTCCGATTTTATGATTGTTTAGGTAGATATCATTGACCCATTTTATGTAGACATCTATTAAAGTTAGGTTCTTAATGGCTTTGTAGACAGCTCCAGCTACAAGTAGTGTGTAGGATGGTAATTTGTCATAGGCGAGATTTGGTTTAAGATGGAGTGTCATATAAATACCACCTTGTGGTGAGTAGAAGGAACGTTGAAAACGGCCTCGCCCTGCTGTTTGATAGGAAGCTAGATAGAGGGTGTTTGCTTCATTCCCTAAATCAATTGCTTCTTTTGCATCCAGTTGTGTTGATTTTGTTTCGGGTTTAAAACTGACTTTAATTGGAAGATTTTCTTCTAGAATCTCTGGAAGAATAAGGTCACCATTCATCAGTTTATATCCTTTGTTTTTGATGCTATCAATTTCAATGCCTTCTTGTTCTAGACGCTTGATGGCTTTCCAAATTGATGTTCGGCTCAATGATAGTTCTTCTGCAATTTTTTCTCCGCTGATATAATCGGTTTCTTTTGCTAGAATTTGGTAGACGGCTTGGTAGGATTTCATAGTGTTTCCTTTCTTTAGGAATTGTAAATGATTTAAATATAGTTTGGATAGTTGGTCAAATCTTTATTATATTACTACTATTTTAACATATACCTACTATTTACGGCACGATTTTTTAGAGTAAATCTAGTTATTAAGCTTGAGTTGTGACATTTCAGTATTTTTGCTCGCTTTTTTACCTAGGGAAGCGTTTCCTTTGTTTTCAAATTGTTAAAAAAGTGGTACAATATAGGATAGCTTACTATTATCTGAATCAGCTGATTTGGAGAGAAAGGATTCATTTTGAAATCAATAGGCTTTATTGAAAAGCTGAAAGGGTTGTCTAGTAAAGAGCTAATTTTATTGGGAATTATCCTGAGTATCTTTTTACCCTTTTATCTTTTTGTAGTTGTATTCTGTTTATATATTATCAGTTTGATTTTTACAGGAGACATGAAAAGTATTCTTCAGAAAATGGGGGAGCATCCGATGCTGCTTCTTTTTCTTGGCTATAGTACTGTTATATCTATTTTTGCACAAAATTGGATGGGTCTTGTGGCTTCAGTAGGAATTTTTCTATTTACTGTTTTCTTTTTGCACTATCAGTCGATTTTATCACATAAATTCTTTCGATTGATTTTGCAGCTCGTCTTGTTTGGTAGCGTATTGTCAGCTGCTTTTGCGAGTTTAGAACATTTTCAAATTGTGAAGAAATTCAATTATGCTTTTCTTTCACCCAATATGCAGGTATGGCATCAGAATCGGGCAGAAGTGACCTTTTTTAATCCTAATTACTATGGAATTATTTGTTGTTTTTGTATCATGATTGCCTTCTATCTGTTTACAACGACCAAGTTGAATTGGTTGAAGGTATTCTGTGTGATTGCAGGCTTTGTTAATCTCTTTGGATTGAACTTTACTCAGAATCGAACTGCCTTTCCTGCTATTATCGCTGGAGCCATCATTTATCTCTTTACGACCATTAAAAACTGGAAGGCCTTTTGGCTTAGTATTGGGGTCTTTGCGATTGGCTTGAGTTTCCTCTTTTCCAGTGATTTGGGAGTTCGGATGGGGACTCTAGACTCTTCTATGGAAGAACGCATTTCTATCTGGGATGCTGGGATGGCCTTGTTTAAGCAAAATCCTTTTTGGGGTGAGGGGCCATTGACTTACATGCACTCTTATCCTCGGATAAATGCTCCTTATCATGAACATGCTCACAGTCTATATATCGATACGATTCTGAGTTACGGAATTGTGGGGACTATTTTATTAGTTTTGTCTTCTGTTGCTCCTGTTCGCTTGATGATGGATATGAGTCAGGAGTCGGGGAAACGTCCGATTATCGGTCTTTATCTGTCTTTCCTTACAGTGGTTGCTGTGCATGGAATCTTTGACTTGGCCCTCTTCTGGATTCAGTCAGGTTTCATTTTCTTGCTAATTATGTGCAGTATTCCGTTGGAGCATCGAACTTTGGTATCGGACATGACGGATTAAGTTTTATAAGATTAAAATTCTTCTACCTTGGGTAGGAGATTTTTTTACTGGGAAAAATTATTTCTAAATCGAAATAGTTGACAGATGGAATGACGAGTGTTACAATTATTTTATTCGTTTCGATATAGAAATAAATTGGAGGTGTCATGAAAGATAGTCATTTGGTAGCCCATCATATTCGTTTGTTGAATGGACGGATTTTTCAAAAGTTACTAAGTCGGGATCCTGAAGCTCTTTATCGGAGTGAACAGGGGAAGATTTTAGCGGTTTTATGGAATAGTGAAACTGGCTGCGCAACTGCGACAGATATTGCTTTGGCGACTGGACTTGCTAATAATACGCTGACGACGATGATTAAAAAGCTAGAGGAACAAAATCTTGTAACCGTTAGTCCATGTGGAGAGGATAAGCGTAAGAAGTATTTAGTTTTAACAGAGTTGGGGCAGTCTCAGAAAGAAGTGGGGCATCGTGTCAGTCAGAAATTGGATACGATCTTTTACAAAGGATTTTCAGAGGAAGAAATTCGTCAGTTTGAAGCCTTTCAAGAAAGAATTTTGGCTAATCTGAAAGAGGAGGAAAATGAGGTTTAAAATGGAGCAAATTAGCTGTTTATAAGTAAAGGCCACTTTCGACTTTGTTTTCCAACTCTTAGGACAAGGGAACTATGTGGTTAGCTATGGTCAGACTCAGATTGATGGAGTTGCTTATGCCCAGTACGATATCTTCCGACTAGAAAATGGGAAAATTGTGAAGCATTGGGATAATAAGGAAGTTATGTCTAAGGTAGAAGACTTGACCAATCGAGGGAAGTTTTAAATTGAGGATACAGAATGATTGAATACAAAAATGTAGCTTTACGTTACACAGAAAAAGATGTTTTGAGAGACGTTAATTTACGGATTGAGAATGGCGAGTTTATGGTTTTAGTTGGTCCATCTGGCTCAGGTAAGACAACCATGATTAAGATGGTCAACCGCCTCTTGGAACCAACTGATGGAAATATTTACATGGATGGCAAGCGCATCAAAGACTATGATGAGCGTGAGCTTCGTCTCTCTACTGGTTATGTTTTACAGGCTATTGCTCTATTTCCTAATCTAACGGTCGCGGAAAATATTGCCCTGATTCCTGAGATGAAGGGATGGACTAAAGAAAAAATTGCTCAGAAAACAGAAGAGCTTTTGGCTAAGGTTGGTTTACCAGTGGCTGAGTATGGACATCGACTTCCTAATGAATTATCTGGTGGAGAACAGCAACGGGTCGGTATTGTTCGTGCTATGATTGGTCAGCCTAAGATTCTCCTCATGGATGAACCTTTTTCGGCTCTTGATGCTATTTCGAGAAAACAGTTGCAGGTTCTGACGAAAGAATTGCATAAAGAGTTTGGGATGACAACGATTTTTGTGACCCATGATACGGATGAAGCTTTGAAATTGGCAGACCGTATTGCTGTCTTGCAGGATGGAGAGATTCGTCAGGTGGCGCATCCCGAGACCATTTTAAAAGCTCCTGCAACGGACTTTGTAGCAGATTTGTTTGGAGGTAGTGTTCATGACTAATTTGATATCAACTTTTCAGGATCGTTTTAGTGATTGGTTGACAGCCCTATCTCAACATTTGCAGTTGTCACTTTTGACCTTGTTGCTGGCCATCTTTATAGCGATTCCCTTGGCTGTTTATCTTCGTTATCATGAGAAGTTGGCGGACTGGGTCCTGCAGATTGCAGGGATTTTCCAGACCATCCCGTCTCTGGCCTTGTTGGGGCTCTTTATTCCCTTGATGGGAATTGGGACTTTACCAGCTTTGACAGCTCTAGTGATTTATGCGATTTTTCCGATTTTGCAAAATACTATCACTGGGCTAAAGGGAATTGATCCGAGCCTGCAAGAGGCTGGGATTGCCTTTGGGATGACCAGATGGGAGCGGCTCAAGAAGTTTGAAATTCCACTTGCCATGCCTGTTATGATGTCTGGGATTCGGACAGCAGCGGTTTTGATTATCGGTACGGCTACCTTGGCGGCTTTGATTGGGGCAGGGGGACTAGGTTCCTTTATCCTTTTGGGAATTGACCGTAATAATGCCAGTCTGATTTTGATTGGTGCACTTTCTTCTGCAGTGCTGGCCATTGCCTTTAACTTCCTATTAAAAGTGATGGAAAAAGCAAAATTGCGGACGATTTTTTCTGGTTTTGCCTTGGTGACCATATTACTCGGTCTGTCTTATAGTCCAGCTCTTTTGGCTCAAAAAGAGAAAGAGGATCTGGTTATTGCTGGGAAAATAGGTCCAGAACCAGAAATTTTGGCCAATATGTATAAGTTGCTGATTGAAGAAAATACCAGTATGACTGCGACTGTTAAACCAAATTTTGGGAAAACAAGCTTTCTTTATGAAGCTTTGAAAAAAGGCGATATTGACATTTATCCTGAATTTACTGGTACGGTGACTGAAAGTTTGCTTCAACCATCACCGAAAGTGAGTCATGAGCCAGATCAGGTTTATCAGGTGGCGCGTGATGGCATTGCCAAACAGGATCATCTAGCCTATCTCAAACCTATGTCTTATCAAAATACCTACGCTGTAGCTGTTCCGAAAAAGATTGCTCAAGAATATGGCTTGAAGACCATTTCGGACTTGAAAAAAGTGGAAGGGCAGTTGAAGGCAGGCTTTACACTCGAGTTTAACGACCGTGAAGATGGAAATAAGGGCTTGCAGTCAATGTATGGTCTCAATCTCAATGTGGCGACCATGGAACCAGCTCTTCGCTATCAGGCAATTCAGTCAGGTGATATTCAAATAACGGATGCCTATTCAACCGATGCAGAGTTGGCACGTTATGATTTACAGGTATTGGAAGATGACAAACAACTCTTCCCACCTTATCAAGGGGCTCCACTAATGAAAGAAGATCTTCTCAAGAAACATCCAGAGTTGGAAACAGTTCTCAATAAATTGGCTGGTAAAATTACTGAAAGCCAGATGAGCCAGCTCAACTACCAAGTCGGTGTTGAAGGCAAGTCAGCAGAACAAGTAGCCAAGGAGTTTCTACAAGAACAAGGTTTGTTGAAGAAATAGTTTGAAAATGTCAAACTCAACTTTGTTAAACGACCATATAGAAAACTGCTCAGACAATGTCGTCTGGGCTTTTTTGATGTGAGAATTACTGAATGTCACTTAAAATGGAAAACAAGAGGAAATTTTTAGGATTTTCTAAAATTTCACTGTAAATACACTTGACTATTCACAAAATAGGTGTATAATGTGTTGTGAACTACTTAACAAATAAAGATTTCCAGCTCATGTCGACTAAGGATGGAAATCTTGTGTATAGACAGTTCAGTAGATATATAATAGAGCGTTGCGTCCGAAAGTCTATCCAGACACGGCTCTTTAAAAACAAAAGGAGAAGATTATGAAAACAGAACCGATTCATCGTACCAGTATGTGGAAATTTAAGTTAAGTGCTGCCACCATGACTTTGATTCCCGCTACCGTGGGGATTAACTATGTTGCCAAAGCCTTGGCGGAGGGGTTAAAGTTGCCCGTTTGGCTGGGGTCTTTGGGAACCTTTCTTGCCAGCATGTTGGCTGGGCCGGTTGCCGGTGCCATTAGTGGTTTCATCAACAACGTGATCTATGGGCTGACCTTATCGCCAATTTCAACCGTGTATGCGATTACCAGCATCGGAATTGGGATTGCTGTCGGAGTTTTGCACGCCAATGGTTGGTTCTCGTCAGCGCGACGAGTATTTGTTTCTGCTATTATTATTGCCATCGTTTCAGCTGTCATTTCAACGCCACTCAACGTCATCTTTTGGGGTGGTCAGACCGGTATCGCTTGGGGTGACTCATTGTTTGCGGTAATGGTCGCCAATCATGCACCAGTGTGGCTGGCCTCATTTACCGATGAGTTTGTCTTGGATATTTTGGATAAAGTCTGCGTGGCCTACCTGGCATTCTTCATCTATCGTCAGCTGCCGAAGCGGATGGTGCACTTCTTTAGCGATGATAAATGATGACTGATAAAACATTGATTTCTGGAGCGCCACGGGTCAAGCTCAAGTGGTACCAGGTGATCGATCCGATTACTAAGCTCTTGTTCATCTTGGACATGACGTTGTTGAGCTTTGCCAGTATGAATTTATTGCTTCAGGCCGGATTAATTCTTGTCGCAACACTGCTATTGTTATTTTCCAAATTGAGTTCTACCACCTTTAAGGCGCTGGGATTCAGCCTGTTTCTGATTTGCACCATGCTGATCATCCAAGGGTTATTTTACAGTCGGAATCAAACTGTGCTGTTTTCTGTGCTTGGGGTGTCGTTCTACAAAGAAGGCCTGATTTACGCCACCACTCTGGGTTGTCGAGTATTGGTGATTATTTTGACCAGTGGCTTTTTTATGGTGACCACGAGTATTTCAGAAAACGCGGCCTATTTGGAACTGTCCGGATTGTCTTATAAAACCGTCTACGTTCTGATGTCGGTGTGTTATATTTTGCCGGAAATGATGCGCAATATGCGGAAAATCCAGCAGGCACAAAAAGTTCGCGGAACCAATCCGCAAAAAACGTTGATTCAGAAATTAAAGTCAGTCCTGCCGGTTCTAATTCCATTGGTGATTAAGACCTTGGATCAATCGATGACGCGGTCGATTTCTCTCCAACTGAGAGGTTTTGATAATCTCAACCGGACTGTCAGAACCTCCCAGCGCGTGTATCGCCTGTCGCGGACGCTGCACATTGGTCTGACTGGATTGGCAATTTTATTGATTGGGTGGAAGATATGGACGAAGATAAACGGATTGTAATTGAAAATTTGACTACCCGTTATCCGGGTACTGAGCAACCACAACTGCGTCAGGTTAACGCGGAGGTTCATACCGGCCAGGTGGTTGGGATTATCGGGAATAGCCACTCCGGCAAATCGACTTTGTGCCGTGTGCTGGCAGGGGTCATTCCCAAAATTGTGTCTGCTGAGATTGAGGGCGATTGGCACATGTTTGGCCAGCGAGTGTCCGACAATTGGCCCGTTTATAATGCCATGAATGGAGTTGTACTGCAAAATCCAGCTGGCCAACTAAGCGGGTTGGCAGACACGGTTGCCGATGAAATCGCCTTTGACTTGATTAATCAGGGAATGACTGAAGGACTGATTCAAAAACGGGTTGAAGAAGTTGCCACGCAAATGGGGCTGATTGAACAGTTGAATTTGCGTCCCGAGAGCCTTTCCGGTGGTCAGATCCAGCGGTTGGCAATTGCCACGGCGATTGTGGCTAATCCGGCTGTTTTGATTATGGATGATCCGACCAGTGAGATGGATCCCCTTGGTCGCCGGCAATTTTTCCAATGGCTGGCCCAAGTCAAAGAGACGACTGTCTTCATTGTCACCAGTGAAATTGACGATTTGTGCGAAGTCGCCGACGTTGTGTGGGTGCTGCACGAGGGTCAAATGGTAGCCCAGGGCAGGCCGGGTGAGGTGTTTAATCATTTGGCAGCTGACTGGCAGATTCCAGCCCCGACAATCCAGCAACTTGCTCAAAAAATGGATTGGCACTTGGCTGATGGCCGGTATCCGGTGAATTACGCTGATCTGAAGGAGGTTCGTTATGTCCACAATTGAACTGAGCCACCTGACGTTCACTTATCCGGAACGGTCCTTTAGCTTGGATGTTGAAGACAAACACTTCGCCGATCCGATGGTGGCGATTGTCGGCCAAAATGGTGCCGGCAAATCAACGCTCTTCAAATTGTTGACGGGCTTGCTGACACCACAAACCGGTGTGATTAAGATCGATGGAGAAAATTTTAATGATCTTAAACCAGTCGAAAAGTTACTGAAGGTTGGGATTACTTTTCAGAATCCTGACGATCAGCTTTTCAACCCGACCGTTCAACGAGAGGTGGAGTGGAATGTCGCGCAGATCATGGATGACCACGACACGATTACGAGGCGGGCTTTAGCGGCTCTAAAAAGAGTTGGCTTGGATGATAAAACAGCTGAAAGTCCATATGACCTGTCATTGTCGGAACGCAAGCTGTTGAGCGTTGCCACAGTTTTGGCAGTGGATCCAGCGATTTATTTATTTGATGAGCCGATGATGTCGCTTGATTGGGAAAGCCGGCGCAAGTTGACCGCAATTTTCCATCAGTTGGCTGATTCGGGCCACCAAGTTGTGACCATCACCCATGACATGGATTGGGTCGCCGCCGAGTTTGAGTCGGTGTATGTTATGGAACACGGGAAGTTTGGCTTCGCCGGCAGTCCACGGGAATTGTTCAGCAATCACGAACTTGTCCAGCGAGTGGGATTACTACCACCGCGGATTATGGACATAGCGGAGTCGCTGGGTGATTCACAGACATATTTATCGGTTAATGATTATTGCCAGAAAAATCGAGATGTATAGAAAAAGTCACCTCTGCGGGTTTTCCAGGTTGAAGGATTAACTTCAGCTTCTGGCAAGAACTCACATGGGTGACTTTTGTGTTTAATAACGTTTCATGATCATCGGGTGCTTCCTCAGATAACTCGGTTTGATTTGCCAGTAACTATATCTTTGGTTTGATCAATTCTGTCATTTATCTTGTGCTTGCCCTTCAAAAAGGCTTCTACGGTGAGGTTTTGACAAGTCTCTATTTCACCATCATGCAGCCAATTGGTCTCTTGGCTTGGATCTATCAAGCCCAGTTCAAAAAAGAACAGCAGGAATTTGTTGCCCATAAATTGGATGCGGTGGGATGGATCAAGTACTTGTCGATCAGTGCCATTTGGTGGCTGGTATTTGGCTATATTTACCAATCAGTTGGAGCCAATCGGCCTTTCCGGGATTCCGTTACCGATGCGACAAATGGTGTTGGTCAGCTCTTGATGACAGCTGTTTACCGTGAACAATGGATTTTTTGGGCTACTACTAATGTTTTCTCTATCTACTTGTGGTGGGGAGAAAGCCTACAAATTCAAGGGAAATACTTTATTTACTTGATCGACAGTCTAGTTGGTTGGTACCAATGGACCAAGAAAGGCTACTAGTAACAATCAATAAAATCAAGAGGTGGGCATGTTACTCTACCTCTTTTTGTGATATACTAGAGTAGTTTTTGAGACCTTGTGGAAAAACGCTCATTTCAAAGAAGTAAAAGGAGAAAACATGGAAATCTTTTTGAGGAGTATATCAGGGATCCTGGTCATTCTAGGTATGGTTTTAGTGGGCTTTGTCATAGGTGAAAAAGGCTGGTTTGATGACAAGTCACGTGGCTTGATCGCAAAATTAGTCACTCAAATCGCTTTGCCCTGCTATATGCTCTACACCATCACACAGCGTTTTACAGCGGCTGCCCTCCTAAAAATGTTACCAGAACTGCGTTTTCCTGCCTTGTCTATGGTCATTTTACTTGGCATCGCGACAGCAGTAGCTAGGATCTTTGCAGTGAGACAAGACCACCGGGGCCTCTTTATTTCCATGTTTTTTAACTCCAATACGATTTTTGTGGGTCTTCCCATTAACCAAGCCCTTTTCGGGGATGCCAGTATTCCCTATGTTTTGATCTATTACATGTGTAATACGACCTTTTTCTGGACCTTGGGGACCTACCTGATTCAGCGGGATGGCGAGGGAGAAGCTCAGTTTGATCTCAAAACGAGTCTGAAAAAAGTCTTTTCTCCTCCTCTCATGGGCTTTCTCTTAGGGCTAGTCTTGGTGATTCTTCATATCAAGCTCCCTACCTTTTTAGCCAGTGATTTACAGTATCTGGGTAATTTGACAACTCCTTTATCCATGATATTTATTGGTTTATCAGTGTCCAATGCAGGACTAAAGCAACTGACTCTGAAAAAAGACCAATTCTTAATTTTGTTGGGACGCTTCGTGGTTGCCCCACTCTTGATGGCGACCATTGTTTACTGGGCACCTCTTCCAAGCTTGATGAAGCAAGTCTTTATCATTCAGTCCGCTATGCCAGTGATGACCAATGCACCGGTCGTTGCCAGACTCTACGGAGCCGATAGTGATTACGCAGCGGTCATGGTGACAGAGACGACCCTTGCTACCATGGTGGTGATTCCCATACTCATGGTGTTGATGGCTTGATCAATAGGAATGGATTCGGTTCTTTATACTATTTATCTTAATTTCCCAGAGAAGAAAGACAGTTAAGAAACAGTTTCATTTCTTTTCGTCCATTCGGAATTTCAGATAGAAAGAACTTTCAAATTAAACTTTAGAAGATGATATTGATAGTCCAAAACAAGAAGCTAAATAGACGGTTTTTACTAAAACAATATATATCTGTACTAGATACAAGTTCAAATAATAGAAAAGAGAAATTACATGAAAGTTGCACAACATACTACTTATAATAAAAAGAATATCAAGCTGAATTTAATTGAAGTGCCTAGACCAACTATGAACGAAAATCAAGTTTTGATAAAGGTGTCTGCAGCTGGGGTTAATCCTCTCGATAACATGATCTCACGTGGAGAGGTTGAAATGATTGTCCCGTACAAGCTCCCACAAATTGCAGGTAATGAAGTCGTTGGTATCGTTGAAAGCATCGGGAACAACGTTAGTAACTTTCAAGTAGGAGATCGTGTCTTTGGACGTCTACCACTAGACCATATTGGTGCCTTTGCAGAATATGTGACTGTCGATAGCCAGGCTCTGGCCAAGGTACCAGACTATCTATCAGACGAGGAAGCTGCTGCTGTACCTTTGACTGCCTTGACCATTATGCAAGCCCTAGAACTCATGGAGGCTCAAGTTGGAAAGACCATCTTTATCTCTGGAGGTACTGGAGGTGTTGGTGGAATGGCCATTCCAATTGCCAAGGCCAAAGGTTTGAAAGTCATCACCAATGGGGCTGGAGATAGTGTTGAGCGAGTTTTGAAGCTAGGAGCAGACCGTTTTATCGATTATAAAACAGAGGATTATACAAAAACTGTCAGTGAGGTCGATTACGTCCTTGATACTCTTGGTGGTGCAGAAACTGAAAAGCAAATGTCTATCATGAAAAAAGGAGGTCATCTTGTTTCGCTTCGTGCCATACCAAACGGTGCCTTTGCCAAACGAATGAAATTACCAAAATGGAAACAATTGCTACTTGGCTTAGCAGGACGCAAATTTGATAAGATGGCGGACAAATATGGCGTTCACTATCATTTCATTTTTGTAGAAAGTAATGGCGCTCAATTACAAGAAGTAGCTGACCTATTGAGTACATTAGAAATCAAACCATCTATCGATACAGTCTATCCATTTGAAGAGGTAAATAGCGCATTAGACAAGGTCGTTAATGGTCGCTCACGTGGAAAAACAGTCCTTACTTTTAAGAAATAGAAAGATGGGGAGAAAAAAGGAGATAAACCGTAAAAGGCATAGCAGTTTTGGATGATGAATGGAATAATAAAAGAGCTCAAGTTTTCATTGATACAACTTGAGCTTTTCTTATATGAGGGCTAATAAAATAGTGATTAGCAGAGCGATTCCCAATCGAATGACATGGTGGGCTAGATTGAAGTTTTCTTTGTGCTTGCCATTCCAATAGGCTCCGTAGCAAATCAACCCACAGCCAATCAGCCAAAGAAATAGTGCGACAATCGGCAAAAAGCAGTAGAGGATGAGAGATAAGGTCGCAATACTACTTCCGATAAGGGGAAGCCGATTTCCTAATTGTTAAATGAAGTGATATACTTGAAGGATATCAAATCTATTTTGCTCTTCCGAGTTTAATTTTTTATCAAAACATGCTATACTGTAGCATAGAAATAAACGATCACTTATTAACGAAGTATAGTGGGAGTTGAAAGGATTGGAAAATGAATAAACAACCGCAAATCATGGAAAAAGAACGTTTGGGGGCTTTTATAGATGCAGTTTTAGCCATCGTTATGACTATCTTGGTGCTTGAGTTGGAAAAACCGAAGACATTTGATGTACAAGGATTATGGGAGCTTCGAACAAATTTTCTCGCCTACGCCATCTCTTTCTTTTGGCTAGGAGCTATGTGGGCCAATATTCACGCTGCCTCCCACCTTATTCAAAAAATCAGTCAAAAAACGGTTTGGGCTACCATTGTTATGCTTTTTTTCTCTTCCCTCTTTCCCTATGCGACACAGCTCATAGCGACTCATTTTACGAATGGGACTATGCAGGCCTTTTACGGAGTCATCGTCCTACTGATTACTTTTTCAGTCTTATGGTATTATCGTACGCTTGAGGAGATAAATGATGGCGCAGAAATGTATGGGTTGAATGCAGATCGCCAAAAATGGTTGACTTGGGACATTGGCATTAAGATTCTTGGATTAATCTTGTCCCTGACGATTTTTCCGGCAGGAGTTGGGATTTCAGTCCTAGTGACCCTTCTATTTATTGTCATTCCTAAACAATTTAATCCATAAAAAGTCAAAACGAGCCCTTTTGGACTCGTTTTTCTGTTTAATTATAGACATGTAGGATTTCCAAATAAAACTGGATCACTTCTTGTTCGGAGTAGGACTTGCCTTTTTTCAACCACCAGCTGAGGGTTTCAATGAAATGGCTTACGACTAGGTGTTTGAGATAGGAGTGAGGAATGTTGGGGTACGATTGGATTAGTTCGTCGGCTACTATTGGGTAGACATCATGTTCCAGTTCTTTTCGCAGTTGCCGGATAAAATAATCGTTTTTAGAGAGCAAGAGACTGGTTACATGGTCTTGATTTTTCTTGAAATGCTGAAAGATATGGGCAAGGTAATCTTCGGTTGAAATAGAATGCTCTCTTTCAAAGAGGTGATGGAAGAGGTAGCGGCAGAGCTCGTCCAGAAGCAGCTCCTTGCTCTCATAGTGACAGTAAAAAGTAGAACGTCCCACATCTGCGAGATCAATAATATCCTGAACAGTAGTGGCCTCGTAGCCCTTAGTGTTCAAAAGTTGTAGAAAAGCTTGATAGATGGCTTTTTTTGTTTTACTGATACGGCGGTCAATGTTAGTCATATGGACACTTGAGGCAAATTGTTCAGAACTGAATAAAGCTGACCTTTTGCTTCTATCCTTTCTTTGAGTTTTAGTGGATAATGATAATGAACAAGATGTTCATAAATCTATTATAACAAAGGAATGAGAAATATGAAGGCAAAATATACTGTTTGGCTAGCTTTTTTCTTAAATTTGACTTATGCCATTGTCGAGTTTATCGCTGGTGGAGTGTTTGGTTCCAGTGCAGTTCTTGCTGACTCGGTGCATGACTTGGGAGATGCGATTGCTATTGGGATCTCAGCCTTTTTGGAAAGTATCTCCAATCGTGAAGAAGACAGCCACTATACCTTGGGCTACAAGCGTTTTAGCCTTTTAGGGGCCATGGTAACGGCTGTGATTCTTATGACAGGGTCCGTTTTGGTCATTTTGGAAAATATAGCGAAAATCTTTCATCCACAATCGGTCAATGATGAGGGGATTCTCTGGTTAGGAATTATTGCGATTATTATCAATGTGCTAGCGAGTCTCGTCATTCGCAAAGGACAAACCAAGAATGAATCCATTCTCAGCCTGCACTTTCTGGAAGATACCTTGGGTTGGGTGGCTGTCATCCTGATGGCCATTGTTCTTCGATTTACCGATTGGTATATCTTGGATCCGCTCTTGTCTCTTGCTATTTCCTTCTTTATTCTGTCAAAAGCTCTTCCACGTTTTTGGAGCACGCTCAAGATATTCCTCGATGCAGTGCCAGAAGGAGTAGATATCCAGAAAATCAAGACGGATTTAGCAGAATTGAATCATGTCGCTAGTATCAATCAGCTTAATCTCTGGACTATGGATGGTTTGGAAAAAAATGCCATTGTCCATGTTTGTTTAAAAGAGATGGAGCATATGGAAACTTGTAAAGAATCTATTCGAATTTTCCTCAAAGATTGTGGCTTTCAAAATATTACCATTGAAGTTGATGCTGACCTAGAAAGTCACCAAGCACATAAGCGAAAGGTGTGAGTTGGAGCGGAATCATAGAGATTATTAGAGAAACAGCCTTGCTAGAGGTCGTTTTGTAATCCTAATCATTCCTTGTACTTTCTCTCAGAGTCAGTCTGGTTCCCAGCATGGTCAGGCTAGGTATTTTGCGACCGTGGAGTACTTCTTTGTTAAGAATATCCATACCTGCTCGGCCCATTTCTTCGGTATAGACGGTGATGCTGGAGAGGGGTGGATAGACCTGCTTGGTCAGGCTGGTGTCGTTAAAGGAAATAAGGCTGACGCGGTCTGGCAGAGTGATTCCAGCTTCTTGGAGGGCACGGAGGGCACCGATAGCTAAACTATCGCTGGCTGCGAAAAAGGCTGGTGGGAGTTGGTCTCCCAAGCTCTGAATGGCCTCTTTCATTAAGTCATAGCCAGACTGGGCAGTAAAGCTGCCTTGAAAGATTAGTTCATCATGATAGATTCCCTTTGCTTGACTGTAGTTTCTGAAATTTTCCAGCCGTTTATCCTCAATGATTTTTTCTTGGTCAGTTGTTTCCTCAAGCCCTGTTAGAATCCCGATACGGTCCATCCCTTGGCTGAGAAAATAATCGACAACCTGTTTCATGGCAGTATAAAAGTCCGTGATAATGCAGGTATGTCCCAGGGAAAGTGTATCGCTGTCTAGAAATACAAGAGGCTTTTGGTATTCTTCAAAGGCAGAAATCTGTGCTCGGCTAAATTTTCCGATGCAGAGAATCCCAATCACTTCCTCGCTTAGGGTAAAAGGATGGTCATTAAAATAGCGCAAGATATCGTAGTCCAACTCTTGGGCTCTTTTTTCTATGCCTAAGCGAATCTGGTAGTAGTAAAGGTCGTCCAGCTCTCCTTGTTCACTGACCCATTGGATAATGGCAATCTTTTGCTTGGGCTTGTGGGACTCGCCTGTCTTGAGGTGCTTAGTGTAGCCCAACTCTTCAGCAACAGTTAAAATACGGTGTCTGGTTTCTTCTGTAACAGATAGGCTCTGGTCGCGGTTGAGGACACGGGATACGGTCGCGATAGAGACAGAGGCTAGCTGTGCAATGTCTTTTAAGGTAGCCATAAATCCTCCTTCTTTAAGGTTAGTATATCATATTTTTCTGCTTTTTACCGATAGTTTAGTAAAATTTTAGTAAAAAGGATTGACCTTGGGGAATCCCTTGGATACAATAGAAGAAAACGATTACACGTTAAGGTACCTTAACGGACAGTCAAAGGAGAAATCATATGACACAACATCTTACTGCTGAAACTCTTCGCAAAGACTTTCTTGCTGTTTTTGGTCAAGAAGCGGACCAAACTTTCTTTTCACCAGGCCGTATCAATTTGATTGGTGAACACACAGACTACAACGGTGGGCACGTTTTTCCTGCTGCTATTTCCTTGGGAACATATGGGGCAGCTCGCAAACGTGATGACCAAGTCTTGCGTTTCTACTCAGCTAACTTTGAGGACAAGGGCATTATCGAAGTACCTTTAGCGGACCTCAAGTTTGAAAAAGAGCATAACTGGACCAACTATCCAAAAGGTGTCCTTCATTTCTTGCAAGAAGCTGGACATGTGATTGACAAAGGTTTTGATTTTTATGTTTATGGGAATATCCCAAATGGTGCTGGCTTGTCTTCTTCAGCATCCCTTGAACTCTTGACAGGAGTCGTGGCAGAGCATCTCTTTGATTTAAAATTAGACCGTTTGGATTTGGTTAAAATCGGAAAACAAACAGAAAACAATTTTATCGGAGTCAACTCTGGTATCATGGACCAGTTTGCTATCGGTATGGGAGCTGACCAACGTGCTATTTACTTAGATACTAACACTTTAGAGTATGACTTGGTGCCACTTGATTTGAAGGACAATGTCGTTGTTATCACGAACACTAACAAACGCCGTGAATTGGCGGACTCTAAATACAATGAACGTCGTGCTGAGTGTGAAAAAGCAGTGGAAGAATTGCAAGTAGCCTTAGATATTCAGACCTTGGGTGAATTGGATGAGTGGGCCTTTGACCAATATAGCTACCTGATTAAAGATGAAAATCGTTTGAAACGTGCTCGCCATGCTGTGCTTGAAAACCAACGTACCCTTAAAGCTCAAGCAGCCCTCCAAGCAGGTGATTTGGGAACATTTGGTCGCTTGATGAATGCGTCACACGTTTCCCTAGAGCATGACTATGAAGTGACTGGATTGGAATTGGATACTCTTGTTCACACAGCTTGGGCACAAGAAGGCGTTCTCGGTGCTCGTATGACAGGGGCAGGTTTTGGCGGATGTGCCATTGCTTTGGTGCAAAAAGATGCTGTTGATGCCTTTAAGGAAGCTGTAGGCAAACACTACGAGGAAGTAGTTGGATACGCTCCAAGCTTCTATATCGCTGAAGTTGCAGGTGGCACTCGCGTCCTTGACTAGTCAAAAGGAGGCTCTATAGTGACCTTAGTAGATAAATTTGTAACACATGTCATTTCTGAAAGTTCATTTGAGGAAATGGATCGAATCTACCTGACCAATCGTGTCTTGGCACGAGTGGGAGATAGCGTTTTGGAAGTTGAGACCAATCTGGATAAATTGATTGACCTCAAGGACCAGCTGGTTGAAGAAGCCGTTCGATTAGAGACGATTGAGGACAGTCAGACTGCACGTGAAATCCTTGGTGCTGAACTGATGGACTTGGTGACTCCTTGTCCGAGTCAGGTCAATCGTGACTTTTGGACAACCTATGCCCACTCTCCTGAGCAAGCGATAGCGGATTTTTACCAACTCAGTCAGAAGAATGACTACATCAAACTCAAGGCTATTGCTAAAAATATCGCTTATCGTGTTCCATCTGATTACGGAGAGCTTGAAATTACCATCAATCTCTCTAAGCCTGAAAAGGATCCCAAAGAGATTGCGGCAGCCAAGTTGGTGCAAGCTAGTAATTATCCTCAGTGTCAGCTTTGTCTAGAGAATGAAGGCTACCATGGTCGGGTAAACCACCCAGCTCGCAGCAACCACCGTATTATCCGTTTTGAAATGGCTGATCAGGAATGGGGCTTCCAGTATTCGCCCTATGCTTACTTTAATGAGCACTGTATTTTCTTAGATGGGCAGCATCGTCCCATGACGATTAGCCGTCAGAGTTTTGAGCGTCTACTGGCTATTGTAGAGCAGTTTCCAGGATATTTTGCTGGCTCTAATGCCGACTTGCCGATTGTGGGAGGTTCTATTCTAACTCATGATCATTATCAGGGAGGCCGTCACGTATTTCCTATGGAATTGGCTCCCTTGCAAAAGACCTTCCGATTTGCTGGTTTTGAGCAGGTCAAGGCTGGGATTGTCAAGTGGCCTATGTCAGTGTTGCGTTTGACTTCGGCTTCCAAAGAAGATTTGATCAACTTAGCTGACAAGATTTTGCAGGAATGGCACCAGTATTCAGATCCAAGGGTGCAAGTCTTGGCAGAAAGTAATGGAACACCACACCATACCATCACACCCATTGCCCGTAAACGCGATGGACAGTTTGAGTTGGACTTGGTCTTGCGGGACAATCAGACTTCTGCAGAACATCCTGATGGCATCTATCATCCTCACAAGGATGTTCAACATATCAAGAAGGAAAATATCGGCTTGATTGAGGTCATGGGCTTGGCTATCTTACCACCTCGTTTGAAAGCAGAAGTGGAGCAAGTCGCTAGCTATCTTGTAGGAGAAGCTGTCTCAGTTGTCGATTATCATCAGGAATGGGCAGACCAACTCAAAGCCCAACATCCAGATCTAGCGGATAAAGAAAGAGCCCTTGAAATCGTTAAGGACTCTGTAGGTGCTATCTTTGCGAGTGTACTTGAGGACGCAGGAGTCTACAAGCAGACAGAGCAAGGACAGGCAGCCTTTATGCGCTTTGTGGAGCAGGTCGGAATTTTACCAGGCTAGGAGCTTTCTCCTTGCACAGTCCTATAAAAAGTAGTATCATAGTGTCGTTTGAACTATCAGGAGGAAACGATGAAAGACTTTCATTTTGACGCTATATCTGCCTTTGAAAATTACGAAATTGAACAAATGAGAGATGGTCACGTTGTGGTGACGACCAAAGTAGTGGACTCGTCGCTCAACTACTATGGCAATGCCCATGGTGGTTATCTCTTTACCCTTTGCGACCAGATCAGCGGTTTGGTGCTTATCTCGCTGGGGCTTGATGGAGTGACTCTCCAATCCTCTATCAACTACCTCAAAGCAGGAAAACTCGACGACGTGTTGACCATTAAAGGAGAATGCGTCCATCAAGGTCGCACAACCTGTGTAGTGGATGTGGATATCACCAATCAAGAGGGCAGAAATGTCTGCAAAGCAACCTTTACCATGTTTGTCACAGGCCAGCGGTCAGAAGAAAGACAGGTAAGGATATAACATAAAAAAAGAGGCTCGCACCTCTTTTTTTTTATTTCTTCTTATGATTTAATACTGCATTGAGTACAATGGCGAGTAGGCTAGCTACGACGATTCCGTTTGAGAAGAACATTTGGAAGGCTGTTGGCATGCTGACAAAGAGATTACTGTTGTTTAGTCCGACACCTGCGGAGATTGATACAGCTGCGATAAGGAAGTTGTGTTCATTGTTAGCAAAGTCAACACGGGCGAGGATTTGCATCCCTTGAATCGATACAAAACCAAACATTACCAGCATGGCACCACCGAGGACAGGGCTTGGAATGATTTGGGCAAGGGCGCCAAACTTAGGAAGGAGTCCAAGGAGAACCAGGAAACCAGCTGCGTAGTAGATTGGCAGGCGAGTCTTGATACCTGATAATTTAACCAAACCAACGTTTTGTGAAAATCCTGTGTAAGGGAAGGTGTTAAAGATTCCTCCGAGAAGTACGGCCAAACCTTCTGCGCGGTAACCGTTGCGAAGGCGCGTGCTGTCGATTGGATCCTTTGTGATATCAGACAAGGCTAGGTAAACACCAGTCGACTCAACCATAGACACTGTTGCGATGATACACATCATGACAATAGATGAGATTTCAAAGGTTGGCATCCCAAAGTAGAGGGGAGTTGGGACATGGATAAGTGGTGCTGCTGCAACAGGAGAGAAGTCAACCAAGCCCATGCTAGCAGCAATGGCAGTTCCAACAACTAGACCAATCAAAATAGAGATAGACTTGATAAATCCTTTGGTAAAGATGTTGATCAAGAGGATAATCAGAACAGTGATAGCTGCAAGCAAGAGACTTTGACCAGTTGGTTCTGGAACGTTATTTCCCATATTTCCAATAGCCACAGGAATCAAGGTCAATCCAATTGTTGTGATAACAGATCCTGTTACGATAGATGGGAAGAGATTGGCCACTTTTGAGAAGATACCTGAAACAAGAACCACGTAAATCCCTGATGCGATAAGGGCACCAAACATAGCACCACTACCATGGCTTTGCCCAATCATAATCAAGGGAGCGACTGATTGGAAGGCAACTCCAAGAACGACTGGTAGTCCAATACCAAAGTATTTGTTGAGTTGGAGTTGGAGGAAGGTTGCCACCCCACACATGAAGATATCTGTGGAAATCAGGTAGGTTAACTGCTCAGTTGAATAGCCAAGGGCTGTCGCAATCATAATGGGAACCAGGATAGATCCTGAGTACATGGCTAGTAAGTGCTGCAAGCCAAGAACGGCTGCTTGCGAGTGTTTTTCTTGAGTTTGCATTAGAGATCTGCCTCCTTAAATATGACTTGACCATTTTCAAAACGATCCAAACGAGCGAGTGATAGAACAGGGTAGCCTGCTTTTTCAAGCAGATCACGACCATCTTGGAAAGATTTTTCAATCACGATACCGATAGCTTCGACTGAGGCTCCGGCCTGTTCGATGATTTGAATCAAGCCTTTAGCAGCTTGGCCATTAGCAAGGAAATCGTCGATAATCAAGACCTTGTCCTCTGGTGAGAGGAATTTTCCAGCGATAGAAACGGTGCTGGTTACCTGCTTGGTAAAGGAGTAAACTTCGGCAGTTAAGATGCCTTCGTTCATAGTGATATTTTTAGCTTTTTTAGCGAAAATCATGGGAACGTTTAAGGCTTCAGCTGTAAAAACGGCTGGAGCGATGCCTGACGCTTCAATGGTCACAACCTTAGTAATGCCAGCAGCAGCAAATTTTTCCGCAAAAACCTTACCGATTTCTCTCATTAGGCTAAAGTCAACTTGGTGGGTTAAAAAGGAATCCACTTTGAGGATGCTATCACCCAAGATATGCCCATCCTTGAGGATGCGCTCTTCTAATAATTTCATAAGACCTCCTAAAGTCTAAAAGCCAATCCTTTTGCTTGTTTCAGATTTCTATCTAATAAAACTGATAGAAAAAGGACCTACTTAATCTCTAAGTAAGTCCCCAAAATAGGCATGGCAAAAACGACCATACCCCACTTCTGACTTACTTATTGTTAGGTGTTACGGCACCTTGTAGAAACATCGTGCCAATTCACGACATAAACAAGTAAAATGATATTTAATTTAAAATAGGCTTGTGCCAATGTTTTTATTTTACACTAAATAACTTTAGAAATCAACTGTTTTGTTAGTGTTTTGATTTAAAAAACGAACGAATATAATAAAAATGGGCAAAAAATCAGTTATTGGCTAACATTTAGAAGATTTTTCCATCATAAAAGGCATATCATCAAGTTTTTTCAAGACCTGACAATATGCCTTTTTCTGATTTTAAAGACTTTACCCAGTCTTTATTATTCTACTCGCTAAATCTTAAAAAATAGCCATCTGGATCCAAAACTGCAAATTCATGTGGATAGATATAGTGATCCTCAACACGAAACTTTCTTTTGGTTAAGGGACGATAAATAGGATAGTTTGCCTCCATCACTTTTTGATAGAGTTTTGGAACATCCTTTATGCCAAAGGAGAGATTGACTCCACGACCAAATGGGTAGGTCAGTTCAGCTAGTTGGTCCTTTGACCCCTCCTCTAGCATTAGCTGGCAATCTTCAAGAGAAAGGAAGAGAAAGTTTTCTTCCGGGCGCTCATATTCAATCCTAAAACCGAGTAAATCACAGTAGAAGGAACGAGACTGCTCTATATTCGATACGAGAAACTCGGGAATGACCGCATTGTAGTCCATATAGAAACTCCTTACAGGTCAATTTCCAAGACAATCGGTGTGTGGTCTTGGCGAGCACCTGAGTCAATCATATCAGATTTAGTGACCTTGTCAGCGATGCGGTTACTTGTGAGCCAGTAGTCGATTCTCCAGCCTGTATTGTTGATTTTAGAAGTCTTACTGCGTTGTGCCCACCAAGTGTAGCGTTCTGGAACATCGCCGTGAATGTGGCGGAAGGTATCCGTAAATCCAGTTGCTAAAAGGTTGGTAAATCCAGCACGTTCCTCGTCGGTAAATCCTGGTGAACGGCGGTTGCTGCCAGGATTTGCAAGGTCGATTTCATTGTGGGCTACGTTGTAGTCACCAGTTGCAAGGACTGGTTTTTCTTTGTCTAGTTCAGCCAAGTACTCAGCATATTTGACATCCCAGACTTGACGTTCTTCCAAGCGTTTGAGGCCGTCGCCAGCGTTTGGAGTGTAAACTTGGGTAACGAAAAAATCATCAAATTCTAGAGTGATGATACGACCTTCCAAGTCCATGGTAGAAGGGGCACCGATTTCTGGGAAAGTGACAGTGGGTGTGAGTTCTTTCTTATAGAGGAACATGGTTCCAGCATAGCCTTTACGGGCAGGCTCTTGGGAAGAACGCCACGTGTTTTCATAACCTGGAAAGAGTTCTTCTAAAATTTCCAAGTGTTTCTTTGTAGGCCCTTTGGCAGAAAGCTTGGTTTCTTGGATAGCAATGATATCAGCATTTTCAGCGACCAAGGTTTGTAGGACTTCTTGGGACAATTTGGCACGAGCTGAGTCACTAGTTAGGGCAGCATTGAGGGAATCAATATTCCATGAGATAAGTTTCATAAAGTTACCTTTTTCATTCAGATTATAGATTTTATTATACCAAAAAAAGGTCTATTTCCCCAACGTATGGTTTGAAAATTACTCTTTAGACTTTATCCTTAGAAAATAAAAATTCCCTAAACTATTTAGAAAAAAATCTAAATAGGTCTTGTGTTTAGAATAGAAAGGTGTATAATGTTATTTAGAAAAACATCTAAATAGAAAGTGAAGTTACATATATGTCAAATAAGAAAACAATCCTTCTTTTTGTGGTCTTGGCTTATGCCCCTGCTTGGATAATATGGTTGACACTATGGCTAAGTGGTGTTGGTCTAAATTCTCCATGGAGTCAGCTTGCTAGTATTGTAGCCATGTGGATGCCTGCGCTTGCAGTCTTTCTCTTAGGGAAAATAACGAATCAACCTAGTGGAATCAAATCTAAATTAGCCGTGAATTTCAAGAGGAACTGGCGCTTTTACTTACTAGCTATCTGGTTACCAGCAGTTATCAGTTTTTTAGGAGCAGGACTTTATTTTCTTGTATTCCCTAGCAATTTCAGCCTTGGTTTTGAATCTATTCAAACTATTTTACAAGAAAAAGGTGTCTCTCAATCAGCCATTCCCTTATCTTCCTTGGTCTTGATTCAAATCCTAGCTAGTTTGACCTACGCTCCTTTTCTTAATAGTTTCTTTACATTGGGAGAGGAAATTGGTTGGCGTGGCTATCTTTACCCAGCTCTAAGAGGACGCTTTTCAAGAGTCCAGACTCATGTCTTGCTTGGTCTCATTTGGAGTCTTTGGCATCTACCAATCAATTTGCAAGGCTATAATTATGGCCTTACTTATTTTGCTTATCCCGTTTTGGGAGTTGTTGCTATGTTTCTATTTTGTTTTAGCCTAGGAATATTGTTAAGCTGGTTGTTGGAAAAGACAGATTCTATCTGGGCTTCTGCCCTATTTCATGGGGCAATCAATGCAACTGCAGGTCTTGGTTTACTCTTTCAATTACCAGGAGAAAAAGTTTCAAGCCTCTTGATTTTAGGTCCATCACCGACAGGAATGCTATCAGTTCTACCTTGCTTATTCCTAGCCCTACTAATATTACAAAGGGAAAGGAGTCATTATGAGTTTTGCAAATAGTTTTAAAGCCTTATCTCATCCAGTTAGAAGAGAGATTTTAAATTTACTCAAAGCAGGTAGATTATCTGCAGGAGAAATTGCCAGTTATTTCGAGTTGACAGGTGCAACGATTTCACACCATCTCACGATTTTGAGAGCAGCGGATTTGATTCATGAAATGAAAGAAAAAAACTTTATTTATTATGAGTTAAATACATCGGTTTTAGAGGATATAATGGTTTGGTTAGCAGATCTGAAAGGAGATCATTTTGATGAAGATAAAAATCAATAAGAAATTGGTATTATTTACGAGCATTCTCATCCTACTACCTTCCATTGTAGGTTGTGTTTTCTGGAATCAATTACCAGAGGAGATACCCACTCATTTTAATCTACTGGGTCAAGCAGATGGCTACAATCATAAAGTGTTTGCTATCTTTGGATTGCCGGCTCTCATGCTTTTGATGCATTGGGTGCTTCTATTTTTAATGGTTAAGGATCCTAAATCTAGCAATATCAGTTCAAAAATACAAATTTTAATTTACTGGATTATTCCTTTTGTATCTTGTCTATCAATGATTTCTATATACGGAGAATCTTTGGGTTATTCCATGATGAGTGGGCTACTAGCTCAGATTTTTATGGGAGTCGTGATGATCGTAATTGGAAATTATCTACCAAAAACACACCGAAATTATATAATCGGTATTCGACTACCGTGGACCTTGGAGAATGATGGAAACTGGAGAAAAACGCATCGCCTAGCTGGAAAAATTTGGGTATTAGGAGGATTGTTATTGTTTCTAAATTCCTTTGTGCAACTATATGTTTACTGGGTATTCTTCTTGACACTTTTCTTTGTAGTGATAATTCCTAGTGTCTATTCTTATCAATTATCAAAATTAGAATCTTGAAACAGGTATTTGAGTCATTAGTTAGAGAAGTTGGTCTGATAAGTCTATTTCCCCAACGTATGGTTTGAAAAATCACCCTCTTTTGTTTATAATGTAAGAATGATTTTATGAAAGGGAGTGAAAATAAATGAAATTTTACTCATATGACTATGTGCTTAGCCAAATCAGTCAACAAAATGGAATTATGATTGGCTTTGGGATTGTGCTCCTAGCTATCACAGGATTTTTTACCTTTAAGGCCTATCGAGATAAAAAGGGGACTAAGTTTCGGGAATTGGTCATGATTTTGGCCTTGACCTTAGTGGCCATGCTTTTGGTGACAATTTCAAAATACCAGACCAATCAAGCCTCTAACAATCAATTTCAAACCTCCCTTCATTTCATAGAGGTTGTTTCCAAAGACTTGGGAGTGGATAAATCAGAAGTTTACGTCAATACTTCAGCTGCCACTGATGGAGCGCTTGTCAAGGTAGGTTCAAATGTCTATCGTGCTATGAACGGGAGCCAACCAGACAAGTATCTTTTAGAGAAAATAGAATTGCATCAAACAGACGCTATTGAATTGGTGGAGGTAAACAAATGACACTCAACTATATGGAAATTTTAATCAAACTGGCCTTGGGTCTTTTCTCGCTGGTTTTCGTGATCAATGTGACAGGAAAGGGGAACCTAGCACCTAACTCTGCGACAGATCAAATTCAGAACTATGTTCTCGGTGGTATCATCGGCGGGGTAATTTACAATAGTTCTATCAGCATTCTCCAGTATGCAGTGATTTTGATGATGTGGACGATTTTGGTTTTGACCCTCAAGTGGCTTAATAACAATGTTCGTTTTGTGAAACGCTTGATTGATGGGAAACCAACTCTCCTCATCAAAAATGGGCAGATTGACCCAGAAGCCTGTCGTTCAGTTGGCTTGTCTGCAGCGGATGTAGCCCTCAAACTTCGTAGCCAAGGGATTTTCCAGATGAAGCAAGTTAAACGAGCTGTGCAAGAACAAAATGGCCAACTCATCGTGGTCCAAATGGGAGATGAAAATCCCAAGTATCCAGTTGTGACTGACGGTGTGATCCAAGTCGATGTCTTGGAATCGATTGGTCGTAGCGAAGAGTGGCTGCTTGATAATCTCAGCAAACAAGGGCATGACAATGTAGCCAATATCTTTATCGCTGAGTATGACAAGGGTGCCGTTACAGTCGTAACCTATGAATAAGAAAAACCTGGGGTTTTGGCCTCAGGTTTCCATTTGCAATCAGAAAGGGATTTTATGTCCATTATTCAAAAACTTTGGTGGTTTTTCAAGTTAGAAAAACGCCGTTATCTAGTCGGGATTGTGGCCCTGGTCTTGGTTTCCGTCCTCAATCTTATTCCCCCTATGGTCATGGGGCGGGTCATTGATGCTATCACATCGGGGCAATTAACCCAGCAGGACCTTCTTCTTGACCTATTTTACTTGCTACTTGCGGCCTTTGGAATGTACTATCTGCGCTATGTTTGGCGTATGTATATCCTCGGTACTTCCTACCGTTTGGGACAGATTATGCGGTCTCGCTTGTTTGAGCATTTCACAAAAATGTCTCCAGCCTTTTATCAAACCTATCGGACGGGGGACCTGATGGCGCATGCCACCAACGATATCAATGCCTTGACTCGTCTAGCAGGTGGCGGTGTTATGTCTGCGGTGGATGCCTCTATCACGGCTTTAGTGACCTTGCTGACCATGCTCTTTAGCATTTCCTGGCAGATGACTCTAGTTGCAATTTTGCCCCTGCCTTTCATGGCTTATGCGACCAGTCGTCTAGGGAGAAAGACTCATAAAGCCTTTGGCGAATCCCAAGCTGCCTTTTCCGAACTTAATAACAAGGTACAGGAGTCCGTATCAGGTATCAAAGTGACCAAATCTTTCGGTTACCAGGCGGACGAGTTGAAGTCTTTCCAGGCAGTCAATGAATTGACCTTCCAAAAGAACCTCCAAACCATGAAATACGATAGCCTCTTTGACCCTATGGTTCTCTTATTTGTTGGTTCCTCCTATGTTTTAACCCTCTTGGTCGGTTCCTTGATGGTTCAGAAAGGACAAATCACGGTTGGGAATCTGGTCACCTTTATTAGCTACTTGGATATGCTGGTTTGGCCTCTTATGGCCATCGGTTTCCTCTTTAATATTACCCAGCGAGGGAAGGTTTCTTACCAGCGGATTGAGGAACTTTTGTCTCAGAAATCACCTGTACAAGACCCTGACTTTCCTTTAGATGGCATTGAAAACGGACGCTTGCAGTACGATATTGATAGCTTTGCCTTTGAAAATGAGGAAACACTGACAAATGTTCACTTTAGTTTGGGAAAAGGGCAAACACTGGGCTTAGTCGGGCAGACAGGCTCTGGTAAAACGTCCTTGCTCAAGCTCCTCTTGCGTGAATATGATGTGGATAGGGGAGCCATTTATCTAAACGGTCACGATATTCGTGACTATCGTCTGACAGACCTTCGCAGTCTTATGGGCTATGTCCCTCAGGACCAGTTCCTCTTTGCGACTTCTATCTTAGACAATATTCGCTTTGGGAATCCTGATTTAACACTTTCAGCAGTCGAGGAAGCGACGAAGCTAGCCCAAGTTTACCAAGACATTGTAGCCATGCCTCAGGGATTTGAGACGTTGATTGGTGAAAAGGGAGTCAGTCTTTCTGGTGGTCAAAAGCAGCGTCTGGCCATGAGTCGAGCTATGATTTTAGACCCTGATATCTTGATTTTAGATGATTCCTTGTCGGCCGTGGATGCCAAGACAGAGTATGCCATCATCGACAACCTTAAGGAGACGCGAAAGGACAAGACAACCATTATCACTGCCCATCGCCTGAGTGCAGTTGTCCATGCAGATTTGATTTTAGTCCTGCAAAATGGTCAAATTATCGAACGGGGTACGCACGAAGACTTGATAGCCTTGGAAGGCTGGTATGCCCAAACCTACCAGTCTCAGCAGCTGGAAATGAAGGGAGAAGAAGATGCAGAATAAGAAAGAACAATGGACTGTATTGAAGCGCTTGATGTCCTATCTCAAGTCTTATGGACTCCTGACTTTTTTGGCACTCAGTTTTCTACTAGCGACGACGGTCATCAAAAGTGTCATTCCCCTTGTGGCTTCCCACTTTATTGACCAGTATCTGAGCAATCTCAACCAACTCGCCGTGACCGTTTTGCTGGCCTACTATGGCCTTTATATCCTGCAAACTGTAGTTCAGTATGTCGGCAATCTTCTCTTTGCGCGGGTATCCTACAGCATCGTTAGAGATATTCGTCGAGATGCCTTTGCCAATATGGAAAAACTGGGCATGTCTTATTTTGACAAGACGCCAGCAGGCTCTATCGTCTCTCGTTTGACAAATGACACCGAGACTATCAGTGATATGTTTTCAGGGATTTTATCTAGCTTTATCTCAGCAGTTTTCATCTTTCTGACAACTCTTTATACCATGTTGGTGTTGGATTTTCGTTTGACAGCATTAGTATTGCTCTTTCTCCCCTTGATTTTCCTTTTGGTCAATCTCTATCGGAAAAAATCAGTGAAAATCATTGAGAAAACCAGAAGTCTCTTGTCAGATATCAATAGTAAGCTGGCAGAGAATATCGAGGGCATCAGGATTATTCAGGCCTTTAATCAAGAGAAGCGTCTACAGTCAGAGTTTGATGAAATCAACCAAGAACACTTGGTCTATGCCAACCGTTCTGTAGCCTTGGATGCCCTCTTTTTGCGACCTGCAATGAGTTTGCTGAAACTCCTAGGATATGCAGTTTTAATGGCCTATTTTGGCTATCGTGGACTTTATCTGGGAATAACGGCCGGGACCATGTATGCCTTTATCCAGTACATCAATCGTCTCTTTGATCCCTTGATTGAGGTGACGCAAAACTTTTCAACCCTACAAACGTCCATGGTTTCTGCAGGCCGTGTCTTTGCCTTAATCGATGAGAGAACCTATGAGCCCCTTCAAGAAAATGGCCAAGCTGAGGTCAAAGAAGGCAATATTCGCTTTGAACATGTGTGTTTCTCATATGATGGCAAACATCCGATTCTGGATGACATTTCTTTTTCTGTTAACAAGGGTGAAACCATTGCCTTTGTAGGTCATACAGGTTCTGGGAAATCGTCTATTATCAATGTCCTTATGCGCTTTTATGAATTCCAGTCAGGGCGAGTTCTCTTGGATGATGTGGATATCAGGAACTACAGTCAGGAAGAGCTGAGAAAGAACATCGGTCTGGTCTTGCAGGATCCCTTCCTCTATCATGGAACCATTAAGTCCAATATCGCCATGTACCAAGAAATCAGTGATGAGCAGGTCCAGGCTGCGGCAGCTTTTGTGGATGCAGATTCCTTTATTCAGGAGCTTCCGCAGGGTTATGACGCCCCTGTTTCTGAGCGTGGTTCGAGCTTATCTACTGGTCAGCGTCAGCTTCTTGCCTTTGCTAGAACAGTCGCCAGTCAGCCTAAAATTCTGATTTTGGATGAAGCGACAGCCAATATTGACTCTGAAACAGAAAGTTTGGTTCAAGCTTCTCTGGCGAAGATGAGACAGGGGAGGACAACCATTGCCATCGCCCATCGTCTTTCTACCATCCAAGACGCCAACTGTATTTATGTTTTGGATAAGGGGCGCATTATCGAGAGTGGAACCCATGAGGAACTCTTGGCCTTGGGTGGAACCTATCACAAGATGTATAGTTTGCAGGCAGGGTCCATGGCCTAATACTCGTTGATTTTCATTGAGCATAAGAATGAAATCCTTCAAATTACAGATTTCTTTCACCTCCTTTTCCATTTTGTGGTATAATGAAAAATGTTGACAAATAGTATAATAAAAACAAAGGAGAAACAGCATGCTGAAATGGGAAGACTTGCCCGTGGAAATGCAATCAAGCGAGGTTGAGTCTTACTACCAGCTTGTCTCTAAAAGGAAGGGTTCGCTGGTTTTCAAGCGTTGCCTGGATTGGTTTCTGGCTTTAATCTTGCTGATTTTGACTTCCCCAGTCTTTCTCATCTTGAGCATTTGGATCAAGTTGGATAGCAAGGGGCCCGTCATTTACAAGCAAGAGCGCGTGACCCAGTACAACCGTCCGTTCAAGATTTGGAAGTTCCGCACCATGGTGACAGATGCGGATAAAAAGGGAAGTCTGGTGACTTCAGCTAACGATAGCCGTATTACCAAAGTGGGAAATTTCATCCGCCGTGTGCGCTTGGACGAACTGCCTCAGCTGGTTAATGTCCTGAAAGGCGAGATGTCCTTTGTAGGTACAAGACCTGAAGTTCCGCGCTATACAGAGCAATATAGCCCTGAAATGATGGCGACCTTGCTCTTGCCAGCAGGGATTACCTCTCCAGCCAGCATCAACTACAAGGATGAGGACACTATCATCAGTCAAATGACGGAAAAAGGTCTGTCAGTTGACCAAGCCTATGTCGAACATGTCCTCCCTGAAAAGATGCGCTATAATCTCGCTTATCTCCGAGAATTTAGTTTCCTTGGAGACATCAAAATCATGTTTCAAACCGTGTTTGAAGTACTAAAATAAAGTAGTCATGAGAAAATGAGTACAGATAAAAGGAGCAAATCAATGCCAAATTACAATATTCCATTTTCACCGCCTGATATTACAGAAGCAGAAATTGCTGAAGTAGCGGACACTCTACGTTCTGGTTGGATCACAACAGGCCCTAAGACAAAAGAACTGGAACGTCGCTTGTCTCAATACACACAGACGCCCAAGACTGTCTGCCTCAACTCTGCGACGGCTGCTCTTGAGTTGATTTTACGCGTTTTGGAAGTGGGACCTGGTGATGAAGTCATCGTTCCAGCCATGACTTATACAGCTTCATGTAGTGTCATCACGCACGTAGGAGCGACCCCTGTCATGGTGGATATCCAAGCAGATACTTTTGAAATGGACTATGACTTGCTGGAGCAAGCCATTACTGAAAAGACTAAGGTGATTATTCCGGTTGAGCTTGCGGGGATTGTTTGCGACTATGACCGTTTGTTCCAAGTTGTGGAGAAAAAACGTGATTTCTTTACCGCTTCAAGCAAGTGGCAAAAGGCCTTTAACCGTATTGTGATTGTCTCTGATAGTGCCCACGCTTTGGGATCAACTTATAAAGGACAACCAGCTGGTTCTATCGCTGACTTTACTTCCTTCTCATTCCACGCCGTTAAGAACTTTACAACTGCTGAGGGTGGAAGCGCAACTTGGAAGGCCAATCCAGCGATTGATGATGAAGAGATGTATAAGGAATTCCAAATTCTTTCCCTTCATGGGCAAACTAAGGATGCTCTTGCCAAGATGCAACTGGGGTCATGGGAATACGATATCGTTACACCAGCCTACAAGTGCAATATGACCGATATCATGGCTTCCCTTGGTTTGGTGCAATTGGATCGTTACCCAAGTTTGCTTGGCCGTCGTAAGGACATCGTGGACCGTTATGATCGTGGTTTTGCAGGTTCTCGTATCCATCCATTGGCACACAAGACTGAAACTGTCGAATCTTCACGCCACCTCTACATCACCCATGTAGACGGAGCAAGCTTAGAAGAACGCAATCTTATTATCCAAGAATTGGCCAAAGCAGGAATTGCAAGTAACGTCCACTACAAACCGCTTCCGCTCTTGACAGCCTATAAGAATCTTGGCTTTGATATGGCGAATTATCCTAAGGCCTATGCCTTCTTTGAAAATGAAATTACGCTCCCTCTTCACACTAAATTAAGCGATGAAGAAGTGGACTATATCATTGAGACTTTCAAAACAGTTTCTGAAAAAGTACTAGCTTCATCAAAAAAATTGTAAAAAAGTCTTGACAAAGAAAAAACAAAGTATTAAAATAAGTTCAACAAATCAGAAAAGTAACTATTTTTGATCTTCAGGGAGCCTGTGGTGATTGTGAACAGGTGGTTGGAAGTAGTGAAAGTGGGCTGATTTTAAAAATGAATTTGAAACAATGAAAATTCGGTGCGCACACCTTACAGTGCAACTTGTTGTTAGACAAGGCAGAGATGTAAAGGGGGATAGTCCCTTTATAATTGAGGTGGCACCGCGTTACCAACGCCCTCACACGGAAGTATATTCTGTGTGTGGGCTTTTTTCTATCCGTCGTTTTGTTTATCTTTTATTAGGGCCTTAAGTCGCTTTGATGAACTTGAGTTCTATCTACAGCTCCTTGCCTACTACTAAAAGCAAACAAAAAGGCCGGACTAATACGAAAAAAGCTAGTAATACTCAATGAAAATCAAAGAGCAAACTAGGAAACTAGCCGCAGGCTGTACTTGAGTACGGCAAGGCGACGTTGACGCGGTTTGAAGAGATTTTCGAAGAGTATAAAAGTTGTACCGAAATGAAAATCTCATCATCAATGTCTCTGGTCGTGGAGACAAGGACGTAGCTGCAATTGCAGACTACCCAGAAGCTAAAAAATAATAGATGGAAAAATTACAGTCCTTTCTCTCGCAGAGAGCTTGTGGTTGCTGGAAACAAGCAGAGAAAGCTGTAAGGTTGGGTCCATCTGAAACGAGAGAAGAAAACATAATTCTCAAGGGAGTGCCCTTTATCGCACAGCCTGTTACAGGAGGTATCTGAGACAGGAATGAGAGATAGGAGAAATCCTATAATTGAGGTGGCACCGCGAATTTCGTCCTCACGCAAGTTATTTTGCGTGGGGATTTTTCATACAGTCGCCACGGACTAGAAGTAGAACTGAAAGGGAAATTACAATGGAACGAATCATTCATGGAGATGTCTTATCACCAATCTTGGCTTATATGCGCCTAAAGGGGCAACACAAGGTTATTTTAGAGAGTATTCCGAGAGACAAGGAAACAGCTCGTTTTTCTATCTTAGCCTATAATCCAGTTTTTGAGATTAAGTTTGAAAATGGAGTTCTTTATCAAAATGGTCAAGTGATTGATCGGGATCCCTTGGATTTCCTTTATGAAGTGACTCATAAGAGCCAGCACCATTCAGATCTCCCTTTTGGTGGGGGGGCAATTGGCTTTGTGGGTTACGATATGATTTCGCTTTATGAAGAAATTGGTCAAATTCCTGAAGATACTATTGGAACGCCAGATATGCATTTCTTCGTCTATGAGAGTTACATTGTCTTTGACCACAAGAAGGAAAAAATCCATGTCATCGAGGATGCTCTTTATAGCGAGCGCAGTCAAGAAGACTTGGAAGAAGCCTTGAATCAAGTGCTTGAGGAATTACGCATTCCTGCTCCAAATGAATTTGAAGACTTGGATCTATCTCCGCTGGACTTCAAACCCCATATCGCTCCTCAGAAGTTTGAGGAAATGGTGGAAACAGCTCGTGAATTGATTCGTAATGGGGATATGTTCCAATGTGTACTTAGTCAACGCTTCTCAGCAGAAGTTACTGGAAATCCATTTGACTTCTACAGAAATCTCCGCGTGACTAATCCTTCTAATTACCTTTATTTCTATGACTTTGGTGATTATCAAATCATCGGAGCAAGTCCAGAAAGTTTGGTTTCTGTCAAAAATGGCATCGTGACAACCAATCCGATTGCAGGGACACGACCAAGAGGCGCTACGGATGAAGAAGACAAGGCTTTGGCGACAGACCTGCTTTCGGATGAGAAGGAAACAGCAGAGCATCGGATGTTAGTAGACTTGGGACGAAATGATATTGGTCGCATCTCTGAAACGGCCAGTATCCAAGTCACCAAGTATATGGAAGTGGAGCTCTTCCGTTATGTTATGCATTTGACCAGCGTGGTCAAGGGGCATTTGCTTCCAGAACTCACTGCCATGGATGCTTTGAAAGCAACACTTCCTGCTGGAACAGTTTCAGGAGCACCAAAAATTCGCGCGATGAGACGTATCTATGAACTGGAAACAGAAAAACGAGGCGTATACGCAGGAGCAATCGGCTACTTGTCTGCGACGGGTGATATGGACTTCGCCATTGCTATCCGAACTATGATTCTCAAAAATCAAACAGCCTATGTGCAGGCTGGGGCAGGGATTGTCTACGACTCTATCGCCCAAAACGAATACCAAGAAACCATTAACAAGGCTAAATCTATGACTAGAATTGGAGAACTAAGACCATGATTTTATTGATTGACAACTATGATTCTTTTACCTATAACTTGGCCCAATACATTGGGAATTTTGCAGAAGTACAGGTCTTGAGAAATGATGATCCCAAGCTGTATGAAGAAGCTGAAAAAGCAGATGGTCTGGTCTTTTCTCCTGGTCCTGGTTGGCCAGTTGATGCTGGAAAGATGGAAGACATGATTCGTGATTTTGCAGGTAAGAAGCCGATTTTAGGGATTTGTTTGGGCCACCAAGCCATTGCAGAAGTCTTTGGTGGTAAGTTAGGTTTGGCTCCAAAAGTCATGCATGGGAAACAGAGCAATATCCGCTTTGAAGCGCCATCTGTTTTGTATCAAGGTATCGAGGATGGCCGTGCAGTCATGCGTTACCACAGTATTTTAATTGAGGAAATGCCAGAAGATTTTGAAGTGACAGCTCGTTCGATTGATGACCAAGCCATCATGGGGATTCAACATAAAAACCTACCGATTTATGGCTTCCAGTACCATCCAGAGAGCATTGGAACGCCAGATGGCTTGTCTTCTATTCGGAATTTTATCGAGAAGGTTGTAAAGTGAGGAAACTAGGATGAAAGAGATTATTGAAAAACTAGCAAAATTTGAAAATTTATCAGGTGTGGAAATGACGGATGTCATCGAGCGTATCGTAACTGGCCGTGTAACGGAGGCGCAGATTGCTTCTCTCCTCTTAGCTCTTAAGATGAAGGGGGAAACACCTGAAGAACGCACAGCCATTGCCCAAGTCATGAGAGGGCATGCCCAACATATTCCAACTGAGATTCATGATGCCATGGACAACTGTGGTACAGGTGGTGACAAGTCTTTCAGCTTTAACATCTCCACAACTGCAGCTTTTGTCTTGGCTGGTGGCGGTGTTCACATGGCAAAACATGGTAACCGCTCGATTTCTTCTAAATCTGGTTCTGCAGATGTCCTCGAAGCCTTGGGCATCAATCTTGACCTCAAACCAGCTGAACTAGGTAAGGTCTTTGATAAAACTGGAATCGTCTTTCTCTTCGCTAAAAATATGCACCCAGCAATGAAATACATCATGCCAGCTCGTTTGGAACTAGGAATTCCAACAATCATGAACTTGACTGGTCCCCTGATTCATCCAATGGCCTTGGAAACACAGCTTCTTGGAATTAGTCGTCCAGAACTTCTAGAAAGTACAGCTCAGGTTTTGAAAAATATGGGTCGCAAACGTGCCATCGTGGTTGCTGGACCAGAAGGATTGGATGAAGCTGGTTTGAATGGAACAACTAAGATTGCTCTTCTTGAAAATGGCGAAATCACCTTATCAAGCTTTACTCCAGAGGATTTAGGGATGGAGTACTACGCTATCGAAGATATCCGTGGTGGCAATGCTCAGGAAAATGCAGAAATTTTGCTCAGCGTTCTCAAGAACGAACCAAGTCCATTCTTGGAAACGACAGTCTTGAATGCTGGTCTTGGTTTCTATGCTAATGGTAAGGTAGCTAGTATCAAGGAAGGTGTTGCCTTGGCTCGTCAAGTGATTGCTAGTGGCAAGGCCCTTGAAAAACTTAGACTGTTACAGGAGTACCAAAAATGAGTCAGGAATTTTTATCACGAATCTTGGAGCAGAAGGCGCGTGAGGTCGAGCAGATGGAGTTGGAGGAAATCCAGCCCTTGCGCCAGACCTATCGTTTGGCTGACTATCTAAAACAACACCATGAACGCCGCTTGCAGGTAATCGCTGAGGTCAAGAAGGCTAGCCCTAGTCTGGGAGATATCAATCTCGATGTGGATATTGTGCAACAGGCCCAGACTTATGAAGCGAACGGAGCAGTGATGATTTCTGTTCTGACAGATGAGGTTTTCTTTAAAGGTCATTTGGATTATCTAAGGGAGATTTCCAGTCAGGTGCAGATTCCAACGCTCAACAAGGATTTTATTATCGATGAAAAGCAAATCATCCGCGCTCGCAATGCAGGTGCGACAGTCATCCTGCTCATTGTGGTTGCCTTGTCAGAAGAACGACTCAAGGAACTGTATGACTACGCGACAGAGCTTGGTCTGGAAGTTTTAGTGGAAACTCACAATCTAGCTGAACTAGAGGTAGCTCATAGACTTGGTGCTGAGATTATCGGGGTTAATAACCGCAACTTGACCACCTTTGAAGTTGACTTGCAGACCAGTGTAGATTTGGCTAAACATTTCAAAGATGATTGCTTGTATATTTCTGAATCTGCTATTTTCACAGGGCAGGATGCGGAAAGAGTAGCACCATACTTTAATGGAATTTTAGTTGGGACAGCTCTTATGCAGGCAGAAGATGTTGCCCAGAGAATCAAGGAGTTGCAGATTGACAAAGGTTAAAATTTGCGGACTATCGACCAAAGAAGCGGTGGAAACAGCCGTATCAGCAGGAGCCGACTACATCGGTTTTGTCTTCGCACCTAGTAAAAGACAGGTGACTTTGGAAGAGGCTGCTGAGCTGGCAAAGCTTATTCCTGCGGATGTCAAAAAGGTTGGTGTATTTGTTTCACCAAGTCAGGCTCAACTGCTAGAAGCGATTGAAAAAGTTGGTTTGGACTTGGTTCAAGTTCACGGTCAGGTGGCAGATGATTTATTTGAGAATTTGCCTTGTGCCAGTATTCAGGCTGTGCAGGTGGATGGAGAGGGACATGTACCCAATTCTCAGGCAAACTATCTACTCTTTGATGCCCCTGTGGCTGGGAGTGGCCAGACCTTTGACTGGGGCCAACTGGATACGACAGAACTAGCTCAGCCATTTTTCATCGCAGGTGGGCTTGACGAAGACAATGTAGTAAAAGCAATTCAACACTTTACTCCCTATGCAGTAGATGTATCGAGCGGAGTGGAGACAGACGGACAAAAAGATCATGAAAAGATTAGAAGATTTATAGAGAGGGTAAAGAATGGCATATCAAGAACCAAATAAAGATGGATTTTACGGAAAATTCGGTGGACGTTTCGTCCCAGAAACATTGATGACAGCAGTTTTGGAGTTGGAGAAGGCCTACCGTGAAAGTCAGGCAGACCCAAGTTTCCAAGAAGAATTAAACCAGCTCTTACGCCAGTATGTAGGACGTGAAACTCCCCTTTACTACGCAAAAAACTTAACCCAGCATATTGGCGGTGCCAAGATTTATCTCAAACGTGAAGACCTCAACCATACAGGTGCTCACAAGATTAACAATGCCTTGGGACAAGTTCTCCTTGCTAAACGTATGGGTAAAAAGAAAATTATCGCTGAAACGGGTGCTGGTCAGCACGGTGTGGCAACTGCAACAGCCGCAGCCCTCTTTAACATGGAATGTACTATCTATATGGGTGAAGAGGATGTTAAACGCCAAGCCCTCAATGTCTTCCGTATGGAGCTTTTAGGAGCTAAAGTCGAGGCCGTGACAGATGGTTCGCGCGTGCTCAAGGACGCAGTCAATGCGGCCCTTCGTTCATGGGTAGCTAATATCGATGATACCCACTATATCCTTGGTTCTGCCTTGGGTCCTCATCCATTCCCAGAAATCGTTCGTGACTTCCAAAGTGTCATCGGTCGAGAGGCTAAACAACAGTACCGTGATTTGACAGGACAAGATCTGCCAGATGCCCTAGTAGCCTGTGTTGGTGGTGGTTCAAATGCCATCGGTCTCTTCCATCCATTTGTGGAAGATGAGTCTGTAGCCATGTATGGAGCTGAAGCGGCTGGACTTGGTGTAGACACAGAGCACCACGCAGCTACCTTGACCAAGGGTCGTCCGGGTGTCCTTCACGGTTCCCTCATGGATGTGCTCCAAGATGCCCATGGTCAAATTCTTGAAGCCTTCTCTATCTCAGCAGGCTTGGACTATCCAGGTATCGGTCCAGAACATTCTCACTACCACGATATCAAACGTGCCAGCTATGTCCCTGTGACAGACGAGGAAGCCTTGGAAGGATTCCAACTCTTGTCTCGTGTGGAAGGGATTATCCCAGCCTTGGAATCTAGCCATGCTATCGCCTTTGCGGTGAAATTGGCCAAAGAACTTGGACCAGACAAGTCTATGATTGTCTGTCTATCAGGTCGTGGGGACAAGGATGTGGTACAAGTCAAGGACCGTTTGGAAGCTGATGCAGCAAAGAAGGGAGAAGCTCATGCCTAAGACTCTAACAGAAAAATTAAACGCTATCAAAGCAGCTGGAAAAGGAATTTTCGTTCCCTATATCATGGCTGGGGACCATGAGAAAGGTTTGTCTGGACTCGCTGAAACAATCCACTTTTTAGAAGATTTGGGTGTCTCAGCTATTGAAGTGGGCATTCCCTTTTCAGACCCTGTTGCAGATGGACCTGTTATCGAAGAAGCAGGCCTGCGCAGTTTAGCACACGGGACTTCGACACAAGCTTTGGTTGAAACCTTGAAAACCATTCAAACAGAGGTTCCACTGGTCATCATGACCTACTTCAACCCCCTATTTCAGTACGGTGTGGAGAATTTTGTCAAAGATTTGGCAGATACAGCGGTTAAGGGCTTGATTATTCCAGACCTGCCTCATGAACATGCCAACTTTGTAGAGCCTTTTTTGGTAGACACAGACATTGCTTTGATTCCTTTAGTAAGCTTGACCACAGGGATTGAGCGACAGAAAGAGTTGATTAAAGGGGCAGAAGGCTTCGTCTATGCCGTTGCCATCAATGGGGTGACAGGGAAATCGGGAAATTACCGTGCAGATTTGGACAAGCACTTGGCGCAATTGCATCAAGTAGCCGACATCCCAGTCTTGACAGGATTTGGCGTATCTAGTCAAGCCGATGTAGAACGCTTCAATGCGGTGTCAGATGGCGTTATCGTCGGTTCAAAAATTGTAAAAGCTCTCCACGAGGGAGAGCCGATTGAGGACTTTATCAAACAAGCAGTAGCTTACCAAAAATAAATCAGTAAAAAGAGATTTAGAAAAACTCAATTTTAGGAGAAAATGAAGTAAATCTTCTCACAATAAAACGCATATTATCAAGGATTTCGCTTGATAATATGCGTTTTTCTACTTTTAAATACTTTTTACGATCCTGACTTTTGTAGGATAAAAGTGGGAATACTACCCTATGTTTAAAAGAATTGCCTGTTACAAATGTAAAATAGTATGATACAGGCAAAGTCCAATGGCTGAGCGAGCTGCTGTAAAGTCATTGTAGGGTGCCACAATCACTTCAGGGAGACGGTTGTAGGGAAGTTTAGGAGTGTAGTTCAATTCCTTGTAGAGTTTTTGAATAATGGTGTCATTTGCTAGTAAGGGACTATGAAGGTAGATTTTTTGAGAGTCAATCATCATACTGATATTTAAAATCGTTTGACTAAGATAGAGCAAAGCTTGGTCGATAAGCGTGATGATTCCAGTATCTCCCAATTGATAGGCATTTAAAATAGTCTGGATATCAATCTCATTAGGATCTTTTACTAGGCTAGGAAGTATGGAATGAGGAGATACTTGGTACAGAATTTTTGCTTTTTTAATTAGCCAAGCTTCTCCAGCAAATGTCTGTAAGCATCCTTTACGACCACAGCCACAATTTTCTCCCTCAGAAGAAACAACCGTATGCCCAATCTCTCCAATCATGAGATTGCCTTTTCCGTAAATTTTTCCATTGTAGATATAGGAACAGTGCATGCCTCTAGCAAAGTGGAAGTAGGCAAAGTTAGGGTCAGTCTGTGAACGGCTGAAGAGTCGTTTTCCAATAGCCATACAGTTTACATTGTTTGAAAAAAATACAGGAAGGTCAACCTGTGACTGAAGAAGATTCAGATTAATGTTTTGCCATAATGGATTATTTGTAGTGATTTTATAATCATCTAGGTAGCGTCCAGGTAGGGCAATACCAATTGCTTCGATAAAGTAATCGCTACATTTTTCTATAAATGTCTTAAGTGACTGAATGATGAGGTCAGTTCCCTCCTCTTGAATTAGCTCTTTTGTAACCAGTTGTTTATCTTCTTTAAAGATGTTTCCTAGATTGTCACCAAGAGAAAACGTAAAGTGTTTCTCAGATAGTTCACAACCGATGTAGTAAAATCGTTTAGCTTGAATATCTAGCAGGATTTTTTTTCGTCCGACGCTGGTATCATGCTCATCTTCACCAAGTTCAAGGAGGATGTTTTCTTTTATGAGATCGTTGGTGATGCTACTTGTAGTTGCTGGAGTGATACCAGTTTTAGTCGCAATATCAATTCGCGAGATAGGTCCCCTTGTATAAATGGTATCTAATATCTTAGCTCTTAATTGTAATTGTTTTTTAGATAAAATCATCTGTACTCTCTTTCTGGTAATAGATTCTATCCTAATTATATATTGTTAATAAAAAATAATCAAATATTTTGAAAAATACTTGACAATGCTTCTAGATAGTTGTAGAATATAAATAACAAAAGATAATTAAAACGTAATGATATTTCCTGATACAGAGATAATTGATAACTTTTAGTAATGAAAGGAGTCGAGTATCAGGAAATGCTACGACAAGTTCAAGACGATGTAGCCGTAAAAAACGTTTAAAGCATTGGAGGTTTGAAGATGAAACGTTTAATTAGTGCCAATCCGTCTGAGATATTAGAGATGGATGCCAAAGAGCTAAAACAAAGTATTTTAGCAAGCGAAGGACGAGTGGTTTTATCTGAGAATGTAGTCACTCGTGAGACATTTGTTGGGGATATCACTAATTCTGAAATTGCTAGAGCTTTTGGAGCTGATATGATTCTGTTGAATTGCTTCGATGTTTTTTATCCTAAAATTTATGCTTTAGATCGAACAGGAGATCAAGTGATTGAACGCTTGCATGAATTGGTCGGTTGCCCTATCGGGGTAAACTTGGAACCTGTAGATCATTCAGCTAAGATGTTAGAGCAAATGCAAGAAATTGCTGCGGGTCGTATTGCCAGTGTTGAAACGTTCAAGCGAATAGAGGAGTTGGGATTTGACTTTGTCTGTTTGACTGGAAATCCCGGAACAGGAGTCAGCAATCGAGAAATTATCAAGGCTGTTCAAACTGCTAAGGAAAACTTTTCTGGTTTGATTATTGCGGGTAAGATGCACGGGGCAGGGGTGAATGAACCTGTGGCAGAGCTTTCTGTGGCAGAGCAATTGTTGGAAGCAGGTGCGGATGTGATACTTGTTCCAGCAGTTGGAACTATTCCAGCTTTTCATGACCAAGAATTACGTGAAGTTGTTGATCTCGTTCATAGTAGGGGTGGTCTTGTATTGAGTGCTATTGGTACCAGCCAAGAAACATCTGATACAGATACAATCAAAGAAATTGCCCTTAGAAATAAAATTTGTGGAGTCGATATTCAACATATCGGTGATGCAGGATATGGAGGTTTGGCAACGATTGATAATATTTATGCTTTGAGTAAGGCTATTAGAGGCGTGAGACATACGGTATCCCGTTTGGCTCGATCAGTAAATCGTTAGTAAAAATATAAAGGAGAAAAAATGGCTAAGTCAACAATTATGTTAGCCTGCGCAGCAGGTATGAGCACTAGCTTACTAGTGACCAAGATGCAAAATGCAGCAACTGAGAGAGGATTGGATGTAGAAATCTTTGCAGTTCCAGCTCCAGAAGTTGAAGAAATTATCGAAACAAAAGAAGTAGATGTACTACTTTTAGGACCACAGGTTCGATACCTACTAGGAGATTTTCAAGAAAGGCTAAAAGAAAAGAATATTCCCGTTTCAGTTATTCCGATGACAGATTATGGAATGATGAACGGAGCTAAGGTGTTGGATCTAGCTGAAAGCTTATTGCCATAAGATTGGAGGTTTCAGTATGGATGAGAGTAACTTAGAATCTGTTATGGGATTGATTATGTACGGTGGAGAAGCCAAAAGCAACGCAATGGAGGCTATTCGAGCAGCAAAATCAAGTGATTTTGATCTTGCTAGTCAAAAATTAGCAGATGCTCACAGAGCTTTACTACAGGCACATAAAACCCAGACCGAAATGTTGACAAAAGAGGCAAATGGAGAGAGTGCTCCGTTGAGTCTATTGATGGTACATGCGCAAGACCACTTGATGACCAGCATTACTTTTGTAGATTTAGCAAAAGAAGTGGTTGAAGTGTATGAAAAATTTGAAAATCTTTAGGAGTTTGCTATGAATAAAGCTTTAGATAAAATGCAAGAAAAACTTTCTCCAATTGCAATGAAAGTGGGGAATCAACGGTTTTTAGTTGCTTTACGTGATTCGTTTGTTGGTACGATGCCTGTCATTATGACAGGTTCAGTTGCTCTGTTATTGAATGCCTTTCTAGTAGATTTGCCACAACAATTCCACCTAGAAGGGATTACAAAAGCTTTCCAATGGTTAGTAGATATCAATAACTTGGTCTTTAAGGGAAGTATTCCAATTGTTTCCCTCTTGTTCATCTACTGTCTCGGTGTCAATATTGCTAAGATTTATAAGGTTGATACGGTTTCAGCAGGTCTTGTTTCCCTAGCATCATTTGTCGTTTCTATTGGTGGTAAAGTAACTCAAAGTTTTCCTTTAACAAATGTCGGTGATGTAAAATTAGATCAGATTATCCAAGGGATTGATAACCTAAAATTTGATGGTCAAAATCTCTTGGTAACTGTTGGAAATGTTCTCCCTGGGAACCATGTGAATGCCAGAGGCTACTTTACAGCTATGATCATTGGATTTCTAGCTTCTATCATCTTCTGTAAAGTGATGAACAAGAATTGGGTAATCAAATTGCCTGACTCAGTTCCACCAGCAATTGCTAAACCTTTTATTTCAATTATTCCTGGTTTTATGGCCATGTATGTAGTTGCCATTTTAACGTATCTCTTCCACCTATTAAGCAATGATTTGTTGATTGACTGGATTTATAAAGTATTGCAAACTCCTTTACTTGGTTTGTCTCAAAGCTTCTTTGCAGTTGTTCTAATGATCTTCTTGAATAAACTATTCTGGTTCTTTGGACTACACGGTGGTAATGTTCTTGCCCCAATCATGGAAGGCCTCTTTGGTGTCGCTATGTTGGCCAACTTGGATGCTTTTCAAAAAGGTGAAGCTATTCCTTATATTTGGACAAGTGGTTCATTTGGTGCCTTTGTATGGTTTGAAGGTTTGGGGCTCGTTATAGCTATTCTTCTCTTCTCAAGAAACAATCATTACCGTGAAGTTGCAAAACTTGGTTTGGCACCTGTTATGTTTAACATTGGTGAACCAGTCAACTATGGTTTACCAGTAGTTTTGAATCCATTGCTCTTTATCCCATTCGTAATTAGCCCAATTCTCATGGGTACAGTTGCTTACTGGGCAACAAATCTAGGTCTTGTTGCTCCAGTTACACAAAATGTAACTTGGGTTATGCCTCCAGTCTTGTATGGTTTCTTCTCTACAGCTTTTGATTGGCGTTCTATCATAGTATCAGTTATTTGTTTGTTGATTAGTATTGTTTCTTATTTCCCATTTGTTAGAATGGCAGATAAGACTGAATTGCAATAATTCTTGCAAATGACAGATTCGATAGATTCTCACTTTGCGATAGCGTGATTATTGATAATAAAGGAAAGCACAGTAAGAAATGTCATCTTGCTGTGCTTTTAAATCAGGTTGAGTATCAATGATATTGAAAGACTAGTTCATAATATGACTCGAAAATGATTAGAGTCTATTTTGACTAATGAAAGTGGGGGAAAAGTTTCTTGATTTACCTCATAAGCAGTAGCTTACCAAAAATAATCCCACAAGCAGCGAGTAAGAGGAAAGGTACAAAAGGAAGTCTTTCCTTTTTCTTTTGTAGGAGAAAGGCTAGAATCCCCGTCGCAGAAGCAAACTGAATCAAGATGAGTAATTCGGTTACGCTAAAGATAAGAGCACAAGAAGCCAGAAAGAGGAAATCCCCTGCGCCCATGTGGATATCGATAAAATGAGCCAAAATTCCAAGAGCAAGGAAGAAGACCATGACTAGATTCCAGCCAGAGGAAGCCATGAGGATTAGGTGGAAAGTCATCCAGACCAGTAAGGGATATTCCTGATGGCGAAAGTCGTAGATGCCCAAGGTCAAACCCGCAGTGATTAGGATGACTTGTCCCAAGGAGAGCCATCCCCAAGAGTAAATCAGAAAGATGAGACCTAAGCCTAGTTCCAAAAGGGCATACCAGACTGGATAAGGAGCCTTGCAGTAGCGACAGCGAAAGCGATTGAGCACCTGCGAGAAAATCGGAATCAAATCTAAGGGGCGCAAGGGAGTCTGACAGGAATCGCAGTGACTAGCAGGTCGGATAATGGATTGCTCTGGAAAACGGTCAATGACCAAACCAAGAAAGGAAGCGAGAATGCTCCCGACAAGAAAAAAATAAAAATCAATCATACTTATCTATTCGTAAAAAATAGGAGAAGTAGTATAATGGAGAAACATAGATAAGATGGGGAGGCAAAGATGATAATTCGTTTTGAAGAAAAGGTGAGCACTGAAAACGCTCAGCTCGTATGCCAATGGTCCAACTCCCTTGGCAAATCCTTTCAAGAACAATGGATGGGAACAATGATCCCTTTTCCCTTGACAATTCAAGTTTTGCAAGATTTGGAAGGAATCTTTTCAATCTTTGAAGGAGAAGAGTTTGTGGGGCTTATCCAGAAAATCAGGCTAGAAGACAGCAATCTTCATATTGGAAGATTTTTTATCAACCCCCAGAAACAGGGGCAGGGCTTAGGTAGCCAGGTTTTAAGGAAATTTGTTAGTTTGGCCTTTGAAAGTGGAGACATAGACAGTATTTCTCTAAATGTCTTCGAGGCAAATCAAGTAGCCAAGCACCTTTACCAAAAAGAAGGATTTGAAATCGTTCAAACCATTGAAGCACCTGTACGAAAATATATCATGAAAAAGGGGAGATAGGAAGGAACAAAGTCTTGTAAATTTTTAAGCCAAGCGGTTGATTTTTTTATGTAGTGAAGATTCTTTTGCACTAAAATAGTTGCTTTACTATCCATTGGTTGACCAAAAGTAGAACAGATACGAAAAAAAGCCTTTACTCAAGACTTTTCCTGTTGTATTTAGATGCCCCCTACAGGGATCGAACCTGTGACCCACGGATTAAGAGTCCGCTGCTCTGCCAGCTGAGCTAAGGAGGCAAAGAAAAAAGCTGTATTGGTGCCGAAACTTCACGGTTTGTATTGAACCCGCGCAATTAAGCAGGTGGGCAACTCGCTCTAACTGAAGCTGTTTCCGTGTGAGACGGCCTACATGCTGTTAGAAGACTTTTGTTTCCCTAATAATACAAAAAATAGTCGGTCAACACTTAAGTGTGAAGTCGTACACCACAGCGTTTCTATGTTTATATGATACCACTTTTTCAAAAAAAATCAAGAGGAAAGTGCAATTTTTTGAAAAGGATTTCAGATTTTTCGCAAACGGTCGATAGCTTCCTTTCTTTGAGCCAAAGCCCGTTCATATTTACCAGTATCTTCTGCTTGGAAATAGTGATGATTACGAATTTTTTCTGGCAGATAGTCTTGCTTGACCCAATTTCCAGGATAGTTGTGTGGATAGAGATAGTTTTGGGCATTCCCCAGTTCCTTACTTCCATTGTAGTGCCCATCACGCAGGTGTCGCGGAATAGGCAAGTGCCCTGATGTTTTGAGGTCGGCAAGAGCCTTGTCCATAGCTACATAGGCTGAGTTGGATTTTGGAGAAAGGGCCAAATCAATCACGACATTGGCAATGAGAATGCGGGCTTCTGGGAACCCAATCCTCTGGGCAGCATCCAGAGCAGTCACGGTGTGAATCTGGGCTTCAGGATTGGCTAAGCCGATATCTTCATAGGCGATAACAGTCAAGCGACGAGCGAGACTGGGCAAATCACCAGCCTCAATCAAGCGGGCAGCATAGTGGAGACTGGCATCCACATCTGAGCCACGGATAGACTTTTGCAGGGCTGAGAGAACATCATAGTGACCATCTCCATCCTTATCCATAGTGATGTAGCTCCGCTGCAGGCTATTTTCCATGATGTCTAGGGTGATATGGCGAATGCCCTTGTCATTTTCAGGGGTAGAGAGAACTGCCAAATCTAGTGAGTTAAAGGCAGAGCGCAGGTCTCCGTTTGTAGAGGTTGCGATGAAATCCAGCGCATCCTCATCTAGTTCTACTGGAAAATCAAAACCACGCTCAGGGTTACTTAGAGCTATCTGAAGAGCCTCTTTGACGTCTTGGTTAGACAGAGGTTCCAACTCAAAAATTTGAACACGACTGCGAATGGCAGGAGTGACAGAAAAGAAAGGATTTTCGGTCGTAGCCCCAATCATGATGACCAGACCACTTTCCAAGAGAGGCAAGAGGAAGTCTTGTTTGGTCTTATCCAGTCGATGAATCTCGTCTAGCAATAGGACGAGACCACCAGAGAATTTAGCCTCTTCCGCAATTTCTTGCAGTCGCTTTTTACTATCAACTGTCGCATTGAAAGTTCGAAAGGCATACTTGGTCGTCCCTGCGATGGCAGAGGCAATACTGGTCTTGCCGATTCCCGGAGGGCCATAGAGAATCATGGAGGACAGGCGGTTGGCTTCTACCATGCGGCGGATGATTTTTCCAGTTCCGACCAGATGTTCCTGACCGATGACCTGGTCGATAGTTTTAGGGCGCATACGAAGCGCGAGATTGTCTGGCATAGCAGTCCTTTCTAACATGGATTTTAGTTTCATATTTTTTGAGTAGAATGACTCATCTAATATATCTTACTATGTCCATTCTAGCCTATTAGTTGTGATATTTCAATGGTTTTGTAATATTCAGGGTGTGAGATAGAATCTTTTTGACTATTTAATTTAATGAGGAGGGGCATCAGCATGAGAGAATGGATTTCTCTTAAAGCTCAAAATATGATAGTTGAGCCTAAAGAAGTGGAATTACTGATTTGAGAAATAATATTGCTAAATGTTATTGCATGAACTATAATGAAAAGAGAGGTGATAAGAAATGGAAATGATGGAATTACCAAGTCAGGAAGTTTTGATTTTTACAAAGCAAATTCGACATTGGATTCTTAGTGATCAAGTTATCTCAGGAAAAAGACAATTTTTCTTCCAGGAAGATACTCCAAAAGAGATTTTAGATTTGTACGAAAACATTAAACCTAAACTTGATTTTGCTTACCAAGAAGTTCATTCTAATAATTATGAATTAGAAAAATATGAAAAATAGAATAATTGATGTTTTTAAAGTAGTAAATTGCCTCCTTGTAATAACTGTTGAAAATCCTGATTTCGAAGACTTGAGAGTTAATCAATTTGTAAAAATTGGAGATAAAAAGTATAGAGTACGCAGTGTTCCTATGATTCATTCAACTCCGCCTCAGTCTGTCTTAAATCGAGATACTTTTACAATTGACTATACAGATGATGAATGGCTCGATAAAGAAGCAGTTTTTACTACTAATTAGAAAAATAGGTATGAATAAATTAGAAGCTCTTAGAACTGAATCTAGGATCTTTGATGGTATAAGAGAATAATAAGTATTACTCCTTTACAATACGTGTAGCACGTGTTATAATGGTGTTGTCAGGAGGTAAAAGCGCTATGCCTATGACACAAAAAGAGATGGTTAAACTCCTTACGGCTCATGGTTGGATAAAGACCAAAGGCGGTAAAGGCTCCCATATTAAAATGGCGAAGCAAGGGGAAAGACCTATCACAATCCCTCATGGTGAGCTGAATAAGTACACTGAAAGAGGGATAAGAAAGCAAGCTGGGTTGTAAAATTCAGCCCCTGCTTTTTGATATGGAGGTAGTGAGATGTTAGTTACGTATCCAGCTTTATTTTATTATGACGATACAGACGGAGCAGAAGCGACTTATTTTGTCCATTTCCCAGATTTTGAATACTCAGCTACACAAGGCGCGGGGATTTCTGAAGCTTTTGCTATGGGTTCGGAGTGGTTAGGAATTACTGTCGCAGATTTAATAGAGAGTGATGGAGATTTGCCCCAGCCATCAGATATCAATAGCTTGTCTTTAATTGATAATGATCCTTTTAAAGATGATGAAGATTTCGTGTCAACCTATGACCTTGATAAATCTTTTATTTCTATGGTATCTGTTGATGTATCAGAATACCTAGGAAGTCAGGAACCAATTAAAAAGACCTTGACCATACCAAGATGGGCAGATAAGTTGGGACGAGAAATGGGACTTAACTTTTCTCAGACTTTGACAGACGCTATTGCAGATAAGAAAATACAAGCATAAGATTAAGTGTGACATCGTGGGAATAGTCAATAAAAAAAGCACTCCTAATTGTGCTGGTTACTTGTCTATTGTTCCTATAGATTTGCTAGCCCTTTCTAGGGCTTTTTGTGTTGACTTTTTGGAAAAAATAAGGAAATCAACCGTTTAAGAAAATCACTGATACCAAGGGACTAAATGAGGTAATATGGTATAATTAGGACATAAAATAATTTTGTGGTAAGATGGTAGTATCTATTTTAGCATATTTCCGAGCAATCGGGGCGATTAAAGAGTCGCATAGAAAGAGGACAAAATGGCAACATACGGATTTTTAGATGTTTTAGAGGAAGAGTTGGAGAAGAACTTTCCCTTTGACTTTGAGATTAGTTGGGACAAGCGTAACCACGCGGTTGAAGTGAGTTTTCTATTGGAAGCGCAAAACGCTGCAGGTGTGGAGATGGTGGATGAAGACGGAGAGGTTTCGTCAGATGATATTCTCTTTGAAGAAGCGGTGCTTTTTTACAATCCTGCCAAGTCAACAGTCAATGAAGAAGATTATCTGACTGTCATCCCTTACTTGCCTAAAAAAGGATTTTCTCGTGAGTTTTTATCTTATTTTGCCCTTTTCCTCAAAGATACTGCCGAGGTTGGGCTAGATGCTCTCATGGACTTTTTGGAAGACCCAGAAGCAGAAGAATTCGTCATGGAATGGAACCAAGCAGTCTTTGAAGAAGGAAAAGTTGGCTTGGAAGAGGGAGAGTTTTACCCTTATCCGAGATACTAGGAGTTGGATGGAGATTTTATGAAGAAAATTGGGATTTATTTGGTTTATGTGCTAGCTGTTGTCTTTATTATGCTGGCTTGTGCTTGTGGAACAATCGCATTTGCAGAGTTGGGGTATTCTGCAGTTTTAGTCTTTACTTTTGGTTATGCCTTCGCTCTTCTAAGTATGTATTTAATCTTGATTCTTCATGAGCTGGGACATGCTTTTTGTGGCTACTTGACAGGCTATCGGCTGGTGGCTTTTGGGTTAGGACATTTTATTTTGACCAAAAAGTCAGGCAGGTTTCATCTTAGTAGAACAGCCATTCTGAAAAGTGTTGGTGCTCAATACATTGGTTTAAAAGAGGATGAAAGCGATCAAAGAATCATCCTGATGCTTTCAGGAGGCTTGATGGTTCATCTCAGCTTGATATTATTGGCGATAGTGTTTGGTTTTTTGACAAGAAGCTGGTATTTTGCAGGCACTTGGATTTTTCTTAATTTGTCTTTCTTCCTAAATAACATTTTGCCAGTCGGCATCACCGATGGAGCAAAAATTCGGGAATTACTACAACACCCTGAAAATACCAAATACGCCTACCTGATGTTGAGGCATTCTGCCCAGACCTTGCTAGCTCCTCAAGAATATGATTTAAAAGACTTTATCATGTCTGTTGATGAGGATGTGAGAGGAAGTTTTGCAGAAAGTGTTCGGACTCTTCAGGGATTGGTATTCATATTGGATGATAATATAGAGCTTGCAAAGCAACAGTTTCAGTCTGTATTAGAGAAAACAGATAATCCAATGTCTAAAACTAGTTCTCAATTATACCTTCTTCAAATTGCTCTGATAGAAGGAGATAATAAGAAAGCGGAAGAATATGCAAGTATTCGAGGGGTCAAATCCTTTTTATCTCTAAAAACAGCAGATATGCAGGTCATTCAAGCTTGGTATCAATTTAAGGTAAAGAAAGATGTAGTTCAAACTCACAAGGCTATGAAGATTGCTAAGCAGAAAATGGATAGTAGTCGAATGTTGAGGGACGAGAAACGCTATTATGAAAACTGGTTAGCCGAGCTGGAAAAGGAATTAACTGAAGGAGTCTAGTATGGAAATAGAGATTTCTGATTTCACAGGCTGTAAGATTGCTTTGTTTTGTGGGGATAAGCTCTTGACTATCTTACGCGATGATAAGGCAAGTATTCCCTGGTCCAATATGTGGGAACTACCAGGTGGTGGACGAGAGGGTGATGAAACTCCTTTCAAGTGCGTGGCGCGTGAAGTTTATGAAGAACTGGGCATTCATCTGACTGAGGATTGCCTGCTCTGGAGCAAGGTTTATCCAAGTATGCTTTTTGCGGGGAAGGAATCCGTCTTTCTAGTTGGCAAGTTAAGGCCGGAACAGTTTGATAGTATCGTCTTTGGCGATGAAGGACAGGGCTATCAGCTGATGAATGTTGAGGAGTTTTTGACATCCAGTCAAGTAGTTCCGCAGTTGCAGGGTAGATTGAGGGATTATTTGGAGGACAGTTTATGATAAGACTTGAACGAGCAGGAACAGAGGGTTTGGAGACCATCATTGCGATTCAAAGAGCTAGCTTTAAGGCTGTCTATGACAAATACCAAGATGAATATGATCCCTATCTGGAGGATCGCGAACGAATCAAGTGGAAACTAGTCGAGCGTCCTAATAGCTATTACTACTTTGTGAAAGAAAACGAAGATAAAATCGGATTTCTTCGAATTCAGACCAATGACGAGTTAACGAAAGCTTGGTTAGGAACGGCAGCGATTTTGCCCCAGTATCAAGGAAAAGGTTATGGCTCTGAGGGATTGCGCTTGCTAGAAGAGGAATTTCCAACCGTTAGACAGTGGAATTTGTGTACGGTATTACAGGATGAAGGTATGGTTGCTTTCTATGAGAAGAACGGCTACCATCAAACTCATATCGAGCCTGAAAAAGAAGGTATGGATATGGTTTACATGAAAAAATTGATTGACAAATAGAAAGGATGGTTCGGTTACATTTCTAAACTGAACCCGCCCTAAACACTGTGCCAAAAAGATAAACTTCTCTTAGACACAAGCGTCTTCAGAGAATTTCCTATTTTGGATTTGTGTTTTACGGGCTTGGTATCTTAAATATGGAAACATGGCAAGAGTTAAAAGTTACAGTTAAGCGTGAGGGAGAGGAGTTGGTTTCCAATCTCTTGATCGAGCTGGGAGCGCAAGGCGTTGCGATTGAAGACAGCATGGACTATGTGGGAAATGTTGACCGCTTCGGTGAGATTTTCCCAGAGGTGGAGCAGCAAGAAGAAATCGTAGTGACCGCCTACTACCCTGAAACGGTGGATGTTGCAGAGGTTGAGGCGGACTTACAGGCTCGCTTAGCAGAATTGACAGATTTTATGGATTTGGGTGAGGTCAAGATGGGGACGACAGCCTTGGCTGAGGAAGACTGGGCGGACAATTGGAAGAAATACTATGAACCAGCTCGCATCACTCATGATTTGACCATCGTGCCGTCTTGGACGGACTATGAGGCGACTGCGGGAGAAAAGATTATCAAGCTGGATCCTGGCATGGCTTTCGGGACAGGGACGCATCCAACAACTAAGATGAGCCTTTTTGCCTTGGAACAGGTTCTTCGTGGTGGCGAGACAGTGCTGGATGTGGGGACTGGTTCAGGAGTCCTTGCTATTGCCAGCTCGCTTCTTGGTGCCAAGGAAATTTTCGCCTATGATCTGGATGATGTAGCAGTTCGTGTCGCTCAGGAAAATATTGAGCTCAATCCTGGCATGGAAAACATCCATGTGGCACCAGGAGATTTGCTCAAGGGTGTTGAGATTGAGGCAGATGTCATCGTGGCTAATATCTTGGCGGATATTCTCATTCATCTAACAGAGGATGCCTATCGCTTGGTCAAGGACGAAGGCTACCTCATCATGAGTGGCATTATCAAGGACAAGTGGGACATGGTGCGCGAGTCAGCTGAGTCAGCTGGATTTTTCCTTGAAACCCACATGATTCAAGGGGAATGGAATGCCTGTGTCTTTAAGAAGACCAAGGATATTTCAGGGGTGATTGGAGGCTAGCATGCAGCAGTATTTTGTAAAAGGCAGTGCTATCTCTCCTGTCACCATTGATGACAAGGAAACCAGCAAGCATATGTTTCAGGTTATGCGCCTGAAAGAAGATGATGAAGTGACCTTGGTCTTTGATGATGGCATAAAACGTTTGGCGCGCGTGCTGGATGTGGAAGCTCGTCAGTTTGAGTTGGTAGAAGAACTAGCTGACAATGTGGAACTACCAGTCCAAGTGACCATCGCATATGGATTTCCCAAGGGGGACAAGCTGGAGTTTATCACTCAAAAAGTAACCGAACTGGGTGCCAGCCAGATTTGGGCCTTTCCTGCCGATTGGTCGGTAGCCAAGTGGGATGGCAAGAAATTGGGTAAAAAGGTTGAAAAACTAGAAAAAATTGCCCTTGGAGCAGCAGAACAAAGCAAGCGTAATGTTGTCCCAAGTATTCAGCTTTTTGAGAAGAAAGCAGACTTTCTAGCCCAACTGGACCAGTTTGACCGCGTCGTAGTGGCTTATGAAGAGTCGGCCAAAGAAGGAGAAAGCGCTGCGCTTTTACAAGCAGTTAGTGGCCTTGAAAAAGGAGCCAAATTGCTCTTTATATTTGGACCAGAAGGTGGCTTGTCACCTGCAGAAATTGAGAGTTTTGAAGCTAAGGGATCAGTCTTAGCAGGACTTGGTCCTCGTATTTTGCGAGCAGAAACAGCACCGCTTTACGCCTTATCAGCCCTTAGTGTTTTATTAGAATTAGAGAAATAAGAGGAAGAAAATGGAACAAAAACACCGTTCAGAATTTCCAGAGAAGGAACTTTGGGATTTAACAGCCCTATACCAAGACCGTGAGGATTTCTTGCGTGCAATCGAGAAAGCTCGCGAAGACATCAACCAATTTAGCCGTGACTACAAGGGCAATCTTCATACTTTTGAGGATTTTGAAAAGGCCTTTGCAGAATTGGAACAAATCTACATTCAGATGAGCCATATTGGAAACTATGGTTTTATGCCTCAGACGACAGATTATAGCAATGACGAATTTGCTAATATCGCCCAAGCTGGGATGGAATTTGAAACAGATGCCAGTGTGGCTCTGACCTTCTTTGACGATGCCTTGGTAGCAGCAGAAGAGGAAGTCTTAGACCGTTTGGGTAAATTGCCACATTTAACAGCTGCCATTCGTCAGGCCAAAATCAAAAAAGCCCACTATCTAGGGGCTGATGTGGAAAAAGCCTTGACCAATCTTGGTGAAGTTTTCTACAGTCCGCAGGATATTTACACTAAGATGCGAGCTGGGGATTTCGAAATGGCTGACTTTGAAGCCCATGGCAAGACCTACAAAAACAGCTTTGTGACTTATGAGAATTTCTACCAAAATCATGAGGATGCTGAGGTTCGTGAGAAATCTTTCCGTTCCTTCTCAGAGGGACTTCGTAAGCACCAAAATACGGCTGCAGCAGCCTATCTAGCTCAGGTTAAGTCGGAGAAACTCTTGGCAGATATGAAGGGCTACGAATCAGTTTTTGATTATCTTCTAGCTGAGCAAGAAGTGGACCGTGCCATGTTTGACCGCCAGATTGACCTCATCATGAAGGATTTTGCGCCAGTTGCTCAGAGATACCTCAAGCATGTTGCCAAGGTCAATGGTCTTGAAAAGATGACCTTTGCAGACTGGAAATTGGACTTGGATAGCGCCCTCAATCCTCAAGTGACTATTGACGATGCCTATGATTTGGTCATGAAGTCGGTAGAACCTTTGGGGCAAGAATATTGTCAGGAAGTTGCTCGCTATCAAGAAGAGCGCTGGGTGGACTTTGCTGCTAACAGTGGCAAGGATTCTGGTGGATATGCGGCGGATCCATATCGCGTGCACCCATATGTCCTCATGAGCTGGACAGGTCGTTTGAGCGATGTCTATACTTTGATTCATGAAATCGGGCATTCTGGTCAATTTATCTTTTCTGACAACCACCAAAGCTACTTTAATGCCCACATGTCGACCTACTATGTCGAAGCACCGTCAACCTTCAATGAATTGCTCCTCAGTGACTACTTAGAGCACCAGTCTGACGACCCACGTCAAAAACGCTTCGCTCTGGCTCACCGCTTGACAGACACCTACTTTCATAACTTTATCACTCACCTTTTGGAAGCAGCCTTCCAGCGCAAGGTGTATACATTGATTGAAGAAGGAGAAACTTTCGGAGCAAGCAAACTCAACAGCATTATGAAGGAAGTTTTGACCGATTTCTGGGGAGATGCCATTGAAATCGATGATGATGCGGCTTTGACTTGGATGCGTCAAGCTCACTATTACATGGGCTTGTATAGTTACACCTACTCAGCTGGACTTGTGATTTCGACTGCTGGTTACCTTCATCTAAAAAATTCAGAAACTGGAGCTGAAGACTGGCTCAAACTTCTCAAATCAGGTGGTAGCAAGACACCACTTGAGTCAGCTATGATTATTGGTGCTGATATTTCAACAGATAAACCACTCCGTGATACAATCCAATTCTTGTCTGACACAGTTGACCAGATTATCGCCTACAGTGCCCAGTTGGGAGAGTAGGGGAATAGAGAGCTTGTTCTAGAATGATGTTTATGAGCTTGTTAAGCGTCATTCTATTTGTTTTAGCTGTAGCTATTTTCAAACACGCCGTTGAAGGTCGTGATGTTAAATTTAAACTTGCTCTAGAGTTGATATTGATAGTTATTTACTTCATTGTATATCAGATTGTGTTTAATTGAGAATTCAATATTAAGTCATTTAAGGCTGGTTTTTTGAACAGCTGCTAGAAATATAGAGGTATTGACCATGTATCAAAAGTTACTTAGAAAAATAGCAGAAGAAAAACCAAGTTATCATGAGGAAGAAATCCAGTGGTTGCTTGATCATTTGGGAGATCCTTCTCCAGGAATTCGCGATGATCTTGTTTTTACAAGCTTTGCTAGAGGGATTCAGGAAGAACTATTTACACAGGAGCAATTTCATTTCATTGCTGAAGGGGTTTCATCTGATGGAGGACTAGATAAAGAAATTGATAAGGTAGGTCTGCCAACCCTTGAACGTTCTTTTAGGGCGCTTATTTATGCAAATCTCTTATCTGCAGATGCCAACCAGCAATCGATTTTTTATCAGGGATTAAAAGCAGAAATTCGTAATGTTCTTTTAAATCAAGGTTTGCACTATCTTTCAAAAGAAAAGGACACGACAGGTTTTTCAAGTCAGTATGGTTGGGTTCATGCTTTTGCACATGGAGCCGATTTACTGACAAAGGTGGTTTGTCATCCAGACTTTCCTAAAAACAGAGTTCATGAAGTATTTGATATACTTGGCCAACTATTTAAAAGAATTTCGATTCGTTTTACAGATGATGAGGATTGGCGTTTAGCCAGAGTACTTTATGAACCGATTTTAAAAGGGAAGTTAGCGCAAGAACAAGTAGCTTCTTGGATAAAAACTGTTGACTTTCCGATAGAAGAAAGGGAAGATTTTTATAAATTTTCCAACTTCAGATCCTGTCTGTTGGAAGTCTATGTCCAACTTGACCAGAGAAATAGTTTACAAGATGACTTGAAAGAATCTATCCAGTCTTTTCAATACTAGGGATAAGCTAATATTACTTATTGAAAGAGTTTCTATTGTATCCTCCTATAATGAAAACTAATAAAAGAGGTTGAATCATTTTCCAACCTCTTTTTGTGTATCTTAATGGAATTGCATACCACCATCAACGATAATGGTTTGTCCTGTAATGTAGTTTGAATCTGGTCCTGCAAGGAAGCTGACGGCTGCAGCCACATCTTCTGGTTCAGATAGACGTTTTAGGGTAATATCTTTTGCAAATGTCTGCATACCCCACTCGTCATCTTTTCCTGCATTTTTACCAACTTCATGAGCGATGTCATACATCATTGGTGTTTTCACAATACCTGGTGCGTAGGCGTTAACAGTGATGCCTGAGTCTGCTAAATCACGTGCTAATGTTTGCGTAATTCCTCGAACAGCAAATTTGGTTCCACCATAAACAGTTAGATTTGGGTTACCGACTACACCAGCTTGAGAGGTTGCGTTGATAATTTTACCTCCGTGGCCAAGTGCTTTAAATTGCGCTTGTGCAGCTTGTGAACCCCAAATGACACCACCAACGTTGATACCGAAAGTGCGTGTAAATTGTTCCTCAGTAATTGTATCAAGAGGAGTAGTTGGAGCAACACCAGCGTTATTTACGACAACATTCAAATCACCAAAATGGTCAACAACTTTTTGAAATGCTTGTGCAACTTCGGCCTGTTTCGAAACATCGGCCACGACAGCGAAGGCATTTTCAGCTGATAATTCGGCAACAGCCTTTTCAGCTGTTTCAGGATTGTAGTCTAAGACTCCTACCTTAAAGCCATCTTGAACCAATCGTTTTGCGATTGCAAAACCGATTCCTTGACCTGCACCTGTGACAATAGCAACTTTAGACATATGATTCCTCCTCGGTATCCACGATACCATTCAAACGTTCATAAAAGAACAGCAAAGTTGTAAAATTAGTTCAAATTAGGGAATGAATAACTAATTAGAACTATATTGACATTATATAACTTTAGAAAAAATGTTTCAAATAAATGCTACCGTTTTTATAGAATTCTATCCTGAAAATTTCCAATCAATTTTCTTGAAACCCTTTCCCTCTTTTGATAGACTAGTATCTAGTTTTTGAAAAAAGGAGAAAGAAAATGAAAAAATTTGTTGCTGAGTTAATCGGTACGTTCATGCTTGTGTTCATCGGAACAGGAGCTGTTGTTTTTGGAAATGGTCTTGAAGGTCTTGGACACCTTGGAATTGCCTTTGCCTTTGGTTTGGCCATCGTGGTTGCAGCTTACTCAATCGGAACTGTTTCAGGTGCTCACTTGAACCCAGCTGTTTCGATCGCTATGTTTGTAAACAAACGTTTGTCATCTTCAGAGCTTGTAAACTATATCCTTGGACAAGTAGTTGGAGCTTTCTTAGCATCTGCTTCTGTCTTCTTCCTCTTGGCTAACTCAGGTATGTTAACTGCTAGTCTTGGTGAAAATGCCTTGGCAAACGGTGTCACTGTCTTTGGTGGTTTCTTGTTTGAAGTCATCGCAACTTTCTTGTTTGTCTTGGTTATCATGACCGTGACTTCAGAAAGCAAGGGAAATGGCGCGATTGCTGGTTTGGTAATTGGTTTGTCCTTGATGGCGATGATTCTTGTGGGGTTGAACATTACTGGACTTTCAGTAAACCCAGCTCGTAGCTTGGCACCAGCTGTCTTGGTAGGTGGCGCAGCCCTTCAACAAGTTTGGATTTTCATCCTTGCCCCAATCGTTGGTGGAGTTCTTGCAGCCCTTGTTGCGAAAAACTTCCTTGGGACAGAAGAATAATTGAAACTCAAAAAGCCTTGCTCCTCATTTTGAGGAACAGGGCTTTTTCGTATCTGTTTATACTCAATGAAAATCAAAGAGCAAACTAAGAAACTAACCGCAGGTTGCTTAAAGCACTGTTTTGAAGCTGTAGATGAAACTGACGAAGTCAGCTCAAAACATGGTTTTGAGGTTGTAGATGAAACTGACGAAGTCAGTAACTATACATACGGCAAGGCGACGTTGACGCGGTTTGAAGAGATTTTCGAAGAGTTTAACGATTGTCAATTTTCTCTGGATAGAGGTCGTGTTGAAAGAGGCGTTGTTCTGCCAATCCTTCATACTTAGTTCCTGGCTTACCGTAGTTGTAGTAGGGGTCGATTGAGATGCCGCCGCGTGGAGTGAATTTTCCCCAAACCTCTAAATAGCGAGGGTCTAGCAAGTTGACCAAGTCTTTCCCGATAGTGTTGATACAGTTTTCGTGAAAATCCCCATGATTTCGGTAACTAAAGAGGTAGAGTTTGAGGGATTTTGACTCAACACAGAGCTTGTCAGGGATGTAGGAAATATAGATAGTTGCAAAGTCTGGCTGAGCAGTGATTGGGCAAAGTGAGGTAAATTCAGGACAGTTAAATTTGATAAAATAGTCATTTTCTACATGACGATTATCAAAGGATTCGAGGGCTTCTGGTTGATATTCGAAAATGTAGTTGGTTTCTTTGTTGCCTAGTAGGCTTAGGTTTTTCATTTCTTCTTGTTTTGACATGATTTTTTCTTTCTAATCTTAAACCCCACGTTGGTTGTCGTAGAGGAGGGTATGGAGTTGAGGAAGGACGCGGACATTGCCCCAGCTATCGTCAGTAGCGACGCGTTCCCAGAGTTCTTTGAGGCGGTCCAGTTGGTCTTGGACAATATTGCCTCTAGCCTTGGGCTCAGGATTTCCAGCCGATAAGAAAAGGACATCTGGTTGGTAGCGTTCTTGTATTCCTTTAGCAAAGGCCAAATCTGCATCGTCAAAGACAGGGATTTTAAAGGTGACCTTGTCTGGATCAAGTTGGGAGACGATAAAGTCCAAGGTCTCAAAATTGACTTCCATCTTGGATGAAGGCGGTTTGGGACTCAGGGTGACTTGGTCAATATCTTTTAACCAATTTTGCCAGCGAGAACCTTGAGTCTCGACAGCCAGAGTGACACCACGTTCTTTGAGCTTTTTGACGAGTTCAGCCATGTTGGCTGCTAGGATAGCAGGATTTCCCCCAGATAGGGTTACATAGTCGTAGCTCCCCAATTTATCCAAGGCAGCAATGACTTCGTCAGCTGTCATACGAGTTGGTTTTTCAGAACCATCCCAAGTAAAGGCAGAATCGCACCAGTCGCAGTGGTAGTCGCAACCAGCAGTGCGGACAAACATGGTTTTCTGCCCGATTGCACGGCCTTCGCCTTGAAAGGTTGGGCCAAAAATTTCCAAAACTGGTAGTTTAAGGACACGTTCCCTAGTCATCTAACCACTCCCGTCTAAACTCTGCAAAGGCAGTCGGAGTCTCATAGAGGCGAACGTATTCCAAACGGAGACCGCGCTCGTCTGGCAACTCTTGGTTCATGGTTTGGAAAATCCAGTAAACCATATTTTCAGCAGTCGTGTTCATATAGGGAAGAGTTTCGTTTAGATAGCGATGATCCAAGTGGGGCTCTAAGTAGTTCTTGTAGATTGCTTTGATGTCTCCGAAATCGTAGGCCATGCCACGTTCATCTAAAAATCCACTGACAGCAATCTGCAGACGATAGGTGTGGCCATGAAGGGATTTGCATTTTCCCTCATAGTGAAAGAGGTGGTGGGCAGCATCGAAGGTAAACTCTTTTGATACCAAGGTTCTGTGAGGATTGTAGACAAGAGACTCCCCAGTTTCCTGTTTGATTTCTTTGGGTGCAAAAAACATTAGTCCTCTCCTTTCTGTGAGAGATAAACATCTAGACCATGTTGACGTAGGTGGCAGGCTGGGCAATCTCCACAGCCACTTCCGATAATCCCGTTGTAGCAGGTTAAGGTCTTTTCACGAACATAGTCAAAGGCACCGAGTTGGTCGGCTAATTCCCAAGTTTCAGCCTTGTCTAGCCACATGAGAGGTGTTTGGATAACAAAGTCGTAATCCATGGCCAGGTTGAGGGTAACATTAAGGGATTTGACAAAGACATCTCGACAATCGGGGTAGCCTGAGAAGTCTGTCTCGCAGACACCTGTCACGATATCTTTCATGCCTCGTTGCTTAGCAAGGACTGCCGCAAAGGACAGAAAGAGGTGGTTGCGACCATCAACGAAGGTATTGGGAACCTCTCCCTCTTTTTGCTCAATCTCCAGATCAGAAGTCAAGGCATTTTCAGTGATTTGCCCCAGCAGAGACATATCTAGGATATGATGACGAATCCCCTGTTCCTTGGCGATTTCTCTAGCAACTTGAATTTCGAGATGATGGCGTTGGCCGTAGGCAAAGGTAATGGCTTCGACCGTTTCATAGTGTTCTTTAGCCCAAAAGAGGCAGGTTGTAGAATCTTGACCGCCACTAAAGACGACCAAGGCTGATTGACGTTTCATAGTACTCCTTCCAAAATGGGAAATGTTCAGAGCACGCAAAAAGCTCCCATGAGGGAGCTAAAAAATACCAAGTCAAGGTTTTTTTTAGCGATGGCGTGTCCCAAACATCGTAATATTCTACTTACAGTCTAGCATATTTTTTGAAAAATGGCAAAGGACAAGAAAAAAGAGACCAAAGAAAGTACTTGGTCTCTCGTTTGATTAGCTCAATTCAGCAACAATGGCCTTGATTTGTTCTGCTGTGTGAACACCAGCAACTTGTTTTACTACTTGGCCGTCTTTTTTGAAGAGAAGGGTTGGGATAGACATGATTCCAAAAGCACGAGCTGTGTTTGGATTTTCATCAACGTCCATTTTAACAATTTTCAAAACATCTTCTGAAAGTTCTTCAGACAATTTATCCAAGATTGGACCTTGCATACGACATGGACCACACCAAGTTGCCCAGAAGTCTACTAAGACCAAACCGTCTTTTGTTTCTTGTTCGAATGTTGCATCTGTAATTGCTTTTGCCATTGTATTTCTCCTTTTTTAGTTATATTGGCTTAAATCTTGTTTCTTGAGATAGAAGAAGATATCTCCATAAGTCCCATGGTAGTCCAAATCATGACCGTTGTAGGTTAATTTTTGGACAGGGTAGTAGTCTGCGATGCCGATAAGGCAAGCTTGTTGTGAACGATCAAAATCTTCATAAGACTCGAAAGTCACAGTTCTTTCATTCTTGCTGGCATCTAGATAGGTAATTTCAATCATGTTTCAAACTCCTTTATTTAATGATGACTTTATTTTACTCCTTGTAAAAGAGAATGTCAAGAAAAATGATTGCGCACGCAACTTTTTTCTAAAATCATCTTAAATCAAGAAATCCAAACCAGTTTCCAGGCTCTCTTCAACAGCCTTTTGTAGAGTGGCCAGTGTCTTTTGCCCATCACTCGTCAGGCAGATAAAGCTAGAGCGTCGATCTTGATGGCAACACCTGCGACTAAGCAGACCGCAATTTTTAGCTTCCAAGCGAGCCACCATCCGAGAAACAGCGCTCGGGCTCAGATGAAGCTTATCTGGCAGGTCAATCTGGCGTAGAGATTTTTCTTGAGCCAAGTCCAGATAGTAGAGCAGGTAGAATTCTTTCAAGGTCAGACTTTGCTCGCTCTGCTGAGCAATTATCTCTTCCAAGAGACTTTCAATTTCTTTCTGACGACGATTGAAGTCAAACCATTTTTCCAAATAGGTCATAGTATCTCCTTTCTTCTTAGAGTTATACATAGAAGAATGTCCATTCACGGACAGTCTCTGCATCACAAGATGATTGCGCATGCAATAATTATACTACTTTTCAAGAATGCTGGCAAGAAAGACGCTGGCATCTCTTATCCTAAATTACACTGTTTTCACAAGTCAAGAATTGTTTGTATCCCCTTTCCTCTCTAATTTTTAATGACTCTTGTGCATTTCCTTGAAATTTTCTGAAAAAAGAGTAAACTGGTATGCAAGAAGTCTATTTCGTGGAGTTTAGAATGAAATTATATGTTCAATTAATGATTCTCTTTGTGATTTCTCTAATCGGAGAGGGGATTTCCAGTTTCTTTCATTTGCCCATTCCAGGCAGTATTATCGGTTTGATTATTCTCTTTCTAGCCCTACAATTCAAGTGGCTGAGAACTAGGCATGTCAACATGGTGGGGAATTTCTTGCTGGCCAATATGACCATTCTCTTTTTGCCGCCAGCAGTGGGAATCATGGAGAAGTTTGATGTGATTGCTCCCTATCTTTTGCCCATTGTTTTGATTGTCTTTTTTGCAGCAGTCATCAATATTATCCTCATAGCCTTGGTAGTTCAGTTTATCAAGAGACGATTTGAGGGAGATTATGAGAAAGGAGATGCCAAATGAGTGAATTTGTTTCCAATCCCCTGTTTGGGCTGGCCCTGTCTATCCTAGCTTATTTAGTAGGAATGCTGATTTATAGACGTTTTCCCCATCCTTTGACAACGCCCTTGCTTTTGTCAGCTGTTTTCATTATCATCTTTCTAAAGGTAACAGGTATTTCTTACCAAGATTACTACCAAGGTGGAGTTTATCTGAACAACTTGATTGTCCCGTCAACAGTGGCTTTGGGGATTCCGCTTTACAAGAGTTTTCATTTGATGAAGCACCATGCTCGGAGTATTCTCTTAGGTAGTCTGTTAGCAGTAGTTGTCAACACCTCTTTCACCGCCCTTGTAGCCAAAATCTTTGGAATGGACTTTTTCCTAGCCATTTCTCTCTTTCCTAAGTCAGTAACAACCGCCATGGCAGTAGGAATTACAGAAAAATTGCAAGGTCTGACGACCGTGACCTTGGTCGTTGTAGTCGCAACTGGGATTTTAACCAGTGTGATTGGCCCAACACTTTTGAAGTGGTTGAAAATAGATGATCCAGTAGCTATTGGTCTTTCCCTTGGAGGAACAGGCCACGCAGTTGGAACAGGAACAGCCTTCCGATACGGCTCTGTAGCAGGAGCCATGGGTGGCTTGGCTATCGGTGTTACTGGTATTCTCTATGTCTTTGTCAGCCCTATCGTAGCCAGTTTGATATTGAGTTAAAAAATTAACGGCAAAATTTCGAAATTTCGAAATTTTAAAAATTTTTCAAAAAAATACTTGACAATCTACATGAGAAGATATACAATGAAATCAGAGAAAACGGATACAAAATAATTTTTACTTAACAGTATATGAGATTTTTCTTTTCTATAGAGACTGGGCAAAAAGTCTTTTAAATTAGAGAATGCATAGTATCAGGTGTTAAAAATCCTTGATATTATGTGTTTTATTGTTAGAAAATTTGCTTTATTTTCTCCTCAAATTGAGTTTTTGCCCAGTCTCTTTTAAAAAGGAGGGAAAGCGATGCTTAATTTGACTGATGTTATCAAAGTTGTTAAAAAAGGTCACCTAGCCTCAGTACAGCAGCATCCAGATAAATGCCCAGGGCGTTATCGTTAGATTGCCTTGAGTTGCTTATGTAAAAGCGATAATTTATCACTTTACTATTATAATGATGAGGCTGAGGGGGATTCCCTCAGCCTTTTTAGAGTGGGAGATAAGTTATGGAAACAATTTATTCTTTTTCTACAGATGATGTAGTCTATTTAAAAAATTTATAGACAGGATCTATTTGTGAGATTGATGAGGAACTATTCAAGAAAAGTTATCTTTAAAAGAATTTCCTTACTTGATAAGTGAGATTGATAAACAAGTGCCCTTTATTCACTCTAAACGAATAGTAGAGGGAGATGAATTATCACTATATATAGTTACAACTATGTCGTGTAACTTGACTTGCTCTTATTGTTTTGAGAATGATAAGGATAGGAAACCGTTCTTAAGTAGTGAATATGACGGTAAAAAGATTGTGAATTTTATATTAGATGAACTCAATTTTAAGAAGTATAAATCTCTGGATATCTGTTTTACTGGTGGTGAACCATTATATAACTTTCAGTTTATACGAAATTTATGTGAAACTTTAGATGAGAAACTAGCTATTCCTATTTCGTATACTTTGATTACAAATGGAATGATATTCACAAATAAAATAATGTCTTTTCTTGACTGTCATAATTTCGCTATTCAAGTTTCTTTTGATGGTGATGAGCACTATCATAACCTAGAAAGATGCAATCGATTAGGGAAAGGAACTTATCATAGAATCATAAATAACTTGTCAGTTATGTTGGAAAAGTATAAAAATTTATCCATTCAGGCTAGAGTTAACATATTTAAAAGAAATTATATATCTATCCAGAAATTATTTTTAGATTTAAAAAAGTATACAGAATTTGAAAATTTTAATCTTTATTTTGATTTTGTAGCTGTACCTAACGATTCAATTCTATATATTGATAGTGAAACTAAAAAGAAGATTTGTCTAGATTTATTGCTGCTTTTATCAAAGGAAAATATACCGTATTATCATGATTTAAAAATAGGAGGGTACTGTATGTTCAAAAATCAAGATTCTCTTACAATTCATGCCAACGGTAACTTATATAAATGTTATTCATTAGTAGGGAATGAAAACTATCAGTTGGGAAGTATTGGTCAAGTTACTAATGAATTAACAGGTCTGGGAAGCATGTGCCCTTATAAAGATTGTGCTTATTATGAATTTTGTTATGGAGGTTGCCCATTTAATACATTTGTAAATAATGGGAAGATGGAACGCGATTGTCAGTTTGACTATTTAGAGTGGTTTCACAAGATTGTATTTTTAGATGAATTAGGATTATTGACAAAGGAGGATGTTGAAGGGACTATCCAACATATATCTGTTCATAAAATATATGTTGATAAAAATTTAACTATGGAGGCATGCAGATGAAAAGATTGTTATCCTATAACAATAAAGTGCTATTTCTAAAAAGCTTTATTTTGAATACCCTTGTTACTATACTAACTGTAGCTATTCCTTATATTAGTAAGTTATTTATTGACCATATTCTATCTCAGAAAGTTCATGCTATGATTGTTTACGGGGTGCTTTATGTAGGAATTTCTCTGTTTATTCAAGTTTTATATTATTTTTGTGATGTGCTTCAAGGAGAATCAGAATCGCATGTTTGGCAGAATATTTGCCAAAAAACTGCTGAAAATATCCAGCTCTATGATATGGTAGAGACAGAATTGTCTGAAGCTACCATTACACAAGAATTAGGGCAGACCTATGAGCTGTTAAAACGATTTTTTAACGAATATCCTGTTGCTCTTCTCCTGTACTTGATACGAGCACTTGTGATTATAGGGATTTTATGGAGTATTTCTCCTACTATTGCTGTGATGATAGGTATTTTGATACCTGTATTTATCTTTATTTCGCGGAAATATAGTGGACGACTATCTAAGCTTGGTTCCGATACAGTGAATTGTATGAAGGATATACGCGATTATCTAGTGGATAGCTATAAACTCATGCCTAGTATGCGATTTTCAGCTCATTCTAGCTTGATTGATTTCTCTCCCTTGGTGAAAAAATATATTTCATGTAAAAATAAGGAAGTGAGAATGACTTCTTTATTTGAAAATTTTCTTTCCTATGCATTTTTGAATTTTATGATTATGATGACGACGATTATATCAGGTTATCAGACTTATAAAGGTTGGATTACGATTGGTGACCTAATGGCTATCCAACTATATATTTCACAATTTTGGACGCCTATTGAATACTTCCTTGATGTTTATAAGGAGTACTCGGGAAGTAAGAAAATTATCGAAAATTTTATCAATTTTTTGGAACCTGTTCAGATTTCGTATGAGTCTATTCCAATTTTAGAGATAGTATTAGAAAAGTATGTTAGCTTGGGGAGAGATGGTGAAGAACTGCATGAGCCACTAACAACTCGTTTAGAAAAAGGCCATATTTATCGTATTGTTGGAGAAAATGGTGTTGGTAAGACGCGACTGATTTTAGCGATAGTAGGTTACAGCATGAATTATCATGGTGAGATTTACTTACCTAATTATAGAAAGAATTCGAATTTTTCATACTGCCCTGCAGAACCTATTGCGAGTCGATTTTATAAAAATGAATTGAGTCAAGGTGCATCCATGGGACAACTAAAATTGTTGCAGTTGCAAGAAGCAGTAGCGGTGGAGAAAGATGTTTATATTTTTGATGAGCCAAGTAATTTTTTAGATTCACAAAACAAGAAAAAAGTCGTGCAAATCCTGTCAGACTTATTAGCAAAAGAAAAGTTAGTGATTTTGATTAGTCATGATGATGATTTAGTCGATTTTCCAACAGAAGTTATCACTCTTCAATCATGTGACAGTGAGTAAGGGAAAGTATAACTTTATTGAGTTAATACTCTTCGAAAATCTCTTCAAACCGCGTCAACTTCCATCTGCAACCTCAAAACAGTATTTTGAGCTGACTTCGTCAGTCTTATCCACAACCTCAAAACAGTGTTTTGAGCAGCCTGCGGCTAGTTTTCTAGTTTGCTCTTTGGTTTTCATTGAGTATAAAAAGCAAGGAATTTGAGTTCCTTGCTTTTTAAAATCGTATGTTATAGACTATTACTTTCCTTTTCGTAGGTGAATGACTTGATCGTAGTGGTTTAAGTCTTCTTCTGTGTAGTGGTGAATGACTTCAATAACCGTTTGAGGTAGGGAGAAGAGCAAGTCGCTAATTTTTCTGCTATTTTCCGAGTCAAGATTGGCCTTAATCTCATCTGCTAAGATGAGTTGGCTATCATGGTAGAGGGCGCGAGCGATTTCTAAGCGTTGTTTCTCGCCACCAGACAGACTATCATTGCTGAGCGTTCGATTTTTCAAATGTTCTAATCCTGTTTTTTTGAGGATATGATTTAAAGTCTCTGGATTTTTATCCAGTCCTAGAAGGATATTGTCTTCCAGAGAGAGCGTGTCAAAGTAATGGCTATCTTGGAGGATATAGGAACTAAAGCTTGTGATTTCTTGACGTGACAGGTTCTGGCCAGCAAAGCTAATCTGTCCACTTGTTGGTGTCTCTTCTCCATGAATGATATTGAGCAGGGTTGTTTTACCAGAGCCACTTTCCCCGATAATGGCGATTTTTTCTCCTTGCTTGATGTGTATGGAAATCGGAGATAAGAGGCTATTTCCATCTTTTTCAAGGGAGATGGTGTCAAGTTGGATAGGGAAAATATTTCCTATGCTTCTAGGCGAGATGGAGTCAGACTGGTCCAAAAGTTTTTGGTATTTGTTGAGAAGAGTTCGAGTTGCTTTTCGGGTATTGGTAAAATAAGCCAACTCTTGGAATTGATAGCCAATATTATGGGAAACTAGATAGATGGCCACAAAACTCGCCGCATCTAAATAATTATAGTAGGTCATAAAGCCACCGATGACGATTGGTGTGACAGAACAAAAGGCATCGATGCTATTGATCAAGAGACTGTTTAAAGTGCGTTGTTTTTCATAGTTAATTTCGGTATCTAGACTGGTTTGTAATTGCTTTTGATAGCGAGCAAAAAAGTAGTCTTGCCCCTGATAATGGCGAATTTGTTGGCTACCACCAATAAAATTTGTCAAGCTTGCTAAGTAGCTCTGGTTAACAGTGGACCGCTTTTCAGAAAGTGAATCCAAACGCTTTGATCCGATAGCACTGCAGAGGACAGGAAAGGAGTAGAAGAGGATGAAAATCAAGCCCAAGTAAAAATTGGTCCATAGGGCATAGAGAATGGACACAGTTGTGAAGCCAAGAGAAGAAATGATGATGACCGTTGGCTCAATATAGTTTTCTTCTAGTTGCTTGACGTCGTTTTCTAGGTCAGACAAAATATCCTTTTCATCAATCTCATAACTGTTTAAAAATCGCTTGAAAATAGCACTCTTGATTCCATATTTGAAGTCAGTAATCAAACGAGCGTAGTAATAGCGTTTTCCAGCTAAGCCTAGTAAGAGGATGAGGTTTCCAAGGATTCCCAAAATCAAAACTTTCCAAAGAAGGCCTAGTTCTTGATTGGTAAAACTAGCAACAATATTCTGAACAAGGGCTGGCGTGATAATCGCTTCCAGCCAAGTAATGGCAATAGAAAAGAAGTAAAGTACGAGGTGCTTCTTAGTAACAAATCTTCTCAGCATAAAGAGTTGACCTCCCTATCGATATACATGTAATTAGTTTTAAAGTCATTATACTCCTTTTTATTAAATACTTCATATAAAAATGTAAGTCCTGAGAACGAAAAAGTCTAGCGAGTTATTGTCGCTAGACTTTAAAACTATTGCAAATTAACCTTGTTTCTCAAAATATAGTAGGTTCCGAGGTAAAAGATAGCTATGAATATGAGTTCTTCAACAATACTTATACTTGCTCCCATATAGAAATGGTCATTAAGTCCTACAAGTGAATTGACATAGAAGTTAGCACTGGTATTGAAGAAAAGTTCAATAAATCCAATGACGATTTTGATACCAATGTAGGCTACAACAGCAAGTGCAGTACAGTATTCGTTGAAAAGTTGTCCAATGGAAATGGCTAAGTAGATGCAGAGGATTTCTGAAATGGTATTTAGTAGGAAGGATACCCCCATAAGAGAGAGTTGAGGAAGGTATGTTCCTGCAAGTGGAATCAAGTCAGAAGTTGCAAACCAATTTGGAGCTGTTAAGGTCAAAATAACAAAAGCACTTAGAGCCAGTATAGCCGAACTAAGTATAGACCAGATGAAGGCTCCGACTAATTTGGCTGTGATGATATAGTGCTCAGAAACTGGCAAGGTCAAAGTCAGATAGCCTTGTCGGTCATAGACACTACCTTTAAAGCGTTTAATGATTAAGAAAAGAGTTGAAATCCCAAGTGTAATCATTAAGCCACCAAAGACGAGGGCTAGAAAAAGTAGCATAGTAGGTTGACTTTCTTTGACAGGTAGATTGTTATAGGTCTGTGCTTGTATCCCGATAAGGGTAGAAAGGACTAGCACGGCAGCGTAGAGGGCTAAATACCACTTGTTAACATTTTTAAATTCATAGCGAACTAAATTCCAAAACATAAATAATCTCCTTTGTTTAGGCCTTAAATTCCTGACGGAAGAGTTGGTCAATGGATTCACCTGACTCATAGCGAATATCATCTACATTTCCTTGACGAACGACTTTTCCATCCTTAAGGAAGACAATTTCATCCAAGATTGGCTCGATATCAGAAATCAAGTGGGTAGAAATCAAAACGGTAGAAGTTGGTGAGTAGTTATTGATAATGGTATTGAGGATATAATCACGAGCTGCTGGGTCCACCCCACCAATGGGTTCATCCAAAACGTAGAGGCGAGCATCACGGCTCATAACCAAAATCAGTTGGACTTTTTCTTTGTTTCCTTTTGATAGTTTCTTGAGACGACTATTTTCATCAATTCCTAGGTCTGTAAGTAGATGATGGGCGCGTTCCAGATTGAAATCTTTATAGAAGGTCTTGAAGTAGGTTAGGGCTTCTTTGACCTTCATTTGTTCATTGAGATAGGTCGTATCCGGCAAATAAGCTACGATAGCCTTGGTTGCTGGGCTTGGGTCCATGTCGTTGATAAGGACGCGTCCTTGATCTGGTTGTAAGAGGCCATTGATTAGTTTAATCAGGGTTGTTTTTCCTGAACCATTTGGGCCGAGGAGACCAACAATTTTTCCAGCTGGGATGTCAAGGGAAACATTTTCGAGGGCTGGTGTTGCTCCATAAGATTTGGATACATTTTCAAATGCTAGTAATGACATAGGCTTAAACTCCTTTAATATAATCGCCGACTACGCCTGGTAGTTCTTCTTTTTCATAGCCAAAATGGGTCATGGAGGAAACAAAGTGTTCCAATTCTTCTTCTGATAATTGTTTGCGCGATTGGGCGATTAGCTCCTTATCCTCAGTCACAAATCGTCCAGTTGTGCGCTTACTGTAGACAAATCCTTCTCGTTCGAGGTCTGACAAGGCTCTTTGGATGGTGTTGGGATTGACACCGGCCTCGCTAGCTAACTCTCGCACGGTTGGAAGTTGTTGATTGGGTTCCAGTGTATGGGAAACAATCTGAAGCTTGATTTTCTCCATAATCTGTAAATAGATGGTTTTTTTGTTGTCAAATGTCCAGGACATCTTGGTCTCCTTTCTTTTATCTATTTGTCTTAATTAAATAATACAACAAAACAAAAAACTTGTCAAGCAAAAAGAAGAATTGTTTTGGGAATCGTTTAAAAAATGGTATAATGAAAAGAAAACGATAAGGAGGGAAAGGATGCGTTGTCCAAAATGTGGGGCTACCAAGTCAAGTGTTATTGATAGTCGCCAAGCAGAAGAAGGGAACACTATTCGTAGAAGACGTGAGTGCGATGAATGCCAACACCGTTTTACAACCTACGAACGAGTAGAAGAAAGAACCTTAGTGGTTGTTAAAAAAGATGGCACACGGGAACAATTCTCCAGAGATAAAATCTTTAATGGGATTATCCGCTCAGCCCAGAAACGTCCTGTGTCAAGTGATGAAATCAACATGGTAGTCAATCGTATCGAACAGAAACTCCGTGGTCGAAATGAAAATGAAATTCAAAGTGAGGATATTGGTTCACTCGTCATGGAGGAGTTGGCTGAGTTAGATGAGATTACCTATGTACGTTTTGCCAGTGTCTATCGTAGTTTTAAGGATGTGAGTGAGTTAGAGAGCTTGCTCCAACAAATCACCCAGTCCTCTAAAAAGAAAAAGGAAAGATAAATGAAGCCAATTGACCGTTTTTCTTATCTAAAGAATAATCGGGTGTCGCAAGATACCTCATCTCTGGTACAGTGCTACCTCCCGATTATCGGTCAGGAGGCACTGAGCCTTTATCTTTATACAATCAGTTTTTGGGATAATGGCAAAAAGGAATACCTCTTTTCAAGTATTCTCAACCATCTCAACTTTGGGATGGATAGACTTTTAAAATCTTTGAAAATCCTATCTGCTTTTAATCTCTTGACCCTCTATCAAAATGGGGAGGTTTATCAGCTAGCCCTCCATGCTCCTCTTTCAAGTCAGGATTTCTTGGAACATCCTGTTTATCGTAGACTCTTGGAGAAAAAAATTGGCGATGCCGCTGTGGAGGATTTGAGAGTTGAGAGTGCTGAAGGAGAAGAAATACCTGTCTCACTCAATCAAGTCTTTCCAGACTTGGCAGAACTGGGAAGTCAAGAAGACCTTGGTCTCAAGAAGAAAGTGGCCAACGATTTTGACTTGGACCATTTTCGTCAGCTGATGGCTCGAGATGGGCTTCGCTTTGCGGATGAGCAGTCCGATGTCTTAAACCTCTTTGCCATCGCCGAGGAGAAGAAATGGACTTGGTTTGAAACTTATCAATTGGCCAAGTCAACATCTGTTTCCCAGGTTATTTCAACCAAACGCATGCGGGAAAAAATTGCTCAAAAACCTGTTTCCTCTGATTTTAGTCCTAAGGAAGCAACCATTATCAAGGAAGCCAAAAGTAAAACGGCCTTGCAGTTCTTGGCAGAAATCAAGCAAACACGCAAGGGGACCATTACCCAAACAGAAAGAGAACTCTTGCAACAGATGGCTGGCTTGGGCTTGCTGGACGAAGTCATCAATATTATTCTCTTATTGACTTTTAATAAGGTGGATTCGGCAAATATCAATGAGAAATATGCCATGAAGGTAGCCAATGATTACGCCTATCAAAAGATTCATTCGGCAGAAGAGGCAGTCTTGCGCATCCGTGAGAGAGGACAGAAGAGTCAGGCTCAAAAAAGCAGTAACTCTAGTCCTACCAAGTCCAATGTACCCAAGTGGAGCAATCCAGATTATAAGAATGAAACCAGCGAGGAAACTCGTCTGGAACTAGAACGTAAGAAACAAGAACTATTAGCTCGATTAGAAAAAGGAGGAGATTAGATGGAAAGTGTCGGAGACGTACTCAAACGTCAACCTAGCCGTTTTCATTATCAAGATTTGGTTCAGAAAATCATGAAGGACCCTGATGTTGCGGCCTTTATCCAGCAAGAATCCCTCAGCCCAGAGGAATTGAATCGCAGTATCTCCAAGTTTAATCAGTACATTACCGAGCGTGACAAATTTCTCCGTGGTGATACGGATTATATTGCCAAAGGCTACAAGCCGATTTTGGTTATGAATCATGGCTATGCGGATGTTTCTTACGAAGAAACTCCTGAACTAATCGCGGCGGAAAAAGAAGCGGCTATTAAGAATCGTCTCAAGTTAATCAATCTGCCAGCCAGTCTCAAGAAAGCGAGTTTGGCTCAAGTAGACTTGGATGATTTGGGGCGCTTACCAGTTTTTGAAACGCTATTAGCCTTCGTGGAACAATATCCAGCTATTCGAAAAGGTCTTTACTTGTATGGAGACTTTGGTGTGGGCAAAAGTTTCATGGTGGCTGCCTTGGCTCATGATTTATCAGAAAAACGTGGTGTTTCATCCACTCTCCTCCACTATCCTAGCTTTGTCATTGATGTCAAAAATGCTATCGGTGATGGTAATGTCAAGACCTTGGTAGATGAGATTAAATTGTCTGAAGTCCTGATTTTAGATGATATTGGTGCTGAGCAATCAACAGCTTGGGTGCGTGATGAAATCCTGCAGGTCATTCTCCAATATCGGATGCAGGAAAATTTACCGACCTTTTTCACATCCAACTTCAACTTTGAAGATTTGGAGCTGCATTTCGCTAAAGGAAAGCATGGAAATGACGAAATCTGGGAAGCCAGACGCGTCATGGAACGCATCCGTTATTTGGCTGAGGAGACTCGTTTAGAAGGAGTGAACCGTCGATGACAGAAACGATTAAACTGATGAAAGCTCATAAGTCTGTTCGAAGATTTAAGGAGCAAGCCCTTCCTCAGGAAGACTTGACTGAAATCCTGACTGCAGCCCAGATGGCCTCGTCTTGGAAGAATTTTCAATCCTACTCTGTTGTTGTGGTACGAAGTCAAGAGAAGAAAGATGCCTTGTATGAATTGGTGCCTCAAGAAGCCATTCGCCAGTCAGCTGTTTTCCTTCTCTTTGTCGGAGATTTGAACCGAGCAGAAAAGGGAGCCCAGCTTCATACTGACTCATTACTACCACAAGGTGTAGAAAGTCTCTTGATTAGTTCGGTCGATGCGGCTCTTGCTGGTCAAAATGCCCTGCTGGCAGCTGAAAGTTTGGGCTATGGTGGTGTCATTATTGGCTTGGTTCGATACAAGTCAGAAGAAGTGGCAGAGCTCTTTAACCTGCCTGACTACACCTATCCTGTCTTTGGGATGGCACTGGGGCTTCCAAATGAAGAACATGAAGTCAAACCTCGCTTGCCATTGAATCAAGTGGTGTTTGAGGAAGAATACCGAGAACAGTCAACTGATGCAATCCAAGCCTATGACCGTGTACAGGCGGACTATGCTGGGGCGCGTGCGACTACAAGCTGGAGTCAGCGTCTAGCAGAACAGTTTGGTCAAGCAGAACCAAGCTCAACTAGAAAAAATCTTGAACAGAAGAAGTTATTGTAGAAAGTGAGAAATTATGGCCCTACCAACTATTGCCATTGTAGGACGTCCCAATGTTGGGAAATCAACCCTATTTAATCGGATCGCTGGTGAGCGAATCTCCATTGTAGAAGATGTCGAAGGAGTGACACGTGACCGTATCTATGCAACGGGTGAGTGGCTCAATCGTTCGTTTAGCATGATTGATACAGGAGGAATCGACGACGTCGATGCTCCTTTCATGGAACAAATCAAGCATCAGGCAGAAATTGCCATGGAAGAAGCAGATGTTATCGTCTTTGTCGTGTCTGGTAAGGAAGGAATTACCGATGCAGACGAATACGTAGCCCGTAAGCTTTATAAGACCCATAAACCAGTTATTCTCGCAGTTAACAAGGTGGACAATCCTGAGATGCGAAATGATATCTATGATTTCTATGCTCTTGGTTTGGGTGAACCATTGCCTATCTCATCTGTCCATGGTATCGGTACAGGAGATGTGCTAGATGCTATCGTAGAAAATCTTCCAAATGAATATGAAGAAGAAAACCCAGATGTGATTAAGTTTAGCCTGATTGGTCGTCCTAACGTCGGAAAATCAAGCTTGATCAATGCTATCTTGGGAGAAGACCGTGTCATTGCTAGTCCTGTTGCTGGAACAACTCGTGACGCCATTGATACCCACTTTACAGATACAGATGGCCAAGAGTTTACCATGATTGATACGGCTGGTATGCGTAAGTCTGGTAAGGTTTATGAAAATACCGAGAAATACTCTGTCATGCGTGCCATGCGTGCTATTGACCGCTCAGATGTGGTCTTGATGGTTATCAATGCGGAAGAAGGAATCCGTGAATACGACAAGCGTATTGCAGGATTTGCCCATGAAGCTGGTAAAGGGATGATTATCGTGGTCAACAAGTGGGATACACTTGAAAAAGATAACCACACTATGAAAAACTGGGAAGAAGATATCCGTGAGCAGTTCCAATACCTGCCTTACGCACCGATTATCTTTGTATCAGCTTTGACCAAGCAACGTCTCCACAAACTCCCTGAGATGATCAAACAAATCAGCGAAAGTCAAAACACACGTATTCCATCAGCTGTCTTGAACGATGTGATTATGGATGCTATTGCCATCAACCCAACACCAACAGACAAAGGGAAACGTCTAAAGATTTTCTATGCGACCCAAGTGGCAACCAAACCACCAACCTTTGTCATCTTTGTCAATGAAGAAGAACTTATGCACTTTTCTTACCTGCGTTTCTTGGAAAATCAAATCCGCAAGGCCTTTGTCTTTGAAGGAACACCAATCCATCTCATCGCAAGAAAACGTAAATAAAAAAGTAGAATCTGGAATGACATTTCCAGATTTTTTTGATAGAATGAAGTTAAAGAAAACGTTATCAAAAAGAGGTGTCGCTGATGGAACATTTGTTTAAATTCTTATTTTTAGCACCGTACTTTTATTTTGATAACTGGATTGAAAAGGCCAACAGAAATAGTAAATTTTTCCCAATTTTTTACTATTTTTACTGGATTTACATCCCCCTCTATGCTCTTTTTAGCCTTGCTTGGACAGTTATTTCAGTTCTGTTTTTCAATATCGTCTTGAGAAATGTGACAGATATCAAGTTATGGGGCATTTGGTTTCTTTTTATTCTGCTAGCTATTTGTCTGAATAGGTTAACTTATTTCTGTTTCAAAAAAATGCTTCGCTTGAGACGAGAACTAGGGAAGTCTAAAGGCGGAAGGCATTGATTTATATTGGTTTTTATTTTTAGGAGGTGGCTTATGGAACATCTAAAATCATTTATTACACGCTATTCCAAGGTTTATATTGGTTTAGTTCTGCTGATCTGGCTGGCTTTCTTCTTTGTTCCTTGGGATAAACCAGTTCTGGGAATATCTATCAATCTCTTAATCATGCAGAAAGTTTTACTAGTTTTTGGAATTCTGTCGATTTTGATGGCCTTGCTGTCCAAGAAAGTCAGTCTCTTTGTTTTTGGACTTATCTGTTGTCTTTCTTTTTGGATAAATCTATTTATCCTATTTGCTATTTTGCCGATTTTTGGCAATTAAAGTATCATAAAAATCAGAGAGGTTAGCTTGGAAACTAGCCTCTTTTTCCTTTTCAAAATGGGGATTCTTCCTTGAAAATAATCAGTAATTGTGCTAAAATTAAAAGAACATTCTAAAATATTCGGAATTTAAAGTAAGGAAAAACATGGCTAATATTTTAAAAACAATTATCGAAAATGATAAAGGAGAAATCCGTCGTCTGGAAAAGATGGCTGACAAGGTTTTCAAATACGAAGACCAAATGGCTGCTTTGACTGACGACCAACTAAAAGCAAAAACAGTTGAATTTAAAGAACGTTATCAAAATGGAGAATCACTGGATTCATTGCTTTATGAAGCATTTGCGGTTGTCCGTGAAGGTGCTAAACGTGTCCTAGGTCTCTTCCCATATAAGGTTCAGGTCATGGGGGGAATCGTTCTTCACCATGGTGACGTGCCAGAGATGCGTACAGGGGAAGGGAAAACCTTGACTGCGACTATGCCGGTATACCTCAATGCCCTTTCAGGTAAAGGGGTTCACGTAGTTACGGTCAATGAATACCTGTCAGAACGTGATGCGACTGAGATGGGTGAATTGTACTCATGGCTTGGTTTGTCAGTAGGGATTAACTTGGCTGCCAAATCTCCAATGGAGAAAAAAGAAGCCTATGAGTGTGATATTACTTATTCAACCAACTCAGAAATCGGATTTGACTACCTTCGTGACAACATGGTCGTTCGTGCTGAAAACATGGTACAACGCCCGCTTAACTATGCCTTGGTCGATGAGGTTGACTCAATCTTGATTGACGAGGCCCGTACACCTTTGATCGTATCAGGTGCTAACGCAGTTGAAACCAGTCAGCTCTACCACATGGCAGACCACTATGTAAAATCTTTGGACAAAGACGACTACATCATCGATGTGCAGTCTAAGACTATTGGTTTGTCTGATTCGGGGATTGACAAGGCTGAAAGCTACTTCAAACTTGAAAACCTCTATGACATCGAAAACGTAGCTCTGACTCACTTTATCGATAACGCCCTTCGTGCTAACTACATCATGCTTCTCGATATTGACTATGTGGTGAGCGAAGAGCAAGAAATCTTGATTGTCGACCAATTTACAGGTCGTACCATGGAAGGTCGTCGTTATTCTGATGGATTGCACCAAGCCATTGAAGCCAAAGAAGGTGTGCCAATTCAGGATGAAACCAAGACATCTGCCTCAATCACTTACCAAAACCTCTTCCGTATGTACAAGAAATTGTCTGGTATGACGGGTACAGGTAAGACTGAGGAAGAAGAATTCCGTGAAATTTACAACATTCGTGTGATTCCAATCCCAACAAACCGCCCTGTTCAACGTATTGACCACTCAGACCTTCTTTATGCAAGTATCGAGGCTAAGTTTAAGGCGGTTGTCGAAGATGTTAAGGCTCGTTACCAAAAAGGTCAGCCTGTCTTGGTTGGTACAGTAGCGGTTGAAACTAGTGACTACATTTCTAAGAAATTAGTCGCAGCTGGCGTTCCTCACGAAGTTTTGAATGCTAAAAACCACTATAAAGAAGCCCAAATCATCATGAATGCTGGTCAACGTGGTGCTGTTACCATTGCGACTAACATGGCCGGTCGTGGTACCGACATCAAGCTTGGTGAAGGGGTTCGCGAATTGGGTGGACTTTGTGTGATTGGTACAGAACGTCATGAAAGCCGTCGTATCGATAACCAGCTTCGTGGACGTTCAGGTCGTCAAGGAGACCCAGGTGAATCACAATTCTACCTATCCCTTGAAGATGATTTGATGAAACGTTTTGGTTCTGAACGCTTGAAGGGAATCTTTGAACGTCTCAACATGTCTGAAGAGGCCATTGAGTCTCGTATGTTGACACGTCAGGTTGAAGCAGCTCAAAAACGTGTCGAAGGTAATAACTACGATACCCGTAAACAAGTCCTTCAATACGATGATGTCATGCGTGAACAACGTGAGATTATCTACGCTCAACGTTACGATGTTATCACTGCAGACCGTGACTTGGCACCTGAAATTCAGGCTATGATCAAACGCACGATTGAACGTGTCGTTGATGGTCATGCGCGTGCAAAACAAGATGAAAAACTTGAAGCGATTTTGAACTTTGCTAAGTACAACCTACTTCCAGAAGATTCTATTACGATTGAAGACTTGTCAGGCTTGTCTGATAAGGCTATCAAGGAAGAGCTTTTCCAACGTGCCTTGCAAGTTTACGATAGTCAGGTTTCAAAACTACGCGATGAAGACGCAGTTAAAGAATTCCAAAAAGTCTTGATTCTACGAGTGGTGGATAACAAGTGGACAGATCATATCGATGCCCTTGATCAATTGCGTAACGCAGTTGGACTTCGTGGCTATGCTCAGAACAACCCTGTTGTTGAGTATCAGGCAGAAGGTTTCCGTATGTTTAATGATATGATTGGTTCGATTGAGTTTGATGTGACACGTTTGATGATGAAAGCACAAATTCATGAACAAGAAAGACCACAGGCGGAACGCCATATCAGTACAACAGCGACTCGCAATATCGCTGCCCACCAAGCAAATATGCCTGAAGATTTGGATTTGAGCCAGATTGGACGGAATGAACTTTGCCCATGTGGTTCTGGTAAGAAGTTTAAAAACTGTCACGGTAAAAGACAATAAAATGAGATAGTTTAGAGGCGGATACCTTGTGAAAAGTAAATTTTTACTTGGTATCCGTTTGCTTTATAAGGAGATGAGTTATGGTATTTACAGCAAAAAGTCCTAAAATTAATATTGAAGAAGTTCGTGCCTTATCAAAATTAGAAGGCCAAGCTTTGGAGAGAAAATCACAGCGCGATCAAGAGCTAGAAGCCATTATACGTGGAGAAGACCAGCGGATTCTCTTGGTAATCGGGCCATGCTCATCTGATAATGAAGAAGCTGTCCTTGAGTACGCTAAACGTTTGGCGGCTCTACAAGAAGAAGTGGCAGACCGTATCTTTATGGTTATGCGTGTTTATACTGCCAAACCCCGTACCAACGGAGATGGCTATAAGGGCTTGATTCACCAGCCTAACGCGACAGAAGCGCCTAGTCTTATCAATGGAATCAAAGCTGTTCGCCATCTTCACTATCGTGTTATCACAGAAACAGGCATGACAACAGCTGATGAAATGCTTTATCCTGAAAATCTTCCGCTTGTAGATGATTTGATTTCTTACATGGCGGTTGGTGCCCGTTCAGTTGAAGACCAGCAACACCGCTTTGTGGCCAGTGGAGCAGATTTTGCGACTGGGTTTAAAAATCCAACATCTGGAAATCTCAATGTTATGTTTAATGGGATTTATGCTGCTCAAAACAAACAAAGTTTCCTTTTCCTAGGAAAAGAAGTGGAAACAACTGGGAACCCGCTTTCGCACGCCATTCTTCGTGGAGCAATCAATGAGTATGGTAAGAATATTCCTAACTACTACTATGATAATTTGATGGATACCATTGCCCAATATGAGAAAATGGGCTTGGAAAATCCCTTTATCATTGTAGATACCAATCATGACAACTCTGGTAAGCAATATATGGACCAGATTCGAATTGTCCGCCAGACCTTGATTAACCGTGATTGGAATGAAAAGATCAAGCAGTACGTTCGTGGCTTTATGATTGAGTCTTATCTAGAAGACGGCCGTCAAAATGAACCAGAAGTATTTGGCAAGTCTATCACAGACCCTTGTCTTGGCTGGGAAAATACGGAAGCCCTTGTCAGAGAAATCTATCAAACGCTAGGAGAATAAGATGGCATTTATTGAAAAAGGTCAAGAAATTGATATTGAAGCAATCAAGGCAGAAACCCAATTGTCTGCGGAAGCCCTGCGACTAAAGGAGCGTCGTGATAGAGAATTGGCAGACATTATTTCAGGAGAAGATGATAGAATTCTTTTGGTGATTGGTCCTTGCTCTTCTGATAATGAAGAGGCTGTCTTGGAATATGCTCACCGTTTATCCGCCTTGCAAAAGAAGGTGGCGGACAAGATTTTCATAGTCATGCGTGTTTATACAGCTAAACCTCGTACCAACGGAGACGGCTATAAAGGCTTGGTTCACCAACCAGATACCTCTAAGGCTCCAAGCCTGATTAATGGTTTGCAGGCTGTTCGTCAGTTGCACTACCGCGTGATTACAGAGACTGGTTTGACAACGGCAGATGAGATGCTTTATCCGTCAAATCTGGTCTTGGTAGATGATTTGGTCAGCTACCATGCTGTTGGGGCTCGTTCTGTGGAAGACCAAGAGCACCGCTTTGTGGCCTCAGGAATTGATGCACCAGTGGGGATGAAAAATCCAACCTCCGGAAATTTGGGTGTTATGTTCAATGGCATCTATGCTGCTCAGAACAAACAGACCTTCCTCTTTCATGGCCAAGAAGTTGAGACTTCAGGAAATCCCTTGGCTCACGTCATCCTTCGTGGCGCAGTTAATGAATATGGGAAAAATGAGCCTAACTTTTACTATGAAACCCTGCTAAATGCCATTGAGCGCTATGAGACAATGGGGCTTGAAAATCCTTTTATCCTCATAGATACCAACCATGATAATTCAGGCAAGCAATATATGGAGCAGATTCGAATTGTTCGCCAGACCTTGCAAAATCGTGATTGGAATGAGAAAATCAAAAAGATAGTTCGAGGCTTTATGATTGAATCTTACCTAGCAGATGGTCGTCAAAATCAACCAGAGGTATTTGGTTGCTCCATTACCGATCCTTGCCTAGGTTGGGAAAATACAGAGGCCTTGGTAGAAGAGATTTATGCTACCTTGACAAAATAAGTGAAAAGGATGGAGTTGGGGGAATCTCAACTCCTTTTGATGAGAATGATAGTTGGACACGGAATTGACATCGAAGAATTAGCTTCGATAGAAAGCGCAGTTACACGACATGAAGGCTTTGCTAAGCGCGTGCTGACCGCTAAGGAAATGGAACGGTTTAACAGTCTTAAAGGGCGCAGGCAAATCGAATATTTGGCAGGTCGCTGGTCGGCTAAGGAGGCCTTTTCCAAGGCCATGGGAACGGGTATTGGCAAGCTCGGTTTTCAGGATTTGGAAGTCTTGAACAATGAACGCGGGGCGCCTTATTTTAGTCAGTCACCATTTTCAGGAAAGATTTGGCTGTCTATCAGCCATACAGATCAGTTTGTGACAGCCAGTGTCATTTTGGAGGAAAATCATGAAAGCTAGTCCGCATAGACCAACCAGGGCTCTGATTCATCTGGGAGCTATTCGACAAAATATTCAGCAAATGGGGGCTCATATCCCTGAAGGAACGCTAAAATGGGCTGTGGTCAAGGCCAATGCTTATGGGCATGGGGCTGTTGCCGTTGCGACGGCTATTCAAGATGATGTTGATGGCTTTTGCGTTTCCAATATTGATGAAGCCATTGAACTCAGACAGGCTGGACTCAGCAAGCCAATCCTCATTTTAGGAGTTTCTGAAATCGAAGCAGTTGCTATTGCTAAAGAATACGACATTACCTTGACTGTGGCTGGGCTGGAGTGGATTCAAGCACTCTTAGTTAAGGAAGCAGACCTAACAGGTTTGACAGTCCATCTCAAGATTGACTCAGGGATGGGACGGATTGGTTTTCGAGAGGCTAGTGAGGTTGAGCAGGCTCAAGACTTGCTCCAACAACATGGTGCTTATGTTGAAGGGATTTTTACCCACTTTGCTACTGCAGACGAGGAATCAGATACCTACTTTAATGCCCAGTTAGAGAGATTTAAAACTATTTTGGAAAGTATGAAAGGTCTTCCAGAACTGGTTCATGCTAGCAATTCTGCAACGACTCTTTGGCATGCAGAGACTATTTTCAATGCGGTTCGTATGGGAGACGCCATGTATGGCCTGAATCCTAGCGGAGAGGTTTTGGATTTGCCTTATGGCCTGACACCAGCCTTGACCTTGGAGTCTGCTTTAGTCCACGTCAAGACAGTTCCAGTTGGAGCTTGCATGGGCTACGGAGCCACCTATCAAGCGGATAGCGAGCAAGTCATCGCGACGGTACCAATCGGCTATGCGGATGGTTGGACACGAGACATGCAGAATTTCTCTGTCTTGGTAGATGGGCAAGCCTGCCCAATCGTTGGGCGGGTTTCGATGGACCAAATCACCATTCGTCTGCCTAAGCTTTATCCGCTGGGAACAAAAGTAACCTTAATTGGTTCTAACGGGGACAAGGAGATAACAGCTACTCAGGTAGCGACCTACCGTGGAACCATTAACTATGAAGTGGTTTGTCTCCTCAGCGACCGCATTCCGAGAGAATATGATTAAAAAAGAAAGGAGTGGAGCATGAATCTACATCAACCCTTGCATGTCTTACCTGGTGTGGGACCAAAGTCAGCAGAAAAATACGCCAAACTAGGAATTGAAAACTTGCAAGATCTCTTGCTCTACTTTCCTTTCCGTTATGAAGACTTCAAAACCAAGCAGGTACTGGAGCTAGAAGACGGTGAAAAGGCGGCTCTGTCTGGTCAAGTCGTGACTCCTGCCAGTGTCCAGTATTATGGTTTCAAGCGCAATCGCCTGCGTTTTAGCCTCAAGCAGGGAGAAGTCGTTTTTGCCGTGAACTTCTTTAACCAACCCTACCTAGCTGATAAGATAGAGTTGGGAGCAATCCTTGCTGTCTTTGGAAAATGGGACCGCGCCAAGGCTAGCCTGGCAGGGATGAAGGTCCTAGCTCAGGTGGAAGATGACCTCCAGCCTGTCTATCGTCTGGCTCAGGGAATCAGTCAGGCCAGTCTGGTCAAAGTTATCAAGACAGCCTTTGATCAGGGACTGGACCTCTTGATTGAGGAAAATCTGCCCCAGTCCTTGCTGGACAAATACAAACTCATGTCCCGTTGTCAGGCAGTCCGAGCTATGCATTTTCCTAAGGATTTGGCAGAATACAAGCAGGCTCTTCGCCGTATCAAGTTTGAGGAACTCTTTTATTTCCAAATGCAATTGCAGACGCTCAAGTCTGAAAATAGAGTTCAGGGAAGTGGTCTGGTTCTGAATTGGTCTCAGGAAAAAGTGACAGCAGTTAAAGCAAGTCTTCCTTTTGCCCTGACCCAAGCTCAGGAAAAGAGTTTGCAGGAAATTTTGACAGACATGAAGTCGGACCACCACATGAATCGTCTCCTGCAAGGGGATGTGGGGAGTGGAAAAACGGTAGTAGCTGGCTTGGCCATGTTTGCGGCAGTGACAGCAGGCTATCAGGCTGCCCTCATGGTACCAACAGAAATCCTTGCAGAGCAACACTTTGAGAGTTTACAGAATCTCTTTCCAGACTTGAAACTGGCCCTCTTGACAGGTTCCTTGAAGGTTGCAGAAAAAAGAGAAGTCTTGGGGAGCATTGCCAAGGGTGAGGCTGATTTGATTATCGGAACCCACGCTCTGATTCAGGATGGGGTAGATTATGCTCGTCTTGGCTTGATCATTATCGATGAGCAGCACCGTTTTGGTGTGGGGCAAAGGCGTATTCTAAGAGAAAAAGGCGACAATCCTGATGTTCTCATGATGACGGCGACTCCTATTCCACGAACCTTGGCCATCACAGCCTTTGGCGATATGGATGTTTCCATTATTGACCAGATGCCAGCAGGGCGGAAGCCTATTGTGACGCGCTGGATCAAGCATGAGCAACTACCTCAGGTCTTGATTTGGTTAGAGGGGGAAATCCAAAAAGGTTCTCAAGCTTATGTCATCTCTCCCTTGATTGAAGAATCAGAAGCTCTGGATTTGAAAAATGCCATTGCCTTATCTGAGGAGTTGACGACTCATTTTGCTGGCAAGGCAGAGGTGGCTCTTCTACATGGTAAGATGAAGAGTGACGAAAAAGACCAGATTATGCAGGAGTTCAAAGAGAGAAAAACAGATATTCTGGTTTCGACGACGGTTATCGAGGTTGGGGTCAATGTTCCTAATGCCACGGTCATGATTATCATGGATGCGGATCGCTTCGGGCTTAGCCAGCTTCACCAGCTTAGAGGTCGTGTCGGTCGGGGGGACAAGCAGTCCTATGCTGTTCTCGTTGCCAATCCCAAGACGGATTCTGGGAAAGACCGCATGCGCATCATGACAGAAACGACCAATGGATTTGTCCTGGCCGAAGAAGATTTGAAAATGCGTGGTTCTGGTGAGATTTTTGGAACCAGACAGTCAGGACTTCCAGAGTTCCAAGTGGCTGATATTATCGAGGATTTTCCGATTTTAGAAGAAGCCAGAAAAGTTGCTAGCTACATTAGTTCGATAGAAGCTTGGCAAGAAAATCCAGAGTGGCGGATGATTGCCCTTCATCTGGAAAAGAAAGAACATTTAGATTAAGCTTTCTCTAAGGAAATCTTATACTCAATGAAAATCAAAGAGCAAACTAGGAAGCTAGCCGCAAGCTGTACTTGAGTACGGTAAGGCGACGCTGACGTGGTTTGAATTTGATTTTCGAAGAGTATTAAGCTAGCTTTCAGGTTTGCCCCTTATACTAGAGTCATCAAAAAGAAACGAGGACTCTCAGATGACAGTAACGATTAAAGTAAATTACCCAACGACTTTCCAAAAGAAGGAAGCAACAAAATAATATAAATATAAGAAAGGGCGGAAATGCTCTTTTTTTGTTTCTAAAAGCATAATTTATTGAATCTAAAATAGCACACTGCGGATTCTAAAAAATTTCTAGAAATTATAGCAGATTGAATCTGGAATAGTCCACCGAGTTTTCTAAAATATTGTTAGAAATTAGTTTGAATTCCGCAATCAATTTGTTCAGTTTTTATTTCATTTAACTATAATTTGACTTTCCTAATTTCTTTGTTCATATCTTATTTCAATACACTATATCTTACGATTTCAGAGCCCACATCTAGCATAACTAAAAAAACAGATTCTTCCATCTATTACGGAAAAATCTGTCATTGATTTAATGATTTACAAAAACTCCAACCACGGTTTGCGAACCTCGTCTTTGATGGTTTCTCTATATTTTTTTAATTACAAAAATGCCATCTTGACTAAATGATTTCTTGACCGTTATTGGTTATGGTCTTACAAGAGTGCTTCAAACTCAGCTACTGACATACCCAATTGTTCACTCGCAAATTCAGAAGTTAAAACATGTTGGCGTACTAAATCTAGAAAGGTGAAGATTTTCCCACTCTCCAGTCCCTGTTCAATGCCCTCTGCACGGCCACGTTCAAGACCACGCTCTAAACCTTGTTCAATACCCTCTGCTCTAGCAGTTTCTAAAGCATAGTCTTGTGCTAACAAGGCTTGTTCTTCACGCATACGTAGTTGACTAAACATTTTCCTGTCCTCCTCGGACCAGCTTTTATAGTCCAGCAGTTGGTCTGCCTGGCTGATGGCTCGCTCGGGTTCCTGGGTAAAGGGTTTGTTCCCAAAAAACTCCAACCACGGCTTGCGAACCTCGTCTTTGCTGGTTTCTCTGTATTTTTTTAATTCCAAGAACGCCATCTTAACCAAATGGTTTTCTTGTCCATTATTGGTTATGGTTAAAACCTCACCTGTCGTATCCTCTCGCATACTAAAACTGTGAAAGGCTAAATCATCTTGAAAATAATTGCTGTCCACAATTGCAATAGCGTAAACTGGTGCGATGTGTTTATAGCTCTGATGAGTATCACCTTCTCGTTGGCGAATTTTTTCTAGGTTTTGATTGACCTGACTACACAGATAAGCCCACAGGCGATTGATGAAAAAATTCTGATGATGTACCTGAATCTCAATGATTACTTGAGTGCCATTGTCCAACTCTGCCAAGACGTCTATACTAGTATAGAAATCCTGCGCTGAGTACGGCAGGGAAGGCAAGACGTGAATGTTACTTCCTTCCAAAATAGTCACATTTTTTGCTGGTAAATCCAGCATATCGCGGATAAATTGACAAGTGATTTCTGGATTGCTAAAGATTTTCTTAGCAACCAAATCATTGGTTGGGCTGATACCCGGATGTCTTAGAATCATCCTTTTCCTCCTTCTATTATACCATATTTTAAAATCTAATTTTGCTAGATTCTATGGTTCTATCTATTTATTCGGAAAAAAGAGGACAAATGAAATAGTAAATAAAAAATAAGAACAGCGGATGAGCAATAAATTTTAAGATTATCTGTCTTCTCCGCTTATCTGATAATAAATAAGGTTCGCAATATAGCCTTTTCTCTCTACCCCATTTGCAACAGTCTTTAGATAGGACATTCCAGTCTTATCCATAACATGACCTGAAGCTGGGTTGAGACTGGTATATCGTGCTTTGACTTTTTGAAAACCTGTTTGAGTAAAACAGAAGTCTAAGATAGCTTTTAAGGCCTCTGTCATAAGGCCACGACTCCAATAGTTTTTTCCTAAAACATAGCCAATTTCACAACTGGAATTATCCTCATTCATCTCAACGATGCTGATATCTCCTATCACTTGCTCTGGGTTTTCTTTGAGGTAAATGGCCCATTTGTAATAGTTGGGATTGGCATAGGGAAGCAACCCAATTACGAATCGAGTTTCGAGTGACCTCAACATCAGGATGGGGATTCCAAGTAACATAGGTCAGATTCTCAGCAGACGAAGCCCAATTTTGAAACATGGCTTCCGTATCACTCTCCACAAATCTTCTCAAGATTAAACGGTTTGTCTGTAATATTTGAGTACCTATTGCTTTCATGATGTTACCTCGCTTTCTGGTGTGTGATTCTCTATTCAATCTCCATTGAAATTATAGTATATCGAGATAAACTGTAGACAAATCAACTGGGACATTCACATTAATTTCTAAAAATACTTTAGAAGTTAATTGGTACTATTCTAGATTCAATTTATTAGACTTTCAGTCAGTAGGTTTGAAGAAAAAATCTAAATTCACTTTCTATTTACCCTTCTTTCTTGCATTGCTTCCCTAGATATGCTACAGTTGTGATAGCGATTACAAAATAAAAGGAGTATATTATGAAAAATCCAGCTTTGTTAGAAGAAATGAAGACTTATCTAGGAAGGGATGAGGTTCCAGAGGACTTTGATGCTTTCTGGGATGAGGAAGTGAAAAAAGTTTCCACGCTTCCAGCCTACCAGTTGGAGGAAAGAGATTTTCACATTCCTCAAGTCAAGTGCTATGAATTAACCTTTAAAGGAACCAATGAGGGTAAGAACTATGCACGCGTCGTTCTTCCAAAGAGTGAGGAGAAGGTTCCTATAATCTTCCATTTCCATGGTTATATGGGACGTGGCTGGGACTGGGCTGACATGCTGGCCTATACTGTGGCTGGTTATGGTGTTGTTTCCATGGATGTGCGGGGCCAGTCAGGTTACTCGCAAGACGGTTTGCGTTCTCCTCTAGGAAATACAGTTAAGGGGCATATCATCCGTGGTGCTGTGGAAGGTCGGGAGCACCTCTTTTATAAGGATGTTTATCTGGACATTTACCAGTTGGTTGAAATTATTGCTAGTCTGCCTCAGGTGGATGAGAAGCGACTTTCCAGCTATGGTGCCTCGCAAGGAGGGGCCTTAGCTCTGGTTGCGGCAGCCCTCAATCCACGGATTCAGAAAACTGTTGCCATCTATCCTTTCTTGTCAGACTTCCGACGAGTGCTTGAGATTGGTAATACTAGCGAGGCTTACGACGAACTCTTCCGTTATTTCAAGTTTCACGACCCTTTTCATGAAACAGAGGAGGAAATCATGGCGACCCTGGCCTATATCGATGTGAAAAATCTTGCCCATCGTATCCAAGGTGAGGTTAAGATGATTACGGGCTTAGACGACGATGTTTGCTATCCTATAACTCAGTTTGCGATTTACAACCGTCTGACCTGCGATAAGGCTTATCGTATCATGCCTGAGTATGCTCATGAAGCCATGAATGTCTTTGTTAATGACCAAGTCTACAACTGGCTCTGCGGCAGTGAGATTCCTTTTAAATATGTGAAGTGATGAATGAGAGAGCCTAGTAGCTCTCTTTTTGTATAGAGTCTAGTCAGCAAATATTCTAGTTCATATATACTTTGAAATTCATACTCTTCGAAAATCTCTTCAAACTACGTCAGCTTCGCCTTGCCGCACTCAAGTACAGTATGCGGCTAGCTTCCTAGTTTGCTCTTTGATTTTCATTGAGTATGAAATTGAGTTTTTGTTCAATCTCTTTTTACATTACTAATGTGATTAGAAAATGCCATATATGTTCTGAATGAACTATAACAAAGAGGGATATATCTGGATTTTAAATAAACCAGTCTAGAGCCTAAGAAGATAGTGAGGGTTCTAGATTGGTTTTTAATAATTGATAAAATTAGATTTATATTTAAAGTGGTTTTAGACAATAAAAAATTTTAAGCCATTTTATAATGGTTGTTTTATGATTATATCATCTAAATATAAAAAAGTATTAATATATTTTGAATAGAAAGTAGTTTCTTAATAATGTGTTATATAAAATATTTATAAAAGTATATTCTATCGCACAACAAATATTGAAAGCGCTTTAAAAAAGGTATATAATGGGTTCATAAAACAAGGGAAATGAGGCATAAGAAAGACACGTTATAAGAGATGTAATAAATAATTTTCTTGTAGTTTATCATAGGTAAGAAACAGAAATAAATTCTTAATAGAATTGAGAACTAACATATCGTAAATTATATATTTTTAAAATAGGGAGTGTGGTGCTGCTATATATAAATAAAAATGTGTAGAAAGGAGGATACGGTATGATTATTACAAAAATTAGTCGTTTAGAAACTTATGTGAAAGTAAATCCACATTTTGCAACATTAATAGATTTTCTAGAAAAAACAGGACTAGAAAATTTGACAGAAGGTCCGATTGCTATCGATGGTGATCGATTGTTTGGGAATTGTTTTACTTATCTAGCAGATGGTCAAGCAGGGGCTTTCTTTGAAACCCACCAAAAATATTTGGATATTCATTTAGTTTTGGAAAACGAAGAAGCCATGGCTGTTACGTCGCCAGAAAATGTAAGCGTTACCCAAAAATATGATGAAGAGAAAGATATTGAATTATACACAGGGGAAGTGGAACAGTTAGTTCATTTGAGAGCTGGCGAATGCCTCATCACTTTTCCAGAAGATTTACATCAACCGAAGGTTCGTATAAATGATGAACCTGTGAAAAAAGTTGTCTTTAAAGTTGCGATTTCTTAATGTAGAAAGGGAAGAACAATGAAAAAAATGAGAAAGTTTTTATGTCTAGCTGGAGTTGCGCTAGCAGCCGTTACCTTGGTAGCTTGTTCAGGAAAAAAAGAAGCTACAACTAGTACTGAACCACCGACTGAATTATCTGGTGAGATTACAATGTGGCACTCCTTTACTCAAGGACCACGTTTAGAAAGTATTCAAAAATCAGCAGATGCTTTCATGCAAAAGCATCCAAAAACGAAAATCAAGATTGAAACATTTTCTTGGAATGACTTCTATACTAAATGGACTACAGGTTTAGCAAATGGAAATGTGCCAGATATCAGTACAGCTCTCCCTAACCAAGTAATGGAAATGGTAAACTCAGATGCTTTGGTTCCGCTAAACGATTCTATCAAGCGTATTGGACAGGATAAATTTAACGAAACTGCCTTAAACGAGGCAAAAATCGGAGATAATTACTATTCTGTTCCTCTTTATTCACATGCACAAGTCATGTGGGTTAGAACAGATTTGTTAAAAGAACATAATATTGAGGTTCCTAAAACTTGGGATCAACTCTATGAAGCTTCTAAAAAATTGAAAGAAGCTGGAGTTTATGGCTTGTCTGTTCCATTTGGAACAAATGACTTAATGGCAACACGTTTCTTGAACTTCTACGTACGTAGTGGTGGAGGAAGCCTCTTAACAAAAGATCTTAAAGCTGATTTGACAAGTCAACTTGCTCAAGATGGTATTAAATACTGGGTTAAAATGTATAAAGAAATTTCACCTCAAGATTCTTTGAACTTTAATGTCCTTCAACAAGCTACCTTGTTCTATCAAGGAAAAACAGCATTTGACTTTAACTCTGGATTCCATATTGGAGGAATTAATGCCAACAGTCCTCAATTGATTGATTCGATTGATGCTTATCCTATTCCAAAAATCAAAGAGTCTGATAAAGACCAAGGAATTGAAACCTCAAACATTCCAATGGTTGTTTGGAAAAATTCAAAACATCCAGAAGTTGCTAAAGCATTCTTAGAATCACTTTATAATGAAGAAGACTACATTAAATTCCTTGATTCAACTCCAGTAGGTATGTTGCCAACTATTAAGGGGATTAGCGATTCTGCAGCCTATAAAGAAAATGAAACTCGTAAGAAATTTAAACATGCTGAAGAAGTAATTACTGAAGCTGTTAAAAAAGGTACTGCTATTGGTTATGAAAATGGACCAAGTGTACAAGCTGGTATGTTGACTAACCAACACATTATTGAACAAATGTTCCAAGATATCATTTCAAATGGAACAGATCCTATGAAAGCAGCAAAAGAAGCAGAAAAACAATTAAACGATTTATTTGAGGCTGTTCAGTAGATGTGAAAGACTAGAAAATAGGTGGGCTAGCCTAGCCTAGCCCAATCTTGTAAAAGAAGGGAGAAGGAGAATGGTTAAAGAACGTAATTTAACTCGCTGGATATTTGTTTTGCCAGCTATGATTATTGTAGGATTACTATTTGTTTATCCGTTTTTCTCGAGTATTTTTTATAGCTTTACCAATAAGCATTTGATTATGCCCAATTATAAATTTGTTGGTTTAGCTAACTATAAAGCTGTGCTATCAGATCCCAACTTCTTTAATGCGTTCTTTAATTCAATTAAGTGGACCGTGTTCTCATTAGTTGGTCAAGTTTTAGTAGGGTTTGTATTGGCTTTAGCTCTTCACAGAGTACGTCACTTCAAGAAATTATATAGAACCTTATTGATTGTTCCTTGGGCGTTTCCTACAATCGTCATTGCCTTTTCTTGGCAGTGGATTCTAAACGGGGTTTATGGCTACTTACCTAATCTAATCGTAAAATTAGGTTTAATGGATCATACACCTGCATTTTTGACAGATAGTACATGGGCATTCCTATGTTTGGTGTTTATCAACATTTGGTTTGGAGCGCCGATGATTATGGTTAATGTGCTTTCAGCTTTGCAAACAGTACCAGAAGAACAATTTGAAGCTGCTAAGATAGATGGTGCTTCAAGTTGGCAGGTGTTCAAGTTTATCGTCTTTCCACATATTAAAGTGGTTGTAGGTCTTTTAGTTGTTTTGAGAACTGTATGGATCTTTAATAACTTTGATATCATCTACCTAATTACTGGTGGTGGACCAGCCAATGCTACAACGACGCTTCCAATTTTTGCATACAACCTCGGTTGGGGAACTAAATTATTGGGTCGTGCTTCAGCAGTTACAGTATTGCTCTTTATCTTCTTGGTGGCGATTTGCTTTATCTACTTTGCTATCATCAGTAAGTGGGAAAAGGAGGGTAGAAAATAATGAAGAAGAAATCCAGTATTTATTTAGATATTCTCTCACATGTACTTTTAGTTGGTGCGACCATCGTTGCAATTTTCCCATTGGTATGGATTATCATATCTTCTGTCAAGGGGAAAGGGGAATTAACTCAGTATCCAACACGATTTTGGCCTGAACAATTTACATTAGATTATTTCACTCATGTTATTAACGATTTGCACTTTATTGATAACATTCGAAACAGTTTAATCATTGCCTTAGCTACAACCGTTATTGCGATTATTATTTCTGCTATGGCAGCCTATGGTATTGTTCGATTCTTCCCTAAATTGGGAGCAATCATGTCTAGATTACTTGTTATTACCTACATTTTCCCACCAATTTTGTTAGCAATTCCATATTCAATTGCTATTGCTAAAGTTGGATTAACAAATAGTTTATTTGGCTTGATGATGGTTTATCTATCTTTTAGTGTTCCATATGCAGTTTGGCTCTTAGTTGGATTTTTCCAAACAGTTCCAATTGGAATTGAAGAAGCAGCTAGAATTGATGGTGCAAATAAATTTGTTACGTTTTATAAAGTTGTGCTACCGATTGTAGCACCAGGTATTGTAGCAACAGCTATTTATACATTTATCAATGCTTGGAATGAATTCCTGTATGCTTTGATTTTGATTAACAATACAGGAAAGATGACAGTAGCAGTAGCCCTTCGATCACTTAACGGTTCAGAAATTTTAGACTGGGGAGATATGATGGCTGCATCTGTTATTGTAGTTCTTCCATCAATCATTTTCTTCTCAATTATCCAAAATAAGATTGCAAGTGGATTATCAGAAGGATCTGTGAAATAAACGAAAGAAGGAAAAAATGAATAAGAGAGGCCTTTATTCAAAACTAGGAATTTCTGTTATAGGCATTAGTCTTTTAATGGGAGTACCCACTTTGATTCATGCGAATGAATTAAACTATGGTCAACTGTCCTTATCTCCTGTTTTTCAAGGAGGTTCATATCAACTGAACAATAAGAGTATAGATATCAGCCCTTTGTTTTTAGATAAATTATCTGGAGAGAGTCAGACAGTAGTAATGAAATTTAGAGCAGATGAACCAAACTCGCTTCAAGCTTTGTTTGGTCTATCTAATAGTAAAGCAGGCTTTAAAAATAATTACTTTTCAATTTTCATGAGAGATTCTGGTGAGATAGGTGTAGAAATAAGAGACGCTCAAAAGGGAATAAATTATTTATTTTCTAGACCAGCTTCATTATGGGGAAAGCATAAAGGACAGGCAGTTGAAAATACACTAGTATTTGTATCTGATTCTAAAGATAAGACATACACAATGTATGTTAATGGGATAGAAGTGTTCTCTGAAACAGTTGATACATTTTTGCCAATTTCAAATATAAATGGTATAGATAAGGCAACATTAGGATCTGTTAATCGTGAAGGCAAGGATCATTACCTCGCAAAAGGAAGTATTGATGAAATCAGTCTATTTAATAAAGCAATTAGTGATCAGGAAGTTTCAACTATTCCCTTGTCAAATCCATTTCAGTTAATTTTCCAATCAGGAGATTCTACTCAAGCTAACTATTTTAGAATACCGACACTATATACATTAAGTAGTGGAAGAGTTCTATCAAGTATTGATGCACGTTATGGTGGAACTCATGATTCTAAAAGTAAGATTAATATCGCCACTTCTTATAGTGATGATAATGGGAAAACGTGGAGTGAGCCAACTTTTGCTATGAAGTTTAATGACTATGAGGAGCAGTTAGTTTACTGGCCACGAGATAATAAATTAAAGAATAGTCAAATTAGTGGAAGTGCTTCATTTATAGATTCATCCATTGTTGAAGATAAAAAATCTGGGGAAACGATATTATTAGCTGATGTTATGCCTGCTGGTATTGGAAATAATAATGCAAATAAAGCTGATTCAGGTTTTAAAGAAATAAACGGTCATTATTATTTAAAACTAAAGAAGAATGGAGATAATGATTTCCGTTATACAGTCAGAGAAAATGGAGTCGTTTACGATGAAACGACTAATAACCCTACAAATTATACTGTAAATGATAAGTATGAAGTTTTGGAGGGAGGTAAGTCTTTAACAGTCGAACAATATTCGGTGGATTTTGATAGTGGTTCTTTAAGAGAAACGCACAATGGAAAACAGGTTCCTATGAATGTTTTCTACAAAGATTCTTTATTTAAAGTGACTCCTACTAATTATATAGCAATGACAACTAGTCAGAATAGAGGAGAGAGTTGGGAACAATTTAAGTTATTGCCTCCGTTCTTAGGAGAAAAACATAATGGAACTTATTTATGTCCTGGACAAGGCTTAGCATTAAAATCAAGTAACAGATTAATTTTTGCAACATATACTAGTGGAGAACTAACTTATCTCATTTCTGATGATAGTGGTCAAACATGGAAGAAATCCTCAGCTCCAATTCCGTTTAAGAATGCGACAGCAGAAGCGCAAATGGTTGAAATGAGAGATGGTGTGATTAGAACATTCTTTAGAACTACTACAGGTAAGATTGCCTATATGACTAGTAGAGATTCTGGAGAAACATGGTCAGAAGTTTCGTATATCGATGGAATTCAACAAACTTCATATGGTACACAAGTATCTGCAATTAAATACTCTCAATTAATTGATGGAAAAGAAGCAGTCATTTTGAGTACACCAAATTCTAGAAATGGCCGTAAGGGAGGTCAATTAGTTGTCGGTTTAGTCAATGAAGAAGATGATAGTATTGATTGGAAGTACCACTATGACATTGATTTGCCTTCGTATGGTTATGCATATTCTGCGATTACAGAATTGCCAAATCATCACATAGGTGTATTATTTGAAAAATATGATTCATGGTCGAGAAATGAATTGCATTTAAGCAATGTAGTTCAGTATATAGATTTGGAAATTAATGATTTAACAAAATAAAGGAGAAAAAACATGGTTAAATACGGTGTTGTTGGAACAGGATATTTTGGAGCTGAGTTGGCTCGTTATATGCAAAAGAATGATGGAGCAGAAATTACTCTTCTCTATGATCCAGATAATGCAGAGGCAATTGCAGAAGAATTGGGAGCAAAAGTAGCAAGTTCCCTAGATGAGTTGGTTTCTAGCGATGAGGTAGATTGTGTCATCGTCGCAACTCCAAATAATCTTCATAAAGAGCCAGTTATTAAGGCTGCACAACATGGCAAAAATGTTTTCTGCGAAAAACCAATTGCACTTTCTTATCAAGATTGTCGCGAGATGGTTGATGCATGTAAAGAAAACAATGTAACCTTTATGGCAGGACATATTATGAACTTCTTTAATGGTGTCCATCATGCAAAAGAACTCATTAATCAAGGAGTGATTGGAGACGTTCTATATTGTCACACTGCTCGTAATGGTTGGGAAGAGCAACAACCGTCAGTATCATGGAAAAAAATTCGTGAAAAATCAGGTGGTCACTTGTATCACCACATCCATGAATTGGATTGCGTTCAATTCCTTATGGGTGGTATGCCTGAAACTGTAACCATGACAGGTGGAAATGTAGCCCATGAAGGCGAAAATTTCGGTGATGAAGATGATATGATTTTTGTCAATATGGAATTTTCTAATAAGCGTTTTGCTTTGTTAGAATGGGGTTCAGCTTATCGTTGGGGTGAACATTATGTCTTAATCCAAGGAACAAAGGGTGCAATCCGCTTAGACTTATTCAACTGTAAAGGAACTCTTAAGCTAGATGGACAAGAAAGTTATTTCTTGATTCACGAATCTCAAGAAGAAGATGATGATCGTACTCGTATCTATCATAGTACAGAGATGGATGGAGCAATTGCTTATGGTAAACCAGGTAAACGTACTCCATTATGGCTATCATCTGTCATTGATAAAGAAATGCGCTATCTGCATGAGATTATGCAAGGAGCTCCAGTATCAGAAGAATTTGCAAAACTTTTGACAGGTGAAGCTGCCCTAGAAGCAATTGCTACTGCAGATGCTTGTACTCAGTCTATGTTTGAAGATCGCAAAGTAAAATTGTCAGAAATTGTAAAATAAATTTTGGTATTCTCCTATTATAGGTCGACTTGCTCCTCTGAAAGTACTTTTAGAGGAGCTGTTTGACTTGTCTAGTTTTTGAAACTGAAATCTATTCTACTACAAAGTATTGAAAGCGCTTCATAAATGATATATAATAAACTCATAAGAATAAAGAAAAGGAGGAAAAAGGATGCCACAGATCACTAAAGAAGCCTTGATTAATCAAATTAAAGATGGAATCATTGTTTCTTGTCAGGCCCTTCCTCACGAACCGCTTTATACAGAAGCGGGAGGAGTCATCCCCTTGCTGGTCAAAGCGGCTGAGCAAGGTGGAGCAGTCGGTATCCGAGCAAACAGTGTTCGCGATATCAAGGAAATCAAGGAGGTCACAAAACTTCCAATCATTGGGATAATTAAACGAGATTATCCACCGCAAGAACCCTTCATCACGGCTACGATGAAAGAAGTTGATGAATTAGCAGAACTCGACATAGAAGTGATTGCTCTGGATTGTACCAAGCGTGAACGCTACGATGGTTTAGAGATTCAAGAGTTCATTCGTCAGGTCAAGGAAAAATATCCTAACCAGCTCTTGATGGCTGACACAAGTACCTTCGAAGAAGGGCTAGCAGCTGTAGAAGCAGGAATTGACTTTGTCGGAACAACCTTATCAGGCTACACATCTTACAGTCCAAAAGTAGACGGTCCAGATTTTGAACTAATCAAAAAGCTCTGTGATGCGGGTGTAGATGTCATCGCCGAAGGGAAAATTCATACACCAGAACAAGCCAAACAAATTCTAGGATATGGAGTGCGAGGTATTGTTGTTGGTGGTGCTATTACTAGACCAAAAGAGATTACGGAACGCTTCGTTGCGGGTCTTAAATAACACAATCTTAAAACAGAGGAGAGTGGTGGATGCGTAGGATGGAATGAAAACGTATACAAATGCAAAGAACTCACTATCCAATATGGATACGCTTATCAATTAGGAGAATACAAATGAAATTTAGAAAATTAGCTTGTACAGTACTTGCGAGTGCTGCGGTTCTTGGTCTTGCTGCTTGTGGCAATTCTGGCGGAAGTAAAGATGCTGCCAAATCAGGTGGTGACGGTGCCAAAACAGAAATCACTTGGTGGGCATTCCCAGTATTTACCCAAGAAAAAACTGGTGACGGCGTTGGAACTTATGAAAAATCAATCATCGAAGCGTTTGAAAAAGCAAATCCAGATGTAAAAGTGAAATTGGAAACCATCGACTTCAAGTCAGGTCCTGAAAAAATCACAACAGCTATCGAAGCTGGAACAGCTCCAGACGTACTCTTTGATGCACCAGGACGTATCATCCAATACGGTAAAAACGGTAAATTGGCTGAGTTGAACGACCTTTTCACAGATGAATTTGTTAAAGATGTCAACAATGAAAACATCGTACAAGCAAGTAAAGCTGGAGACAAGGCTTATATGTATCCAATTAGTTCTGCCCCATTCTACATGGCAATGAACAAGAAAATGCTAGAAGATGCTGGAGTGGCAAACCTTGTAAAAGAAGGTTGGACAACTGATGATTTTGAAAAAGTATTGAAAGCACTCAAAGACAAGGGTTACACACCAGGTTCATTGTTCAGTTCTGGTCAAGGGGGAGACCAAGGAACACGTGCCTTTATCTCTAACCTTTATAGCGGTTCTGTAACAGATGAAAAAGTTAGCAAATATACAACTGATGATCCTAAATTCGTCAAAGGTCTTGAAAAAGCAACTAGCTGGATTAAAGACAATTTGCTCAATAATGGTTCACAATTTGACGGTGGAGCAGATATCCAAAACTTTGCCAACGGTCAAACATCTTACACAATCCTTTGGGCACCAGCTCAAAATGGTATCCAAGCTAAACTTTTAGAAGCAAGTAAGGTAGAAGTGGTAGAAGTACCATTCCCATCAGACGAAGGTAAACCAGCTCTTGAATACCTTGTAAACGGATTTGCAGTATTCAACAACAAGGACGACAAGAAAGTTGCTGCTTCTAAGAAATTCGTTCAATTTATCGCGGATGACAAAGAGTGGGGTCCAAAAGATGTTGTTCGTACAGGTGCCTTCCCAGTTCGTACATCATTTGGTAAACTCTATGATGACAAACGCATGGAAACAATCAGTGGTTGGACTAAATACTACTCACCATACTACAACACTATTGATGGTTTTGCTGAAATGAGAACTCTATGGTTCCCAATGTTGCAATCTGTATCAAATGGCGATCAAAAACCAGCGGACGCTTTGAAAGCCTTCACTGAAAAAGCTAACGAAACAATTAAAAAAGCTACAAAACAATAAGCACTAAATCAGATTGATCCCTCCCTTTTCCCTGTGCATAGTCTATGTAAGAAAAGGGAGGATTTTGTTTGAAATGTAAGGAACTGTCACGAAATTAAAATGAAGTTCTTACATAAGCGAATCTTAAAAAATTTCATTTTGATTTTAAAACAATTCAAGAAAGTCAAAAAATTATTCTATTTGAAAGAGAGGTGCCGACTGTGAAAGTCAATAAAATTCGTATGCGGGAAACAGTGATTTCCTATGCTTTCCTAGCACCAGTGTTGTTCTTCTTTGTCATCTTTGTATTGGCTCCTATGATTATGGGATTCATTACAAGTTTCTTTAACTACTCAATGACGAAATTTGAGTTTGTGGGCTTGGACAACTACGTTCGTATGTTTAAGGACCCTGTCTTTATGAAGTCTTTGATCAATACGGTTATCCTGGTTATTGGATCTGTACCAGTTGTTGTTCTATTCTCGCTCTTTGTAGCATCACAAACCTATCACCAAAATGCCATCGCCAGATCCTTCTATCGTTTTGTCTTCTTCCTACCTGTTGTAACAGGTAGTGTTGCCGTAACAGTTGTATGGAAATGGATCTATGACCCACTATCAGGGATTCTAAACTTTGTCCTCAAGTCAAGTCATATCATCAGCCAGAACATTTCTTGGTTGGGAGATAAAAACTGGGCATTGATGGCGATTATGATTATTCTCTTGACAACTTCAGTTGGTCAACCAATTATCCTCTACATCGCTGCCATGGGGAATATTGACAATTCACTGGTTGAAGCGGCGCGTGTTGACGGTGCAACTGAGTTTCAAGTCTTCTGGAAGATTAAATGGCCAAGCCTTCTTCCAACAACTCTTTATATTGCAATCATCACAACAATTAACTCATTCCAATGTTTCGCCTTGATTCAGCTTTTGACATCTGGTGGTCCAAACTACTCAACAAGTACCTTGATGTACTACCTATATGAAAAAGCCTTCCAATTGACAGAGTATGGCTATGCCAACACAATTGGTGTCTTCTTGGCAGTCATGATTGCAATCGTAAGCTTTGTTCAATTTAAAGTACTTGGAAACGACGTAGAATACTAAAGAAAGGAGACAGCTATGCAATCTACAGAAAAAAAACCATTAACAGCCTTTACTGTTATTTCAACAATCATTTTGCTCTTGTTGACTGTGCTGTTCATCTTTCCATTCTACTGGATTTTGACAGGGGCATTCAAATCACAACCTGATACAATCGTTATTCCTCCTCAGTGGTTCCCTAAAATGCCGACCATGGAAAACTTCCAACAACTCATGGTGCAAAACCCTGCTATGCAGTGGATGTGGAACTCTGTGTTTATCTCGCTGGTAACCATGTTCTTAGTCTGTGCGACCTCTTCTCTAGCAGGTTATGTATTGGCTAAAAAACGTTTCTATGGTCAACGTATCCTCTTTGCCATCTTCATCGCTGCTATGGCGCTTCCAAAACAAGTTGTCCTTGTGCCATTGGTACGTATCGTCAACTTCATGGGAATTCATGATACACTTTGGGCAGTTATCTTGCCTTTGATTGGATGGCCATTTGGGGTTTTCCTCATGAAACAATTCAGTGAAAATATCCCTACAGAGTTGCTTGAATCAGCTAAAATCGACGGTTGTGGTGAGATTCGTACCTTCTGGAGCGTAGCCTTCCCGATTGTGAAACCAGGGTTTGCAGCCCTTGCAATCTTCACCTTCATCAATACTTGGAACGACTACTTCATGCAATTGGTAATGTTGACTTCACGTCAAAACTTGACCATCTCACTTGGGGTTGCGACCATGCAGGCTGAAATGGCAACCAACTATGGTTTGATCATGGCAGGAGCTGCCCTTGCAGCAGTGCCAATCGTAACAGTCTTCCTTGTCTTCCAAAAATCCTTCACACAAGGTATTACTATGGGAGCGGTCAAAGGATAAGAAACGATTTCTTTTACAGTATCAATTGGCTATTGCTAGCACTATCTAAAAGCCTCCGACAGTAAATGACACTGTTGGAGGTGTTAGTTTTAGTCGCTTAATGACGATTTTTAAAGGAGAAAATAATGATTTTTGACGATTTGAAAAATATTAGCTTCTATAAAGGGATTCATCCCAATCTTGACAAGGCAATTGATTATCTTTATGAACATCGTAAAGATTCATTCGAGTTAGGAAAATATGAGATTGATGGTGACAAGGTCTTTCTAGTTGTTCAAGAAAATGTCCTAAATAAAGCTGAAAATGATCAGTTTGAACATCACAAGAACTATGCAGACTTGCATTTGTTGGTAGAAGGGCATGAATATTCGAGCTACGGCTCACGTATCAAAGACGAGGCAGTAGCATTTGACGAAGCAAGTGATATTGGCTTTGTTCATTGTCATGAACACTACCCACTCTTGTTGGGTTATCACAATTTTGCGATTTTCTTCCCAGGAGAGCCACATCAACCAAATGGTTATGCAGGTATGGAAGATCAAGTTCGCAAGTATTTGTTTAAAATTTTAATTGATTAGAATGATCAGCAGAGATAGCTGATGACTATCTTATTAAGTACTTTTGAAAATTGAGTTTAAGAGTTGAATCTTATCACTATCTAAATCGAGTTGATTTAGATAGTGATAGAAATGAAATGATAGGGGGAGTAAAAGATGTCACAAAAAGGAAGAAGTCTCATCAAGGCTGCATTTGATACAGATAATTTTCTAATGCGAATTAGTGAGAAGGTTTTAGATATTGTAACAGTCAATCTTCTCTTTGTAGTAACTTGTTTGCCAATCGTAACGATTGGGGTAGCCAAAATTAGTCTCTATCAGACGATGTTTGAAGTCAAGCAAAGTAGACGTGTTCCAGTTTTTAGAACCTATCTAAGAGTTTTCAGGCAAAATCTGAAACTAGGTTTTCAGTTGGGGATATTAGAATTAGGAATTGTATTTCTAACTCTTTCAGATCTCTATCTTTTCTGGGGTCAAACAGCTCTACCCTTCCAATTGGTGAAAGCCATTTGTCTAGGCATTCTTATCTTCCTCACTATTGTGATGTTGGCTAGTTACCCTATTGCGGCACGTTATGACCTATCTTGGAAAGAAATTCTTCAAAAAGGATTGATGTTGGCTAGTTTTAACGCTCCTTGGTTTATCTTGATGATCGTAATTATCTTTTTGATTTTGATGATTCTATATCTATCAGCCTTTACCCTTCTATTGGGAGGATCAGCTTTTATTCTCTTTGGTTTTGGACTTCTTGCTTTTTTACAAGTAGGAGTGATGGAAAAGCTATTTGCTAAGTATGAGTAAGGGTTGCAATTATTTCTGAAACTACTTTCAAACGTTCCAAACGCTATTCTATAAGCGAGAAACTAAAATCTAAGTGTCTATAAGATATTGAAAGCCTTTTCGGTAAAGTGTATACTAAAGAAGTAAAGAAAGAATCTGCTTTAGCAGAAAATAAAAATAATAGGAGAAAATCTATGTCAGATTTGAAAAAATACGAAGGTGTCATTCCAGCCTTCTACGCATGTTATGATGAACAAGGAGAAGTAAGTCCAGAACGTACGCGTGCCTTAGTTCAATACTTCATTGATAAAGGTGTTCAAGGTCTTTATGTCAATGGTTCTTCTGGTGAATGTATCTACCAAAGCGTAGCAGATCGCAAGTTGATTTTGGAAGAAGTCATGGCAGTTGCTAAAGGTAAATTGACCATCATTGCTCATGTTGCCTGCAACAATACTAAAGACAGTATGGAACTAGCTCGCCATGCAGAAAGCTTGGGTGTAGATGCCATTGCAACAATTCCACCAATTTACTTCCGCTTGCCAGAATACTCAGTTGCTAAATATTGGAATGATATCAGTTCTGCAGCTCCAAACACAGACTACGTGATTTATAACATTCCTCAATTGGCAGGGGTTGCTTTGACTCCAAGCCTTTACACAGAAATGTTGAAAAATCCTCGTGTTATCGGTGTGAAGAACTCTTCTATGCCAGTTCAAGATATCCAAACCTTTGTGAGCCTTGGTGGGGAAGACCATATCGTCTTTAATGGTCCAGATGAACAGTTCCTAGGTGGTCGCCTCATGGGTGCCAAAGCTGGTATCGGTGGTACTTATGGTGCTATGCCAGAACTCTTCTTGAAACTCAATCAATTGATTGCTGACAAAGACTTGGAAACAGCGCGTGAATTACAATACGCTATCAACGCTATCATTGGTAAACTCACTGCTGCACATGGAAATATGTACGGTGTCATCAAAGAAGTTTTGAAGATCAATGAAGGCTTGAATATTGGTTCTGTACGTTCACCATTGACACCAGTGACTGAAGACGATCGTCCAGTTGTAGAAGCAGCTGCAGCCTTGATTCGTGAAACCAAGGAGCGCTTCCTCTAATCCATAAGGAGGTATTTATGACACACTACGTTGCAATTGATATTGGTGGAACCAACATCAAGTATGGCTTGGTTGATCAAGAAGGCCAACTTCTTGAATCACATGAAATGCCAACAGAGGCGCATAAGGGTGGACCTCATATCTTACAAAAGACCAAAGATATCGTAGCCAGCTATTTAGAAAAAGGCCCAGTAGCAGGTGTTGCTATTTCTTCTGCAGGAATGGTGGATCCAGATAAGGGTGAGATTTTCTATGCTGGGCCTCAAATCCCTAACTACGCAGGAACCCAGTTCAAGAAGGAAATCGAGACTAGCTTTGCTATTCCTTGTGAGATTGAAAATGATGTTAACTGTGCAGGTCTGGCTGAGGCAGTATCTGGTTCAGGCAAGGGAGCGAGTGTCACCCTTTGCTTGACTATTGGAACAGGTATCGGTGGTTGCTTGATTATGGATGGGAAGGTTTTCCATGGATTTAGCAATTCGGCCTGCGAAGTCGGGTATATGCATATGCAGGATGGGGCTTTCCAAGACTTGGCTTCTACAACAGCTTTAGTGAAATATGTAGCTGAAGCACATGGAGAAGAAGTTGACCAGTGGAATGGCCGACGTATCTTTAAGGAAGCCACTGAAGGCAATAAACTCTGCATGGAAGGTATTGACCGCATGGTAGACTATCTAGGAAAAGGTCTGGCAAATATTTGCTATGTGGCCAATCCAGAAGTGGTCATTCTAGGTGGCGGTATCATGGGACAAGAAGCTATTCTCAAGCCTAAAATTCGAAAAGCTTTGAAGGAAGCTCTAGTACCAAGTTTGGCTGATAAGACGAGATTAGAATTTGCCCATCATCAGAATACAGCAGGGATGTTGGGTGCTTATTATCACTTTAAAACAAAACAATCCTAGTTTGGAATTATAGAATTAAGCAGAACACTTAATCACTACTTGAGTGAAAAATGTTTTGCTTAATTCTTTTTTTGATGATGGAAAAACTGTCAAGGTATATGAAAAGTAGCGGAAAGACCATTATGCGATCTTGCTTCATTTGTATGAGAAAGTCAATGAGAAATTAGAAAAAACGAACGATAGGAGCAGAGTTCCTATCATCGAAGAATATATGAGAGGAGATTCCCTTTAAGATAGTCTTAGAAGACGGCGCAAGCTCTCTAAATACTAAAGCTAAGCCAAGAAGAAAAAATGATATAATGAGATGGACGAGAAATTGACAAATTGGAATTTATGGAGATGATGAAATGATTAGGAAATATTCTGACAGTGATATAGATGCAGTAATGCAAATATGGTTAATTACGAATATTCAGGCACATAGTTTTATGTCTCCTGATTACTGGAAAAACAATTTTGATGTGGTAAAAGAAATGCTACCGCTTGCAGAAATATATGCGCATGAAATTGACAGTACAAACGGGATAGATGGATTTATTGGATTAAATGACGACTATATTGAAGGAATCTTTATAAAAGAGGCAGGACAGTCAAAGGGAGCCGGAAAACAGCTATTGGATCATGTGAAGAAAGTCAAGCCCACTCTAAGATTAAACGTTTATCAAAAAAATAAGCGAGCAATTCAATTTTACCTGCGAGAGGAATTTAGCATCCAATCTGAAAGTTTAGATAGTAATACGGGAGAAAAAGAATTGATAATGGTATGGAGTCGTTAAATCTCAGCTTGTCGAAGCAAAATAATTAAATAAAATTAGAGAAAGGAAGTAAAAGCAAATAGCTGATACTTCCTTTTTTGTTGTCAAACATTCAAAAACGAAAAGGAGGATTTATGGAAGAACTGAAAAACACGATTAGAATTTGCCTATCACCAAAATATCGTAGGTATGTTGTATGTTTATTTTCATTGGGTATCAAGACAAAATAATCCTAGTTTGTTTCAGCCAAACTAGGATTTTCTAATCAAATCCTCTTGACTTTATTTATAATCGTGAGATAATAAATAAAATACATAAATAAAATACATAAAGGAATTATATAAAATGTCTATAGCGAATTCAAATAAAATTGTGACCTTCCAAGCTAATAGAGAATTGGTAAATGATGCCATGGAAGTGTTAAAAGAACAAAATCTCTCTCTTTCATCGGCACTTAGATTATTCTTAAAGAATGTTGTCGTAACAAATGAAGTAGATTTACTGAGTGAAGAGGAATTAGAGAAGGAGTATTTGTTTAGGCAATTACAAGCAGAAGTTCAAGAAAGTTATGCCAAGATTGAGGCTGGAAATTACTTGACAGATGAGGATGTCGTGACATGCTATGGATTATAAAAAATATAGGATTTTGTATTCTCCTAGAGTGATTGATAGTCTGGATAAAATATATCAGTATATAGCGGAGGAAATCGGTTCTGTAGAGGCTGCGAGACGAAAAGTGGCGAGTATCAGAAAAGATATTAATCATCTAGAAATTTTCCCCCAAGCTGGATTTGATGCCGATGAAAAATTTGGTAAGAAATTAGACCCTCGCTACCAAACGCGAGGATTGACCTTGAGTAAGGATTACATCGTATTATATACAATTGTTGAGGATACCGTCAGACTTGCTTATTTACTCCCTTCAAAAAGTGATTACATGAAATTATTTAAGACTAAGTCAAGATACGACTGATTCATAATCTTGAAGAGGTATGTTTAGTGATGAATAAAAATCCTAGTTTGGCTCAGCCAAACTAGGATTTTCTGACACGTTTTTGTCTACGATAGCCGTTGAGTTTCTTATTTTCCCAGTAGCTATTAAAGATTTTTTCCTTGCTTTCGCGATTGATTTCTAAAAAATAGGCATAAATCAAATCGATAAAGAAGAGCATAGGAAGTTGAGCGGATATTCGTTGGATATAGGAAGGCTGGCTGTGGGTGGCTACAAGAACAGTCTCTGTGTAGACCTGACTATCTTTATTGGGAACACTTGAAAAGAGTACCGTCTTTGCCCCCATCTCCTTGGCATCTAATAAACTGTCTAAAATAGAGGGAGTTGTGCCAGAAAGTGAGAAACCAAGTACGAGACAATTTTCATCCATAATGCTGGTTGTCCAAGCAAAGCCGTCTTGATCGGTCAAGGCCTCGCAGACCACACCCAGACGCATGAAGCGCAATTTCATTTCACGAGCGACAAGGCCAGAACTCCCTGTTCCGAAGAAGTAGACACGCTCAGCATCTTCGATTAATTGGGCAATTCGTTCTAGTTGGACTTCGTCAATCAAGTCTTGTGTTTGTTCCCTCATATTGCTATAGCTTCTGAGGACTCGTTTGGTCAGTGGACTGTGCTTGGAGACTTGGTTGGCTTGATTTTCTGCCTGATGTTGGTATTGGAAAATGAATTCTCGATAGCCAGTAAAGCCACACTTTTTAGCAAAGCGAGTTAGTGCAGCCTGAGAGATATGTAATTTTTGAGTGACCTGTTGGGAAGATAAATCATCTGTAATCGTTTCAGCTTGCAAAAAATAGCGAGCGATTTCTTGCTCTAGGTCTGTCATTTCTTCAAAATGTGAATCAATGACAGTTGCGATATCTGGTTTGTCCATAGGGAAGGCTCCTTTAAATGAGTCGTGTTGGAAAAAGACTAGATTATTGAACTTTTACATTCATTATAACATATAATATAGGGATGAATAAATAAAAACGTATCTTACCTTAAAAACGAAAAAAGCTTCTTTCTTTTCCATAATTTTCTGCTCAAATTATGGTACAATTAAGAGTAAGATTTTAAATAGAAATGAGACTGATTTGTATGAGAAAATTTAATAGCCATTCGATTCCGATTCGGCTTAATTTATTGTTTTCAATTGTCATTTTACTTTTTCTGACTATTATTGGTCGTTTGTTGTATATGCAGGTTCTGAACAAGGATTTTTACGAAAAAAAGCTAGCCTCAGCTAGTCAGACCAAGGTTACAACCAGTTCCGCTCGTGGGGAGATTTATGATGCTAGTGGCAAACCTTTGGTAGAAAATACGTTAAAGCAGGTTGTTTCCTTTACGCGTAGCAATAAAATGACGGCTAAAGATCTAAAAGAAATCGCTAGTCAGTTACTGGGATATGTGAGCATCACTTCGCCAAATTTGACAGAACGCCAGCTGGCTGATTACTATTTGGCTGATCCTGAAATCTATAAAAAAACAGTGGAAGCTCTCCCAAGTGAGAAACGCTTGGATTCAGATGGCAATCGCCTATCCGAATCAGAACTGTATAACAATGCGGTCGATAGTGTCCCAACAAGTCAACTAAACTATACAGAGGATGAAAAGAAAGAAATCTATCTTTTTAGTCAGTTAAATGCTGTTGGAAACTTTGCGACAGGAACCATTGCGACAGATCCTCTAAATGATTCTCAGGTGGCTGTTATTGCCTCTATTTCAAAGGAGATGCCTGGCATTAGTATTTCTACTTCTTGGGATCGAAAGATTTTGGAAACTTCCCTTTCTTCTATAGTAGGGAGTGTATCCAGTGAAAAAGCCGGTCTCCCAGCGGAAGAAGCAGAAGCCTATCTTAAAAAGGGCTATTCTCTAAATGACCGTGTTGGAACCTCCTATTTGGAAAAGCAATATGAAGAGACCTTACAAGGAAAACGCTCGGTAAAAGAAATCCATCTGGATAAATATGGCAATATGGAAAGCGTGGACACAATTGAGGAAGGTAGTAAGGGAAACAATATCAAACTGACCATTGATTTGGCCTTCCAAGATAGCGTGGATGCTTTGCTGAAAAGTTATTTCAATTCCGAGCTAGGAAATGGTGGAGCCAAGTATTCTGAGGGTGTGTATGCAGTCGCCCTTAACCCCAAAACAGGTGCTGTTTTGTCTATGTCAGGACTCAAACATGACCTGAAAACGGGAGAGTTGACTCCTGATTCCTTGGGAACGGTAACCAATGTCTTTATCCCAGGTTCGGTTGTTAAGGCCGCTACCATCAGCTCAGGTTGGGAAAATGGTGTTTTATCAGGAAACCAAACCTTAACAGATCAGCCTATTGTTTTCCAAGGTTCAGCTCCAATTTATTCTTGGTATAAATTGGCATATGGATCTTTTCCTATTACAGCTGTGGAAGCCTTGGAGTATTCATCTAATGCTTACGTGGTTCAAACCGCTCTTGGAATCATGGGCCAGACCTATCAACCAAATATGTTTGTTGGAACCAGCAATTTGGAAACAGCTATGGGAAAACTTCGTTCGACATTTGCTGAATATGGTCTTGGAGCCTCAACAGGCATTGACCTTCCAAATGAATCTACTGGATTTGTTCCCAAAGAGTATAGCTTTGCTAATTACATCACCAATGCCTTTGGGCAGTTTGATAACTATACGCCCATGCAGTTGGCTCAGTATGTAGCAACTATTGCAAATGATGGTGTTCGTGTGGCTCCTCGTATTGTTGAAGGTATTTATGGAAATAATGATAAGGGTGGCCTTGGGGAATTAATCCAAGCAATAGATACCAAGGAAATCAACAAGGTCAATATTTCTGAATCAGATATGGCAATCTTGCACCAAGGATTTTACCAAGTATCGCATGGAACTAGTCCCCTTACGACAGGACGGGCGTTTTCAGATGGCGCCACTGTTTCTATCAGTGGTAAGACCGGTACAGCTGAAAGCTATGTAGCTGGTGGTCAAGAAGCTAATAATACCAATGCCGTGGCCTATGCTCCAACAGAAAATCCTCAAATTGCAGTTGCAGTAGTCTTTCCTCATAATACCAATTTAACCAAAAATGTTGGGCCAGCAATTGCTCGCGACATTATCAATTTATATAACCAACACCATCCAATGAATTAGAAAGGAACATATGCTTTATCCAACACCTATTGCTAAGTTGATTGACAGTTATTCCAAACTTCCTGGTATTGGGATTAAGACAGCAACCCGTCTAGCCTTTTATACTATTGGAATGCCGGATGATGATGTCAATGAATTTGCAAAAAATCTCCTTTCTGCTAAGAGAGAATTGACCTACTGTTCTATTTGTGGACGTTTGACAGACGACGATCCTTGCTCTATCTGTACCGATCCAAGTCGTGACCAGACAACGATTTTGGTGCTAGAGGATAGTAGGGATGTGGCGGCCATGGAGAACATTCAAGAATACCACGGGCTCTATCATGTCTTACATGGTCTTATTTCTCCCATGAATGGTATCAGTCCAGATGATATCAATCTCAAGAGCCTCATGACTCGTCTGATGGATAGTGAGGTTTCAGAAGTAATCGTAGCAACCAATGCCACAGCAGATGGGGAAGCGACTTCCATGTATCTTTCCCGCTTACTCAAGCCAGCTGGTATCAAGGTCACTCGCCTGGCACGAGGTCTCGCTGTGGGAGCAGATATCGAGTATGCGGACGAAGTGACCCTCTTACGGGCTATTGAAAATCGAACAGAGTTGTAAGTGTAGACAAATTTACGAACTCCATTCATTTATAAAAAATCAAGGAGGCTGAAAATCGTTCCTATCGGCCTCTTTTTGTATAGTGTGATGAGTAGGATCAGGTTCAAGTTTTAAAAAAACAAGCAAATATGATATACTAAAGAGCGAGTATTCTAGTAGAATTAGGACAAATAATATGAAACAAACGATTATTCTTTTATATGGTGGACGGAGTGCGGAACGCGAAGTCTCTGTCCTTTCAGCGGAAAGTGTCATGCGTGCGGTCAATTACGGCCGTTTCACAGTTAAGACTTTCTTTATCAGTCAGTCAGGTGACTTTATCAAAACGCAGGAATTTAGTCAGACTCCAGGTCAAGAGGACCGTCTCATGACCAATGCGACCATTGATTGGGATAAGAAAGTTGTACCAAGTGCTATATACGAAGAGGGAGCAGTGGTATTCCCAGTTCTTCACGGTCCGATGGGAGAAGATGGCTCTGTTCAAGGATTCCTTGAAGTTTTGAAAATGCCTTATGTTGGTTGCAACATCTTGTCATCTAGCCTTGCAATGGACAAAATCACGACTAAGCGTGTGTTAGAATCTGCTGGTATTGCCCAAGTTCCTTATGTGGCTATCGTTGAAGGGGATGATGTGACTGCTAAAATCGCTGAAGTGGAAGAAAAATTGACTTATCCAGTCTTCACTAAGCCGTCAAACATGGGTTCTAGTGTCGGTATTTCTAAATCTGAAAATCAAGAAGAACTCCGTCAAGCCTTGAAACTTGCCTTCCGATATGACAGTCGTGTCTTGGTAGAGCAAGGGGTAAATGCTCGTGAAATCGAGGTTGGTCTACTGGGCAACTACGATGTCAAAAGCACCCTTCCAGGGGAAGTAGTCAAGGATGTTGCCTTTTATGACTACGATGCCAAGTATATTGACAACAAGATTACTATGGATATCCCAGCTAAAATCAGTGATGATGTAGTAGCTGTCATGCGCCAAAATGCAGAAACAGCCTTCCGTGCCATTGGTGGGCTCGGTCTATCTCGTTGTGATTTCTTCTATACAGATAAGGGAGAGATTTTCCTAAACGAGCTTAATACCATGCCAGGTTTCACCCAGTGGTCTATGTACCCACTACTTTGGGACAATATGGGAATCAGCTATCCAGAACTAATCGAGCGTTTGGTTGACCTTGCCAAGGAAAGTTTTGACAAGCGCGAAGCGCATTTGCTATAGAAATGAAAGAGAGGGTAGAAGCCAGAACCATCACTGTAAGGTGATCAGAGTTCTCGGACTTCAACCCTTTTTAAAGGAGTAGAAATGAAATTAACAATCCATGAAGTGGCTCAAGTTGTAGGAGCTAAAAATGATATCAGCATTTTTGAGGATACCCAGTTAGAGAAGGCTGAGTTTGACAGTCGTTTGATTGAGGAAGGGGACTTGTTTGTGCCCCTTAAAGGTGTGCGTGATGGTCATGACTTTATCCAAACAGCTTTTGAAAATGGTGCTTCTGTAACCCTGTCTGAGAAAGAAGTTGCAAATCATCCCTACATTCTAGTTGATGATGTGTTGACTGCCTTTCAACAACTAGCTGCCTACTATCTTGAGAAAACAGCTGTTGATGTCTTTGCAGTTACGGGTTCAAATGGTAAGACGACGACCAAGGATATGTTAGCGCACTTGCTATCAACAACCTACAAAACCTACAAAACACAAGGCAACTATAATAACGAGATTGGTCTTCCTTACACAGTTCTCCATATGCCTGAAGGAACAGAAAAGTTGGTCTTGGAGATGGGACAGGATCACTTGGGAGATATTCATCTCTTGTCAGAATTGGCTCGTCCAAAAACAGCCATCGTGACCTTGGTTGGAGAAGCACATTTGGCCTTTTTCAAAGACCGTTCAGAGATTGCTAAAGGAAAAATGCAAATTGCAGACGGGATGGCATCTGGTTCCTTGCTTTTAGCTCCGGCTGACACTATTGTAGAGGACTACTTGCCAGCTGATAAAAAGGTGGTTCGTTTTGGGCAAGGAGCAGAGCTGGAAGTTACCGATTTGGTTGAGCGCAAGGATAGTCTGACCTTTAAGGCTAATTTCTTGGAACAATCCCTTGATTTGCCAGTGACTGGTAAGTACAATGCCACTAATGCTATGATTGCGTCCTATGTTGCCCTACAAGAAGGAGTTTCAGAGGAGCAGATTCGTCAGGCCTTCCAAGATCTTGAATTGACGCGTAACCGTACCGAGTGGAAGAAAGCAACCAATGGAGCAGATATCCTATCAGATGTGTATAATGCCAATCCAACTGCTATGAAGCTGATTTTAGAGACTTTCTCTGCCATTCCAGCCAATGAAGGTGGCAAGAAAATTGCAGTGTTGGCGGATATGAAGGAACTTGGTAACCAGTCTATTCAGCTTCATAATCAGATGATTTTGAGCCTTTCGCCAGATGTGCTGGATACCGTGATTTTCTATGGAGAAGACATTGCTGAATTAGCCCAACTTGCCAGTCAAATGTTCCCAATTGGCCACGTTTTCTACTTCAAGAAAACAGAAGACCAAGACCAATTTGAAAACCTAGTCAAGCAGGTCAAGGAAAGTCTAGGAGCTAATGACCAAATCTTGCTCAAAGGCTCTAACTCTATGAACCTAGCCAAGTTGGTAGAAAGTTTAGAAAATGAAGACAAGTGATTTTGTTAAACATTTACGTATTTCTAAATCCATTTTTGACAAATAGCATGGTATAATAATATGCAGGAAAATTTTGAATCATGAGGAATACTAGATGAATTTATGGGATATTTTCTTTACGACCCAAGCAACAGAGCCACCCAAGTTTGATCTTTATTGGTATGTCAGTATATTTACACTCTTGGCCTTGACCTTTTATACAGCCTATCGCTATCGTGAAAAGAAGGCTTGCCAACGATTTTTCCAAATCTTGCAGGCGGTTCAGTTGATCCTCCTTTATGGTTGGTACTGGGTCAATCATATGCCACTGTCAGAAAGCTTACCCTTTTACCATTGCCGTATGGCTATGTTTGTGGTGCTTTTGCTTCCTGGTCAGTCTAAATATAGGCAGTATTTTGCATTGCTAGGAACATTTGGGACATTAGCAGCCTTTGTTTATCCAGTGCCAGATGCCTATCCTTTCCCGCATATTGCGATTTTGTCCTTTATCTTTGGGCATTTAGCACTCTTGGGGAACTCTCTAGTTTATCTATTGAGACAGTATAATGCGCGATTACTGGATGTGAAGGGAATTTTTCTCATGACCTTTGGACTAAATGCCTTGATTTTTGTGGTCAATTTAGTAACAGGTGGAGATTACGGATTCCTGACAAAACCACCATTGGTTGGAGACCATGGCTTAGTAGCTAATTATTTAATCGTTTCTCTGGCCTTGTCGGCAGCCATTACTTTGACCAAGAAAATCTTGGAACTATTTTTAGCACAAGAAGCAGAAAAAATGACTGCAAAGAAAGCTTAGAAATGAGCTTTCTTTTTTCATAAATCTGATTTTTTATAATTTGTTTGGAAAATAAAAAAAGTTGATGAGCAAAAGTGAAAAAATAGCAAGTAAATTTAGGAAAAAACTAAGCACAATTAGATTTTTTGTGTTATAATATTCTGTGAATAGCTATGCCTATGTTTAGCTATGGAATAATACGAAGTGCGAAACTTGGAAGATAGAGAGGATGCGATGTAATGGCTAGAGAAGGCTTTTTTACAGGTCTAGATATTGGAACAAGCTCTGTCAAGGTGCTTGTAGCCGAGCAGAGAAATGGTGAATTAAATGTAATTGGCGTGAGTAATGCCAAAAGTAAAGGTGTAAAGGATGGAATTATTGTTGATATTGATGCAGCAGCAACTGCTATCAAATCAGCTATTTCCCAAGCGGAAGAAAAGGCAGGTATTTCGATTAAATCAGTGAATGTCGGCTTGCCTGGTAATCTTCTGCAGGTAGAACCAACTCAGGGGATGATTCCAGTAACATCTGATACCAAGGAAATTACGGATCAAGATGTTGAAAATGTTGTCAAATCAGCTTTGACAAAGAGTATGACACCTGACCGTGAAGTCATTACCTTTATTCCTGAAGAATTTATTGTGGATGGTTTCCAAGGAATTCGTGACCCACGTGGCATGATGGGGGTTCGCCTTGAAATGCGTGGCTTGCTTTATACAGGCCCTCGTACTATCTTGCACAATTTGCGTAAGACGGTTGAGCGTGCAGGTGTTCAGGTTGAAAATATTATCATTTCGCCACTAGCAATGGTTCAATCAGTTTTGAATGAAGGTGAACGTGAATTTGGTGCTACAGTGATTGATATGGGGGCAGGTCAAACGACTGTCGCTACAATCCGTAACCAAGAACTTCAGTTCACCAATATTCTCCAAGAAGGCGGAGATTACGTAACTAAGGATATCTCTAAAGTCTTGAAAACTTCTCAGAAGTTGGCTGAAGGTTTGAAATTGAACTATGGAGAGGCTTATCCTCCTCTTGCAAGTAAAGAAACCTTCCAAGTAGAGGTTATTGGGGAAGTAGAACCTGTTGAAGTGACAGAAGATTACTTGTCAGAGATTATTTCTGCACGAATCAAGCATATCTTTGAACAAATCAAACAAGATCTAGAAAGAAGACATTTATTGGATCTTCCTGGTGGAATTGTTTTGATCGGTGGAAATGCTATTTTACCAGGTATGGTGGAATTGGCTCAAGAAGTCTTTGGTGTCCGTGTGAAACTCTATGTTCCAAACCAAGTTGGTATTCGCAATCCAGCCTTTGCGCATGTGATTAGTTTATCAGAATTTGCTGGACAATTGACAGAAGTCAATCTTTTGGCTCAAAGAGCAGTCAAGGGTGAAGTTGCTCTGACTCATCAACCAATTAGTTTTGGGGGAATGATTCAGAAAACAGCTCAGTTTGTACAATCAACGCCTGTTCAACCAGCTCCTGCTCCAGAAGTAGAGCCGGTGGCGCCTACAGAACCAATGGCGGATTTCCAACAGGCTTCACAAAATAAACCGAAATTAGCAGATCGTTTCCGTGGCTTGATCGGAAGCATGTTTGACGAATAAAGAGGAAAAATAAATTATGACATTTTCATTTGATACAGCTGCTGCTCAAGGTGCAGTGATTAAGGTAATTGGTGTCGGTGGAGGTGGTGGCAATGCCATCAACCGTATGGTCGACGAAGGTGTTACAGGCGTAGAATTTATCGCAGCAAACACAGATGTACAAGCATTGAGTAGTACAAAAGCTGAGACTGTTATTCAGTTGGGACCTAAATTGACTCGTGGTTTGGGTGCAGGAGGTCAACCTGAGGTTGGTCGTAAAGCTGCTGAAGAAAGCGAAGAAACACTGACGGAAGCTATCAGTGGCGCAGATATGGTTTTCATCACTGCTGGTATGGGAGGAGGCTCTGGAACTGGAGCTGCTCCTGTTATTGCTCGTATCGCCAAAGATTTAGGTGCTCTTACAGTTGGTGTTGTGACACGTCCTTTCGGTTTTGAAGGAAGCAAACGTGGACAATTTGCTGTTGAAGGAATCAATCAACTACGTGAGCATGTAGATACTCTATTGATTATCTCAAACAACAACTTGCTTGAAATTGTTGATAAGAAAACACCGCTCTTGGAGGCTCTTAGCGAAGCGGATAACGTTCTTCGTCAAGGTGTTCAAGGAATTACCGATTTGATTACTAATCCAGGATTGATTAACCTTGACTTTGCCGATGTGAAAACGGTAATGGCAAATAAAGGGAATGCTCTTATGGGTATTGGTATCGGTAGTGGAGAAGAACGTGTTGTTGAAGCAGCACGTAAGGCAATTTACTCTCCACTTCTTGAAACAACAATTGATGGAGCAGAAGATGTGATTGTCAACGTAACTGGTGGTCTCGACTTAACCTTGATTGAGGCAGAAGAGGCTTCACAAATTGTGAACCAAGCAGCAGGTCAAGGAGTGAACATCTGGCTCGGTACTTCAATTGATGAAAGTATGCGTGATGAAATTCGTGTAACAGTTGTTGCAACAGGTGTTCGTCAAGACCGCGTAGAAAAGGTTGTGGCTCCACAAGCTAGACCTGCTACTAACTACCGTGAGACAGTAAAACCAGCTCATTCACATAGCTTTGATCGTCATTTTGATATGGCAGAAACAGCTGAATTGCCAAAACAAAATCCACGTCGTTTGGAACCAACTCAAGCATCTGCTTTTGGTGATTGGGATCTTCGCCGTGAGTCTATTGTTCGTACAACAGATTCAGTCGTTTCTCCAGTTGAACGCTTTGAAGCCCCAACTTCGCAAGATGAAGATGAATTGGATACACCTCCATTTTTCAAAAATCGTTAAGTAAATGAATGTAAAAGAAAATACAGAACTTGTTTTTCGAGAAGTTGCAGAGGCTAGTCTGAGTGCTCATCGAGAGAGTGGATCAGTTTCTGTTATTGCAGTTACCAAGTATGTAGATGTACCGACAGCGGAAGCCTTGCTTCCGCTAGGTGTTCATCATATCGGTGAAAATCGTGTCGATAAGTTTCTGGAAAAATATGAAGCTTTAAAAGATCGAGATGTGACTTGGCATTTGATTGGTACCTTGCAAAGACGTAAGGTGAAAGATGTCATTCAATACGTTGATTATTTCCATGCCTTGGATTCCGTCAAGCTAGCAGAGGAAATACAAAAAAGAAGTGACCGAGTCATCAAGTGTTTCCTTCAAGTAAATATTTCTAAAGAAGAAAGCAAACATGGTTTTTCGAGAGAGGAACTGCTGGAAATCTTGCCAGAGTTAGCCAGACTAGATAAGATTGAATATGTTGGTTTGATGACGATGGCACCTTTTGAGGCTAGCAGTGAGCAGTTGAAAGAAATTTTCAAGGCGACTCAAGATTTACAAAGAGAAATCCAAGAAAAACAAATTCCAAATATGCCTATGACCGAGTTAAGTATGGGAATGAGTCGTGATTATAAAGAAGCGATTCAATTCGGTTCCACCTTTGTTCGTATAGGTACAGCATTTTTTAAGTAGGAGAGAACCATGTCTTTAAAAGATAGATTCGATAGATTTATAGATTATTTTACGGAGGATGAGGATTCAAGTCTCCCTTATGAAAAAAGAGATGAGCCTGTGTTAACTCCAGTAAATTCTTCACAGGAACCAGCTCTCCCGATCACTCAAACTCCACAATCAGCTGGAACAAAGGAGAACAATATCACCAGACTGCATGCACGTCAACAGGAATTGGCAAATCAGAGCCAGCGTGCAACGGATAAGGTCATTATAGATGTTCGTTATCCTAGAAAATATGAAGATGCAACAGAAATTGTTGATTTATTGGCAGGCAACGAAAGTATCTTGATTGATTTTCAATATATGACTGAAGTGCAGGCTCGTCGTTGTTTGGACTATTTGGATGGGGCTTGTCATGTTTTAGCTGGAAATCTGAAAAAAGTGGCTTCTACCATGTATTTGTTGACACCAGTGAATGTCATTGTCAATGTAGAAGATATTCGCTTGCCAGATGAAGACCAAAATGGTGAGTTCGGTTTTGATATGAAGCGAAATAGAGTACGATAATGATTTTTTTAATTCGTATGATTTATAATGCAGTGGATATTTACTCCCTGATTTTGCTAGCCTTTGCTGTCATGTCTTGGTTTCCAGGCGCCTACGAATCAAGTTTGGGTTGTTGGATTGTAGCATTGGTAAAACCAGTGCTTGCTCCTTTGCAACGCCTGCCTTTACAGATAGCAGGTCTTGATTTATCTGTTTGGGTTGCGATTGTTTTGGTTCGATTTTTAGGAGAAAACCTAGTCCGTTTTCTGGCGATGATAGGATGAATAAAGGGATTTACCAGCATTTCTCCATAGAAGATCGTCCCTTTCTTGACAAGGGAATGGAATGGATAAGGAAGGTAGAAGATAGCTATGCTCCTTTTTTAACTCCTTTTATCAATCCTCATCAGGAGAAGCTATTAAAGATTTTGGCCAAAACCTATGGTCTTGCTTGTAGCAGTAGTGGGGAATTTGTCTCGAGTGAGTATGTTCGAGTTTTATTATACCCAGATTATTTCCAGCCAGAGTTTTCAGATTTTGAAATATCTCTCCAAGAAATTGTGTATTCCAATAAATTTGAACACTTAACGCATGCTAAGATTTTAGGGACAGTCATCAATCAATTAGGGATTGAACGGAAACTTTTTGGAGATATCCTAGTAGATGAAGAACGGGCGCAGATTATGATTAATCAGCAGTTTCTTCTTCTCTTTCAAGATGGATTAAAGAAAATTGGCCGTATACCCGTTTCGCTGGAGGAACGTCCTTTCACCGAGAAAATAGATAAGATAGAGCAGTACCGAGAGCTGGATTTATCTGTGTCTAGTTTTAGATTAGATGTTCTTTTATCAAATGTTTTGAAACTATCTAGGAATCAAGCAAACCAGTTGATTGAAAAGAAACTTGTCCAAGTAAATTATCATGTGGTAGACAAATCGGATTATACTGTTCAAGTCGGAGACTTGATTAGTGTGAGAAAATTTGGTCGCTTGAGATTACTTCAAGATAAGGGACAAACGAAAAAAGAGAAGAAAAAAATAACCGTCCAGTTATTATTAAGTAAGTGAGGAATAGAATGCCAATTACATCATTAGAAATAAAGGACAAGACCTTTGGAACTCGATTCAGAGGTTTTGATCCAGAAGAAGTCGATGAATTTTTAGATATTGTGGTTCGTGATTACGAAGATCTTGTGCGTGCGAATCATGATAAAGATTTGCGTATTAAGAGTTTAGAAGAGCGTTTGTCTTACTTTGACGAAATGAAAGATTCATTGAGCCAGTCTGTATTGATTGCCCAGGATACAGCTGAGAGAGTGAAACAGGCGGCGCATGAACGTTCAAACAATATCATTCACCAAGCAGAGCAAGATGCCCAACGCTTGTTGGAAGAAGCTAAATATAAGGCAAACGAGATTCTTCGTCAAGCAACAGACAATGCTAAGAAAGTTGCTGTTGAAACAGAAGAATTGAAGAACAAGAGCCGTGTCTTCCACCAACGTCTCAAATCTACAATTGAGAGTCAGTTGGCTATTGTTGAATCTTCAGATTGGGAAGATATTCTCCGTCCAACAGCTACTTATCTTCAAACAAGTGATGAAGCCTTTAAAGAAGTTGTTAGCGAAGTACTTGGAGAACCGATTCCAGCACCAATTGAGGAAGAACCAATTGATATGACACGTCAGTTCTCTCAAGCAGAAATGGCAGAGTTACAGGCTCGTATTGAGGCAGCCAATAAAGAATTGGCTGAATTTGAAGCTCAGGCTAAACAGGAAGTGGAAAATCCAACTCCTGTAGTGAGTCCTCAAATTGAAGAAGAACCTGCTCAACCAGTTGGTCCAATGTATGAAGAACCAGAAGTAGCTCCAGTGCATCCGACAGGTCCAACACCAGCTACTGAAGCTGTAAACTCAGAACCAGGTTTTGCGGCTCCGCAAGAATCTGTTACAATTTTATAAGAAATGATCTGAGAACAATATCTTATCCTTATATTTCTAGCGAGCAGGAGATGGTGTGAGTCCTGTAATCCCTATTGATAAGATTATCCTCTCAAACAATCAAGTCTGAATGGAGTAAGATTTGACGTTCCCCACGTTACGGGATAAGAGGGAGAAAGACTAGATCTTTTTCCGAATAAAGGTGGTACCACGATTTTCGTCCTTTTTGGCAGTCGTGGTTTTTAATTTGTTATTATTTATAAAGGAGATACCATGAAACTCAAAGATACTCTTAACCTTGGGAAAACAGCTTTCCCAATGCGTGCAGGCCTTCCTACCAAAGAGCCAGTTTGGCAAAAGGAATGGGAAGATGCAAAACTTTACCAACGTCGTCAAGAATTGAACCAAGGAAAACCTCATTTCACCTTGCATGATGGCCCTCCATACGCGAACGGAAATATCCACGTTGGACACGCTATGAACAAGATTTCAAAAGATATCATTGTTCGTTCCAAATCTATGTCAGGTTTTTACGCACCATTTATCCCGGGTTGGGACACTCATGGTCTGCCAATCGAGCAAGTTTTGGCAAAACAAGGTGTCAAACGTAAAGAAATGGACTTGGTTGAGTACTTGAAACTCTGCCGTGAATACGCTCTTTCTCAAGTAGATAAACAACGTGAAGACTTTAAACGTTTGGGGGTTTCTGGTGACTGGGAAAATCCATATGTGACCTTGACTCCTGACTATGAGGCAGCTCAAATCCGTGTATTTGGTGAGATGGCTAATAAAGGTTATATCTACCGTGGTGCAAAACCAGTTTACTGGTCTTGGTCATCTGAGTCTGCCCTTGCTGAAGCAGAGATTGAATACCATGATTTGGTTTCGACTTCCCTTTATTATGCCAACAAGGTAAAAGATGGCAAAGGTGTTCTAGATACAGAGACTTATATCGTAGTCTGGACAACAACTCCATTTACTATCACAGCTTCTCGTGGTTTGACTGTTGGAGCGGATATTGATTACGTCTTGGTTCAACCTGCTGGTGAAGCTCGTAAGTTTGTGGTTGCGGCAGAATTATTGACTAGCTTATCTGAGAAATTTGGTTGGGCTGATGCTCAAGTTTTGGCAACTTACCGTGGTCAAGAATTGAACCACATCGTAACAGAACACCCATGGGATACAGCTGTAGATGAGTTGGTTATCCTTGGTGACCACGTTACCACTGACTCTGGTACAGGTATCGTCCATACAGCCCCTGGTTTTGGTGAGGACGACTACAATGTTGGTATTGCTAATGGTCTTGAAGTCGCAGTGACTGTTGACGAACGTGGTATCATGATGAAGAATGCTGGTCCTGAGTTTGAAGGTCAATTCTATGATAAGGTTGTCCCAACTGTTATTGAAAAACTTGGTAACCTCCTTCTTGCCCAAGAAGAAATTTCTCACTCATACCCATTTGACTGGCGTACTAAGAAACCAATCATCTGGCGTGCAGTACCACAGTGGTTTGCCTCAGTTTCTAAATTCCGCCAAGAAATCTTGGACGAAATTGAAAAAGTGAAATTCCACTCAGAATGGGGTAAAGTCCGTCTTTACAATATGATTCGTGACCGTGGCGACTGGGTTATCTCTCGTCAACGTGCTTGGGGTGTTCCGCTTCCTATCTTCTACGCTGAAGATGGTACAGCGATCATGACTGCTGAAACGATTGAACACGTGGCTCAACTCTTTGAGGAACATGGTTCAAGCATTTGGTGGGAACGTGATGCCAAAGACCTCTTACCAGAAGGATTTACTCATCCAGGTTCACCAAATGGCGAGTTCAAAAAAGAAACTGATATCATGGACGTTTGGTTTGACTCAGGTTCATCATGGAATGGGGTTGTTGTAAACCGTCCTGAGTTGACTTACCCAGCAGATCTTTACCTAGAAGGTTCAGACCAATACCGTGGTTGGTTTAACTCATCACTCATCACATCTGTTGCCAATCATGGCGTAGCACCTTACAAACAAATCTTGTCACAAGGTTTTGCCCTTGATGGTAAAGGTGAGAAGATGTCTAAATCTCTTGGGAATACCATTGCTCCAAGCGATGTTGAAAAACAATTCGGTGCTGAAATCTTGCGTCTTTGGGTAACAAGTGTAGACTCAAGCAATGACGTACGTATCTCTATGGATATCTTGAGCCAAGTCTCTGAAACTTACCGTAAGATTCGTAACACCCTTCGTTTCTTGATTGCCAATACATCTGACTTTAACCCAACTCAAGATGTAGTCGCTTACGATGAGCTTCGTTCAGTTGATAAGTACATGACGATTCGCTTTAACCAGCTTGTCAAGACCATTCGTGATGCCTATGCCAACTTTGAATTCTTGACAATCTACAAGGCCTTGGTGAACTTTATCAACGTTGACTTGTCAGCCTTCTACCTTGATTTTGCTAAAGATGTTGTTTACATCGAAGGTGCCAAATCATTGGAACGCCGTCAAATGCAGACTGTTTTCTATGACATTCTTGTCAAAATCACCAAACTCTTGACACCAATCCTTCCTCACACTGCGGAAGAAATCTGGTCATATCTAGAGTTTGAAGTCGAAGACTTCGTTCAATTGTCAGAATTGCCAGAAGCAGAGACATTTGCTAATCAAGAAGAAATCTTGGATACATGGGCAGCCTTCATGGACTTCCGTGGACAAGCTCAAAAAGCCTTGGAAGAAGCGCGTAATGCCAAAGTTATCGGTAAATCACTTGAAGCACACTTGACAGTTTATCCAAATGAAGTTGTGAAAACTTTACTCGAAGCAGTGAACAGCAATGTGGCTCAACTTTTGATCGTGTCAGAATTGACCATCGCAGAAGGACCTGCTCCAGAAGCTGCCGTTAGCTTTGAAGATGTCGCCTTCACTGTTGAACGCGCTGCAGGTGATGTATGTGACCGTTGCCGTCGCATCGACCCAACAACAGCAGAACGCAGCTACCAGGCAGTCATCTGTGACCACTGTGCAAGCATCGTAGAAGAAAACTTTGCGGCCGCAGTCGCAGAAGGATTTGAAGAGAAATAAGATTGAAAAGTCTAGGGAAAACTCAATTTGAGAATAAAAGACAACTAATCTTATAGTCTATAAAACGCATTGTATCAAGTTTTTGAACACCTGATACGATGCGTTTTTTATTTTTAAAATTTGCAAGGTGTGACTTTGTATACTCATACTCAATGAAAATCAAAAAGCAAACTAGGAAGCTAGCTGCAGGCTGCTCAAAACACTGTTTTGAGGTTGTAGATAAGACTGACGAAGTCAGTCACATATATATGACAAGGGGACGCTGACGTGGTTTGAAGAGATTTTCGAAGAGTATCAACAAGAATCAAAGAGAAAGGTAGCAAATTAATAGCAGTAAGATAAAATACGAATTTGATATTAGGGATAAGATTGGTAAATTGTGTCATATTTTTATAATAATAAATTTGCACAGTTGCTTTTGATTTCTGAAAAGTATGATATTTTATTTCATATTATGCAAGTTTTTATTTTACAATTCCAGAAAATGCTTTTTTTTAAGCAAATATGATACAATCTTATTTGAAAAAAATAAAAAAGGAGATTTTATTATGAAATCAAAAGCGTTAGCGCTTTATAGTGGTATTGTAGGTTTAGTAGGCGGACTCTACTTACTTATTGCTCCGTTTCTTTTACTAGCAGCAGTTGTGAGTACAGCTGCCACAGCAACAGCTACCCAGAGTCCTGAATTAACTGCATCTACAACAGTTGCAGGAGTTGCAGGAGTTTTACTTCCAACTGTTTTAAAAATTGCTATTTTAGTTTTAGGAATTGTTGCGATTGTATACTATAAGGGAGAAAGTCGTGTTGGTTCGGCTCCTTCTGTTCTTCTGATTGTAGGCGGTGCGGTAGGCTTGATTCCGGCATTAGGATGGGTAGGAGGAATCCTAGCAATTATCGGTGGTTCACTATTTTTAGGAAGTCTCAAAAAATTCAAAGTTGAAGGATAAAAAATAAGGAAAAGGATTGCCAAACAGTCCTTTCCTTTTTGGTTTTGACTAGCTTTTTTGTGAAAAATTGTGTAAAATAGAATAGATAAACGAGGGGAAACCTCGGAAAATTTAAAGGAGAATCCATCTAATGGTAAAATTGGTTTTTGCTCGCCACGGTGAGTCTGAATGGAACAAAGCTAACCTTTTCACTGGTTGGGCTGATGTTGATTTGTCTGAAAAAGGTACACAACAAGCGATTGACGCTGGTAAATTGATTAAAGAAGCTGGTATCGAATTTGACCAAGCTTACACTTCAGTATTGAAACGTGCTATCAAAACAACTAACTTGGCTCTTGAAGCTTCTGACCAATTGTGGGTTCCAGTTGAAAAATCATGGCGCTTGAACGAACGTCACTACGGTGGTTTGACTGGTAAAAACAAAGCTGAAGCTGCTGAACAATTTGGTGATGAGCAAGTTCACATCTGGCGTCGTTCATACGATGTATTGCCTCCAAACATGGACCGTGATGATGAGCACTCAGCTCACACAGACCGTCGTTATGCTTCACTTGACGACTCAGTAATTCCAGATGCTGAAAACTTGAAAGTGACTTTGGAACGTGCCCTTCCTTTCTGGGAAGATAAAATCGCTCCAGCTCTTAAAGATGGTAAAAACGTATTCGTAGGAGCTCACGGTAACTCAATCCGTGCCCTTGTAAAACACATCAAAGGTTTGTCAGACGACGAAATCATGGACGTGGAAATCCCTAACTTCCCACCATTGGTATTCGAATTCGACGAAAAATTGAATGTAGTTTCTGAATACTACCTTGGAAAATAAAAAATTGTAAGTCTAGAATTGATTTCTAGGCTTTTTGTTTTTGTTCCCAGTTTCCAATGGCTTGAAAAAGCGATATAATGATAGTGAATATGAAAGAAAGAGAAACTGATATGGCTTATATTGAGATGAAACACTGTTACAAGCGTTATCAGGTTGGGGACACGGAGATTGTGGCCAATCGTGATGTGAATTTTGAGATCGAAAAGGGTGAATTGGTTATTATTCTAGGTGCGTCTGGTGCAGGCAAGTCAACGGTTCTTAACCTTCTTGGGGGAATGGATACCAATGATGAGGGGGAAATCTGGATTGATGGTGCCAATATTGCAGATTATAGTTCCCACCAGCGAACCAATTACCGCCGCAATGATGTCGGTTTTGTTTTTCAGTTTTATAATCTAGTGTCCAATCTGACAGCTAAGGAAAATGTGGAATTGGCTTCGGAAATCGTGACAGATGCCTTGAATCCTGAGCAAGTCTTGACAGATGTAGGTCTGGTTCATCGTCTCAATAACTTTCTAGCCCAGCTGTCTGGAGGGGAGCAACAGCGAGTCTCCATTGCACGCGCGGTAGCCAAAAATCCTAAAATTCTCCTTTGTGACGAACCGACTGGAGCCTTGGATTATCAGACGGGCAAGCAGGTTTTGAAAATCCTCCAAGATATGTCTCGTCAAAAGGGAGCGACGGTGATCATCGTGACTCATAATGGAGCTTTGGCGCCCATTGCTGATCGTGTGATTCATATGCACGATGCCAGTGTCAAGGATGTGGTGATCAACCAGCATCCTCAGGATATCGACAGTTTGGAGTACTAGCATGATCAAGCGAAAAACCTATTGGAAGGACTTAATTCAGTCCTTTACAGGCTCCAAGGGGCGTTTTTTATCCATCTTGACCCTGATGATGTTGGGATCTTTAGCCCTAGTAGGTCTCAAAGTAACTAGCCCCAATATGGAGGCGACCGCTAATGCTTATTTAACAACTGCTCAAACCTTGGATTTGGCAATCATGTCTAACTATGGCTTGGATCAAGCAGATCAAGAAGAACTAGAACAGATAGAGGGCGCAGAGGTCGAGTTTGGCTATTTGACAGATGTGACTATGGAGAATGGGCAGGACGCCATTCGGCTGTACTCCAAACCAGAGCGAATTTCAACCTTTCAGCTAAGAGAGGGACGTTTTCCTCAGTCAGATAAGGAAATTGCTTTGGCCACTCATTTGCAAGGCCGATACAGCGTGGGACAGGAGATTAGTTTTAAAGAAAAAGAAGAGAGTCATTCCTCTTTAAAAGACCATACTTATACCATTACTGGTTTTGTGGATTCAGCTGAAATCCTCTCCCAGCGAGATATGGGCTACGCAGCAAGTGGAAGTGGGACTCTGACAGCCTATGGGGTGATTTTACATAGTCAGTTTGATCAGAAAGTCTACAATATAGCACGCTTAAAATATCAAGATTTAGCAGGTTTAAATGCTTTCTCAGAAGCTTATGAAGAAAAATCCAAGCAACATCAGGAAGACCTTGAACAAGCTTTGTCAGATAATGGCAAGGCACGTCTGCAACTCTTGAGAAAAGAAGGACAAGAGTCTCTAGACAAAGGCCAAGAAACCCTTGATAAGGCTGAGACTAATCTGCAGGAAGGCAAGCGTCGTTTAGCAGCTGCTCAAGCTCGTTTACAGGCTCAGGAAAGTCAACTAGCCTTGCTTCCTCAAGCCCAGAGAGAGCAGGCCAGTGCTCAACTTACCCAAGCCAAGCAGGAATTGAGCAAGGAAGAGGACAAACTAAAGCAGGCTGAACAAAATTTAGCCCAAGAAAAGGAAAAACTAGAAAAACATCAGCAAGCCTTGGATGATTTGGCTGAGCCCAAGTATCAAGTCTATAATCGTCAGACCATGCCTGGCGGTCAAGGCTACCTCATGTATAGTAATGCTTCAGCCAGTATTCGGGCAGTGGGCAATATCTTTCCTGTAGTGCTTTATGCCGTAGCAGCCATGGTCACCTTTACCACCATGACTCGTTTTGTGGATGAAGAGCGAACTCATGCAGGGATTTTTAAGGCCTTGGGCTATCGCAGTAAGGATATTATCGCCAAATTTCTCCTTTACGGTCTAGTAGCTGGGACTGTCGGAACAGCTCTAGGTAGTATACTTGGCCATTATTTGCTAGCCGGTGTGATTTCAAGTGTCATTACAAAAGGCATGGTGGTGGGAGAAACCCAGATTCAGTTCTATTGGACCTATAGCTTACTGGCTCTTGTCTTGAGTTGGTTGGCGAGTGTGTTACCAGCCTACTTGGTAGCTCGTAGGGAACTTCATGATGAAGCAGCCCAGCTTTTACTGCCTAAACCTCCTGTTAAAGGAGCTAAAATCTTACTAGAGCGCATCAGTTTTATCTGGCGCCGTCTCAGTTTTACTCATAAGGTAACTGCTCGCAATATCTTCCGTTATAAGCAGCGGATGTTGATGACAATCTTTGGTGTGGCAGGTTCTGTAGCCCTGCTCTTTGCAGGTTTGGGAATCCAATCCTCTGTAGCAGGAGTTCCGTCTAGACAGTTTCAACAAATCCAACAGTATCAAATGATTGTCTCTGAAAATCCTAGTGCGACCAATCAGGACAAGGCAAATCTAGAAGAAGTGTTGAAAGGGCAGGATATCCAAGCCTATCAGAAAATCTATTCACAAACGCTAGACAAGGATTTCAAAGGTAAGGCTGGTCTTCAAACCATTACCCTTATGATGGCAGAGAAGGAAGATTTGACTCCCTTTATTCATCTGCAACATCATCAGCAGGAGCTGACATTAGAAGATGGCGTCGTTATTACAGCTAAACTCGCCCAGTTGGCAGGTGTAAAGGTTGGGCAGACTCTAGAAGTTGAAGGTAAGGAACTAACGGTCGCTGCTATTACTGAGAACTACGTTGGTCACTTTATTTATATGAGTCAGGCTAGCTATGAGCAACTTTACGGACAGCTACCCCAAGCCAACACTTATTTGGTCTCGTTAAGGGATACCAGTGCTACTAGTATCGAAAGACAGGCTGGCTTACTTATGAATCAATCTGCGGTGTCCAGTGTTGTCCAGAATGCTTCAGCCATTCGGCTCTTTGACTCCGTCGCTAGTTCACTCAATCAGACCATGACCATCTTGGTCATCGTATCGGTTCTGTTGGCTATTGTTATCCTCTACAATCTGACCAATATCAATGTGGCTGAGAGAATCCGTGAACTCTCCACTATCAAAGTTCTCGGTTTTCATAATAATGAAGTCACTCTATACATTTACCGTGAGACGATTGTGCTGTCCCTTGTGGGAATCGTACTTGGTCTGGTATCTGGTTTCTATTTACATCAATTTTTGATTAAAATGATTTCGCCTGCGACCATTCTCTTTTATCCGCAGGTAGGTTGGGAAGTCTACGTAATCCCAGTAGCAGCAGTAAGCATCATTTTGACCTTGCTTGGTTTCTTCGTCAATCATCACCTGAGAAAGGTCGATATGCTTGAAGCCTTGAAATCTGTAGAGTAATACTCAATGAAAATCAAAGAGCAAACTAGGAAGCTAGTCGCAGGTTGCTCAAAGCACCGCTTTGAGGTTGCAGATAAATCTGACGTGGTTTGAAGAGATATAAGGTAGTTGTTTTTATCTGATTGAACTTATATTTACTCGTAAGCAAAAATCCTCCGTTTCAAAGAGTAGGGAACTCTTTGTGACAGAGGATTTTTTCTATAGGGCTTTAGCAGCTGCAATTGCAGCTTCGAAGTTTGGTTCAGAGTTGATATTGTCCACGTATTCAACGTAGCGAATCGTATTGTCAGTATCGAGGACAAAGACTGCGCGTGCCAATAGGTGCCACTCATTGATTAAGAGAGCGTAATCACGTCCAAAGGAATGGTCGAAATAGTCTGAGAGCATGATGGCATTTTCAATACCTTCAGCACCGCACCAACGTTTTTGGGCAAAAGGGAGGTCCATGGAAACAGTCAAGACAACCGTATTATCCAGCCCAGCCAGTTCTTCATTAAAACGACGCGTTTGAGTTGAGCAGATACCTGTATCGATAGAAGGCACGACACTCAAGACTTTTTTCTTGCCATCAAAATCAGCCAGAGATTTTTTAGAAAGGTCTGTTGTAGTGAGTGAAAAATCAAGTGCCTTGTCGCCGACTTGTAGTTGTTTACCTGTAAAGCTTACAGGATTTCCGAGAAAAGTTACCATAGGATACTCCAATCTTTTTTCTTCCATTTTAGCTGAAACAGCCGGAATTTTCCAATGATTTGACCGGAAATATGAGCATAGAAAAAACGCCATCTCATGTGAGAATGACGTTTTTCAGAGTATTATTTTGCCAATCCTTCAGCAATCTTGTCAAGGTTGTATTTCATCATGTTGTAGTAGCTGTCGCCTTCTTTACCTTGTTCTGCGATAGAGTCAGTAAAGATTTGTGCGTAGATTGGGATGTTTGTGTCTTGTGAAACAGTCTTCATTGGACGGTCATCCACACTTGATTCTACAAAGAGTGAAGGAGTTTTTGTTTGGCGAAGTTTTTCAACCAAGGTCTTGATTTGGTCAGGTGTTCCTTCTTCTTCAGTATTGATTTCCCAGATATAGGCACTTGGGACACCGTAGGCTTTAGAGAAGTATTTGAAGCATCCTTCGCTGGTTACAATGAGTTTTTTCTCAGCAGGGATGTTGTTAAATTTCTCCTTAGCTTCCTTGTCAAGTTTGTCTAGCTTATCAGTATATTCTTTGAGATTTTTTTCGTAGAATTCCTTGTTGCTAGGGTCTTTAGCGCTCAATTGTTTTGCGATATTCTTAGCAAAGATCATACCATTTTCAAGGTTAAGCCAAGCGTGTGGGTCTTCTTTACCTTTTTCGTTTTGGCCTTCAAGGTAGATAACATCAACGCCTTCGCTGACTGCAAAGTAGTCTTTGTTTTCAGTTTTCTTGGCATTTTCTACCAATTTGCTAAACCAAGCATTGCCACCTGTTTCAAGGTTGATGCCGTTATAGAAAATGAGGTCTGCTTCAGAAGTTTTCTTGACATCTTCAGGAAGTGGTTCGTATTCGTGTGGGTCTTGACCAACAGGAACGATACTGTGAAGATCAATCTTGTCACCAGCAATATTTTTAGTAATATCAGCGATGATTGAGTTTGTAGCCACAACTTTTAGTTTATGACCAGAAGCTGCATCTTTTTTTCCACTAGCACATGCTACAAGAGCAATAACGGAAAGAAAGAGAACGAGTAATGTACCTAATTTTTTCATTAGATCCTCCAATTTATTGGGGCTTTGCCCCTTATTTTAACAAATGTTTATTTTTCAGTTTCAAATATCGTTGTTTTGGAGCGATAAAGAAGCTAATGAGAAAGAAACTAGCAGCTGTAAGCACGATACTAGAACCTGCCGCAACGTTAAAGCTATAACCGATAAAGAGTCCCAAAACTGAAGCTATCGCTCCAAAGGTTGAGGAAAGGAAAATCATGCTTTTCAGGCTATTAGCATACAGATAAGCAGTTGCAGCTGGGGTAATCAGCATGGCTACAATCAGGATAGTTCCGACACTTTGCATGGCTGTCACAGACACGAGAGTCAAGAGTACCATGAGAAGGTAGTGATAGAAATTGACAGGCATTCCCATGGCTTTGGCCAAGAGTTCATCAAAGGATGTTATCAAGAGTTGCTTGAAGAAAATCCAGATTAACAAGAGAATGACTGCCCCAACACCCATAGTAATAAACATATCCGTATCTTGGACGGCTAGGATATTACCAAAAAGGATATGGAAAAGGTCAGTTGAACTTTTAGCGACACTAATCAAGATGATACCGAGGGCTAAGAAAGAAGAAAAGGTAATGCCGATGGCGGTATCGCTTTTGATAATCGAGTTCCCTTTGATGTAGGTAATGATGATAGCAGCTAGCAATCCAAAGACAATGGCTCCGATAAAGAAGTCAAGACCCAAGATGAAGGAGAGGGCTACACCTGGTAAGACAGCATGTGAAATGGCATCTCCCATGAGTGACATCCCGCGTAGGATGATGAAGCATCCCACAGCTCCAGCTACGACCCCGACGACAATGGCTGTTATCAAGGCATTTTGTAAGAAATGGAATTTTTGCAATCCATCGATAAATTCTGCAATCATAGGTCACCTCCATTGAAAAATAGTCGATTACCGTAAGCTTCTTTGAGATTGGCTTCGGTAAAGGTTTCTTTGGTCGGACCAAAGGCGATCACTTCTCGATTGACAAGTAAGACTTGATCGAAGTAGTGGGGAACCTTGCTAAGGTCATGGTGAACGATGAGAACCGTCTTCCCAGCTTTTTTCAGATCTCTCAGCGTATTCATGATGATTTCCTCACTGACAGAGTCAATCCCAACAAAGGGTTCATCCAAGAGGATATAGTCGGCTTCCTGTACCAAACATCTGGCAATCAAGACCCGCTGGAATTGACCTCCAGACAGTTGACTGATTTGCCGTTCAGCGTAGTCAGCTAGACCGACGATTTCAAGGGCTTCTTTCACTTTCTTCCAATGTTTAGCCTTTAAACTTCGAAAGAGAGGGATAGAGGGAAAGAGTCCTAACGAGACGCATTCCTTGACCTTGATGGGAAAGTTGTAGTCGATATTGATTTTTTGTTCGACATAGGCAATTCGGTGTAAGGATTTTTTAACTTCCTTGTCATCGAGAAATGCCTGACCTTGATGTGGGATAATTCCCAGCATCCCTTTTAATAATGTTGATTTCCCAGCACCGTTTGGGCCAATGATACCTGTAATTGTCGGTCCATGGAGCGCTAGTGAAATATCCTTAAGTGCCAACGTTTCTTTGTAGGAGACACTAAGGTTTTCGATACGTATCATAAACTTATATTCCTCCTGTCTCTTAATATACCTTAAAAAAAAATTAAGTCAAGTTAATTTTTTAAAAAATTAAAATAATAACTGAAAAATGATGGAAAGAGAAAGTTCATTTTTAATTGCATTCCCAGGTAATTTTTGTTAAGCTAAAAACAAGTACAAATGAAAGCGAGAACAAGATGACACGTTATCAAGATGATTTTTATGATGCAATCAATGGAGAATGGCAGAAGACTGCTGAAATTCCTGCAGATAAGTCTCAAACGGGAGGTTTTGTTGATTTAGACCAGGAAATTGAAGACTTGATGTTGGCGACAACAGACAAGTGGTTGGCAGGTCAAGAGGTGCCTGAGGATGCTATCTTGGCAAACTTTGTCAAATACCACCGTCTAGTTCGTGATTTTGACAAGAGAGAAGCTGACGGTATCACACCTGTCTTACCACTTCTTAAAGAATTCCAAGAATTGGAGACTTTTGCGGATTTTACAGCTAGACTAGCAGAGTTTGAGCTTGCTGGTAAACCAAACTTCCTTCCTTTTGGTGTATCGCCAGACTTTATGGATGCTAGAATCAATGTTTTGTGGGCTAGCGCTCCAAGCACGATCCTGCCAGATACGACTTACTATGCAGAAGACCATCCTCAACGCGAAGAGCTCTTGACTCTTTGGAAAGAAACCAGTGCAAATCTCCTCAAGGCTTATGATTTCTCTGATGCAGAAATTGAAGACTTGCTAGAGAAAAGACTAGAATTGGACCGTCGAGTTGCGACAGTAGTGCTCTCTAATGAAGAAAGTTCAGAATATGCTAAACTCTACCACCCATATGCTTACGAAGATTTCAAGAAATTCGCACCTGCCCTACCTCTGGATGACTTCTTCCAAGCCGTTCTTGGACAAGTGCCAGACAAGGTTATTGTAGACGAAGAACGTTTCTGGCAAACCGCAGACCAATTCTATAGTGAAGAGGCTTGGCCTCTCCTCAAGGCAACCTTAATTTTAAGTGTTGTGAATCTCTCAACCAGCTATTTAACAGAAGAAATCCGTGTCTTGTCAGGTGCCTATAGCCGTGCGCTTTCAGGAGTTCCAGAGGCCAAAGACAAGGTCAAGGCAGCTTATCATCTAGCACAAGAACCTTTCAAACAAGCCTTAGGTCTCTGGTATGCCCATGAAAAATTCTCTCCAGAAGCCAAGGCAGACGTAGAGAAAAAAGTGGCAACTATGATTGATGTCTATAAGGAACGCTTGGCTAAAAATGACTGGCTGACTCCTGAAACTCGTGACAAGGCCATCGTCAAACTCAATGTTATCAAGCCTTACATCGGTTACCCAGAAGAATTGCCAGAACGCTACAAGGACAAGGTAGTGGACGAAACTGTCAGTCTTTTTGACAATGCTCTAGCCTTTGCGCGTGTGGAAATCAAGCACAGTTGGAGCAAGTGGAACCAACCTGTAGACTACAAAGAATGGGGCATGCCTGCTCATATGGTCAACGCCTACTACAATCCACAGAAGAATCTGATTGTCTTTCCAGCAGCCATTTTACAGGCGCCTTTCTATGACTTGCATCAGTCATCTTCTGCTAATTACGGTGGGATTGGGGCGGTTATTGCCCATGAAATTTCCCACGCCTTTGATACCAATGGGGCTTCCTTTGATGAAAATGGTAGCCTCAAGGATTGGTGGACAGAGAGTGACTATGCTGCCTTCAAGGAGAAAACACAAAAAGTCATTGACCAATTTGATGGACAGGATTCTTATGGAGCAACCATTAACGGTAAATTGACTGTATCAGAAAACGTGGCTGACTTGGGAGGAATCGCTGCAGCCCTCGAAGCAGCTAAGAGAGAACCAGACTTCTCAGCAGAAGAATTCTTCTACAACTTCGGTCGCATCTGGCGCATGAAAGGTCGTCCAGAATTTATGAAACTTTTGGCCAGCGTTGATGTACACGCACCAGCCAAACTCCGTGTCAATGTACAAGTACCAAACTTCGATGATTTCTTTACAACCTATGATGTCAAAGAAGGAGACGGTATGTGGCGTTCACCAGAAGAGCGCGTGATTATTTGGTAAGGCAAAGAGACAAGTGATCAGAAAAAGGCATCCAATCAGGTGTGAAAACCTTGATAGGATGCCTTTTATAGTGGAAAGACTGCTGGATAATGCACTTAAAATGCGATAGTCATTGTCACCATCTTGTTAGAAAAAAGGATTGAAAGTTTTTTCGTGAGCGATAGTGGTAGCTGGACCATGTCCTGGATAGACATCATAGTTTGGTAGGGTGAAGAGTTGGGTCTGGATACTATGAAGGAGTTGCTCCATGCTACCAGTCGGAAGGTCGGTCCGTCCGATTGTTTCACGGAACAAAGCATCTCCTGTCAAGACTAGGTGAGCATCAGGAAAGACTAGGGAAACACCACCGATAGAGTGACCTGGTGTTGGCAAGACAGTGAAACGAAATTCCTCTAATTGGTATTCTTCATGAAAGACAAAGGTGTGTTCAGCTGGTTTTGCGATTACATCTGCCATATCATCGTGACGAGGAAGCCCAGAGAGATTATCGACAGGAGTGTAGAGCCAGCTGGCTTCACTCTCTGCGATATAGACAGGAGGATTGCCAAAAGTTTCGCGAACCAAGTCCAGACTCATGATATGGTCATAATGGGCGTGGGTAAGGAGAATGGCACAGATCGGTTTGTTGATCTTCTCGATTGTCTGACGAATGGCTTCCCAATGGCTACCAGGATCGACAACGATGAGGTGCTTTTCGCCTTCTAGGTAATAGGTGTTTTCATAGGCAACAGGATTCACGGTTTTATGGATTTTCATATTAGCTCCAATCTCAAAGAATTTACTAAGATAAGTATAGCACAGTTAGGGAGAATAGGTAAGGATTTAGAATGAATTTAAAAAACCAGCATGACTAGATGAAGACAGGCTGGTTATCAATTTATCAATATTGGAGAGGTGTCAATTGCCCTTCATAGGTTGCATAAACCCCGTCATTAGCTTGTTTGATAGACGTGATGTTTAGAGTACCACCGTAGTTAGCTTCTCGTTTATCGCTATATTCACTATAAGTTATCTTATTGGGCAGGTTCTGGTCGTTAGCATAGTATTGAACGACTGTTTTTTTATAGCCTTGCTGGCTGAATAGAAACAGGCAACTAACTCCTAATACTAGGAGAGCAAAGATAGAAATAGCAGTTTTTTTCATAGGTGTTCTCCTTATAAACTAAAGGATAAAAGAAAGTATCTTGAGGATTTTAATTCCAAAATCCAGTTAAGGTACCAGTGTATGTGACACGAGTTCCACCGTTTGATCTTCGTACACTGTCTATTTCAAGTGTTCCTTTGAAGGTTGAATGGAAACTATCATTATATTCTGAATAGTAGATAGTTGGTGGGATGTAACCATCATCGTTATAGTATTTTGTTACTGTTTTACTATAACGATGAGAATATATACGCTCATAACGAGGACCTTCAAAGTTATTTGTTGTACTAGTTTCAGCAGCAGTGATTGGAACGGTAATAGATAGAGCAGTAGCTCCTAATAGTGTTAGTACAGTTTTTTTCATAGAATACTCCTTTGTAAAACGACGTCATTCAACTATATTGACTTGAATGAAAAGGTGATAAGGATAGGGAGTTAAATTATATTTAGGTTACAATATGGTTTCCGTTCTTCTATCTCTCCTTCTATCACCTAAATAGAAAATCTAACTGTACAATGTATTATAAAAAAATATTTCAGAATTGTCAAGCAATTCTGAAATATTTT
>NZ_KQ970264.1:8613-52926 GCF_001579045.1 Streptococcus mitis | reverse complement strand
ATTGTCAAGCAATTCTGAAATATTTTTTTCCTATTCTGTTCCAATCTAGTTTTCATATTCTTAAAAAAGTGATAAAATGGTAGGAAGAATTGGAGAGTAGAGATGCCAAAAGAAGTGAATTTAACAGGCGAAGAAGTTGTCGCCTTAACCAAAGAATATTTAACGGAAGAGGATGTCCATTTTGTCCATAAGGCCTTGGTCTATGCGGTGGATTGTCATAGTGGTCAATACCGCAAATCAGGCGAGCCTTATATCATTCACCCTATCCAAGTGGCAGGTATTTTAGCCAAACTCAAGCTGGATGCTGTAACAGTAGCTTGTGGTTTCTTGCATGATGTGGTAGAAGATACAGATGCGACCTTGGACGATTTAGAAAGAGAGTTTGGTCCTGATGTGCGGGTAATCGTAGATGGGGTTACCAAGCTTGGTAAGGTCGAGTACAAATCAATCGAGGAGCAATTAGCGGAAAATCATCGCAAGATGCTCATGGCCATGTCTGAGGACATCCGCGTTATCTTGGTCAAACTGTCTGACCGCTTGCACAATATGCGAACCCTGAAACATCTTCGAAAAGACAAGCAGGAGCGCATTTCTAAAGAAACCATGGAGATCTATGCCCCACTTGCCCACCGTCTGGGGATTTCCAGTGTCAAATGGGAATTGGAAGACCTATCTTTCCGTTATCTCAACCCAACGGAGTTTTACAAGATTACCCATATGATGAAGGAAAAACGCAGAGAGCGTGAAGCCTTGGTGGATGAGGTGGTCACAAAATTAGAGGAATATACGACGGATCGTCACTTGAAAGGGAAGATTTACGGTCGTCCCAAGCATATTTACTCTATTTTCCGAAAAATGCAGGATAAGAGAAAACGTTTTGAGGAAATCTATGACCTGATTGCTATTCGTTGTATTTTGGATACCCAAAGTGATGTTTATGCCATGCTTGGTTACGTGCATGAGCTTTGGAAACCCATGCCTGGTCGTTTCAAAGACTATATCGCTAACCGCAAGGCCAATGGTTATCAGTCTATCCATACGACTGTTTATGGACCAAAAGGGCCGATCGAATTCCAAATTCGGACCAAGGCTATGCACGAGGTGGCTGAGTACGGGGTTGCGGCTCACTGGGCTTATAAGAAAGGCGTTAAGGGGCAGGTTAACAGCAAGGAATCAGCTATTGGGATGAACTGGATCAAGGAGATGATGGAGCTCCAAGACCAGGCTGATGATGCTAAGGAATTTGTAGATTCAGTCAAGGAAAACTATCTGGCTGAGGAGATTTATGTCTTTACTCCAGATGGAGCTGTTCGTTCCCTTCCAAAAGATTCAGGACCGATTGACTTTGCCTACGAAATTCATACTAAAGTAGGGGAAAAAGCAACTGGTGCCAAGGTCAACGGTCGTATGGTTCCACTGACAACCAAGCTCAAGACAGGGGATCAGGTTGAAATTGTCACCAATCCGAACTCCTTTGGACCAAGTCGTGACTGGCTCAATATGGTCAAGACCAGCAAGGCGCGTAACAAGATTCGTCAGTTCTTTAAAAACCAAGATAAGGAATTGTCTGTCAACAAGGGGCGTGAAATGTTGATGGCCCAGTTCCAAGAAAATGGCTATGTAGCCAATAAATTTATGGACAAGCGCCACATGGACCAAGTTCTGCAAAAGACTAGCTATAAAACAGAAGAATCCCTCTTTGCGGCCATTGGTTTTGGAGAAATCGGTGCGATTACCGTCTTTAACCGTCTGACTGAAAAAGAACGCCGTGAAGAAGAACGTGCCAAGGCCAAGGCGGAAGCAGAAGAGCTTGTCAAAGGTGGCGAGATCAAGGTTGAAAACAAAGAAACCCTCAAGGTTAAGCATGAGGGTGGTGTGGTCATTGAAGGAGCCTCAGGTCTCCTAGTGCGGATTGCTAAGTGTTGTAATCCTGTTCCTGGTGATGATATTGTTGGCTATATCACCAAGGGGCGTGGTGTAGCTATTCACCGTGTGGACTGTATGAACCTGCGTGCCCAAGAAAACTACGAGCAACGTCTCCTTGATGTGGAGTGGGAAGATCAGTATTCAAACTCAAATAAGGAGTATATGGCTCATATCGATATCTATGGTCTCAACCGTACAGGACTGTTGAACGATGTACTGCAAGTTCTTTCAAACACAACCAAGAATATCTCAACAGTCAACGCCCAACCAACCAAGGATATGAAATTTGCTAATATCCATGTATCCTTTGGCATTACCAACCTCTCTACACTGACCACGGTCGTGGACAAGATTAAGAGTGTGCCTGAGGTTTATTCTGTCAAACGAACCAACGGCTAGTTGTCCTAGCTCTTACTAGAAAGGCTATTATGAAAATCATTATCCAACGGGTTAAAAAAGCCCGAGTGAGTATCGAAGGTCAGGTGCAGGGGAAAATCAACCAAGGCCTCTTATTGCTGGTTGGCGTAGGACCAGAGGACCAAGAGGAAGATTTGGACTATGCCGTGAGAAAATTGGTCAATATGCGGATTTTTTCAGACGCAGAAGGCAAGATGAACCTGTCTGTCAAAGATATTGAGGGGGAAATTCTCTCTATTTCTCAGTTTACCCTCTTTGCGGATACTAAGAAAGGCAATCGTCCAGCCTTTACAGGAGCAGCCAAGCCTGATATGGCATCAGACTTCTATGATGCTTTCAATCAAAAATTAGCACAAGAAGTGCCCGTTCAGACAGGCATTTTTGGAGCGGATATGCAGGTTGAGCTGGTCAATGACGGACCAGTCACCATTATACTTGATACTAAAAATAGATAAGAAAGACCAAGCCCAGACGGCTTGGTTTTTCTTATCTATTACAAAATACTCGAAAATGAAATCTGTTCCTGATAGGCCTTGGGGAAATCTTGTTTCAGGCTTTGGCTTATGCGATAGGAAGGAATGAGATGCCCTAGGATGAGGAGACTTCCCTGAAGGAAAAGTGGCACACCACTCAAACATATCAAGGAGAGAATCATTAGGCTATCCCATAGAAGGATTTGTAAGGCAAAGCGCCAGAATCTCAGTCTAATCTGGGAATAGAGTTGACTAAAGTGGTCACAAAGCTGGTTAGAAAGATAGGTCAATAGTACAGGATGAAAGAAAATGAGCCAACTACTGTAAATCAAAATCCAATCCAAAGTAAGCCCCTCTTTAAATGTCAAAAATGCCAACATGATTCCATCAATGACAAGGAGTTGAGTGGTTTTGATGAAGATGATTTTTTTCATGATAAAACCTCCTTTTTTATATGTTAGTGACGTAATAGTTTATATAATTATTATACAATATTTAGTTGGAACCTGAAAGCGTTTACTATAATTTTTGATATAAAAAATAGATGGGAAAACCCTGAAAATTAAACTTTCAGGGTTGGTTGGGGTACTTGAGAAATTAGTCGATTTTCTCGACGTAGAGTTGTTTGGCAATGTCCATATTTACTTGTAAATCTTCATTTTTAGTGAGGATAGTGAAGGTATTGCTGAAGCCATCAAACTGCTTGACTTTGAGCGGATCTCCGATGTGAAGTGAGTGCTTGTCCAGATAATGGAGAATGTCAAAACTATCGTGCACTCGAGTCAGACGGTAGGAGCCAGCTTCCTTGATATCAGCTAGTGGCAGGTTATTGATTTCAACCAGAAGTTCTCCCTTGGCTGGAATGGTTCCTCCGTGGGGGCAGGTCTTGGGGAATCCAAGTAATTTATCTAGTCTTTCAACGAATAGATCAGAGACAGTATGTTCCAAGACCTCAGCTTCCTCGTGAATCTGGTCACTCGTATAGTCTAAATGATGGACTAGAAAAACTTCAATCAAGCGGTGTTTGCGATAGAGCTCAGAGACCAGTTTGAGGCCGAGGTCAGTCAGTAGATAGCCACATTCCTTGTCCTTAAGGATGAGATTTTCACTCTTCATCCGTTTAATCATTTCAGTTACGGCAGGGGGAGAGACTTGCATGCGGGCAGCAATTTCCTTGTTGGTAATTTTATGCAGGTCTATGCCGATTTCATAAATACATTTTAGATAATCTTCTTTATTCGGGGTCATTCGTTTCCTCTTGTCTAATATCTTTATCTAGTATATCAAAAAAAGCTAGATTTCTCCAGCTGTGACTTTTTATGTTATACTTATTGCAAGAGAAAAAACGAGGAGATGAATATGACAAAAATAGCTCTTCTTTCAGATATTCATGGAAATACCACCGCCTTGGAGGCTGTTTTGGCAGATGCTCGGCAGCTAGGAGTTGATGAATACTGGCTTTTGGGAGATATTCTCATGCCAGGGACAGGGCGTAGAAGGATTTTGGACTTGTTGGCTCAACTACCGATTACGGCTAGAGTTTTGGGGAACTGGGAAGACAGTCTGTGGCATGGTGTCCGTAAGGAATTGGATAAGACTCGTCCCAGCCAACGCTATCTCTTGCGCCATTGCCAGTATGTTTTAGAGGAAATTTCCCTAGAAGAAATTGAACTGCTCCACAATCAACCACTCCAGCTTCATCGTCAGTTTGGGGATTTGACGGTGGGAATTAGCCACCATCTTCCTGATAAGAATTGGGGGCGTGAGTTGATTCATACTGGAGCGCAAGAGGATTTTGACCGCTTGGTGACCAATCCGTCTTGTGATATTGCTGTTTATGGTCATATTCACCAGCAGTTGCTTCGTTACGGGACTGGTGGGCAATTAATTGTCAATCCGGGTTCAATTGGCCAGCCTTTCTTTCTAGATGCCCAGTTGCGGAAGGACTTGCGGGCCCAGTATATGATTTTGGAGTTTGATGACAAGGGATTGGTAGATATGGACTTCCGACGGGTGGACTACGATGTGGCAGCTGAATTGCAGTTGGCTAAAGATCTTAAACTTCCCTATTTTGAGGTTTACTATGAAAGTCTGGTCAATGGTATCCACCATACTCATCATCAGGAATTTCTGAGAGAATTGGCCCAGAAAGAGGGCTATGATAGGGAGTTAGATGCCTGGTTAAAAGGTGGTAACGATTGACATTACAACTAAAAAGGGTATAATAAAAGAAAAAGAAGAGTAGAGGCAGGCTAGCCTCGTAAAAAGGAGAAGAGGATGCAAATTCCAAGTAGATTTACCATTGCGACTCATATGCTGATAATCATTGCCCTCAAGGGGAAGGAAAGCAAGGTGACCAGTGATTTTTTAGCTGCTAGTGTCGGGGTCAATCCTGTCATTATCAGAAAAACCTTGTCCCAGTTGAAGAAGGCAGAGCTGATTTCAGTAGCGCGTGGAACAGGTGGGACAGAGATTGTTAAGGATCTCAAGGACATTAGTCTTTTAGATGTTTATCAGGCGGTTGAGTGTCTTGGTAAGACTGGTAAACTCTTCAGTTTCCATGACAATCCGAATCCAAATTGCCCTGTAGGAGCTCATATTCATGAGGTTTTGGATCAAAAATTGGAGAGAATCCAGCTGGCTATGGAGGCTGAACTTGGTCAGACCAGTCTAGAACAAGTCGTAGCCGATGCAGAGAGTCAGATGAAGGAGTGAATTCTTCTTTAAAACAAAAAAGCTTATGAAAAGGCAAAAACCTTATCATAAGCTTTTTATCTATTCTTCCAAGCTTGGTAACGGGTATCAATCAATAATTGAGTGATGCGTCCCATGGTTTCCCTTTTTTCTGGAGTGAGGGATTGCGCTTGGACAAAGAGATGATGAATGTGTTCAAGCGCCTTTAAGGAAGACAGGTCATTGATGGAGCTAATCCCAGCATCTAGAATGGTGCCAAAGAAGAGGTCGAAGTAGAGCTGGAGTTCTTCGTCAGGGACTGTGGCCACCCACTCCTTGAAGGTCGTGTCGACTTGTTGGCTATCACTGTTGGTCTTATCCAGTTGAACGAAGTGCTTGTCCTTAATTTGCCAGCTAAAGGTATCGTGCTGGGCGATGCCACCCAGGGCAGTACTCTGAACGATGATTTGATGAGCAGGGATTTCCAGCATCATACCGATAATGGAACCTTGTGGGATGAAGACCTTGGTTCTATCCATTATCCTTTGATAACCTGCAGTTTGTGTTAGTTCTTTGTGGAGACCAGGCGAATCATAGGTATAAACTGCTGTGATTTGATTTTGCAAGCTTTTCTCAATTTGGCTAGCAGCATAGATGGCTAAGTTTCCTCCCTTGGAATGCCCAGCCAGAACGACCTTTTGCTTAGGATAGTGGGCAAAAAAGTTCTTTAAATAGCGGAGAGCGTGCTTTTGAGCAGGAATTTCCTTCATATAGGTCAGGTGGAAATCTTCCTTCCAGCCAATGATACTGTCATCTGTCCCACGAAAGACAATCAGATAGGTATCGAGAGTGAGACGGTAGGTCATAGCCGCAAATTGCTTTTGCAGTTCAGGGTCGATGTCGTTGATAAAATGGGAAAGTTTGCAATTTTTGAAGCGTTTGTGTTGAGCCAATTCATCTAACAACTGGAGTCGACTTTTGCTGGTCAACATGTTCGATTCTCTTGGAATCTGAGGTGCTAGGTCTAAGAGACGTTTAGGAGTTGTGATGACCAGATTATCAAAGGAGAGGTAGGTGGTTTCTGTTAAGGCTAAAACATCTAATTCATTCAAAGGTAAGTCGTAAAAGGAATCGTGTGCGACATCTTTCAGATAGTCAAAAATATTGGCCATAAGAGCTCCTTTCTTTTTATTTATCTTATCAAATTTCCCTCAAATTAGCTACTAGGATTGTCTTGCTTTGTTGGCTAAAAACAAGATATGTCAAATTCAGTTTCAGACCATCTAGCATGGAAAAATCTGTTATAATAATAGAAAAGGAGGAGCGCATGCACAAGATTTTACTAGTAGAAGATGATCAGGTTATTCGGCAACAGGTCGGGAAAATGCTCTCTGAATGGGGATTTGAAGTGGTTCTGGTAGAAGACTTTATGGAAGTTTTGAGCCTTTTTGTCCAGTCGGAGCCTCATCTGGTCCTCATGGATATTGGGCTACCTTTGTTTAATGGTTATCACTGGTGTCAGGAAATTCGCAAGATTTCCAAGGTACCCATCATGTTTCTGTCTTCGAGAGACCAGGCGATGGATATTGTCATGGCAATCAATATGGGCGCGGATGACTTTGTGACCAAGCCTTTTGACCAGCAGGTTCTTCTAGCCAAGATTCAGGGCTTGTTGCGCCGTTCCTATGAGTTTGGGCGTGACGAGAGTTTACTGGAATATGCTGGTGTTATCCTCAATACCAAATCCATGGATTTACATTATCAAGGGCAAGTCTTGAATTTGACCAAGAATGAATTCCAGATTTTACGTGTCTTGTTTGAGCATGCAGGCAACATCGTAGCACGTGACGACCTGATGCGGGAACTTTGGAACAGTGACTTTTTCATTGATGATAATACCCTCTCTGTCAATGTGGCTCGTTTGCGTAAAAAGTTGGAAGAGCAGGGCTTGGTAGGATTTATCGAGACCAAGAAAGGGATAGGGTACGGACTGAAGCATGCTTGATTGGAAACAATTTTTTCTAGCCTATCTGCGTTCCCGTAGTCGTCTGTTTGTCTATCTGCTTTCTTTGACGTTTCTGGTCTTACTCTTTCAGTTTTTATTTGCTAGTTTAGGAATTTACTTTCTCTATTTTTTTCTCTTGTGTTGCTTTGTAACCATCTTGTTTTTCACTTGGGACATATTGGTTGAAATGCAGGTCTATCGCCAGGAAATTCTCTACGGTGAGAGGGAAGCCAAATCTCCATTGGAAATAGCCTTGGCTGAAAAATTAGAAGCGCGTGAGATGGAACTCTATCAGCAGAGGTCAGATTCAGAAAGAAAACTGACGGATTTGCTGGATTACTATACCTTGTGGGTTCATCAGATAAAGACCCCCATTGCAGCCAGTCAACTCTTAGTTTCAGAAGTAGCTGACCGCCAACTGAAGCAGCAATTAGAACAGGAAATTTTCAAGATTGATTCCTATACCAATCTAGTTTTACAGTACCTGCGTTTAGAAAGTTTCCATGATGACTTGGTCTTAAAGCAGGTGCAAATTGAGGACTTGGTCAAGGAAATAATTCGTAAATACGCTCTTTTCTTTATTCAAAAAGGCTTAAATGTCAATCTACATGACCTTGATAAAGAAATCGTGACGGATAAAAAGTGGCTACTAGTGGTTATTGAGCAAATTATTTCAAACAGTCTCAAGTACACCAAGGAAGGTGGTCTGGAGATTTATTTGGAGGGGCAAGAGCTTTGTATCAAGGATACGGGAATCGGGATAAAAAATAGTGATGTCCTCCGAGTCTTTGAACGTGGATTTTCAGGATATAATGGTCGCCTAACCCAGCAGTCATCTGGACTTGGCCTCTACCTATCCAAGAAAATTTCTGAAGAACTAGGTCACCAGATTCGTATCGAGTCTGAGGTCGGTACAGGAACGACAGTGCGGATTCAGTTTGCTCAAGTGAACTTAGTCCTTGAGTGAGAAGAGACAATGAGTTTTTACCCAATCTCTTTTTGCTATATTTCAGGATATTTGAAGACTGTTTTTTACAAAACCAATAATAGAATTTTTAATACGGAATATAGTATAAATACTGGTTCAAAGTGAAGTTTTGTATGCTTTATACTTTTGTTGAGCATAAAATCTATAAACTAAGGGTGAATTACAAAAATTAATTTGAGATGAAGTGAATTGTAGACTTGGGAAATGTCTCCTATTCGATTTCAGAATGAATCGTTGATACAGGATTAAAAGAACTGCAGCTTTCTTTTTATTTTGAATGAGATAGGTGTATATAGATTTGTGTAACTGGTGTAGAATTGTTTCCAAGAATTTATTGAATGTATCGAATACACACATTCTATTGATTTTGAACCAGTTTTTAATTTCTAAATGTTATAATAGTTTTATCAAGTAAAAGGAGACTGCCATGATTGGAGACAATATAAAATTCTTACGAAAATCACATAATCTGATATAACCAGAATTTTCACGGATTGTGGGTGTGTCACGAAATAGCCTAAATCGTTAGAAAAACTGAAAAAGCTTACTTTCAATAGAAGTATTGGAAATATTCATTTTACATCTATCAAAGAAACATGGGATAGACCTATATTTTACAAAATAGCAAATTATATTTTGAATGATAGTAAAAACGGCAGTACTTGTGTGATTTACAATTATTGCACTCAATGTCCGAGTATCGCACTATCTGAAATAGGGAATAGTAGAGATTGTTCTGCGATATGTAAAAAAACGCATTAGCAAGGAGTATCGTATATGCTACCATATCTTAAAACTATTAGATGGTATCTCTTCTTTAATTTTCTTTTTGGTGTAGTATCGAATATCTGCACAGCTTTGTTACCGTATTTCACGCAGGCATTAATCAAAGGGGATTATCAAGTAGCTCTATATGGTTACTCTATGTCAGTGGCAGGTTATTTGAGTTGTAACTATATCCAAATGATACTTGATTGGAAGCAGGGGATTATCTTTTCGACTACTTTGAAAAATGAGTGGTTTCGTTCACTTCTGGGACTCAGTCACCACGATTTCAAGCAGAAAGCAGTAGCAGAGTATATTTCCTATCAATCTAATGACCTAGATTCGTTGGAAAAGGATTACCTTCCTCCATTGATGAGTTTTATCAAACAAATTTTACGTATCATCATTTACGCTTTCATTATTAGCAGAACAATTAATCCTATTGTATCACTGATTTTAATCTTTTCCACTGGAATTAGTATTCAAATTCCTAAAATCGTTGGGAAGTTGACCGCTAATCGTAGACAGGTTTACTTGAAAAAACAAGGAGATTACTATCGAACTTTGGAGGATTTGCTCATGGGACATCATTTGGTAAATAAACTAACTATGTCGCATTTTTTGAATCAACAAAAGAGTTCTCTAAAGAATTTGCAGGATAAGTATTTTAAGTATGGTTTGACAAAAATTACAGGCATCTTATTGACAGGTGTTTCTTTTGAATTCATTAGTCTTGTTCTGTTTATTTATTTAGCCTACTCTCTATCTCACCAGCAACTCGGTATTCCTGAGGTGGTGGCGAGTTTCGGATATATTAATGCTTTTTCTGAACCAATACAGGAAATCCTTTATGATTTACAAATGTTAGAGTCCGTAAAGCCTGTAATCAAGAGTTTTCAAAACATTGTTGGGAGCCCCGTTTCAGTTCAAGCACCTCAACATTCTTTTGATACGATTACTTTGAAAAACATTTCCAAACAACTGGGAGAATCAAAATTGATAATTACTTCCGCTACGATTCAAAAAGGGGATAAAATTGCGCTTATTGGTAAGAATGGGTCTGGAAAAAGTAGTCTGCTCAACATTTTAAATGGAACAGATGAAGATTTTGAAGGACAAATTGTGCTAGATGAGCTTGTTTTGGACCATCTTTGGGGAAGATTCGGTATGATTCTGCAACAAGAACATACATTTATTTCGAGTTATGAAAATAATGTAACGCTATTCAATAGTTTCAATGAAAAATTCAGAGAAGAAGATTTTGAAAAAATTCCACCACAATCCCTGTCAGGTGGTCAGCAACAACGAATGTATTTAAATCGTGAGAAAAATCGTAAAAATCCATTGCTTATCCTAGACGAACCTTTTTCTGCCTTGGATACTAATCAGTTTAAAATGGAATTGGAAAGAGTTCTGGAACTACCAAGTGCCGTCATTGTTACTTTACATCGCCAAAACGAATTATTAAGTAAGTTTGACCAAGTTTGGGAAATTAAGAATGGAGAACTTGTAATTTTGAAATAGCTAAATTATAAAGAATAAAACGCATAGTATCAAGGTTCACACCTGATATTATGCGTTTTTTTGATTTTAAAGACTTTTTACTTGGTTCTTATTTCTCAACGCGTGATTTGTTGGCGATATCAGCTAGGATAGTTTGAACAAAGTCATCAACTGAGACAGTTTGTGTTTCTTTTTGGCCGTAGCGACGAACGTTGACTGTTCCGTCTTCCATTTCCTTGTCTCCAACAATCAATTGGTAAGGAATCTTGCTTGTTTGTGACGCACGGATCTTGAACTGCATTTTTTCATTGCGCTCATCTACGTCTGCACGGACACCGCGGTCACGGAGTTTCTTCGCCACTTCCCAAGCGTAGTCCACGTGTTTTTCGTTAGATACTGGGATGAGGGTTACTTGGTGTGGTGCAAGCCATGTTGGGAAGGCACCCTTGTAGTTTTCAATCAAGATAGCAGTGAAGCGTTCCATAGTTGAGATAACCCCACGGTGAATCATAACTGGACGGTGTTCTTCGCCATCAGCTCCGATGTATTTAAGGTCGAAACGTTCTGGAAGTAAGAAGTCAAGCTGGATAGTAGAAAGGGTTTCTTCTTTGCCAAGAGCAGTCTTAACCTGGATATCCAGTTTTGGTCCGTAGAAGGCTGCTTCCCCTTCAGCTTCGTAGTATTCAACACCCATGTCGTCAACGGCTGCTTTCAACATGCGTTGAGCATTTTCCCACATTTCGTCATTGTCAAAGTATTTATGTTTATCTGCAGGGTCACGATAAGATAGACGGAAGCGATAATCCGTCAAGTTGAAATCTTCATAGACATCGATAATCAATTGAAGGATTTTCTTGAATTCATCTTCAATTTGTTCTGGAGCAACGAAGGTATGTCCGTCGTTCAGTGACATTTCACGCACACGTTGAAGACCTGTAAGAGCACCTGATTTTTCGTAACGGTGCATCATACCGATTTCAGCGATACGGATTGGCAATTCACGATAAGAATGGACGTGATGTTTGTAGACTTCGATGTGGTGTGGACAGTTCATTGGACGAAGGACAAATTCTTCCCCATCTCCCATATCCATTGGAGGGAACATATCTTCACGGTAGTGGTCCCAGTGACCTGAAGTTTTATACAATTCAACAGAAGCGATTGGTGGTGTGTATACGTGTTGGTAGCCCGCAGCGACTTCCTTGTCAACGATATAGCGTTCGAGGATACGGCGAATTGTTGCACCGTTTGGCAACCAGAATGGAAGTCCTTGACCAACCTCTTGAGAAATCATAAAGAGGTCAAGCTCTTTACCAAGCTTACGGTGGTCACGTTCCTTAGCTTCTTCACGCATTTGAAGGTAGTTTTTCAAGTCTTTCTTGTCAAACCAAGCTGTACCATAGATACGTTGCATCATAGCGTTGTCGCTATTTCCACGCCAGTAAGCACCAGCTACATGGAGAAGGTGGAAGATTTGGATACGACCTGTTGAAGGGACGTGTGGGCCACGGCAAAGGTCTACATATTCACCCTGACGGTAGATGGTCAAACCACCTTCGTCTTCTGAGTGTTCTTCAATCAATTCCAACTTGTAAGGGTCATTTTTGAAGATTTCACGTGCCTCGTCTTTAGTAACTTCTTCACGGATTGATGGGAAGTTTTCTTTGACAATTTTTTGCATTTCTTCTTCGATATGAGGAAGGTCTTCGTTAGAGATTTGACCAGCTGTGTTGTCAGTATCGTAGTAGAAACCATCTTCGATGGCTGGACCAACTCCCAAGTGAATGTCTGGGAAAAGGCGACGAGCGGCTTGGGCAAACAAGTGAGCAGCTGAGTGACGCAAGATTGGAAGGGCATCTTCGTGATCAGGTGTCACGATTTCAATGCTTCCATCTTCAGTGATAGCACGAGTAGTGTCTATGAGTTTGCCGTTGAATTTACCAGCCAAGGCCTTTTTAGCTAGGGAATTGCTGATAGATTGGGCAATTTCAAAAGTTGTAACGCCAGATTCGAATTCACGAACAGCGCCATCTGGGAAAGTAATGTTAATCATGATTTTCTCCTTACTTATATTATTGACGAATGTGTTAAGCCCTATTTGGAAAACAGGGATAGAGAATTATGAAAGCTAGAAAAACAAAAAGCGACATCCTCGAAAGGACGTCGCAACGTGGTTCCACCTTCATTTATGTACCTCAAAAGAGAGGGACACCTCTGATTGGCTCTAACGTGGCCACCGTTTTATGTTTTCATAAAAAACTCAAGAGTAGTATCAGTTTAGGCTCTCTATGCGTTTCCAGCAACCACGCACTCTCTAGTAGAAAGGGACTAAGTGACTTGTCTCTATGGATTATTATAGCATGATTGTGAGATTTTTCAAGGATTTTGTGAAAGTTTTTTGTTTTTCATTTTTGTAGAATATGCTTGATGCCAATACCGGAAGCCATGCCCACCAGAGCCAAGGTTTCATAGATTAGCAAGTAAATTAGTATAAACTCACCAAAGGTTATGATAGTAAAGCAAAAGAGCAGTCCGTTACCAATTAACCACCAAAGTGAAAAACGGAAACGGTAGCTATAAAGTAGCGATACAATCAAGATTACCAGAGGTGTAAAGAAGAGAATATTATTTACGTAGAGACTCTTGAGAAAAAGGGGGTCAGAAATAATTAGTGATAACAACTGATAAAGTGGCCAATAAAAGAAAAATATGACCAGATAGTAGGGGAGATGGGAATAGAATCTAGGCATGATAATCACCTCGTTTTAAAAAACAGACAACTTAGATTTCTTGCTATGATTATTATAGCATATTTAAAACAAGAAAGTAAATCTGTTGACAAAGAAGTTAGTTATTGGTAGAATAGTGAATGTCGTAAAGACAAATAACTTCTTCTTGGTTACAGGCATGCCAACCTGTCACTCGGATGAAGCCAAATAAAAAGGAGAAACATCATGGCAATCTCAAAAGAGAAAAAAAATGAAATCATCGCACAATATGCACGTCACGAAGGTGATACAGGTTCAGTAGAGGTTCAAGTTGCTGTCCTTACTTGGGAAATCAACCACCTTAACGAACACATCAAACAACACAAAAAAGACCACGCTACTTACCGTGGATTGATGAAAAAAATCGGTCGCCGTCGTAACTTGCTTGCATACTTGCGTAAAAACGACGTTAACCGTTACCGTGAGTTAATCAACTCTCTAGGACTTCGTCGTTAATTCAAGATACAAAGGCCGTCAAAAGCACAAAGCAAAAATAGGAAAATTGACGAAGAAACTTCAGTTTCTAGGAGATTTTATCTTTTTTGCCAAGTGCTTAGGCCGTGTTCAATTGAGCATATCTTGATAATGAAGCTACTCTAAATTGGGTAGCTTTTTTACTTTTGTTACCTTACTTCGATATACTCAAGTATAATCTTCGGTTACAGTTCCTAGCACTGTAAGGTAAAATAAACCAGAATGATCTCCCTTCGGGGAGATTTTTTTGTTTCACTAAAAATTTTGTACAATCTTCGGCTTACCGCCTAGTCTATAAACGGTTTATCCAGCAAGAATTATGATGCTAAGGGCGTAAGAAATCCGTATGAAAATAGGGAAAGGACACCGTGTTCGATGAACGCAAGGAGTTTTATCTTTTTAACTAGGATTTTAGCCCTAGCTCAAATTATCTTTCGGACTTCAGAGGGCTTTTTACGTTGGCACCTTACCTCGATATATTCAAGTATAATCTTCGGTTACGGTTCCTAGCACAATAAAACCAACTATATTCATTTATTCTCATCTTGTTACACAGTTGAAAATATGGTATACTTTTCATGAGAATTTTCTAAATTTTTAAGATTCTATCAAAGGAGGTTTGCATGCTTTCCAAATTTTCTGGAAGCCGACAAGACCAGCAATTTGTGTTACTTTTAGTTATTTTGCTAGGTATTTTAGGGATTTCTCTCTTTCTAGCAGTTTCAATGGGATCTGTTGCGATTGATCTAGGAGATACCTATCGGATTATTTTGAGCAGGTTGGGATTTCCTCTTGAGATAGGAGAGGTTTCCAAGTCCACTCTTGCCATTGTATGGAACATGAGATTCCCTCGAGTATTGTTAGGTCTGATAGTAGGGGCTGGACTTTCTATGTGTGGTAGCGTGATGCAGTCTACAGTGAACAATCCCATCGCAGAGCCTTATGTCTTAGGAATATCTGCGGGTGCAACTCTAGGGGCAACCTTGAGCATCATTCTTGATTTAAAAGTGATGATTAGCCTTGGAGCTTTTCTTGGAGCTATTTTGGCAACAATTGCTGTTCTCATCATTGCCTCTATGCAGGGAAGGATGACAACTTCCAGTCTGATCTTATCGGGAACGGTGGTCAACGCTCTCTTTCTGGCCTTTTCAAACTTTATTATCTCAGTTGGAGCTAATGCGGACAGTGTGATGACCATTAAGTTTTGGACAATGGGTTCGCTCGCTGGGACTTCCTGGGCAGACTTGGTCCTGCCAACTATAGTAGTAGGAATAGCCTTTCTATTTTTCTCTACTCAGTATCGTGTTTTCAATGCGATGATGATGGGAGATGAGGCTGCTTTAACTTTGGGGATTCCCTTACGTTTTTATTGGTATCTTTATGTGACCATGGTGGCTGTGCTGACAGCAGTCTTAGTGGCAACCTGTGGGATTATTGGATTTGTCGGTCTTATTACTCCACATTTAGCTCGAGGGCTAGTAGGAACGAATTACAATAGGCTTTTTCCTGTTGCAACCTTGCTAGGTGCCTTTTTTGTCATTTGGGCAGACGTACTCTCTCGTATCATCATTCCAAACGCAGAGCTTCCTATTGGTATTTTCACAGCCTTAGTAGGTGCTCCCTTCTTTATCTACATTGTTGGAGGTAGGCGAAGGGAGGTGAGGGTCTGATATGGACTTGATTTGTCAGGATGTCCACTTTGGACTGGGAGAGAAAAAAATCCTCAAGGGAGTTTCTCTTAAGGTTGAAGGGCATCAATTTCACACGATACTAGGACCAAATGGAAGCGGGAAAACCAGTCTACTTAAACTCCTCTATCGTCAGGAAAAGGCGGACAAAGGCTTGATAAGCCTAGATGGAAAGCCGCTGGAGCATTGGTCACTCAAAGAAACAGCCAAGCAAATGGCAGTTGTGACCCAGTTTAATCAATTGCAGTTTGATTGTACAGTTGAGGAAATCGTCTTGCTGGGAAGAACTCCCCACCTCTCTTTTTTACAGAAGGAAAGGGAAAGGGATTATGCGCTTGTTCAAGATGCCCTCGTTAAGGTGGATATGCTTGAGAAGAAAACTCGTCTCTATTCGTCCCTGTCGGGGGGAGAGAAACAGCGAGTCTTACTAGCCCGCGCCTTGGCGCAAGAACCGACTCTCTTGCTCTTGGACGAACCAACCAATCACCTGGATATCAGGTATCAGCTAGACTTGTTGGCCATTGTGAAAAATCTCAAGGTTAATGTTCTAGCTGTCCTGCATGATATTCAACTTGCTTGTCGCTATTCGGATTATCTCTATCTGATGAAAGAGGGAGAAATCCTTTACCAAGGGACTCCAAAGGAGACCATCACCCCTGAGTCATTGCAAACTGTATACGGAGTTCAAAGTCAGGTGACTTGGACCGAGGACCAGCAAGCCATGATTCACTATTTATAAGAATGAAAAGGAAAACAAGATGAAAAAAACACTAAGCATTTTACTCGTAACAGTAGCTACCTTAACCATAGCAGCTTGTGGTAACACTACTACAGAAAAAGCTACCACACAATCTAGCATAGAAACAAGTCAAAAGGCGAGCACAGAGACGACTTATCCACTAACGGTCAAAACCTATGACGCGAAAGGGAATGAAGTCGAACAAGTCTTTGACAAGGCACCTGAAAAAGTTATCACCAACAATCTTTCAACCACTGAAATCTTATTGGAGTTGGGGTTGAAGGATAAAATTGTTGGCATGCTCAATCCAGACAATGCTGTGACGGACAAATACAAGGACGCGATTGCGACGATTCCCCAAATTGGGGATAAAAAAACAGTCTCACAAGAGACAATCCTTTCTTATGAGCCAGACGCTGTGATGGGTCGAAACATGATGTTTTCTGAAAAATCCTTGGGGACAGTTAGCACTTGGAATGAAAACAAAATCCCAGTTTATACGCAAAAAGCTTCTCTCTCAACGATTCAGCAAGATTTGGGGAATATCGTAGAAGATGTCAAAAATCTTGGAATGATTTTTAATGTTCAGGATAAGGCTAATGAATACGCAGCCCAATTACAAACTAAAATTGACGCTGTTAAGAAAGCAAATTCAGCAAGCCAAGGTGAAAAGAAAAAGGCATTGATTATGGTTGCTTATAATGATGAAACCTTCGGTGCCTACAAGTCTGCCTTGCAAGAAAGTTTGCTGAACCAACTTGGTTATACAAACGTTGCTACGGGGACATCAGGCTTGACTTTGGAAAATCTCGTGTCAATGGATCCTGAATTGATTATCTATGTAACCAGCGACCGCAATAAAAAATTGGATGAAAAAGCAGTAGAGTTGATGAAGGCAAATGCTGTTTTGGAAAGCGTTCCTGCTATTAAGAATCAAAAAATCATGACCATCTCTTACGATGAATTGATGGACTATGGTCCAGCAGTGATTGATTCCCTTGAGAAAATCAATGACTTTATCAATAAATAATGAGTTTGATTGGGAAGGAATTCAAGTTAAAATCAGCCTTCCCTCTAACTACGACCCCAATCAAACCTATCCGGCTATTTTATTGAATGATGGAAACTTGGATTTCCTATCGTCCCTTTCCGAATCTGTGATTTTAGTGGGCTTGACATCTAAAAATCGCCTAGATGATTACACTCCCTGGAAGGCAGCTGCTCTGAGAGATGGAGCTCCAGATTTTGGAGGTCAGGCCAACGTCTATCATGATCATTTATTTGGAGGTCTTTTAGACAAGTTGCAGTCACTTTATCGCCTGGACGAAACTCGCCTTGCTTATGGAGGCTACTCACTAGGTGGTTTGGCGGCAGTCTACAGTCTTTTCAGCTTTGACAAGGTTTCCTGTGTCTTCTCCATCTGCGGTTCCTTTTGGTATCCTGATTTTGTGACTTATTGCAAGGAAGAAAATGTGGAAAATTTGGACTGTTTGCTGTATTTACAGAACGGTCAAACAGAAGGAGCACGCCATACTAATCGCTTGGCTCAAGCACCAGTCTATGCTGAGCAGATCCATGCCAGTCTTCAGAAATGCTATCCGAACGGTCTGTTTGTCTTTGATCCTTATGGACACCATGAACAAGTAGCTGAGCGATTTTTAGCCTTTTCCAGCTGGTTGGCTCAAAAATGGAAAATCGAATAAAAGATTTATCCCTTGGCTTTTGCCAAGGGATTATTGTATTTATTTAACCAAGTTTTTCTCTTTTCTTATCTGGATTCCAGATGAAGCTCGCGATAAAGCTAAAGATGATAGTTAGGATAGCGAGGATAATGGCAAGGATGAGGGCAGGGATGCGGATAAACCACCAGAGTGGGTTTGGTTTTTTATCATTGTGCCATTGTTTGGTTTCTTGGTCCAGACGTTGAAATTCTGCTTGGATGCGATTGGCGACTGTTTCAATGCCGTCATCATTCATTTTCTTGATATCTGAGATATCGATTGGATTTCCAAAGTTCATATCGACACGTTCACGGCTAACTAAGCCCTTCAAGGTCATAGGACCTGTGTAGGTAACCGGCATGATACGGACCTTGGCCATTTTGGCAATCAGAGCTACGCCACCCTTGACATCGTTTGAGTGGCGGCTCCCACTTGGAAACATGATGAGAGAGCGGTCACTTTTTTTGAGAACATTGATAGGGTATTTGATGGCTGAGGCGCTAGGATTTTCACGGTCGATAGGAAAGGCACCACACATGCGAATCCACCAGCCAAAGATACGGTTGGTAAAGAGTTCTTTTTTGGCCATAAAGATAAACTGTTTTGGCTTGGTCGCAAAGGCCATGTAAACAGGATCCCACCAGGTACGGTGAGGCGCAACTAAAATATAATTTTCATCTTGATTAGGAATTTTATCAGTATTATGATAGTGGGCATTGCCATTGATGGACCATAGGAGCAAGACAACCAATCCACGTAAATAAGTATAAAACATGCGATCTCCTTCGATTCTTTTCTTGTTATTATTATACCTTATCAAAGGAGGGCTGGCAAACTTTTCCCTTGACTAGGTGCATATTTGGGATGAGATTAGAATTCTTTTAGAAAAAATGATATGATAGAATTTATGGATAAAAATAAGATTATGGGATTAACCCAAAGAGAAGTTAAGGAAAGACAGGCTAAGAGCTTGGTCAATGATTTTACTGCTTCGGCCAGTACCAGTACTTGGCAAATCGTTAAACGAAATGTCTTTACCCTTTTTAACGCTTTGAACTTTGTCATTGCTTTGGCCCTTGCCTTTGTGCAGGCTTGGAGCAATCTGGTCTTCTTTGCCGTTATCTGTTTTAACGCTTTTTCTGGGATTGTGACCGAGTTGCGGGCCAAACACATGGTGGACAAGCTCAATCTCATGACCAAGGAAAAGGTCAAGACTATTCGTGATGGCCAAGAAGTGGCTCTGAATTCGGAAGAATTGGTGCTGGGAGATGTCATTCGTCTGTCTGCTGGAGAGCAGATTCCCAGTGATGCCTTGGTTTTGGAAGGCTTTGCGGAGGTTAATGAAGCCATGTTGACTGGAGAAAGCGATTTGGTGCAAAAGGAAGTGGACGCCTTGCTTTTGTCAGGAAGTTTCCTAGCTAGTGGGTCAGTTTTAGCTCGTGTCCATCATGTCGGTGCAGACAACTATGCTGCCAAACTCATGCTGGAAGCCAAGACCGTTAAACCAATCAACTCTCGTATCATGAAATCGCTGGACAAGCTAGCTGGTTTTACTGGGAAGATTATCATTCCTTTTGGTCTGGCTCTCTTGCTAGAAGCCTTGCTTTTAAAAGGCCTGCCTCTCAAGTCATCCGTTGTAAATTCGTCGACAGCCCTACTGGGAATGTTGCCCAAGGGAATTGCCCTTTTGACCATTACTTCGCTTTTGACTGCGGTGATTAAGTTGGGCTTGAAAAAGGTCTTGGTGCAGGAGATGTACTCTGTTGAGACCTTGGCACGCGTGGATATGCTCTGTCTGGACAAGACGGGTACCATCACCCAAGGAAAGATGCAGGTAGAGGCTGTCCTTCCACTGACGGAAACTTATGGTGAAGAGGCTATTGCTAGCATCATGACCAGCTACATAGCTCATAGTGAGGATAAAAATCCAACAGCTCAAGCTATTCGCCAGCGATTCCAAGGTCAGGTAGCCTATCCTATGATTTCCAATCTCCCCTTCTCAAGCGACCGCAAGTGGGGTGCCATGGAGTTAGAAGGCTTGGGAACAGTTTTCTTAGGGGCGCCTGAGATGTTGCTGGATTTTGAGGTCCCCGAAGCCAGAGAGGCCTTGGAGAGAGGGTCACGTGTCTTGGTTTTGGCTTTCAGTCAGGAGAAATTAGACCATCACAAACCACAGAAACCATCTGATATTCAGGCTCTAGCCTTGCTGGAAATCTTGGACCCCATTCGGGAGGGAGCGGCAGAGACGCTGGACTATCTCCGTTCTCAGGAAGTGAGCCTCAAGATTATCTCTGGTGACAATCCAGTTACGGTGTCTAGCATTGCCCAGAAGGCTGGCTTTGCGGACTATGACAGTTATGTAGATTGCTCGAAAATTACGGATGAGGAATTGGTTGCTATGGCTGAGGAGACAGCTATTTTCGGACGTGTTTCCCCTCATCAAAAGAAACTCATCATCCAAACACTGAAAAAAGCGGGGCATACAACAGCTATGACAGGGGATGGAGTTAATGATATCCTGGCCCTTCGTGAGGCGGATTGTTCTATCGTGATGGCTGAGGGAGATCCTGCGACTCGTCAGATTGCCAATTTGGTTCTTTTGAACTCAGATTTTAATGATGTTCCTGAGATTCTCTTTGAAGGTCGTCGCGTGGTTAATAACATTGCCCATATCGCCCCGATTTTCTTGATAAAGACCATCTATTCTTTCTTGCTCGCAGTTATCTGTATCGCCAGTGCTCTTCTGGGACGGTCTGAATGGATCTTGATTTTCCCCTTCATTCCGATCCAGATTACCATGATTGACCAGTTCGTGGAAGGTTTCCCACCATTCGTTCTGACTTTTGAGCGAAATATCAAACCTGTCGAGCCAAACTTCCTCAGAAGATCCATGCTTCGTGCTCTACCAAGTGCTCTCATGGTTGTGTTCAGCGTTCTTTTCGTGAAAATATTTGGCACGAGTCAAGGCTGGTCTGAATTAGAAATCTCAACTCTACTCTATTATCTCCTTGGGTCTATCGGTTTCTTATCCGTATTTAGAGCCTGCATGCCATTTACCTTATGGCGTGTCCTCTTGATTGTTTGGTCAGTAGGAGGCTTCCTAGCCACAGCTCTCTTCCCAAGAATTCAAAAACTGCTTGAAATTTCGACCTTGACTGGACAAACGATACCTGTGTATGGGGTCATGATGTTGGTCTTTACCGTGATTTTCATCCTGACTAATCGCTATCAAACCAGAAAATAAAGAAAGGCTGCAATCTGTGGATTGCGGTTTTTTTAGGTACAAGATTGCCAGCTGAAATGTGGTATAATAAGAGGTAATAGAGTTTTGGAAAGTGAGAGAAGATGATTTCAAAGAGATTAGAATTAGTGGCTTCCTTTGTGCCACAGGGAGCCATTTTGCTAGATGTGGGGAGTGATCATGCTTATCTGCCTATCGACTTGGTCGAAAGAGGACAAATCAAAAGTGCCATTGCAGGTGAGGTGGTGGAAGGTCCCTACCAATCTGCAGTCAAAAATGTTGAGGCTCACGGTCTAAAGGAAAAAATCCAAGTCCGTTTAGCAAATGGCTTGGCAGCCTTTGAAGAGGCAGACCAAGTGTCTGTCATTACCATTGCTGGTATGGGTGGTCGTTTGATTGCTAGGATTTTAGAAGAAGGCTTGGACAAGTTAGCTAATGTAGAACGATTGATCCTTCAGCCCAATAATCGTGAAGACGACTTGCGCATTTGGTTGCAAGACAATGGTTTTCAGATTGTAGCAGAAAACATCCTAGAAGAAGCTGGCAAGTTTTACGAGATTTTGGTGGTGGAAGCAGGTCAAATGAAGCTATCAGCCAGTGATGTTCGCTTTGGACCTTTCTTGTGCAAAGAGGTCAGTCCAGTCTTTGTCCAAAAATGGCAAAAAGAAGCTGTTAAGCTAGAGTTTGCCCTCGGACAAATCCCAGACAAAAATCTGGAGGAACGTCAAGTTCTAGTAGATAAGATTCAAGCCATCAAGGAGGTACTCCATGTTAGCAAGTGAAGTGATTAATGCGTATGAAGCCTTTTGCCCTCAGGAATTTTCCATGGAGGGAGATAGTCGTGGTCTGCAAATTGGTACTTTGGACAAGGATATCCAAAGTGTCATGGTGGCTCTCGATATTCGTGAAGAAACGGTGGCTGAAGCCATTGAAAAGGGTGTGGACTTGATTATTGTCAAGCACGCGCCGATTTTCCGTCCTATCAAGGATTTGGTAGCTAGCCGTCCACAAAATCAGATTTACATTGATCTCATCAAGCATGACATCGCAGTTTATGTCAGCCATACCAATATTGACATCGTTGAAAGTGGCCTCAATGATTGGTTCTGTCAGATGCTAGGTATCGAGGAAACGACTTATCTACAGGAGACATGTCCTGAACGTGGGATTGGACGTATTGGAAATATTCGGCCTCAGACATTTGGGGAATTGGCCCAACATGTCAAGCAAGTCTTTGGTTTAAATAGCCTTCGATTGGTGCATTATCAAGAGAGTGATTTGCAGAAACCTATTTCAAGAGTGGCCATCTGTGGTGGGAGCGGGCAGTCTTTCTATAAGGATGCTTTAGCTAAGGGAGCTGATGTCTATATCACTGGTGACATCTACTACCACACTGCCCAGGATATGTTGTCTGATGGCTTGTTGGCATTGGATCCAGGTCACTATATCGAAGTGCTTTTTGTGGAAAAAATCGCAGAGCTTCTTAATCAATGGAAAGAGGAAAAAGGCTGGGAACTAGAGATTTTACCTAGTCAAGCATCGACCAATCCTTTCCACCATATCTAGTTAGAAAGTGAAAACAATGAAAAAAGTTGCCATTATCGGAGCAGGGATTGTAGGTGCAACAGCTGCCTACTACCTCTCTAAAGAAAGTGACCTAGAGGTGACCGTTTTTGACCATGGACAGGGGCAAGCCACCAAGGCAGCAGCTGGAATTATCAGTCCTTGGTTTTCCAAACGCCGCAATAAAGCTTGGTACAAAATGGCGCGCTTAGGGGCTGACTTTTATGTGGATTTGTTGGCTGATTTAGAAAAGTCAGGGCAAGAAATCGACTTTTACCAACGTTCGGGAGTCTTTCTCCTGAAAAAGGATGAAACTAAGTTGGAAGAACTCTATCAACTAGCCCTCCAGCGTAGAGAAGAATCTCCCTTGATAGGGCAATTAGCCATTCTGGACCAAGCATCAGCTAACGAATTATTCCCTGGTTTGCAGGGATTTGACCGTCTGCTCTATGCTTCTGGTGGAGCGAGAGTAGATGGCAAACTTTTAGTGACTCGTTTGCTGGAAGCTAGTCAAGTCAAGCTGGTCAAAGAAAAAGTGAGTCTGACACCTTTAGCATCAGGTTACCAGATTGGTGAAGAAGTGTTTGATCAGGTTATTTTGGCGACGGGAGCTTGGTTGGGATACCTGTTAGAGCCTTTAGGTTATGAAGTAGATGTTCGTCCCCAAAAAGGACAACTCCGAGATTATCAGCTGGCCCAAGATATGGAAGCTTATCCTGTTGTTATGCCAGAAGGGGAGTGGGATTTGATTCCTTTTGCAGGTGGGAAATTGTCCTTAGGTGCTACTCATGAAAATGATATGGGATTTGATTTGACGGTAGATGAAACCTTGCTCCAGCAAATGGAGGAGGCAGCCTTGCCTCACTATCCAGTTTTAGCTAGAGCGACTTCAAGAGCTGAGCGTGTGGGAATCCGTGCCTATACCAGTGATTTCTCTCCTTTCTTTGGGCAGGTGCCAGAATTGGCAGGTGTCTATGCAGCCAGTGGCCTAGGTTCATCGGGCCTCACAATTGGTCCTATCATTGGTTACCATCTAGCTCAACTGATCCAAGACAAGGAGTTGACTTTGGACCCTCTAAACTACCCAATTGAAAACTATGTCAAACGACTAAAAAGCGAATAATACTCAATGAAAATCAAAGAACAAACTAGGAAACTAGCCGCGGGCTGCTCAAAGCACTGCTTTGAGGTTGTGGATAGAACAGACGAAGTCAGCTCAAAACACTGTTTTGAGGTTGTGGATAGAACTGACGAAGTCAGTAACATATATACGGCAAGGCGAAGCTGACGTTGTTTGAAGAGATTTTCGAAGAGTATAGGAATTTTACTGAAATTTTAGCCTCCCTTCTAGGATAGCAAATGACATTCCCTATCAAAAATGGTAAAATAAGAAAAAATCCGAGAATCGAGGAAAAAAGATGCAAGAAAAGATTTTGGTAACGGGTGGAGCTGGTTTTATCGGAACTCACACTGTTATTGAGTTAATCCAAGCAGGCCATCAAGTCGTTGTGGTGGATAACCTTGTCAACAGCAACCGTAAAAGTTTAGAAGTTGTTGAGAGAATTACAGGAGTTGAAGTGCCGTTCTATGAGGCTGATATCCGTGATACAGATACTCTTCGTGATATTTTCAAGCAAGAAGAACCAACAGGTGTCATTCACTTTGCTGGTTTGAAGGCTGTTGGCGAATCAACCCGTATCCCACTTGCTTATTATGACAACAATATCGCTGGAACTGTTAGTCTTTTGAAGGTCATGGAAGAAAACAACTGTAAAAACATCATTTTCAGTTCCTCTGCGACAGTTTACGGAGATCCTCATACAGTGCCCATCTTGGAAGATTTCCCACTTTCAGTGACCAATCCATACGGTCGTACCAAACTCATGTTAGAGGAAATTTTGACGGATATCTACAAGGCAGACTCAGAATGGAATGTTGTCTTGCTTCGTTACTTTAACCCAATCGGAGCCCATGAGAGTGGAGATTTGGGAGAAAATCCAAACGGTATTCCAAACAATCTCTTGCCATATGTGACGCAAGTAGCCGTTGGAAAACTAGAACAAGTGCAAGTGTTTGGAGACGATTACGATACGGAAGATGGAACTGGTGTTCGTGACTATATCCACGTTGTTGACTTGGCTAAAGGTCACGTTGCAGCTCTGAAAAAAATCCAAAAAGGTTCAGGACTTAACGTTTACAACCTTGGAACAGGTAAAGGCTATTCTGTTCTTGAAATTATCCAAAATATGGAAAAAGCAGTGGGACGTCCAATTCCTTACCGCATCGTAGACCGTCGCCCAGGGGATATCGCAGCCTGCTATTCAGATCCTGCAAAAGCCAAAGCAGAATTAGGCTGGGAAGCAGAATTAGGCATCACCCAAATGTGTGAAGACGCATGGCGTTGGCAAAGCAAGCATCCAAATGGATTTGAAGACTAAGATGGTGATGTCAATCATTGTCCCCTGTTTAAACGAAGAGGAAGTACTTCCTCTTTTTTATCAGGCTCTGGAAGCTTTACTTCCAGATTTGGAAACAGAAATCGAGTATGTTTTTGTCGATGATGGATCGAGCGATGGGACCTTGGAACTCTTAAAGGCCTATCGAGAACAAAATCCGGCAGTGCATTATATTTCTTTCTCACGAAATTTTGGCAAAGAAGCAGCCCTCTATGCAGGCTTGCAATATGCGACAGGAGATCTGGTGGTGGTAATGGATGCAGACCTCCAGGATCCTCCTAGTATGTTGCTTGAGATGAAAAACTTACTAGACCAAAATGAAGATTTGGACTGCGTAGGAACACGGAGAACCAGTCGGGAGGGAGAACCAGTTTTACGTAGTCTCTGCGCTAATCTCTTTTATCGCCTTATGAAAAAAATCAGCCCAGTAGCCCTACCGTCAGGTGTCCGTGATTTTCGCATGATGAGACGGTCTGTGGTCGATGCCATTTTATCCTTGACCGAGTCTAATCGTTTTTCAAAGGGCCTCTTTGCTTGGGTCGGCTTTAAAACCCACTATCTGGACTATCCAAATGTTGAAAGGCAGGCTGGTAAGACCAGTTGGAGTTTTAGGCAACTCTTTTTCTACTCCATTGAAGGGATTGTTAATTTTTCAGATTTTCCCTTGATTATCGCCTTTGCGGCTGGTCTCCTATCTTGTTTCATTTCTCTGCTAATGACCTTTTTTGTTGTGGTTCGAACTCTCATTTTGGGCAATCCGACATCAGGTTGGACCTCTCTGATGGCTGTCATTCTCTTTCTTGGAGGCATTCAACTCTTGACCATTGGGATTCTCGGTAAGTACATCAGTAAGATTTATTTAGAGACTAAAAAAAGACCACTTTATCTTATCAAAGAAAAAAGTGACCTTCCTGATTTTACAGAAAAAAATAGAGAGAAAAGACTATAATTTTACATGGAAATGTGCTAAACTAGAGGGAGTGGATTATCGCCATTGATTTAGGCTTCCTGGTTTCTGATCAGGGCGCGAGTTGGGCAATTTTTAACAGCCTCTAAGACGTCCTGACTAGGAGAAATTTCTTTTTCCAGCTGGTCAGGATCATCGTAAAAACGCACGATTCCATTATCGTGGTAATCAAATAAATCAGAATAAGTTTGGCAAAGTCCACAGGCGATACATCGTTCGGGTATAAGTGTGATTTTCATGTTCATATTTATATTGTAATAAGAAAAGTAAAAAAAACAAGGAGTAGGGTATGGAAAAAGAACCGTGGCAAGAAGATATTTATGATCAAGAAGAATCAAGGGCAGAGCGTCGTAAGAGAACTCAAGGCAGAGATGTAGTGGCCAATCGTGTCTTGACGATTTTAGCTAGTATTTTCTTCGTGATTGTAGTCGTGATGATTATTGTTCTTATCTATCTATCAACGGGGGGGAGTAATCGCACGGCAGCCTTGAAAGATTTTCATGATTCAGATGCAAGTGTAGTACAAGTCTCATCTTCAAGCAGTTCTCAGCCTGAGCAAAGTTCAGAGCCAGAATCTACTTCTAGTAGTTCAGAAGAAGCTACTAATCCTGAAGGAACGATTAAAGTTCTCGCAGGAGAAGGGGAAGCAGCTATTGCAGCTCGTGCTGGAATCTCCATTGCTCAGTTAGAGGCCTTGAATCCTGGGCATATGGCTACAGGATCTTGGTTTGCTAATCCAGGTGATGTTGTCAAAATAAAATAGGAGTTGATATGAAAACTATTCAAATTGCTATTGACGGCCCTGCTTCAAGTGGTAAGAGTACGGTCGCAAAGATTATTGCCAAGGATTTTGGATACACCTACCTAGATACAGGTGCCATGTATCGTGCGGCGACCTATATGGCTCTCCAAAACCAGTTAGGAGTAGAAGAAGTCGAAGCCCTTCTAGCCTTATTGGCCCAGCATCCAATTAGTTTTGGGCGTTCAGAAACTGGAGAGCAGCTTGTCTTTGTAGGAGATGTGGATATTACCCATCCTATCCGTGAAAATGAAGTGACCAATCATGTTTCTGCTATTGCAGCAATTCCTCAAGTGCGTGAGAAACTAGTTTCTCTCCAACAAGAAATCGCCCAACAAGGCGGGATTGTCATGGATGGTCGCGATATTGGGACTGTTGTATTGCCACAAGCAGAATTGAAAATTTTCCTAGTAGCTTCGGTAGATGAAAGAGCAGAGCGTCGTTACAAGGAAAATGTTGCCAAGGGAATTGAAACAGACCTTGAAACTCTAAAAGAGGAAATTGCTGCGCGTGACTACAAGGATAGTCATCGTGAGACTTCACCTCTCAAACAAGCAGAGGACGCTGTCTACCTTGATACAACTGGTTTGAACATTCAAGAAGTAGTTGAAAAAATCAAAGCAGAAGCTGAAAAAAGAATGTAAATGTAGAAAAGCCGATAGATGGATATCGGTTTTTTTCTAAATTTGTCAAAATGCTGATTTTAGGGTATAATAGTTGCTGTTCGAGAAATTTTGATTTTCAAAGAATAGTGAATGATGATAAGGAGAAACCATGAACAACCTACCAAATTGCCCACAATGTAACTCAGAGTATGTCTACGAAGACGGTGCCCTACTGGTTTGCCCAGAGTGTGCTTATGAGTGGAATCCTGCTGAGGTTACAGATGTAGAAGAGGGTCTTGTTGCTATCGATGCCAACGGAAATAAATTGGCTGACGGTGATATAGTCACTCTAATCAAGGACTTGAAAGTAAAAGGTGCGCCAAAAGATTTGAAACAAGGGACGCGCGTGAAAAATATCCGTATCGTAGAAGGCGACCACAATATCGACTGTAAGATTGATGGTTTTGGTGCCATGAAACTTAAATCAGAGTTTGTGAAGAAAATTTAAACATGTCAAAGAACTACAAACTTACATTTTATAGCCGTATCTTCTTGTTTCTAGCGGCTTTTACGGGAGTTTATCTTGAAATCGCCAAGCATGGTGGATTTGGGATGCTGCTCTATTATACGGTTCTGTCCAACCTCTTGGTAACTATTTTTACCCTTTATCTTCTAAAGGTTATGAGCCGTTTAGGTGAAAACTGGCAAAGGCCAAGTCTCTTGCGTCTAAAAGGTGGAGTCACCATGAGTATCATGATTACCTGTGTGATTTACCATTTCCTCTTAGCGCCTATTGCGACTAATTTCTATACCCTAGAAAATTTCCTTTGTCACTATATCGTTCCCCTCTGGTTTTTAGCAGATACCCTCTTTTTTGACAAACAGGGTCAATACAAGATTTGGGATCCAATTGTGTGGACGATTTTACCCTTGCTTTATATGATTTTTGCTCTTTTTAATGGCTTGGTACTGAAACTTGATGTTCCTAATTCTAAGGTCAGTCCCTTCCCTTACTTCTTTTTGAATGTGAACAAGGGGTGGGATGTCGTGTTCAAGTGGTGTCTGATTATCTTTGTTGCCTATATGGTGGCAGGATTTATCTTCTACTTTATCAAGCAAATCAAGAGAAAGTCATCCTAAGACACAAGGGATTCATTTTCGAGTTTAAGAAGGAGTCTATACACTAAAGAGGCTTCTTCTTTTCTTGCTTGTTTGATAACTATCAAAAAAGTAGATTAAGAGAAATATAGAAAGAGATTTCATGAAACAATTTTTAGAACGGGCCAGTATTTTGGCTCTCTCCCTCGTTTTGATTACCTCCTTTTCCATCTCGAGTGCCCTGCCAGCCATGTTTGACTATTATCAAGGTTATCCTAAGGAACAAATTGAGCTCTTGGCGAGCTTGCCATCCTTTGGGATCATGATTATGTTACTACTAAATGGTTTCTTAGAAAAAATATTTCCTGAGCGATTACAGATTAGTTTGGGATTGCTGATTTTATCACTGAGTGGAACGGCTCCCTTCTGGTATCAAGCCTACCCCTTTGTCTTTGGAACACGGATTCTTTTTGGTTTAGGAGTTGGGATGATCAATGCCAAGGCTATTTCGATTATCAGTGAACGCTATCAAGGAAAAATGCGAATTCAGATGTTAGGGCTACGCGGTTCTGCAGAGGTTGTTGGGGCTTCTCTCATTACCTTGGCAGTCGGCCAGTTGTTGGCCTTTGGTTGGACAGCTACCTTCCTAGCCTATAGTGCTGGATTTTTGGTGCTGACCCTTTATCTGCTCTTTGTCCCTTATGGAAAAGAAAAGAAAGAAGTCAAGAAAAAAACGAAGGAAGCAAGTCGTTTAACTCGGGAAATGAAAGGCTTGATTTTTATCCTAGCTATAGAAGCAGCAGTGGTAGTTTGTACCAATACGGCTATTACTATCCGTATTCCAAGTTTGATGGTGGAAAGAGGACTTGGAGATGCCCGGTTATCTAGTTTTGTTCTTAGTGTCATGCAGTTGATTGGGATTGTGGCTGGGTTGAGTTTCTCTTTCTTGATTTCTATCTTTAAAGAGAAACTGCTCCTCTGGTCAGGTATTACCTTTGGCTTAGGGCAAATTGTGATTGCCTTGTCTCCATCCTTGTGGGTGGTAGTGGCAGGAAGCATTCTGGCTGGTTTTGCCTACAGTGTAGCCTTGACGACGATCTTTCAACTTGTCTCTGAAAGAATTCCAGCTAAACTCCTCAATCAAGCCACTTCATTTGCAGTTTTAGGCTGTAGTTTCGGAGCCTTTACGACTCCATTCGTTCTAGGTGCGATTGGCTTACTAACTCACAATGGGATGTTGGTCTTTGCTATCTTAGGATCTTGGTTAATTGTAACCTCTATCTTTGTCATGTACCTACTTCAAAAGAGAGCTTAGGATTGTTTTCCTAAGTTTTTCTTTTTGGAAATATTGTACCCAGACACTATTTGATTTAGGACCTTGTTTACAGACTAATTTCTTGATAAAATAGAAGTTATGACGAGATATAAAGCAACTATTTCCTATGATGGTTACGCCTTTGCTGGTTTTCAGCGCCAGCCCCATGCGCGTAGCGTTCAGGAAGAAATTGAAAAAACCTTGACCAGGTTAAATAAAGGGCAAGCCATTACTGTTCACGGTGCTGGTAGGACAGATAGTGGGGTTCATGCTTTGGGACAGGTGATTCATTTTGACTTGCCCTATCAAATGGATGAGGAGAAGCTCCGTTTTGCTCTAGACACTCAGTCCCCTGAAGATATTGATGTGATTTCGATTGAGCTTGTGGCGGATGATTTTCATTGCCGTTATGCTAAACATAGCAAGACCTATGAGTTTATTGTGGATAGAGGACGTCCCAAAAATCCTATTCACCGTCATTATGCCACTCACTTTCCCTACAAACTCGATGTGGAACGCATGCAGATTGCAATCAAAAAGCTAGAAGGAACCCACGATTTCACAGGCTTTACAGCCTCTGGAACCAGTGTGGAAGACAAGGTTCGCACTATTACCGAAGCTAGTCTTAGGGTTGATGAGACAGGACAATTTTTGACCTTTACCTTTTCAGGAAATGGTTTCTTGTATAAGCAGATTCGTAATATGGTGGGGACACTGCTCAAAATCGGAAATAATCGAATGCCAGTAGAGCAGATTGATCTGATCTTGGAGAAAAAGGACAGGCAACTTGCAGGTCCCACTGCAGCACCTAATGGTTTGTATTTAAAGGAGATTCGTTATGAAGAATAATCGTATTTTAGCACTTTCAGGAAATGATATTTTTAGTGGTGGTGGTTTGTCCGCTGATTTGGCTACCTATACCTTGAACGGCTTGCATGGCTTTGTAGCAGTGACTTGTTTGACAGCCTTGACGGAAAAGGGCTTTGAAGTCTTTCCAACTGACGATACCATTTTTCAACATGAATTAGATAGCTTGCGTGATGTGGAGTTTGGGGGAATTAAGATTGGTCTTCTTCCTACTGTCAGTGTGGCTGAGAAGGCCTTGGACTTTATCAAGCAATGCCCAGGAGTGCCTGTGGTATTGGATCCTGTCTTGGTCTGCAAGGAAACGCACGATGTAGCTGTAAGTGAGCTCTGCCAAGAGTTGATTCGCTTTTTCCCTTATGTCAGTGTGATTACGCCTAATCTTCCTGAAGCAGAATTACTAGCAGATCAAGAGATTAAAACCCTTGAAGACATGAAAACTGCAGCTCAGAAATTGCATGACTTAGGCGCGCCAGCAGTCATTATCAAGGGAGGCAATCGCCTTAGTCAGGACAAGGCTGTGGATGTCTTTTATGATGGACAAAACTTTACAGTCCTAGAAAATCCAGTTATCCAAGGCCAAAATGCTGGTGCAGGTTGTACCTTTGCCTCCAGCATTGCCAGTCACTTGGTTAAAGGTGATGAACTTTTGCCAGCAGTAGAAAGCTCTAAGGCTTTCGTTTACCGTGCCATTGCACAAGCAGATCAGTATGGAGTAAGACAATATGAAGCAAAGCAAAACAACTAAAATCGCCCTTGTATCCCTATTAACCGCCCTCTCTGTGGTTCTAGGTTATTTCTTAAAAATTCCAACACCGACAGGCATTCTAACACTCTTAGATGCAGGTGTCTTCTTTACGGCCTTCTACTTTGGTAGTCGTGAAGGGGCTGTAGTCGGAGGACTGGCAGGTTTCTTGATTGACCTCTTATCAGGCTATCCTCAGTGGATGTTCTTTAGCTTGGTCAACCATGGCTTGCAGGGATTTTTCGCAGGATTTAAAGGAAAAACTCAGTGGTTAGGCCTTATCTTAGCAACGATTGCCATGGTAGGGGGTTACGCCTTGGGTTCTACATTGATGAATGGCTGGGCTGCAGCCCTACCAGAAATCCTACCAAATTTCATGCAAAATATGGTAGGAATGATTGTAGGGTTTATTATTAGTCAAAGTATCAAGAAGATTAAGTAAAGAGGATGTGGAGAAAGTCCTAAGAATTAGAAAAAACGCATAGTATCAGGTATTGAAACCTTGATAGTATGCGTTTTATTGTGGGAAGATTTTATACTCTTCGAAAATCTCTTCAAACCTCGTCAACGTCGCCTTGCCGTAGATATGGTTACTGACTACATCAGTTCCATCTACAACCTCAAAACAGTGTTTTGAGCAACCTGCGGCTAGTTTCCTAGTTTGCTTTTTGATTTTCATTGAGTATTAGATGAATATTAATCAAAATAAAGCAAGTCTTTGCTGGTGCTTGTAAAGAGGTCAAAGCCATCCTTGGTAACAACACCGCAGTCTTCGATACGGACACCGACTTTACCAGGGATATAGACACCAGGTTCAACAGAGAAGCACATGCCTTCTTCGATAACCAAGTCGTTTCCTTCCATGATGGATGGGAATTCGTGGACATCCATACCGATACCGTGACCGAGACGGTGGTTGAAGTACTCGCCGTAACCAGCTTTTTCGATGACCTCACGGGCAGCACGGTCCACTTCATGGGCAGTCACACCTGGTTTGATAAAGTCAAGAGCAGCTTGTTGGGCTTCAAGAGTCAAGTTATAAATGTCTTTCTTGAATTGGTCAGGTTTGCCGACTGCGACTGTACGAGTCATATCTGACGCATAGCCGTTGACTAGAACACCAAGGTCAAAGAGGAGAAGGGCGTTATTTTCAACTTTGTTTGCTGCTGGAATGCCGTGTGGATTTGCAGCATTATCACCAGTCAAGACCATGGTATCAAAGCTCATTTCATAACCTTCACGTTTCATAGCAAAGTCAATTTGGGCAATAATATCTGTCTCCGTCTTATCAAGAGAAATATTGTCAAAACCAACCTTAACAGCCTTGTCCGCATAGAGACCTGCAACCATCATTTTTTGCACTTCGTCAGCTGATTTGATGAGGCGCATGCGTTGGATACGAGGTGTGAGGTTTTCAAACTCAGCAGCTTCAAAGACTATTTTCAAGCCATGATATTTGGTCAAGATGAGATTGTCAAACTCAACAGCGACACGTTTGAAGTCAAGTTGTGGAAGAGCATGTTTCATTTTTTGCCATGGATTTTCAGAATCCACATAGCCCACAACTGGGAAGGAAACAGTGCTACTTGCACGTTCTACTTCAAGGGCTGGGACAAAGAGGAGGGGTTCCTGATCCGCTAGAACAAAGAGGAACATTTGGCGTTCATGGGGATCACTGTAAAAGCCAGTGAGGTAATTGATTGTGACGGGGTCAGATACGACAGCGACGTCTAGTTTTTCTGATTCAAGATATGTTACGATTTGTTGTAATTTAGACATATGCTACCTTCTTTCTACCCCTCTATTTTGGCAAAAAATGAGAGAAAATGCAAGGGAGAAGGGTAAAAGAACAGACAAAAAGAACTCCGACAAGATAACGGAGTTCTTTGATATCATTTTCCTTTGTTTAAGAAAAGTCAGCCTTGCTTTTGACATCACTGTATTCTTCAGCGATTTCTTGGCTGAGAATGTCCTCATAAGCAGGGAGTTGGATGTCCTGACCATATTTTTTCTTGAGGGCAGTAGTGACTAGGCGATAAGCCAGATTGGCATTACGAGAGAGGATAGGCCCGTGGAAGTAGGAACCAAAGACATTCTTGTAATGGACCCCTTCACCAACCTTTTCTTCATTGTTTCCATTTCCATAGACAACCTGTCCCAGTGGTTTTTGGTCATCAGAGAGGAAGGTACGGCCCTGATGGTTTTCAAATCCATAGTAGGTTTCATCGAAATCTTCATTGTGAATCTTGATGTCACCGATAAAACGGTTGTTGGCTTGATTAAGGGTATAATGTCCCATGACCCCTAGCCCTTCGATGCGTTTGCCTGAAGCTTCAACATAATACTGACCCAATAGTTGGAAACCACCGCATATAGCGAGAACCACACCGTCGTTTTGGATGTAGTTGTCAATACTCTCTTTTTTAGCAGGTAGATCGTCTGCAATAATACTCTGTTCAAAGTCTTGGCCACCACCGAAAAAGGCAACGTCGTAGTGATTTTCATCAAAGTCATCATGGAGAGAAACGATGTCAACTGTCACATGGGCTCCCAGTTTTTCAGCCACATACTTGAGCATGAGGATGTTTCCATTGTCCCCATAGGTATTCATGAGATTTCCGTAGAGGTGGGCAATGTTGAGCTGATAAGGGTAATTGCCAGCTTTTGAGGAAAGTGAAGTATAAACCATTAGTTCATCTCCTTTCTAACAATCTGACGACTAGCCAGCAGTTCGCGGAATTCCAGCATAGCAGTATAAGTTGCTAGGATATAGGCATGCTTGCAGTCTTGGTTCTCAATTGTTTTGAGAACTTGCTCCAGACTACTTGTTTCAGTGATTTTCTCAGCTGGATAGCCTGTTACTCGTAGACGACGAGCGATTTCAGAATGGCGAACACCGCCAGCGTTGATTTCTGGAATATCCATCTCAGTGATTTGTTCAAAATCAGCATCCCAGATCCAGCTAGTATCAATCCCATCAGCATAGTTGGCATTAAGGAGAACAGATAGGCTAAATGGATAAGGAGCTAGTTTAATCATTTCGATAGCTTGGGTTGCACCGACTGGATTTTTAATCAAGACGAGGGTACATTCCTTGTCACCGATATGGAAGGTTTCTTGGCGTCCAAAGACAGCACGGCTCTTATCAAATCCCTGTTTGATGAGTTGTGAATCTGCACCGAGAAAACGGGCGATGGCAACCGCAGCTAGGGCGTTGTAGATATTGTAGAGTCCACCGATTTGAATACCGTATTCTTGCCCGTCAATGACAAAGCGAGAGCGATTGTTGGTTAACTCAACCAATTCTGTCAAGCGATAGTCGAGATCAGGACGTTTACATCCGCAACCTTCACAGATATAGGCACCCAAGTTTGCATAGGTATTACGCTCATATTTGAGGATTCCTTGGCAGTCAGGGCAGAGGATTCCTTCGGTATTATAGTGAGCCAGCTGAGCTGGACCTTTCTCCAAGTCAAAACCAAAATACTGTACAGGATTTGGAATAGCTGGCTTGTAGAAAAGTGGACTGTCTCCATTAAGGAGAACAGTGGCAGTAGGCACTTTACGAATGGCATCCAAAATCATCTTATAAGTTGTGTAAATCTCACCATAGCGATCCATCTGGTCACGGAAGATATTCGTGATAACAAATAAGCTTGGCTGGATATAGTCACAGATACGAGATAGACTGGCTTCGTCGATTTCGAGGACGGCAATATTTTTCCCAGTTTTAGAAGATTTGGCAGTCAAGAAAGTTGTCGCAATTCCTGTGATCATGTTGGCACCGCTTGGATTGGTCAGAACTTGACCATAAACCTCTTTTAAAATACCGACAGTCAGGGCAGTTGTCAGGGTTTTTCCATTGGTCCCAGTGACCACGACAATCTCGTAGTTCTTAGCTAGGTTTTGTAAAATATCTCTATCAAATTGAAGGGCGACTTTTCCTGGGAGCGTACTTCCACGGCCAAGACGACTTAAAACGAAGTGGGAAGAACGCCCAGCAAGAAGGCCCAAAGTAGTTTTTAATTTCATGTTTCTATTATATCACAAAAGAGGAAAAAGACAGATTTGGTGTTTCGCAGAAGCAAAAACAGCCCAAAGAGGGCTGTCAGTTAAGATGAGATTTCAACTTAAATCGCAAACAAGTCATTCAAGTTCTCAGCCAAGGTTGGGTGAGTGAAGATTTGTTTTGTGAAGTAAGTGTAAGGAATCTTGTTGTCCATAGCAACAGTGATGATGTTGATGATTTCTTGAGAACCTTCTGAGAAGATGCTTGCTCCAAGAATTTCTTTTGTTTCAGTATTAACCACAGCTTTGAAAGCTCCTCGAAGGTCTCCGTTTACGTGACCACGAGGCATTGCTGCAACAGGGATTTCCTTAACAGCGTATGGAAGTTTCAAATCAGCTGCTTGGCTTTCAGTCAAACCAACTTGTGAAAGGGCAGGTGTGATGAACATAGTATTTGGTACATTGAGACGGTCTTCAAGTGTGTAGCTGCCATCTCCAGCAAGGTAGCTGTATACAACACGGAAGTCATCAAGTGAAATGTAAGTAAATTGAAGGCCACCGTTGACATCTCCAACTGCAAAGACACCAGGAACGTTTGTTTGACAATGTTTGTCTACTTTAATAGCACCACGTTCAGTTAATTCAATATCTGTATTTTCAAGTTGAAGTGGTTCTACGTTGGGTTTACGTCCAGTTGCGTAGAGAAGGGCATCGAAACGGTAAGTTTCGTTTTCAGTTACGACAAGCACTTGTTCACCGTCATTTTTAATTTCAGTAGTACGGATGTTTTGAAGCAATTCAATACCGTCTTCTTCCATGTATTGCTTAGCAAGAGCTGCGATGGAAGGTTCTGCACGAGGTAGGAAAGTATCCAAAGCATCTAGGACTGTGACTTTGCTTCCAAGTTTGTTGTAAAGGCCAGCAAATTCCAGACCGATATTTCCACCACCAAGGACTCCAAGTTTTTCAGGCAATTTGTCCAAGTTTTGGATACCTGTTGAGTCAAAGACGTTTTTGCTTGTAGCAAGTCCAGGGATTGGCAAGACGTTTGAAACAGCACCAGTGTTGATGACGATTGTTTCAGCAGTCAGTTCTTTCTTTTCATCACCAGCTTGGATTTCGATGACTTTATTTGAAAGGAAGTGAGCTTCCGCATCAAAGATATCCACGCCTGTACCAGCAACAGTCGCATAGTTTTTACCGTTAAGGCGACCAGTGATAGTGTTTTTGGTAGCAATCACTTCTTCAAAAGACAAGTCCTTCTCAGCAGCAACTAGCAAAGTCTTAGTTGGGATACATCCGATGTTGATACAAGTTCCACCGTACATAGCTTTGCTACGTTCAACGAGGGCAACTTTTTTGCCAGCTGAAGCCAATTTACCTGCTAGTGTTTTACCAGCCTTACCAAATCCAATAACAATTAAATCGTATGTTAACATTTATCTTCCTCCTATTCGAATTACATTCTAGCACAAGAAAAAAACTTTTGCACAATTCTGCTACGCTTTAAAAAAGTTTATGAAATAGTGGAAATTTCAGCCTCATTTTCTCAGGAAAGATGTCAGAAAATAGAGAATTATCAAAAAATTCCGTAAATACACTTGTCTTTATCGTAATTTTATGTTATATTATCTAACACAAAATAAATTATGAATTGGAGTGGTTTCATGGATACAGGTAGTAGTGCCTTTATATTGATTTGTTCAGCCATGGTTTGTTTGATGACACCGGCCTTGGCCTTCTTCTATGGTGGGCTCGGACGTCGTAAGAATGTTATCAATACCATGATGATGTCTGTTCTTCCCTTAGCTATAGCTTCTCTCTTGTGGATTGTTGCTGGCTACTCGCTTTCTTTTGGCGGTCATGGGAATTTCTTCGGTAATTTTAGTCACCTTTTTTTAAATGGTGTGTCTGAAACGGCCTCAAGCCGTGGTCTAACCATTCCTGATATGCTGTTTGCTGCTTTCCAGATGATGTTTTCAATTATCTGTGTGGCGATTTTGACGGGTTCAGTGGTAGGAAGGATGCGCTTTACACCTTTAGCCATCTTTGTTGTCTTTTGGTTACTTCTTGTCTACTATCCATTTGCACATATGGTTTGGGACGAAGGGCTCCTTGCTAAATGGGGGACAATTGACTTCGCAGGTGGTGATGTGGTTCATATTACCTCGGGTGTATCGGCTTTGGTTCTGGCCATCGTTGTTGGTAAACGTCGTGATTTTGGCATTTTAGAACACCGTCCTCATAATGTTCCTTTTGTCCTATTGGGAGCGGGTCTCTTATGGTTTGGTTGGTTTGGTTTCAATGCAGGATCAGCCTTGGCTGCTAATGGCTTGGCAGTTCACGCGCTAGTAACCACCCATGTTTCAGCAGCTGCATCCATGTTTTCATGGCTAGCTCTTGAAAAATATGTGACAGGTCATCCCTCTTTGGTCGGTGGTTCGACTGGGTTAGTGGCCGGACTTGTTGCCATCACACCTGGAGCAGGTTTTGTTTCAATTTGGAGTGCCATTCTAATTGGTCTTATGGTTAGTCCGATTTGTTTCTATGCTATTTCAGTCTTGAAGAAGCATTTTGCCTATGATGATGCTTTGGATGCTTTTGGTTGCCATGGTGTCGGAGGCATCTTTGGTGGTTTGGCTACTGCGATTTTTACGACACCAGATTTAGCCCTAGATAAGGCCAATATTGGCTTAATTTATGGAAAGGCCCATCTGTTTATTGTGACCATCTTGGCTATTATCTTTACAGCTATTTGGTCTGCTCTTGTGACCTATGGTATTATTAAAGTAATTGCTCATTATATGCCTTTACGTGTTAGTGACCGTGATGAGGCTATTGGTCTTGATGACTGTGAACACAAGGAAACAGCCTACCCAACCTTTATGGGTATGGATTCGTAGGAGGATACTGATGAAAAAAATAGAAGCGATTATTCGTTCGGATAAATTGGAAGATTTGAAAAATGCCTTGACTGGTAGTGGTTTGGCCAAAGGGATGACTGTGATGCAAGTACTAGGATACGGTAATCAACGTGGCTTTGCAGAGTTTGTTCGTGGACAGCGCATTGTTCCCACCTTATTAGCTAAGGTTAAGGTTGAAATTGTAGTTAAGGATATGGCAGTTGACGAAGTTGTTGATGCCATTCGGAGCGCCGTGGCGACAGGAGAAGTTGGTGATGGGAAGATTTTTATTGTTCCTATTGATGATGTTGTCCGCATTCGTACTGGTGAACGTGGTGGAGACGCTATTTAATATAATGAAGGCTTAAACCAGTTGGTTTGGGTCTTTTTTAGTGAATTTTGATATACTTAGAGGAGTTAGTATGATTGAGGGGGTGACCGATTGGCGAAAGGAAAAAAGAAAAGCAAGTCGAAAGCTAGACTGAAAGTTCTAAGGAAAATCGTTTACATGACTTTATCGACGGATTTAACTATCTTTTGCTCTGGTCTTGTGTTATACTAGATAGGTTGCAAAGAAAACAGTACTTTTCTTTTGTGGAAAAGAAGCAACACGATTTTGTATCCAGTATATGAAAGTACGTCATAAAAAGAAAAGTATAAACTAAGCCCTATAGGGTGGCTTCGCACCACCTTTAGAAAGAAGAATAACGTGAAATTTAATAAATTAAACTTGTCTGCTGATTTGCTAGCAGAGATTGAAAAAGCTGGTTTTGTAGAAGCTAGTCCAATCCAAGAACAAACTATTCCCTTGGCTTTAGAAGGTAAGGATGTTATCGGTCAAGCTCAGACTGGTACAGGAAAAACTGCAGCCTTCGGCTTGCCTACCCTTGAAAAAATCCGTACAGAAGAAGCGACCATTCAAGCCTTGGTCATCGCTCCAACTCGTGAACTCGCTGTCCAAAGTCAAGAAGAACTCTTCCGCTTTGGTCGTAGTAAGGGAGTCAAAGTCCGTTCAGTATATGGCGGATCAAGCATTGAAAAGCAAATTAAGGCTCTTAAATCTGGTGCCCATATCGTGGTGGGAACTCCAGGTCGCCTCTTGGACTTGATTAAACGCAAGGCCTTGAAATTACAAGACATTGAAACTCTTATCCTTGACGAAGCGGATGAAATGCTTAACATGGGCTTCCTTGAAGATATCGAAGCTATCATTTCTCGTGTCCCTGAAAACCGTCAAACTTTGCTTTTCTCAGCAACTATGCCAGATGCTATCAAACGTATCGGTGTTCAGTTTATGAAAGAACCTGAGCATGTGAAGATTGCGGCTAAGGAATTGACAACAGAATTGGTTGACCAATACTATATCCGAGTTAAGGAACAAGAAAAATTTGATACCATGACTCGTCTTATGGATGTGGAACAACCAGAGCTTGCTATCGTATTTGGTCGTACAAAACGCCGTGTAGATGAATTGACTCGTGGTCTGAAAATTCGTGGCTTCCGTGCAGAGGGAATTCATGGTGATTTGGACCAAAACAAACGTCTGCGTGTCCTTCGTGACTTTAAAAATGGCAATCTCGATGTTTTAGTAGCGACAGACGTTGCAGCGCGTGGCTTGGATATTTCAGGTGTGACCCATGTCTATAACTATGATATTCCACAAGATCCTGAAAGTTATGTTCACCGTATCGGTCGTACAGGTCGTGCTGGTAAGTCAGGTCAGTCTATTACCTTTGTTGCTCCAAACGAAATGGGCTACCTCCAAATCATTGAAAACTTGACCAAGAAACGCATGAAAGGTCTCAAACCTGCAAGTGCAGAAGAAGCCTTCCAAGCTAAAAAACAGGTAGCTCTCAAGAAAATCGAACGTGATTTTGCAGATGAAACCATTCGTGCCAACTTTGAGAAATTTGGTAAGGATGCTCGTAAGCTAGCTGCCGAATTTACTCCAGAAGAATTGGCAATGTATATCTTGAGTCTGACTGTTCAAGATCCAGATAGTCTTCCAGAAGTGGAGATTGCGCGTGAAAAACCACTGCCATTTAAACCATCAGGTAATGGCTTTGGTGGTAAAGCTAAGGGAGATCGTCGTGGAGATGATCGTCGTGATAATCGCCGTGGAGACAACCGTCGTGGTGGTCGCCGTGATGATTTCAAAAAAGGAAGTCGTGGCAACGATCGTTTTGATAAGGAAAAACGTTATCGTAAGGATAATAAAAAACCACGCACTACTTCAAGCGAAAAGAAAACAGGCTTTGTGATTCGTAACAAGGGCGATAAATAAGAAAAAGCGGTTCAAAATGAATCGCTTTTTTATATAAGGAGACCGAATGGAAAAAGAAAGATAGATAAAATAGCTATATTATCTTCTTGTAATATTATAATACACAAAAATAGGGGGCTTGTCAATAGAAAAAAGCAATTTAATTAAAAATATTCTTGTTTTTTCAAATTGCAATTAAATAAGCAATTTTCAGATAATAATTGAAAATTCAAGCTGTTTATGTTATAATGATAGCGATTAAATTCGAGGTGAAAAATGGCACATTTATTAGAAAAAACAAGAAAGATTACATCAATTTTAAAGCGCTCAGAGGAGCAGTTGCAGGATGAGCTTCCTTACAACGCTATTACGCGTCAGTTAGCGGATATTATTCATTGCAATGCCTGCATTATCAATAGTAAGGGACGTCTGCTTGGCTATTTTATGCGTTATAAAACAAATACAGATCGTGTAGAGCAATTCTTCCAAACTAAGATTTTCCCAGATGACTACGTTCAAGGGGCTAATATGATTTACGAAACAGAAGCAAACTTGCCTGTTGAGCATGATATGAGTATTTTTCCTGTTGAGAGTAGAGATGATTTTCCAGAAGGCTTGACGACTATTGCACCGATTCATGTATCGGGGATTCGCCTTGGTTCTTTGATTATTTGGCGCAATGATAAGAAATTTGAAGATGAAGATTTGATTCTTGTTGAGATTGCCAGTACCGTGGTTGGGATTCAACTCCTCAACTTCCAGCGTGAAGAAGATGAGAAAAATATCCGTCGCCGTACTGCTGTTACCATGGCGGTTAATACTCTGTCTTATTCCGAACTCCGTGCTGTTTCAGCAATTTTAGGAGAATTAAATGGAAATGAAGGGCAGTTAACTGCGTCTGTAATCGCAGACCGTATCGGAATTACCCGCTCTGTGATTGTCAATGCCCTTCGTAAACTTGAGTCCGCTGGGATTATTGAAAGTCGCTCGCTTGGAATGAAGGGAACCTATCTTAAGGTCTTGATTTCAGATATTTTTGAAGAAGTGAAGAAAAGAGATTACTAATGACTAAGGCTTTGATTTCGATTGACTATACGGAAGATTTTGTTGCTGATAGTGGTAAATTGACAGCAGGGGCTCCAGCTCAGGCAATTTCAGAAGCTATTAGCAAGGTGACTCGATTAGCTTTTGAACGAGGGGATTACATCTTCTTTACTATTGATGCGCACGAGGAAAATGATTGTTTTCATCCAGAAAGCAAGCTGTTTCCTCCTCACAATTTGATTGGGACTAGTGGACGCAATTTATACGGAGATTTGGGGATCTTTTATCAAGAGCATGCTTCAGACAGTCGTGTCTTTTGGATGGATAAACGCCATTACTCAGCTTTTTCAGGGACTGACCTGGATATCCGTTTGAGAGAGCGGAGAGTGTCTACCGTTATCTTAACAGGTGTCTTGACGGATATCTGTGTCCTGCATACAGCTATAGATGCCTATAATCTAGGATATGATATCGAGATTGTTCAACCAGCTGTTGCTTCCATCTGGCCTGAAAATCACCAATTTGCCCTAGGTCATTTCAAAAATACACTTGGAGCTAAGTTAGTAGATGAAAATCTAAATGAACTTTCTGAGTAATTTGGTTGATGAAATGAAAAATTTTGAAAAAAGTGTTGACAAGCATCCCAAAAGTTGATATACTAGTAAAGTAATCGACGCGGGGATGGCGGAATTGGCAGACGCGCAGGACTAAGGATCCTGTGACCGCTTTAGGTCGTGAGGGTTCAAGTCCCTCTCTCCGCATAGGATAAGAGTTAGCTTAGGCTAGCTCTTTTGTTTTTTATCAGGGTTATAATATCTATAGTGGATGCCTTTCACTTTCAGATAAATAATATAGTTTGAAATTTCTCCTAATTTTCTCTACTCTTTCTATTTTTTCCTTTTTTCCGAATAAATAGATAGAAGCATCAAATCTAGTAAATTAGATTAAAAAATGTGCTATAATGAAAGGAGAGCAAATATGACCTTACGTCATCCGGGCATTAGCCCAACCAATGACTTGGTTGCTAAGAAAATCTTTAGCAATCCAGAGATCACTTGTCAATTTATTCGCGATATGCTGGATTTACCAGCCAAAAATGTAACCATTTTGGAAGGGAGCAATATTCATGTCTTGCCTTCTCTACCCTACTCGGCGCAGGATTTCTATACTAGCATAGATGTCTTGGCGGAGTTGGATAATGGAACCCAAGTAATCATTGAGATTCAAGTTCATCATCAGAATTTTTTCATTAATCGCCTGTGGGCGTATCTGTGCAGTCAGGTTAATCAAAACCTAGAAAAAATTCGCCAACGAGAAGGTGACACACACCAAAGTTACAAACATATTGCACCAGTATATGCTATTGCTATCGTGGACAGCAATTATTTCTCAGATGATTTAGCTTTTCATAGCTTTAGTATGCGTGAGGACACGACAGGTGAGGTCTTAACCATAACCAATAATGGACAAGAAAACCATTTGGTCAAGATGGCATTCTTGGAATTAAAAAAATACAGAGAAACCAGCAAAGATAGTATTCGCAAACCATGGTTAGAGTTTTTTGGGAATAAACCCTTTACTCAACAACCCGAGCGAGTCATTAGCCAAGCAGACCAACTGCTAGACTACAAGAGCTGGTCCGAGGAGGACAGGAAAATGTTTAGTCAACTACGTATGCGCGAAGAACAAGCTTTGTTAGCACAGGACTATGCCTTGGAACAAGCTGAGGAGAAAGGTTTAGAGCGTGGTCGAGAAGAAGGTATTAAACAAGGTATTAAACAAGGTTTAGAACGTGGTATTGAACAGGGACTGGAGCGTGGAAAAGTTGAAGGAAGAGTCTTTGCCTTCCTAGATATGGTCCGTCAAGGTCTCCTGACTTCAGAAGTTGCTAGCCAGCAGTTGGGTATGACTGTCGTTGAGTTTGAGGCCTTGTTGTAAAGACTAGCACTAACGGTCAAGATGGCATTCTTGGAATTAAAAAAATACAGAGAAACCAGCAAAGACAAGGTTCGCAAGCTATGGTTGGAATTTTTTGGGAATAATCCCTTTACCTAATAATAAGCTTTCATCAATCCGCTGTCTATAAAATGTAAGGATAGGCAGTCTACCATTTAAAATAATGACAGATTTTTCCGAAGTAAAAGGTAAGATCTGTTTTTTATTTATATTAAATTTTTATACTATATAGATAGCATAGCCGAAAACAGCTGTATAACAAGCTTTGCATATATATAGCATGGAAATGCCTTTAAATATCAATGTTACAGCGTTTACATTTTTAGAGCAATTAAATTAGAAAAAA
>NZ_KQ970264.1:0-8072 GCF_001579045.1 Streptococcus mitis | reverse complement strand
TCGAACGCCCTGAAACCAAGAAACTCTTGGAGGGAGTAGAAGAAATTGTCCGCTCTGTCGAAAATGGGTTAGTAAATCCGCAATTAACTGCTTCGGAAATTGAAGAATTAATGAAACAAGGTAAGCAAGCGGAGAGAAAACTTGCCTTAGCAGTAACTCGTGAACATTCAGGAAAGCGTGATTCACGTAATAATCAAAGGATGGGTGAAGGAGTTCGATTTAGAGCGGATGATGTACTAGTAGAAGGTCCGTTGTACAATGTTAAAGAGTATATCTCAGAGAATAAATTTAGTGGTGGTGGAACATCTGCTGGTCAACGTGCCCGAACAATTGATAAAACATTCATGACGGCAAAATATAGTACGGAGGGTAATAAGAAATTTATTACTTATGATGTTTACTTCCAAAATGATGGTACCGCTTTGAGTGGGCAAACTGGAAATGCATTTTGGTTCTACCCTCCTCGTGATATTTTATATAGTGGTGGTAGATATGTAGGAGATACTATTGCTGAAGCTTACTATGAACGTTATCAAAAAAATGCTGGAGCAACAGGGATACTTTCTCACAATCCGAATAATTTTACTAAACTGGATAAATATGATGCGCTTAGTCAGCTTTTGAGAAACGGAGGTATTCAGGACGACAGTTCGAGAAGGCTATGGGGCGATAGTATTAGTCTTTATGAGTTGGGAGGTGGACCGACTAGAGATAATCAAAGACAACAAATGTTGAAATCATTAGAGAATAATGAAGACTTAAACCGTATCATTCGATTAAATAATAATCCTAGAGGATCATACCCTACATTGTCTTATTCTCAGTTATTAACTATAAGCGGTGGCCGAAATTATGCTTTTAAATATCACGTGAAGATGCGTTTAAAAGATGATGTTACGGCTGCACAAGCCCAAACAGCAGGAACTATAGCTGTAACCGCTAAAGAAGGAAAAGCTTTCAATGCACTTCAGGCATATGTGTATTCTGCTACAGGAACGAGATTGGAAACCAGACCAGATGCACAATTATATCCTATCCAAGGTAGTACACATGAAAAAACTGTTGGAGATACACTTAATGATCCAACGAATCCTGTAGCTGCTGGATATATTACTCGTAAAGGTAACGGAGAATTCCCTTCAGGAATGAACTGGAGTTGGAAAGATGGTGTCAAGCCAAGTACAGCTACAGCTGGAGTATTCAAATATAAAGTAATTGCAACATATCAAGATAATACAAGTTCAGAAGATGCAGGTTCTGGTTCAGATGGCACAGTTACACTAAAAGTTAAACCTAAAACACCTGCAATTGATCAAAGTTCAATCAATGAAAAAGCAGGAAAAACAGGACAAAATGTAGTTGTAACTGTACAAGATGGAGTTCCTAATGGTTCTACTGTAACCTTATATAATGGGACTACAGTTATCGGAACAGGAACTACAAGTGGTCAAACAGCTACTATTAATGTATCAGGAGCATTACCATCAACGGAGATTACAGCTAGAACAAGTGTCCAAAACAGTAATGGTAAAGTGGAGTCAGAGCTTAGTGCACCTGCAACACCCACAGAAGTTCCAGACAGTGTAGCACCAACAGTATCAATTAACGGAAAAGCATTAACAACAAATGCGGATGATAATCGTTTTATTATTTATCGTGGAGCAAACTTTAATCCTACATTTAGAGTTCAAGATGATAAGAATAATGTCACTTTATCCATTACAAATCTTCCAAAAGATGTTGGAAACGTTTCGACAAGTGGAAGTAAGGATTTAAGCTATACAATTCCAGAAAATACTGTAGCAACTGACGCTCCATTTGGAGAAAGTACTGCAACTGTAGTTGCGAGTGATGGCCGTAATAGTGCAACGTATAAATTCAAATATCGTATTGTTGATATTCAAGCAAAAAATAGTACGACAGAAAATCGAGCTGTGGGAAGTGAATTAGGAGATGCTCATGATCACTTCAAAGTAGCAGAAAGTAATACTGCAGAGAATGATAAGTACTATCCAGATAATATGAGATTTGTGTGGAAGGAATTAAATACTAGAACATTCCAAATTACTGATGTTGCTAATAATACGAAATTAAACGAAATAGGAACTATTACTAAGTATATTGCTACGGCTGTATTCCCTAATACTGTAAATTCAAAAACAATAGATAGAGTAAATTATACAATTTACACACCTACTCAAAAACCAGTACAAATGACGTTTAATGTTACGGATAATGTTAAACCAACAGTGAAACTTGTTGGTGATAATGGATCTGATACAACACTTTCAGAATCGACAGCAACAAACGCATTACCGAAAGTAACTGTATATCGTGGTGAAAGAGCCGAGATTACAGTAAAAGCTTCAGATAATACAGGAAAACTATCAAGTTTCACTACATCAGGATTACCAAGTGGAGTAACAGAAACTGGAGCAACTTCAAGTGATAGTGCAACAGATACAACGCCTTTATCTCACACATTATCTGGAAAAGTAGCAACTAATACAACTTTAGGAGATAAAGTATTAACAGTTGTAGCATCAGATAAAACAACTCCAACGAATACAACTACTGTTAAGTTCAAAGTAGATGTTAAAGAGCAGAAAGATAAATATATACCAACAGCAGGAACAACACCTGTAGTCGTAAATAATATTGGAAGTATTAGTGCTTCAGATTTAGATAAAATCAAAAATTCTGTAACAGTACCAAATCTTTCAAATGAAGCTACTCAAGATGGTGGAGTTACAAAAACATTGAAAAATAATGGTGCAGTTACAACAAATAATGGTAAGAAATATGTGACTGTAGAAGTAACTTATCCAGATACAAGTAAAGACGAAGTTCCAGTTGAAGTACAACAAAATACAAATGTACAAAAGCAACCAACAATTTATGTTGTTAAAGGTGAAACAATTTCTAATGAAGAATTAAGAAAATTTGTTTACTTACCTAATGGAGCACAAAAAGAAGAATTACCAAGTACAGCAACTGTAACAGCTACTCTAGATACAGCAACTAAAGGAAGTAAAACAACAAATGTAACGGTAACTTTCCAAGGTTCAAACCCAGTAGTAGTGCCAGTTACTTATGAAGTGATTCAAAACTTCCCAGTAGCAAACAAAGTTTACGATTTTGCAGGCGTTTCAAGAGGAAATGGAGCATCAGATTATTATGTAAACCAAGGATTACGTCAAGGTATGTCTTGGTTTGTTGAAAAAGAAACAGTTGAAGGTGGTCAAAAAGTCTTCAAGAAAGTTTCTAGCGATAATAATATGAATAGCCAAATTGCATCAGATATTACCGCTGGTGTTGGAGAGTATCATTATAAACTTGGAGCTAAGTTCAGAGAAGGTAGATTTACAAATCAAGCAGAAGAAGCTGCAAGACTTTCATATAGTGGAGAAATTGTTCATACGGTGTATGATGTAGTAGCTAATACAACGAAAGTAGAAGCAACTTATGGTTCGACATTAACAAATAGTCAAGCTCAATCTGCTGTTATGAAAGCAACAACCTCTCAAGATTTACCAACAGGAACAACCTATGAGTGGGTGGCAAATGCTTCAGGAGCAGCTGCAACAAACTTAACAGTATCAACATATGGAGAAGAAACACGTTATGTAAAAGTTACATTACCAAAAACAAGAGAAGCAGGCTCAGATTCGGCAGCAGCAACTCAAGTAAATCCATATAAAGTAATTGAAGTAAAAGTAAAAGTTAACGAAACTGTCAAACCCACAGTGAAATTAGTCGGTGATGACGGTCACGATATTACCTTAACAGAAGGAACTGCTGATGGAAACTTACCAAAAGTGACGGTATATCGTGGTGAAAAAGCGAATGTTCGTCTAAAAACTTATGATAACACAGGTAAGATTAAGGAGTTTAGAGGCAGTGGTATGCCAAGTGGCATATGGTTTAATAAAGTTGGAAGTGGGGAACAATGGTTATCTAGTGATACTGCTACGGAAGCTAGCCCACTAAGCCATACGATTACGGGTGTCGTAGAAACAGGAAATGCAATTGAAGAAAAAATTGTTACGATAAAAGCAACTGACAAGACCAACCCAGCAAACGTGACAACTGTTAAATTCAAAATGGTTGTGAAGGAACAAAAAGAAAAATATGATCCAACAACACCAACAAATGCAGTAAGCTTCAACAATTTAGGAAGCAATATTCCAGCAACGGATGCTAATAAAATCACTGATCAAGTAAATATACCGCATTTATCTGCAGAAGCAACTCAGGCAGGAGTGACTAAAGCACTTAAGGATAATGGAGCTGTTAAAACAGTAGCTGGTAAGAAAGTTGTGACTGTAACGGTGACTTATCCAGACCGTTCTACAGATGAAGTGAATGTACCTGTTGCACAAAACTATAATGTAGTAGTACGACCTATCATTAACTTGAAACAAGGTGAAACCTTGTCTGATACAGATAAACGTAGCCTAGTACAGTTACAGGATGGAGAGAATAAGGTAGACATTCCTAGTGATGCGAATGTTAGTTTGACTTTGGATACAAACAAATCTGCGACTGATGATAAGGTTGTTGCTAAAACTGCAACAGCGACGGTAACATTTGCAGACAGAACTGTTAGAACAGTTACTGTGAATTACAAAGTTTTAAGTACATTCCCGATTGCTCATACGATTTATGATTTTGCAGGAGTAAGCCATGGAAGTGACCATTCCGCTTATTATGTCAATAATGGACATAATGTTCCTGATGGAATGTCATGGGTTTATAAAAGAAAAAATGATGCTGAAAAATCTGGAACAGAATTTACAGGTGAACTTGCGAAAGATACAGTAGGCTCAACTACTTACACATTCACTGGTAAGTATAATTACGGTCGATTTACAAATAGTCCAACTGATGCAGAGAAGTTAAGACACGAGGAAACTCTTGTTCATAAAGTGTTTGATATAGCCGCTAATACTACCAAATTAACAGTTGCCAAGGGTCATCAATTGACAGCTGCACAAGCTAAAGATGCGGTGATGAAAGCGCAAGGGTCAGATGATTTACCAACAGGTACGACTTACGAATGGGTAGAAAGTACAGATACAAATACCCCAGGGGTAAGAACCTATAAAGTGAAAGTGACCCTACCACCATCACAAACAGGCAATGATCAACCAACTGCAACACAAGTAAAACCGTCTAAAACAATTGATGTGACTGTTAATGTCAAACCAACAGCTCCAACGGTAACTCCAGCAACTAACGGTGATGTTACAGTAACTCCAGCGAATGAAACAAATGTCAATAAAGTGGAAGTGACTTATACTCCAGCGGACACAAATCGATTAGAAGATAATGGAAATGTCGCAAAAACTACGCATACACCTACAAGGATTGTTGCTAGTAAGGGAGCTAACAATAAATGGACGATTACAGAAGGTGATAAAGTCGGCGTTACTATAAATGGCGATACAGGTGCAATTACACTGAAAGACCATATCGTTAAGGATCAAACAAGTGTGAGTTCAACTGATTCGGCACAAGATGTTTCAAGTAGTAGTAGTCAAGCGAATGCTAATAATGGTGAACAAGATAAGCCGACAATTGGTTTAAACAATACGCTTGTAGAAGTAGGAAAAGCGTTTGACCTTTCTCTTGATTTATCAGACGGAACTGGTGTAGGTGTAGACGATGCAAACATCAAGGTTACTGTACCAGCAGGAGTAACTTACGATGCAACAACAAAATCAATCAAAGGAACACTAAGTTCAGTCACCAAAAATGATATTACAGTAAGAGTCCTAGATAAGAATGGGAATAAAGCTGAGAAAACAATCTCTATAGCTGCTGTGAAACCTAAACCTATCTATGCGATTAAAGATAGTGCTATTCCAAGTGTAGCCACTGCAAGTAATTTTGTAGAAGTACCTACAGGGGTAACAAGTCCAAGTGTTGCTTGGAAGAATGGTCAACCAACAACAACGACAGCAGAAACTACGCATAAAACCGTAACAGTGAGTGCGCAAGGTTATACTGCGACAGATGTAAATGTTCCGGTGACGGTATATCCGAAAGTAACGCTTCGTAAGGTTAATAATACAGAAGTAACAGAGTACCATGAAATCGTTGGTCAACCGTTGACGTCAAGCGTATCAGGAACAGGTGGTCGTACGAAAGAGGCTACAGCTGATTTTTATGTAGAGTTTGAAGGTGGAAATAAACCAAATGGGACAACCGTCGTATTCAAAAATGGAACACCTACAAGTACAACAGCAGGTACAAGTTCTCAAACAATTGTTGTAACTTATCCAAATGGAGCAGGAACTGTTGAGAAAACAGTTACGTTCAAGACTTATGGTAATGAAGTAAATTATCCAGTAGGTAAAGATTATTTTGAAACAGAAGTAGGTAGTAAGTTTGAGAAGAAGGATGCTGGAGATTATGTAAAACCAAGTAGTGATCTAGCAAATCCAACAGGAACTGCTATCGCTTGGCATGATGGACGTCGTCAAGATAATCCAGTAGATAAACCTCAGGCGACAATAGGTATACGTGAAGAAAATATTAACATTTGGTATACGACTCCTATAGCTAGATTGCGTGGTGATGATACTTTTAACTACACGCATCAAGACCTTAAAGTTCATTTAGCTGTCAAACCACAAGCACCGACGTTGACTGCAAATCAATTCCAAGGTAAGGCAGGAACTAAACCTGAGATTACAGTGAGCAATCTTCCAACAACTGCACAGTTGACAACAGGCTCAACTGTAAAAGTACAGTTGAAAGATGCAGATGGTAATGTAGTCGCAGAAAAAACTGTAACAGAAAGAACAGGAAGTACAACGTTTACTGAAGCTGACTACAACAAACCTGTGACTTTAGGTCAACGATTGACAGCTAATGTAGTGGTTTCTGGAACCTATCAAAAAACAGAAAAAACTGCTACTGGTACTAGACAAGTTGCTACTAAGTATGACTTGGTTTCTAATAATAGTAATGATGACCAAGTCACTCCTCAAAAACCAACATTTGATACAGCAACAGTGACTTCAACTAGTCGTACACTAAGCGGTACATTAGGTGGATTTGATGATACTAATAGAGTGGTAGAATTACATCTGAATGATGAAGCTAATACAGTATTGTCAAGTGCGCGTAATGAAGTAACTTTAACTGGAGATAAATGGACAGCGAATATTCCAGAAGGAGTGAAACTTCGTGCATCCGTTGCTAAAAATGGGGAAACTACAACGCCACCAGCGATTACAGTGAAGAATACAGTCACAGGTGGAGCAGTTTCAACTACAAGTGATGAAAAAGAAGTCACAATGGGTGCTTACTCTGTATCACCTACAATTGCGGGTAGCAAGCATATTAATGTAACGGTACCACATGATGCTAAACGAGTTGAATTACGATTCCATAACAGTGTGGAAACAGGAGATAAAGCAAATAGTATCACTCTTGTACGTGGCGCAGATGGAACTTGGCATACAGAAGCAACTCGTGCTGATAATACTAGTGTGACAGATGCAAATGGATATGTTGGAAGAATTACTTCTACTCCAAGCGCTACTAATCCAGCAGAAAATGTTATTACTATTCCTCTTAATGAAGAAAGTAACGGTAAGAAACTTCACATTAGAGAAGAAGCTGCTAACGGGGATAATACAGCAACCTACGGCAAAGGACTAGGTTTGCGTGTAGAATATCAACCAGAAGCAGGACAAGATCCAACGGCTGCTGGAAACTGGAAAGTCGCTAGTGTTACGAATACAGCGCCTGTTCTAGCATATAAAGGAACAGAAGGAAGTACTGAAGCTAATCGAAAAGTCTACCCATCAGGAACTGGCATTACTAAAGAAACACTAGCAGACTTAGTAACTGTTAGAGATTCAGAAGATAATGCTACAGATGTGAATAATAAACCATATGGTTCACCAACTATAGAAATCGTATCTGGTTTAACAGAAACACCAGGACAACAAACACCAGCTGGACGCTATACAGTAGTAATTAAAGCTATCGATAGTCAAGGAAAAGAAAGTGCTCCGTTGACTGTGTATGTGGGAGTGGTGTCAACAGACATTCAC
>NZ_KQ970263.1:437857-453461 GCF_001579045.1 Streptococcus mitis | reverse complement strand
TTCCGCCATAGCTCAGTTGGTAGTAGCGCATGACTGTTAATCATGATGTCGTAGGTTCGAGTCCTACTGGCGGAGTAATTTAGTTAAGAGGTTTAGACCTCTTTTTTTGTTATGTAATAATAATCTATCTCGTGTTATTAGAGGCGAGACATTTTTCTTGGCTAGAAAAGTTTGTCTCTTTGTCAACTGTAGTAGGTTGAAGTCAGCTAAGCTCGAGAAAGGACAAATTTCGTCCTTTCTTTTTTGATGTTTAGAGCGATGATAATTCGTTTTTTGAAGTTTTTAAAGTTCCAAAAACCAAAGGCGTTGCGCTTGATAAGTTTGATGAGATTATTAGTGACTTCTAGTTTGGCGTTAGAATAGGCTAGTTTAAGGGCATTGACAATTTTCTCGTTATCTTTGAGAAATGTTTTAAAGATAGTTTGAAAAATTAGATACTATGCGTTTTTCTTATTTTAAGATTTTTACCTCAGTCTCTTTTGGTATTTAACGCAGTTAATAAGGTCTATAATAGTCTAATTTAGGTAGTAAATTTGTTCCTATTCTGTCAACTTTTCCTATTTTTTCTCTTGTTGAGGTTGGTATTTTAACAATTCAGGAATTATTAATGATTAATTAAAATTTTTTGTTAGAATAAGGTCATAAAAAGTAAAGGAGTGTATGCTTATGCTACAAAATATTTATGATCAGATGACTGATTTCTATGACAGTATCGAAGAAGAGTATGCTACTTTCTTTGATAATAGTTGGGACTGGGAACATTTTCATTTTAAATTTTTGATTTATTATTTAGTTAGATATGGCATTGGGTGTCGTAGGGATTTTATAGTTTACCATTATCGTGTTGCTTATCGTTTGTATCTTGAAAAATTGATAATGAAACAAGGTTTTGTTGCTTGTTGAGACAATATGAGTTAATTTCCGAACAAATTTAACTTTTTGTGGGAAAATAATGATAAATAGCTGCTTATTTTTCTAAATCATTTTTTAATAGTTGGAAATAGCAAATCTTTCTATTGTTTCTTCTTGATAAAAAGGCGATTTTTTCTTATAATAAATTGTAAGATATAATTGCGGGTGAGATTCCTGCCATGTATGTGAGAAAGGAAGAGCCTGAGGGCTCAGACAAGATTATGACTTCAGTTGTTGTTGTAGGTACCCAATGGGGTGATGAGGGTAAAGGGAAGATTACAGACTTCCTTTCAGCGAATGCAGAAGTGATTGCACGTTACCAAGGTGGTGATAATGCAGGTCACACGATTGTGATTGACGGTAAGAAATTTAAGTTGCACTTGATTCCATCTGGGATTTTCTTCCCTGAAAAAATCTCTGTTATTGGGAATGGTATGGTTGTAAATCCTAAATCTCTTGTGAAAGAGTTGAGCTATCTTCATGAGGAAGGTGTTACAACTGATAACTTGCGGATTTCTGATCGCGCGCATGTTATTTTGCCATACCATATCGAGTTGGATCGTTTGCAAGAAGAGGCTAAGGGTGACAATAAGATTGGTACGACAATCAAGGGAATTGGTCCAGCTTATATGGACAAGGCTGCTCGTGTTGGGATTCGTATCGCAGATCTTTTGGATAAAGACATTTTCCGTGAGCGTTTAGAACGTAACCTTGCTGAAAAGAATCGTCTTTTTGAAAAATTGTATGACAGTAAAGCGATTGCTTTCGATGATATTTTTGAAGAATATTACGAATATGGTCAACAAATTAAGAAATATGTGACAGATACATCTGTAATCTTGAACGATGCACTTGATAACGGTAAACGTGTGCTTTTTGAAGGTGCACAAGGTGTTATGCTAGATATTGACCAAGGTACCTATCCATTTGTTACGTCTTCAAACCCTGTAGCTGGTGGTGTGACAATTGGTTCTGGTGTCGGTCCAAGTAAGATTGACAAGGTTGTAGGTGTATGTAAAGCCTATACCAGTCGTGTGGGAGACGGTCCTTTCCCAACTGAGTTGTTTGATGAAGTAGGAGAACGTATCCGCGAAGTCGGTCATGAATATGGTACAACAACTGGTCGTCCACGTCGTGTGGGTTGGTTTGACTCAGTTGTCATGCGTCATAGCCGTCGTGTTTCTGGTATTACTAACCTTTCATTGAACTCTATCGATGTTTTGAGTGGTTTAGATACAGTAAAAATCTGTGTGGCCTATGATCTTGATGGTCAACGTATTGACTACTATCCAGCTAGTCTTGAGCAATTGAAACGCTGCAAGCCTATCTATGAAGAGTTGCCAGGTTGGTCAGAAGATATTACCGGAGTTCGTAATTTGGAAGACCTTCCTGAGAATGCGCGTAACTACGTTCGTCGTGTGAGTGAGTTGGTTGAAGTTCGTATTTCTACTTTCTCAGTAGGTCCTGGTCGTGAACAAACAAATATTTTAGAAAGTGTTTGGTCCTAAGAGATTTTTAAGATTTGTTTAAGATAGGTCGGGTATACTATAGACAGTTACAAGAAGACCTCCTAACTTGTTGTAACAAATATCCTAAACTTTTCTTTTTCATAATAATCTCCCTATAAAGTCACCGCATTCGGTGGCTTTTTTTGTATTGGGATTCATGATATAATAATAAAATCGATAAGCAGGAAAAGAGAAAAGAAATGAATTATACGATTGAAGAAAAAGAAGTCTTTATGAGGGAGGCTTTGAGAGAGGCTGAGATTGCTCTTGAACACGATGAAATTCCAATTGGTTGTGTGATTGTCAAGGACGGAGAAGTCATTGGCCGTGGGCATAATGCGCGTGAGGAACTGCAGCGAGCGGTTATGCATGCGGAAATTATGGCCATAGAGAATGCTAATCTGAGTGAGGAGAGCTGGCGCTTGCTTGATTGCACGCTTTTTGTGACCATTGAGCCGTGTGTCATGTGTAGTGGGGCGATTGGACTCGCCCGTATTCCAAACGTGGTCTATGGGGCTAAAAACCAGAAATTTGGCGCTGCTGGGAGTTTGTACGATATCTTGACAGATGAGCGTCTCAATCATCGTGTGGAGGTTGAAACGGGAATTTTGGAAGATGAATGCGCAGCTATTATGCAGGACTTTTTTAGAAATAGACGGAAAAAATAATTTTGCTTTTAAAATGAATAGGAATGTGATATAATAAATAGTGGAGCAACAGTTCTGCGTGAAGCGGGTCAGGGGAGGAATCCAGCAGCCCTAAGCGATTTGAATTGTGTGCTCTTTTTTTCGTGCTTTTTCCGAATAAATAAGATAGAATAATCTAGAATAAATGATAATAGAAAAGAGAAGATGATGAAAATTCGTGGTTTTGAATTGGTTTCTAGTTTTACAGATGAAAATTTATTGCCCAAGCGTGAGACAGCTCATGCGGCTGGTTACGACTTAAAGGTTGCTGTGCGTACAGTTATTGCGCCAGGAGAGATTGTATTAGTTCCGACAGGGGTTAAGGCTTATATGCAGCCGACTGAGGTTCTCTACCTCTATGATCGTTCTTCAAACCCTCGTAAGAAGGGCTTGGTTTTAATTAACTCGGTTGGGGTCATTGATGGGGATTATTATGGAAATCCTGGGAATGAAGGGCATATTTTTGCGCAGATGAGGAATATCACAGACCAAGAGGTTGTTCTTGAAGTTGGAGAACGCGTGGTTCAGGCTGTCTTTGCTCCATTTTTGATTGCGGATGGCGATGCGGCAGATGGTGTTCGGACTGGTGGATTTGGATCAACTGGGCACTAAGATGAAGATTATCTTTGTACGTCACGGGGAGCCAGATTATAGTATGCTTGATAAACTTGAAAATCCGCAACTATATAGTGGTTTTGGTCGTGATTTAGCACCATTGACAGGAAAAGGTCGCAGTCTGGCAAAAGAAATTGCTAAAACTGCATGTTTTGGAAAGGCAGAGATTATTATTTCATCGTCTGTGACGAGGGCTTTAGAAACAGCACATTATATAGCGGTTGAAACAGGATTGGACTTATTTGTGGAGCCGTTTTTTCATGAGTGGCGTCCAGACTTAGATGGTACTAACTCTGATTTAACTAGTGTATTGGTAGCTCATGAATATTATCTAAAACATCAAGGAAGTTTACCTGAAGATTCTCCTTATCGCTATGAAACAGCTCTGGAGATGCGTCATCGTTTTTTAAGAACTTTGGAAAAATATAAAAATTATAAAACTATTATCATTGTAACTCACGGAATGCTCATGCGTCAGTTTGTGCCAAATGAGAAGATTGATTTTTGCCAAGTGATTGAGTGTGAGTTAGAGATATAGAAAGAGGTTTATCATCGCAAAAAAAAAAGCGACATTTGTATGTCAAAATTGTGGGTATAATTCCCCTAAATATCTGGGGCGTTGCCCCAACTGTGGATCTTGGTCTTCTTTTGTAGAAGAGGTTGAGGTTGCCGAGGTCAAGAATGCGCGTGTGTCCTTGACAGGTGAGAAAAGACAGAAAGAAGAAATTTGTGACCGACTTGCTGCTTGTCTCTTCTCGTATCTTTGAGAAGCGTCGGGCTTCTTGCTTTACTAATCCAGATTTAAAAGATTTTTTAGAGGAAAACGGTGCTAAAAGCATAGAGTTTATAGGGATAGATGGCAATGGCTGTGTTAAGGCTTCCGTTTTGGCAGCTACCAAGGAGAATTATCATGTTTCTGTCGATTTGTCTGCTGTCGGAGTTGCCAACCAGAAGAAATTCTCTAAAACACTGAAGCAGTGGCAAGATTACGGAATCAAGATTGGATAGTTTTATGGGGATCTTAATATGAAAATTATTTTTATCCGTCACGGGGAGCCAAATTACCGTGAGTTAGAGGAGCGTTCCTATACTGGATTCGGGATAGATTTGGCACCCTTATCTGAGAAAGGAAGACAACAAGCTCAGGAACTTTGCAAAAATCCTTTGTTTGGCTCAGCTGATATCCTGGTGTCTTCTGCAGTGACGCGAGCTTTAGAAACGGCTTTTTATGTATCCTGTGCTACGGGACTTCCTTTAAGAGTGGAGCCTTTATTACATGAATGGCAGGTCTATGAAACTGGCACAGATAATTTTGAAAAAGCTCGTACTATGTTTCTAGAAAATCATGGGGAGTTACTTCCTAATAGTCCTATTCAATATGAGACAGCTACGGAGATGAAGTCTCGTTTTCTAGAATGCATGGCTAAGTATCGAGATTACCAGACCGTGATAGTGGTAACTCACAACATGCTCATGCGTCAGTTTGTGCCAAATGAGAAGATTGATTTTTGCCAAGTACTTGAGTGTGAGTTAGAGATATAGAAAGAGGTTTATTATCGCAAAGAAAAAAGCGACATTTGTATGTCAAAATTGTGGCTATAATTCCCCTAAATATCTGGGGCGTTGTCCTAACTGTGGGTCTTGGTCTTCCTTTGTAGAAGAGGTTGAGGTTGCCGAGGTCAAGAATGCGCGTGTGTCCTTGACAGGTGAGAAAACCAAGCCCATGAAACTGGCTGAGGTGACTTCAATCAACGTCAATCGAACCAAGACGGAGATGGAGGAATTCAACCGTGTACTTGGAGGCGGAGTGGTACCAGGAAGTCTCGTCCTCATCGGTGGGGATCCTGGAATTGGGAAATCAACCCTTCTTCTACAAGTTTCAACCCAGCTGTCTCAAGTGGGAACTGTTCTCTATGTCAGTGGGGAGGAGTCTGCCCAGCAGATTAAGCTACGAGCAGAGCGTTTGGGAGATATTGATAGCGAGTTTTATCTCTATGCAGAGACCAATATGCAGAGTGTTCGAGCAGAGGTGGAGCGCATCCAGCCAGATTTTCTCATTATAGACTCTATCCAGACCATTATGTCTCCTGAGATTTCAGGGGTACAGGGATCTGTTTCTCAAGTGCGTGAGGTGACGGCTGAGCTCATGCAGCTGGCCAAGACCAATAACATTGCCATCTTTATCGTAGGTCATGTGACCAAGGAAGGAACCTTGGCTGGTCCGCGTATGCTAGAGCATATGGTGGATACGGTGCTTTACTTTGAAGGGGAGCGCCACCATACCTTTCGTATTTTGAGAGCGGTCAAAAACCGTTTTGGTTCTACCAATGAAATTGGGATTTTTGAGATGCAGTCGGGCGGTTTGGTTGAGGTACTCAATCCGAGTCAAGTTTTCCTAGAAGAGCGTTTAGACGGTGCTACGGGCTCGTCAATTGTTGTGACCATGGAAGGGACGCGTCCGATTTTGGCGGAAGTTCAGGCTTTGGTGACACCGACCATGTTTGGAAATGCCAAGCGTACGACCACAGGTCTTGACTTTAATCGTGCTAGTCTGATTATGGCTGTTTTGGAAAAGCGGGCAGGTCTTCTCTTGCAAAATCAGGATGCTTATCTTAAATCTGCTGGCGGTGTCAAATTGGATGAACCTGCCATTGACTTGGCCGTTGCAGTTGCCATTGCTTCGAGTTATAAAGACAAGCCAACTAATCCTCAGGAATGTTTTGTGGGAGAACTGGGATTGACAGGAGAAATTCGGCGTGTGAATCGTATCGAACAACGCATCAATGAAGCTGCTAAACTGGGATTTACTAAGATTTATGTACCTAAAAATTCCTTGACAGGAATTACTCCACCCAAGGAAATTCAGGTCATTGGAGTAACAACGATTCAGGAAGTTTTGAAAAAGGTCTTTGCATAATCCGTGACAAATTCTCTTAAAAATGATAAGATAGGAGAAATATTTGACTATCAAATTTTCGAGGAGGGAATCGTGTCGTATTTTGAACAGTTTATGCAAGCCAATCAGGCTTATGTTGCCCTACATGGGCAGTTAAATCTACCACTTAAACCCAAAACCAGAGTAGCCATTGTGACCTGTATGGACTCACGTCTGCACGTTGCACAAGCTTTGGGTTTGGCACTTGGGGATGCTCATATCTTGCGGAATGCAGGCGGTCGAGTGACTGAGGACATGATTCGTTCGCTAGTTATTTCCCAGCAACAAATGGGGACAAGAGAGATTGTGGTATTGCACCATACAGACTGTGGTGCTCAGACCTTTGAAAATGGTCCTTTTCAGGAGTATTTGAAAGAGGAACTGGGTGTCGATGTGTCAGACCAGGACTTCTTGCCCTTCCAAGATATAGAGGAGAGTGTACGTGAGGATATGCAACTCCTTATCGAGTCTCCCCTAATACCAGACGATGTCATTATCTCTGGTGCTATTTACGATGTGGATACAGGAAGTATGACGGTCGTAGAATTGTAAAAAATTCATTTAGAAAGAAAGTGTATGAAGAAAAACAGCATTTTATTTATTTTTATTTTATTGCTATGTATTGGTTTACAATATGAAACCATCTACTATACGGACGGTTCTATGTCAGGTGCGGAATATGGACTAATGGGAGTTTCTATCTTTCTAGCTCTCTTTTATATGATTCCGGCTCTTTATTTCCTTTTCCGTATTGGGAAAAAATGGAAATTGCCAAAAAACTCCTTGATCTTGTCTTTATTGGGAGGAATGTTCCTTTCAGGCTGGTTGTCTAGCTTTGCGAATACCTATATCCATGATTTACTGGGGGTTCTTTTCCCAGATAGTGCATTTTTAAATGCCTTTGAAAGTGCTATTGTGGCTCCTTTGGTAGAAGAGCCGTTGAAATTGTTGCCACTTGTCTTTGTTTTGGCTTTGGTTCCTGTGCGAAAATTAAAATCTTTGTTTTTACTAGGAATTGCTTCTGGTTTGGGATTTCAAATGATTGAGGATATTGGCTACATTCGTACGGATTTGCCAGAGGGCTTTGATTTTACCATTTCAAGGATTTTAGAGCGTATCATCTCAGGAATTGCCTCTCACTGGACTTTTTCAGGTATAGCTGTAGTAGGTGTTTACTTGCTTTACAGAGCCTATAAAGGACAAAAGGTTGGCAAGAAAGAGGGGCTTATTTTCCTAGGTTTAGCCTTAGGAACTCACTTCTTGTTTAATTCTCCTTTTGTAGAGTTGGAGACAGAGTTGCCTTTAGCGATTCCAGTGGTTACGGCCATTACTCTCTACGGTTTTTATCAGGCTTATCGTTTTGTTGAGAAGCACAATGAGCTGATGAACTAGAATATTTTTCAAAAGAATGAAGCAAGGGTACAAATATGGTGCCCTTCTTTTATTTTTGATTGAAAAATAGTGCAAAAAGCGCTACAATGGTAGATAGAGAAATCTTGTGAAAAGCACAAGCGATACATATATACCGGAGGAAATCATGTCTTTTTCTGATTTAAAGCTGTTTGCCCTTTCTTCTAATCAAGAATTGGCAAAACGTGTAGCGCAGGAGATTGGGATAGAGTTGGGGAAATCAAGTGTCCGACAATTTTCAGATGGAGAGATTCAGGTCAATATTGAAGAATCAATCCGTGGAAAACACGTCTTTATCCTACAATCAACTAGCTCGCCTGTAAATGACAATTTGCTTGAAATTTTGATTATGGTAGATGCTTTGAAGCGTGCGAGTGCAGAATCTGTCAATGTTGTCATGCCTTACTATGGGTATGCACGTCAGGATAGAAAGGCGAGAGCGCGTGAGCCAATCACTTCAAAACTTGTCGCAAATATGCTTGAAGTAGCTGGAGTGGATCGTTTGTTGACAATCGACTTGCATGCTGCGCAGATTCAAGGATTCTTTGATATTCCTGTGGATCACTTGATGGGAGCTCCTCTGATTGCGGATTATTTTGAGCGTCGTGGCATGGTTGGTTCTGACTATGTGGTTGTCAGCCCAGACCATGGAGGGGTGACTCGTGCTCGTAAGTTGGCAGAATTTTTGAAAACCTCTATTGCTATCATTGACAAACGTCGTAGTGTTGATAAGATGAATACCAGTGAAGTCATGAACATCATCGGTAAGGTCGAAGGCAAGACTTGTATCTTGATTGATGATATGATTGATACGGCTGGAACGATTTGTCATGCGGCAGATGCCCTTGCAGAAGCTGGTGCTGTTGAAGTATATGCAAGCTGTACGCACCCAGTTCTTTCTGGTCCTGCTATGGACAATATCCAAAAATCAGCTATCAAGAAATTGGTTGTTTTGGATACTATCTATCTGCCAGAAGAGCGTTTGATTGATAAGATTGAGCAGATTTCAATCGCTCATCTCCTAGGGGATGCTATCGTACGTATTCATGAAAAACGACCACTTTCTCCACTTTTCAGTATTGAGAAAAAGATTTAATGACCAAGCCTGAGATAATTCTCAGGTTTTTTTCATCTCTTTTCCGAATAAATAGATAGTAGCAGTGAATCTAGTAAACCTAGATTTAAAACTGTGGTATAATAAAAGGAGGAAAAGGATGATTCTAAGACATCCGGGCATCAGCCCAACCAATGACTTGGTTGCTAAGAAAATTTTCAGCAACCCAGAAATCACTTGTCAATTTATTCGCGATATGTTGGATTTACCAGCAAAAAATGTGACCATTTTGGAGGGGAGCAATATTCATGTCTTGCCCATTACACCGTACTCGGCGCAGGATTTCTATACCAGTATAGATGTTTTGGCAGAGTTGGATAATGGTACCCAAGTAATCATTGAAATTCAGGTACATCATCAGAATTTTTTCATCAATCGCCTGTGGGCTTATCTATGCAGTCAGGTCAATCAAAACCTAGAAAAAATTCGTCAACGTGAAGGAGATACTCACCAGAGTTATAAACACATCTCACCTGTTTATGCTATCGCAATTGTGGACAGCAATTATTTCTCAGATGATTTGGCTTTCCACAGTTTCAGTATGCGAGAGGACACGACAGGTGAGGTCTTAACCATCACAAACAATGGACAAGAAAACCATCTAGTCAAGATGGCATTCTTGGAATTAAAAAAATACAGAGAAACCAGCAAAGACGAGGTTCGCAAACCGTGGTTGGAGTTTTTTGGGAACAAGCCCTTTACCCAACAACCCGAGCGAGCCATCAGCCAAGCAGACCAACTGCTGGACTACAAGAGCTGGTCCGAGGAGGACAGAAAAATGTTTAGTCAACTACGTATGCGCGAAGAACAAGCCTTGTTAGCACAGGACTATGCCTTGGAAACTGCTAGGGCGGAAGGTGGTTTTGTTATGTTAGCAAATCTTGTTCGCCAGCATCTTTTAACAGCAGAGGTTGCGAGTGAGCAATTAGGCATGACTGTCTCTGAGTTTGAAGAATTATTGAAAGACCATCATAACTAAGAACTAAAATACAGAGAAACTAGCAAAGACAAGGTTTGCAAGCCGTGGTTGGAGTTTTTCGGGAATAAACCCTTTACCCAAGAACCCGAGCGAGCCATCAGCCAAGCAGATCAACTGCTGGACTACAAGAGCTGGTCCGAGGAGGACAGGGAGATGTTTAGCCAACTACGTATGCGAGAAGAACAGGCATTGTTGGCACAGTACTATGCCTTGGAGCAAGCTGAAGAAAAATGCCTTGAACGTGACCGTGCAGAGGGGATTGAACAGGGAGTGGAGCGCGGGAAAGTTGAAGGACAAATTTTTACCTTTCTAGATTTAGTACGCCAACATGCTTTATCTTCCGAATTTACGAGTGAACAATTAGACACAAATTGAAAAAATATCAAGTTGACTTGACTTTTTTTATAGAATAGTATAGTATTTAGATACAAGCACTCCTTTTGCTCCCTGTTTCATAGCAACTGGAGTCATTTTTTTATAAATTTAGAAGGTTAATGATGTACACAACTGATAATAGTATTTCTTTGTCAAGAGATTTAAAGAGAGAAATGAAAGCATTTTTACCTCTTGAAGATTTGGTAAGTTATCTTTCAGATAAGCTAGATATGTCACCTGAAGAGGAACTAGATTCCAAAAATTTTTTACGTTGCCATAATTACTATTCGTTTTCTGCTTTTATTAAACAGGTTCCAGATAATCTTCATAAAGGAAAATTTCAAGCAGCGATTTCATTGTATGAATTTAATGACTGGTTGTCACAGTTTCTGTTTATATTTTCTGGTAGATTAGAGCAGTTTATAAAATCAACTTTTATTGAATCGCTTTGTCAGCAATATAATGGAAAATATCAAAAAGGTGAGTGTTACCTGGATGAAACTATTTATGAAAACTCTGAATTATATAACGAATTTATTTCAATTATAGAAAAACATTTATCAGAGAATCAAAGTCTTTCAATACAGCATCATATCAAAAATAAAGGTTCTAAATTCCCAATTTGGGTTCTTTTTCAAGAGATGACTTTTGGAGAAACAACTCGTTTTATAAGTGCACTGAAAAAAGAGTACCGGGAGTATTGGATAGATACTACATTTTTATCAACTGGTGTGGTAAATTCTAAAATTCATGGAGAAGAAATCCGGAGTAAATTATTTGGCTGGGTTTCAGCTACATGGTATATGAGAAATAGGACAGCACATCATTTAAGACTATATGGTCAAAATTTTACAATAGCAAGTCCAAGTTTCTTTTCAGCTGATTTGCGTCAAATAAACAAGAATGCAGAGACTAAAAAGAAAAAGACGCATAATAACGATTTATTTGCTTATCTTCTAGCTATGAAAAATCTTATACAACATCATTCACATTCTTTTGTTCAAGATTGGAATGATTTTTTAATGACTTTAGAGGAACAGTTGATGGAAAAGTCAAATATCATATTATCTAGTAAGATTGGTTTGCCAAGCAATTGGAAAGATATATTGTGGATCGGTTGAACTAAGGAATGATTTTTTACTCAAGTTATTATTCAGAGAATCTTTGAGAATCCAGATGAGAAACCAAACATTAAGAAGTTGATTACCAAGATGAATGAAGGATAAGATGCGAGATTTTGGAATTGCTATAGCGGACGATGTAATAGCTGAACAAGGTGAGAAAATCAGAATCATCAAGGAACACTATGATGTTCTTGCCATCTGCAAAGAAGACTTAGAAACCATGATTCGGAAACTCGAACAAGAATATCAAGAACAAGTTAAGCTGATTCAAACCGTATCTGGATTCAGGGTGTTTTAATTTTAAAAATTAGGTGTCAAACCCTCTTTTAGTACAGATAAAATTAAGGATAAACAATAGTTTTAATAACTTTTATTTTTTTTCGTCTCTTTTCCGAATAAATAGATAGAAGCATCAAATCTAGTAAACCTAGATTTAAAAATGTGCTATAATGAAAGGAGAGAAAGTATGACATTACGTCATCCGGGCATCAGCCCAACTAATGACTTGGTTGCTAAGAAAATCTTTAGCAATCCGGAAATCACTTGTCAATTTATCCGCGATATGCTGGATTTACCAGCAAAAAATGTGACCATTTTGGAGGGAAGCAACATTCACGTCTTGCCTTCCGTACCTTACTCGGCACAGGATTTCTATACCAGTATAGATGTTTTGGCGGAGCTAGATAATGGAACCCAAGTAATCATTGAAATTCAGGTTCATCATCAGAATTTTTTCATCAATCGCCTGTGGGCTTACCTATGTAGTCAGGTCAATCAAAACCTAGAAAAAATTCGCCAACGAGAAGGTGATACACACCAGAGTTATAAACACATTGCACCAGTTTATGCTATCGCAATTGTGGACAGCAATTACTTTTCAGATGACTTAGCTTTTCACAGTTTCAGTATGCGCGAGGACACGACAGGTGAAGTTTTAACAATTACAAACAATGGACAGGAAAACCATCTAGTAAAGATGGCATTCTTGGAACTAAAAAAATACAGAGAAACCAGCAAAGACGAGGTTCGCAAACCGTGGTTGGAGTTTTTCGGGAATAAACCCTTTACCCAGCACCCCGAGCGAGCCATCAGCCAAGCAGACCAACTGCTGGATTACAAGAGCTGGTCCGAGGAGGATAGGGAGATGTTTAGTGAACAACGCAGACGCGAAGAACAGGCGTTATTGGCTCAGGATTATGCCTTGGAACAAGCTGAGGAGAAAGGTTTAGAACGTGGACTCGAACGTGGCCGTGCAGAGGGTATTGAAAAAGGGCGCGAAGAAGGCATTGAAGAGGGATTAAAAGTAGGTTTAGTAAATCTAGTCCATCAAGGTCTTCTGACTTCTGAGGTTGCCAGCCAGCAGTTGGGCATGTCAGTAGCTGAGTTTGAGTCCTTGCTATGAGGTCACATTTTAAATAGTAGAAAGTTAATGGAATGGCGAGTTATTTGCAAAATACTTGCCATTTTTGCTTGACATTTGGAAGGGGATATAGGATAATACCATAGAAGTGAGTTCTGTCCAACTATCTATATGGATTAGATATGTGAGGTTTGACTCAAGGTTTTAGAAGTTTGTGAGATTTTCACTTGAGAGATACGGTATTTGAAGAGTATTTCATCTCACAAAGGCGTTTTTTTAACCTTTTTTGAAAAAATAGCTGAAAAGTTTAAAAAATTGAAGAAAACCCTTGACAAATCCTGCAAATATTTATATACTGTATGGTAGTAAGATAGTCTTACGAAAAAAATTTTAAAGAAAACAAAGGAGATAAAACGATGAAAAAAGTTTTATTGACAAGCGCAGTCGTACTCGCAGCATATGGTGCTGTACAATCTGTTTCAGCAGCAGATGATTATGTAGATTATAATTCTATATTGGCTTCAATCAGAAGTGATAAAGCTAAAGCAGATGCTCAAGCAGTAGCACAACATATTTATGATGTTCAAGATCAACAATTAAGTATTCTTACACCTGCTTATAACCTTTATAAAGAAAAAGATGCAGCGTATAATACACTTTCTTCTCGTGTTAAAGAAGCATACTCTAATCTTGAAAAATTACAACAAGAAAAAATTCGTACTGCTGACTTGATTGGTGATGGAACAGCATTAGTACGCAAAGCTGATGAATTAAAATCAGCACGTACAGAAGCTGCACAACGTGAAGCTAAATTTACTGATGATGTAGAATCATATGAAAATGAAGTTAACACAGCTAAGCAAGCACGTGTTGACGCTGTCAAAGCAACAGCAGCAGCAGAAGCAGCTTTCCAAGCGGCTCTAACTTCAGGAGATGACACAGCAATTGCTCAAACTAGATCTAATCTTGCATTAGCAAAAGGACGTCAAAATGCTGCAGTTAAAGCAGAAAAAGAAGCAAACGAGAAATTAGCAAAAGCAGAAGCAGAACTCCAAAAAGCAGTATTTGATCAAGCACGTATTGAAGCAGCTCTTCAATATATGGATGCTTTGGAAACAGGTAATGATTACAAGATTACTCAAGCAGCCTACAATCTAGATAAGAAAATTGAAAACGCAAAAGAAACAATTTCTACTCTAGAATCTGAGGTAGAAGTAGCTCGCACAGATCGCGATAATGCATTGCTTGCACTTGAAAATGCAGAAAAGAGAGCAGCAGTAGAATATAAGAAAGTTGGTCTTACATATAGTCGTTCAATCTTAGAAGAAGCAGATGCAAAAGCAAATGCTGTTGAAACAGGTTGGAAAAATACTGATAAAGGTTGGATTTATATTGTAACTCCTAAAGGTGATAAAGCTACTGGTTGGAAACTAGTTGATGGTGCATGGTACTACTTTAACGCTGAAGGCGTAATGCAAAAATGGTGGATTAAAGATGGTAACACTTGGTACTATCTAAATGGTTCAGGTGAAATGCAAACTGGTTGGTTGCAAGACGGTGGTAAATGGTACTTCCTTGAAAACACTGGTGCAATGAAAACTAGTCAGTGGTTCCAAGTTAAAGATAAATGGTATCATGTTGATGCTTCAGGTGCATTGTCAGTAAATACTACTGTAGATGGCTACACTGTAAATGGAAACGGTGAATGGGTTTAATTTTATATAATTGAATCATGACAGGAGAGAAATCTCCTGTTTTTTGGGCTCTTTGTCAACTGTAGTGGGTTGAAGTCAGCTAAGCTCGAGAAAGGACAAAATTCGTCCTTTCTTTTTTGATGTTCAGAGCGATAAAAATCCGTTTTTTGAAGTTTTCAAAGTTCCGAAAACCAAAGGCATTGCGTTTGATAAGTTTGATGAGATTATTGGTTGCTTCTAATTTGGCGTTAGAATAGTGTAGTTGAAGAGCGTTGACAATTTTCTCTTTGTCCTTTAGAAAGGTTTTAAAGACAGTCTGAAAAAGAGGATGAACCTGCTTAAGATTGTCCTCAATGAGTCCGAAAAATTTGTCTGGCTCCTTGTTCTGGAAGTGAAAAAGTAAGAGCTGATAGAGATTGTAGTGGTGTTTCAAGTCTTCTGAATAGCTCAAAAGATTGTCAAGAATCTCTTTATTCGTTAAGTGCATACGAAAAGTAGGGCGATAAAAACGTTTATCACTCAATTTACGACTATCCTGCTGGATGAGCTTCCAGTAGCGCTTGAGGGCCTTGTATTCATGGGATTTTCGATGAAACTGATTCATGATTTGGACACGGACACGACTCATAGCACGGCTAAGATGTTGCACAATGTGAAAGCGATCCAATACAATTTTTGCATTAGGAAAAAGATGCTTGGCCAATTCATAGTAGGGGCTAAACATATCCATAGTAATAATTTTCACTCGACATCGGACGGCTCTATCATATTTAAGAAAGTGATCTCGAATGACGGCTTGTGTTCTACCCTCAAGAACAGTGATGATATTGAGCTTTTCAAAATCTTGTGCAATGAAACTCATCTTTCCCTTAGTGAAGGCATACTCGTCCCA
>NZ_KQ970263.1:428733-437596 GCF_001579045.1 Streptococcus mitis | reverse complement strand
ATAGCACTTGAATCGACGCTTTCTAAGGAGAATTCTAGTAGGCATACCAGTCGTTTCGAGGTAAGGAATTTTCGATGGTTTTTGAAAGTCATATTTCTTCATTAGACTTCCGCACTCAGGGCAAGATGGGGCATCGTAGTCCAGTTTGGCGATGATTTCCTTGTGTGTATCCTTATTGATGATGTCTAGAATTTGGATATTAGGGTCTTTAATGTCGAGTAATTTTGTGATAAAATGTAATTGTTCCATATGATTCTTTCTAATGAGTTATTTTGTCGCTTTTCATTATGGATATTATGGGCTATTTTCTCCACTTTGGTTAGGCAAGTGGAAGTTGCTTTGAGAAGTTATACTCTTCGAAAATCAAATTCAAACCACGTCAGCTTCACCTTGCCGTACTCAAGTACAGCCTGCGGCTAGCTTCCTAGTTTGCACTTTGATTTTCATTGAGTATTACTTCATTTTTAAACGGAGGGTTATTTATTGAATTTAATAAAAGAAAATGGTAAAATAATGCTAAAAAGAGTATTAAAGGTGGTAGATATTTTATGGATAAGAAAAAACTTCTTACTGCTAGTTTAGCTAGTGTTGCTGTTCTAGGATTAGCGTTTGCTACATCTCAACCGTTAGTTGTAAAAGCTGAAGAAGAAACTACAGCTCAAAAAGACTTCTTAGCGAATTATGATAAGGCATTAGAAGAGGCAGTTAAAGCATTAGAAGCAGCTAAAACTAATAGTCCAGAAGAAGCAAAAGCAAAGGCTGATACAATTGCAGCGTTAAAAGCAGCATCAGATGCAACAAGAAAAGAAATCGTAGAAAGCTTTAAAAAAGGTTTAACTGTAGAAGCAGCTGAAAAATTAATCAATCAAGCGAATGAAAAAGCTGCAGAAGAAGATAAAGCAGCGGCAGCAAAAGAGAAAGCAGCTCAAGAAGAATTTTTAGCTAATTATGATCAAGCATTAAAAGATGCGATTGCAGAATTAGAAAAAGCTGATACAAAAAATGATCCAGAATTAGAAAAACAAAAGAAAGAAACAGTTGCTGCATTAAAAGCAGCGTCAGTTCAAACAAGATCCGAAATTGTAGAAGGCTTTAAACAAGGTTTAACTGCAAAACAAGCTGAAGGTTTAATTGATGAAGCTAATAAAAAAGCTGCAGAAGAAGATAAAGAGGCTGCAGCAAAAGAGGAAGCAGCTCAGGAAGAATTTTTAGCGAACTATGATGCAGCATTGAAAGCAGCAATCGCAGAATTAGAAAAAGCTGAAACTAATAGTCCAGAAGAAGCAAAAGCAAAAGCTGATACAATTGCCGCATTAAAAGCAGCATCAGATAAAACAAGAGCAGAAATTGTAGAAGGTTTTAAAAAAGGTTTAACTGCGAAACAAGCTGAAAAATTTATCGATGAATTAAATAAGAAAGCTGCAGAAGAAGATAAAGCTAAAGAAAAACCGGCAGAAACTCCAGTCAAACCTTCTGTTCCTGCAAGACCAGCTAATCCTATATATGTCCCTTCATATGTTCCGTCATACAGCTCATATTCTGTAGTAGAACCAGCTTCTCCAAAAACCGGCTGGAAACAAGAAAACGGTATGTGGTATTTTTACAATACCGATGGTTCAATGGCAACAGGTTGGCTACAAAACAAGGGTTCATGGTACTACCTCAACAGCAATGGTTCAATGGCAACAGGTTGGCTTAAAGATGGTGATACATGGTACTATCTAAATGCAAACGGTGCAATGGCAACAGGTTGGCTTAAAGATGGTGATACATGGTACTATCTAAATGCAAACGGTGCAATGGCAACAGGTTGGCTTAAAGACGGTGGTACATGGTACTACCTCAACAGCAATGGTGCAATGGCAACAGGTTGGCTTAAAGATGGTGGTACATGGTACTACCTTGAAAACTCAGGTGCTATGAAAGCTAGCCAATGGTTTGAAGTTGGTGGTACATGGTACTATGTTGACGGTTCAGGTGCCCTTGCAGTAAATACTACTGTAAATGGTTACACTGTAAACGGAAACGGTGAATGGATTTAATATGAAAGAGAAGGACTTGTTACCTTCTCTTTTTGTATATATAATCGCGTGAGGGCTTTGTTGGACAGTATAATGGATTGAATTTAGAATAGTACGCTACGGATTCTAAAACATTTCTAGAAATTAATTTGACTTTCCTAATCAATTTATTCATATCTTATTTCAATCTACTATAGAAAATAAAAAGTGAATAGGACCATATTTCAGTCCTGTTCACTTTTATGTTATTAGTGATTGTATAATTTTACAACAGCGCCTCAAACTCAGCGACGGTCATTCCCAATTGCTCACTCGCAAATTCGGAAGTTAGAACATGTTGGCGAACCATGTCTAAGAAGGCAAAAAGTTTCCCTTCTTCCCTTCCTTCAACTTTCCCGCGCTCTAAGCCTTGTTCAATACCCTCTGCACGACCACGTTCTAATCCTTTCTCCTTAGCTTGCTCCAAGGCATAGTCCTGTGCCAACAATGCCTGTTCTTCTCGCATACGTAGTTGACTAAACATTTTCCTGTCCTCCTCGGACCAGCTCTTGTAGTCCAGCAGTTGGTCTGCTTGGCTGATGGCTCGCTCGGGTTCTTGGGTAAAGGGCTTGTTGCCGAAAAACTCCAACCACGGTTTGCGAACTTTGTCTTTGCTGGGTTCTCTGTATTTTTTTAATTCTTATTTATGATGATCTTTCAATAATTCTTCAAACTCAGAGACAGTCATACCCAGCTGATGGCTGGCAAATTCAGAGCTTAAAACATGTTGGTGAACTAAATCAAGAAAGGTAAAAATTTGTCCTTCAATTTTCCCTCGCTCTAGTCCCTGTTCAATACCTTCTGCTCGCCCACGTTCTAAGCCCTTTTCCTCCGCTTGTTCCAAGGCATAGTCATGAGCCAATAAGGCTTGTTCTTCGCGCATACGTAGTTGACTAAACATTTTCCTGTCCTCCTCGGACCAGCTCTTGTAGTCCAGCAGTTGGTCTGCTTGGCTGATGGCTCGCTCGGGTTCTTGGGTAAAGGGCTTGTTACCGAAAAACTCCAACCACGGTTTGCGAACCTCGTCCTTGCTGGTTTCTCTGTATTTTTTTAATTCCAAGAATGCCATTTTAACCAGATGGTTTTCTTGTCCATTATTGGTGATAGTCTTAATCTTTCAATAGCACCTCAAACTCAGCGACAGTCATGCCTAATTGCTGGCTAGCAACCTCAGACGTTAGAAGACCTTGGCGGACTAGATTTACTAAACCTACTTTTAATCCCTCTGCACGACCTCGTTCCAGTCCCTGTTCAAGACCTTCTTCTCGCCCTTTTTCAATCCCCTCTGCACGGCCACGTTCAAGTCCACGCTCTAAACCTTGTTCAACCCCCTCCGCTCTAGCAGTTTCCAAGGCATAGTCCTGAGCTAACAATGCTTGTTCTTCACGCATACGTAGTTGACTAAACATCTTCCTGTCCTCCTCGGACCAGCTCTTGTAGTCCAGCAGTTGGTCTGCCTGGCTGATGGCTCGCTCGGGGCGCTGGGTAAAGGGTTTGTTCCCGAAAAACTCCAACCACGGCTTGCGAACCTTGTCTTTGCTGGTTTCTCTGTATTTTTTTAGTTCCAAGAACGCCATCTTAACCAGATGGTTTTCTTGACCGTTACTTGTGATGGTTAAGACTTCACCCGTCGTGTCCTCGCGCATACTGAAACTGTGAAAAGCTAAGTCATCTTGAAAATAATTACTATCGACAATCGCGATAGCGTATACTGGTGCAATATGTTTATAGCTCTGGTGGGTATCACCTTCTCGTTGACGGATTTTTTCTAGGTTTTGATTAACCTGACTGCACAAGTAAGCCCACAGGCGATTGATGAAAAAATTCTGATGATGCACCTGAATCTCAATAATTACTTGAGTGCCGTTATCCAACTCCGCTAAAACATCTATACTGGTGTAGAAATCCTGCGCTGAGTAGGGCATGGAAGGCAAGACGTGAATGTTACTTCCCTCCAAAATGGTCACATTTTTTGCTGGCAAGTCCAGCATATCGCGAATAAATTGACAAGTGATTTCCGGATTGCTAAAGATTTTCTTAGCAACCAAATCGTTGGTCGGGCTGATGCCCGGATGACGTAATGTCATATTCTTTCTCCTTTCATTATAGCACATTTTTAAATCTAGGTTTACTAAATTCTCTGGCTCTATCTATTTATTCGGAAAAAGTTTGAAAAATACTTGTTCTAGCTCTTCCCAATGGTATTTTTCCCTGCTTTCCTTTATAATGGGTGTATGGATAAGAAAAAATTATTATTGATTGATGGGTCTTCTGTTGCTTTTCGGGCGTTTTTTGCACTCTATCAGCAGTTGGACCGTTTTAAGAATGCGGCTGGTTTGCATACCAATGCGATTTATGGCTTTCAGTTGATGTTGAGCCATTTGTTGGAGCGGGTTGAGCCTAGTCATATTTTGGTGGCTTTTGATGCGGGGAAGACGACCTTCCGGACAGAGATGTATGCGGACTATAAGGGTGGTCGGGCTAAGACTCCGGATGAGTTTCGTGAGCAATTTCCCTTTATTCGTGAGTTGCTGGATCATATGGGGATTCGTCACTATGAGTTGGCTCAGTATGAGGCGGATGACATCATTGGGACACTGGATAAGCTAGCAGAGCAGGATGGTTTTGATATTACCATTGTCAGTGGGGACAAGGACTTGATTCAGCTGACGGATGAGCATACGGTGGTTGAGATTTCCAAGAAAGGTGTGGCTGAGTTTGAGGCCTTTACGCCAGACTATCTTATGGAAAAGATGGGCATTACACCAACGCAGTTTATCGATCTCAAGGCGCTCATGGGTGATAAGTCGGATAATATCCCTGGGGTGACCAAAATCGGTGAAAAGACGGGGATCAAGCTCTTGCTGGAGCATGGCTCACTCGAGGGAATTTATGAGAATATCGATGGGATGAAGGCTTCTAAGATGAAGGAAAATCTCATCAATGATAAGGAACAGGCCTTTTTGTCGAAAACACTGGCGACCATTGATACCAAGGCACCGATTGAGATTAGATTGGAGGATGTGGTCTATAGTGGTCCAGATGTTGAAAATCTTGGGAAGTTCTACGATGAAATGGGCTTTAAACAGCTCAAGCAGGCTTTAAATGTATCGTCAGCTGATGTGGCTGAGAGCTTGGACTTTACTATCGTTGACCAAGTCAGTCAAGATATGCTGAGTGAGGAGTCTATCTTCCACTTTGAGCTTTTTGGTGAGAATTACCATACGGATGATTTGGTTGGATTTGCCTGGTCTTGTGGTGAAAAGCTATATGCTACAGACAAGCTTGAACTTTTGCAAGAGCCTATTTTCAAGGACTTCTTAGAAAAAACACCTTTGAGAGTTTATGACTTGAAGAAAGCTAAAGTTCTCTTGCATCGTTTGGGTGTGGATTTGCAGGCGCCTGCTTTTGACAGCCGTTTGGCTAAATACCTCCTTTCGACTGTGGAGGACAATGAAATTGCGACTATCGCTAGTCTTTATGGTCAGACTTATTTGGTTGATGATGAGACCTTTTATGGTAAGGGAGTCAAGAAGACCCTTCCTGAACGTGAGAAATTCTTGGAACACTTAGCTCGTAAGCTTACTGTGTTGGTTGAAACAGAACCTGTCTTACTTGAAAAACTCAATGAAAATGGGCAATTAGAGCTTCTTTATGATATGGAGCAACCTCTGGCTTTTGTCCTTGCTAAGATGGAAATTGCTGGGATTACGGTCAAGAAAGAGACCTTGCTTGAGATGCAGGCTGAAAATGAGCTTGTTATTGAAAAACTGACTCAGGAGATTTACGAACTGGCTGGTGAGGAGTTTAATATCAACTCGCCTAAGCAGTTGGGCGTGCTTCTCTTTGAGAAATTGGGACTTCCTCTAGAATACACTAAGAAAACCAAGACAGGTTATTCGACAGCCGTGGATGTCTTGGAGCGCCTGGCTCCGATTGCTCCGATTGTTAAGAAAATCCTAGACTATCGTCAGATTGCTAAGATTCAATCTACTTATGTAATTGGCTTGCAGGACTGGATTTTGGCTGATGGAAAGATTCATACTCGTTATGTGCAGGATTTGACCCAGACTGGGCGTCTGTCTAGTGTGGATCCAAACTTGCAAAATATTCCTGCTCGATTGGAACAAGGGCGCTTGATTCGGAAGGCTTTTGTTCCAGAGTGGGAGAATAGTGTACTGCTTAGTTCGGACTACTCACAGATTGAATTGCGCGTTTTGGCGCATATTTCTAAGGATGAGCACTTGATTAAGGCTTTCCAAGAGGGGGCAGATATCCATACTTCGACAGCCATGCGGGTCTTTGGCATTGAACGTCCTGAGGATGTGACTGCAAACGACCGTCGCAATGCCAAGGCGGTCAACTTTGGAGTGGTTTACGGGATTTCAGACTTTGGTTTGTCTAATAATCTGGGCATTAGCCGTAAGGAGGCCAAAGCCTACATTGATACCTACTTTGAACGCTTCCCAGGTATTAAAAACTACATGGATGAAGTGGTGCGTGAGGCGCGTGATAAGGGCTATGTAGAGACACTTTTCAAGCGTCGTCGTGAGTTGCCAGATATCAATTCGCGCAACTTTAATATTCGTGGTTTCGCAGAGCGGACAGCTATCAACTCTCCTATCCAGGGTTCGGCGGCAGATATTCTCAAGATTGCTATGATTCAGCTGGATAAAGCCTTGGTTGCAGGTGGTTATCAGACTAAGATGCTTCTGCAAGTGCACGATGAAATCGTCCTTGAAGTTCCTAAATCTGAACTAGCAGAGATGAAAAAATTGGTCAAACAAACTATGGAAGAAGCCATTCAACTCAGTGTTCCCCTGATTGCGGATGAGAATGAGGGAGCAACCTGGTACGAGGCTAAATAAAAAGGGGGCTAGTCCTCCTTTTTGTAGTAGAATTCTGCAAGCCTTTTCAAATTGTGCTATACTGATGAAAAAGGAGGATTTTTATGAGTCAAGAATTTATCAATCCAAGTGATGGGGTGATTCGTCAGTATCTAGCAACGAGTAAAACCCTTGCTGTAGTGGGGTTATCAGACCGTGAAGAAACAACTAGCAATCGAGTGACCAAGGAAATGCAGGCTCGGGGTTATAAAATCATCCCAGTCAATCCCAAGGTAGCAGGTGGTGAAATATTGGGTGAGAAGGCTTATGCTAGTCTAGCAGAGATTCCTTTTCCTGTAGATATTGTCAATGTTTACCGCCGCAGCGAGTTTCTGCCAGATGTGGCGCGTGATTTTCTCAAGGCTGATGCCAAGATTTTTTGGGCACAGCTAGGACTTGAAAGTCTAGAAGCGGAAGAGATCTTGCGTGCTGGTGGATGTGATGACATCGTGATGAATCGTTGCATAAAGAGAGAACATACACGCTTGATTGAGGAAGCATAATAAAAAGGTAGCTGGGGGCTATCTTTTGTGTTATACTCAATGAAAATCAAAGAGCAAACTAGGAAACTAGCCGCAGGTTGCTCAAAACACAGTTTTTGAGGTTGCAGATAGAACTGACGAAGTCAGCTCAAAACACAGTTTTGAGGTTGTGGATAGAACTGACGAAGTCAGTAACCATACCTACGGAAAGGCGACGTTGACGTGGTTTGAAGAGATTTTCGAAGAGTATTAGAAAATGCCGATAAGGGTCTGCATCCCAAGACTGGTGAGGATGATGGCTATCCAGCAGATGGCTCCGAGAAGAATGGATTTTCCACTGGATTTGATCATAGCTACTAGATTGGTTTTAAGCCCGATAGCACTCATGGCCATGATAATGAGGAATTTGGAGAGTTGTTTGAGAGGAGTAAAGAAGCTACTAGACACACCGAGAGAGGTCAGAAGGGTGGTTAGGAGCGATGCAAGGATAAAGTAAAGGATAAACAGTGGGAAGACTTTTTTCAGCTGTAAGCCTTGCTTATTTTTTTGCTCGCGACTTTGCCAGTAGGAGAGAAAGAGAGTGATGGGGATGATAGCCAGAGTACGTGTGAGTTTGACAATGGTTGCGGATTCGAGGGTATTGGTCTGGTAGAGGCTGTCCCAGGCGCTGGCTGTGGCTGTTACAGAGGAAGTGTCATTGACCGCAGTTCCTGCAAAGAGGGCGAAGCCTTCATTGGATAGATGAAGCCAGGTACCTAGCGTTGGAAAAATGAGCGCAGCCAAGACGTTGAAGAAAAAGATAACAGAGATGGCTTGGGCGACTTCCTTTTCCTTGGCGTGAATAACAGGCGCTGTTGCCGCAATGGCAGAGCCCCCACAGATAGAAGAACCTACTCCAATCAAGGTAGCCAGTTTTGTGTCCAGTGCAAAGAAGCGCTGGAAGAGGTAGGCAACAATCAAGGCTATTGAAATGGTGGACAGGATGACAGGGAGTGAAGATTGTCCGACTGCGAAGACTTGCGAGATATTGAGACCAAAACCAAGCAAGATAACGGCATACTGGAGCAATTTCTTGGAACTAAAGGTCAATCCAGCATCTAGTTGTTTATAAGACGAGAGAAAGGGATGTAGGAGCATGCCCATAAAAATCGCAAAAACAGGCGCGCCAATAACAGGGAAGAATCCTCCTAAGTACCAAGATACGATTGAAATGAGAAGGCAGGCCAAGATGCCTGCTCCATTTTTTGATAGAAATGACATAAAAACCTCCAAATAGAATCTGTTACCATTATAGACCTATAAAGAGGAAAAGTAAAATAGAAAGTGGAGCTAACAATTATTTGACAAGTAGTGCTAATTATGTAATAATAATCCTACAAGAACTGTAACGAAGTCTTGGCAAAAACAAAAATACCAGAGCTCCACCTCGAGTCCA
>NZ_KQ970263.1:411813-427094 GCF_001579045.1 Streptococcus mitis | reverse complement strand
TCCACCTCTGGTATTTCTTTTTGTCCAGTTATATTAAAACTAAACTCAGGTTATATTTTTTTGTCGCGCTTATCTAACCACTTTCTGACTATCCACTCAGAAATGACATTACCGGTAATAGTAATCAGTAATGGTGCTAGAATAGTTGTAACGAAGATTATCAAAATCTCAATACTCGTCGAAAATCTCATGATACGTTGTCATCTTCGGCTTACCTAACTTTAGTTATGCTTTCACCTCGATTCCTAGTCTCATGAGATTTTCATTGAGTATTCTAAAAACATAGTGTTGTAATCAATTTAAATTAACATACTTCAATTTGTTATGCTAGCGTTATTCTATCATGTATTTTTGCGGTCGGGGGTCTTTTGTAGTATAATAGAGATACGTTTTTACAGTAGGAGGTATCTATGGACTTAACTAAGCGCTTTAATAAACAGTTAGATAAGATTCAAGTTTCGTTGATTCGTCAGTTTGACCAGGCTATTTCGGAGATTCCTGGGGTCTTGCGTTTGACCTTGGGGGAACCTGATTTTACAACGCCAAATCATGTCAAGGAGGCGGCCAAGCGAGCGATTGACCAGAACCAATCCTACTATACAGGGATGAGTGGCCTGCTGACTCTACGTCAGGCAGCCAGTGACTTTGTTAAGGAAAAGTACCAACTGGACTATGCTCCTGAAAATGAAATCTTGGTTACAATTGGGGCGACAGAGGCTTTATCTGCTACTTTGACGGCTATTTTGGAAGAGGGAGACAAGGTGCTCTTGCCAGCTCCTGCCTATCCAGGCTATGAACCGATTGTCAATCTAGTTGGGGCAGAGATTGTCGAGATTGACACAACTGAAAATGGGTTTGTCTTGACTCCTGAGATGTTGGAGAAGGCCATTTTAGAGCAGGGAGACAAGCTCAAGGCGGTTATTCTTAACTATCCAGCTAATCCGACAGGAATTACTTATAGTCGGGAGCAGTTGGAAGCCTTGGCAGCTGTTTTACGCAAGTACGAGATTTTCGTTGTCTGTGATGAGGTCTATTCAGAATTGACTTACACAGGGGAAGCCCATGTGTCTCTGGGAACTATGTTGAGAGATCAGGCTATCATTATCAATGGTCTATCTAAATCACATGCCATGACCGGTTGGCGTTTGGGTCTGATTTTCGCTCCTGCGGTCTTTACAGCCCAGTTGATAAAGAGTCACCAATATTTGGTTACTGCCGCAAATACCATGGCTCAACACGCTGCGGTGGAAGCCTTGACGGCTGGTAAAAATGATGCGGAACCTATGAAGAAGGAATACATCCAGCGTCGGGACTATATCATCGAGAAAATGACTGCTCTTGGTTTTGAGATTATTAAACCAGACGGTGCCTTCTATATCTTTGCTAAGATTCCAGATGGCTACAATCAAGATTCCTTTGCTTTTCTGAAGGATTTTGCTCAGAAGAAGGCTGTTGCCTTTATCCCTGGTGCTGCCTTTGGGCGTTACGGAGAAGGCTATGTGCGTCTGTCTTATGCGGCTAGCATGGAGACGATTAAAGAAGCCATGAAACGTCTTGAGGAGTACATGAGAGAAGCATGATTCAGTCTATCACGAGTCAAGGCTTGGTGCTCTACAATCGCAATTTTCGTGAGGATGACAAGCTCGTCAAGATTTTTACTGAGCAGGCTGGCAAACGCATGTTTTTCGTCAAACATGCTGGTCAGTCTAAGCTGGGCCCTGTTATTCAGCCCTTGGTGCTGGCACGATTTCTCTTGCGAATCAATGATGACGGACTTAGCTACATTGAGGACTATCACGAGGTGATGACCTTTCCAAAGATTAATAGCGACCTCTTTGTCATGGCCTATGCGACCTATGTGGCGGCTCTTGCCGATGCTAGTTTGCAGGACAATCAGCAGGATGCTCCCTTGTTTGCTTTTTTGCAAAAGACTTTGGAGTTGATGGAAGCTGGCTTGGATTATCAAATTTTGACCAATATTTTTGAAATTCAAATCTTGACTCGATTTGGAATCAGCCTCAATTTTAATGAGTGTGTCTTCTGCCATCGGGTTGGTCAGGCTTTTGACTTTTCTTTCAAATATGGAGCCTGCCTCTGTCCAGAGCATTATCATGAGGATGAGAGACGTTGCCATCTCAATCCCAATATCCCTTATTTGCTCAATCAGTTTCAAGCCATTGATTTTGAAACCTTGGAGACCATTTCGCTCAAGCCTGAAATCAAGCAAGAACTACGCCAATTTATGGATCAACTCTACGAAGAATACGTTGGGATTCACCTAAAATCAAAGAAATTTATTGATTCCCTAGCAGACTGGGGTCAATTACTAAAAGAGGAAAAGAAATGAAAAAAATCGCAGTAGATGCCATGGGAGGCGATTACGCACCTCAGGCCATCGTTGAGGGTGTCAATCAAGCCCTAGCTGACTTTTCAGATATCGAGGTTCAACTCTACGGAGATGAAGCTAAAATCAAGCAATATCTGACAGCAACAGAGCGCGTCAGCATTATCCATACGGATGAAAAGATTGATTCAGACGATGAACCTACGAGAGCTATTCGGAAGAAGAAGAATGCCAGTATGGTCTTGGCGGCCAAGGCTGTCAAAGAGGGTGAAGCAGACGCTGTCCTCTCGGCTGGGAATACAGGTGCTTTACTAGCAGCAGGATTTTTCATCGTGGGTCGTATCAAGAATATCGATCGTCCTGGGCTTATGTCAACATTGCCGACTATTGATGGGAAGGGGTTTGACATGCTGGACCTCGGTGCTAATGCGGAAAATACAGCCCAGCACCTCCATCAATATGCGGTTCTAGGTTCTTTCTATGCTAAAAATGTCCGTGGCATTGCGCAACCACGCGTTGGCTTGCTCAATAACGGAACAGAAAGTAGTAAGGGCGACCCGCTTCGTAAGGAAACCTATGAATTACTAGTGGCTGATGAAAGTTTAAACTTTATCGGAAACGTGGAAGCGCGTGATTTGATGAATGGCGTTGCGGATGTTGTTGTGGCAGATGGTTTCACGGGAAACGCTGTGCTCAAGTCCATCGAAGGGACAGCCATGGGAATCATGGGTTTGCTCAAGACCGCTATTACAGGTGGAGGTCTTCGAGCGAAACTAGGTGCCCTCCTTCTCAAGGACAGCCTCAGAGGTTTGAAAAAACAGCTCAACTATTCAGATGTTGGTGGAGCGGTTTTGTTTGGTGTCAAGGCACCGGTTATCAAGACTCATGGCTCAAGCAATGCCAAGGCTGTCTATAGTACGATTCGCCAGATTCGTACCATGCTAGAAACAGACGTAGTTTCCCAGACTGCGCGTGAATTTTCAGGAGAATAAAAGAGATGACAGAAAAAGAAATTTTTGACCGTATTGTGACCATTATCCAAGAGCGACAGGGAGAGGACTTTGTCGTGACAGAATCCTTGAGTCTGAAAGACGATTTGGATGCGGACTCAGTCGACTTGATGGAGTTTATCTTGACACTGGAAGATGAATTTAATATCGAAATCAGCGATGAGGAAATTGACCAACTGCAAAGTGTAGGAGATGTTGTTAAAATCATTCAAGGAAAATAGCAATCGGAGTTCCAAGGCAACGGAAGTAGATGGTTTTTAGAAATGAGGAATATCGGATATCCTTGTAAAAATGGGAAAAACACGTTATAATGGACTTATTAGAAGAGAAAGGAAGTATACTCGTGGCTACATTTAGTATTACTCGTGATATCACACTCACAAAAGAAGATTTTGAAAAAATTCAAGCCTCTAAATCAACTGATTTGTTGCTTGATATTATCAAAAAGAATACAGATAAACAAGAACAACCTTCCTTACTAGGTCTAGAGAAGCTGGTAAGATAAAGTATGAAATTATATGCCTTACCACTAGGGGATGTCATCAAATTCATACGACAAACCGTTATTACTAGAAATCCTGAATATACTAATGAACGGAGAATACGTCAAAAAGTCCGTGAGAACTTCTCTAAGATTGTTTCTGAGCAAGTGTCGTTTGGTAAAAATGAGGATATGTTAGAGTATCTTAAAAATGACGCAATTACAACAGAGCTGACACATAAATCGAGAAATTTTATTATTATTGATCAAGAGATATCAGGAGAGAGATTTGAGATTTTAGGTTTTTTTACACTAACATTAAAAATTGTTAATGTTCAAGAATTAGATAATGATAGCAAAAAATCTTTTGTTTTAAGTGGGAAAAATGCTAGAAACTTAAATTATATACCTGGTCTTTTGATTGCTCAATTTGGAAGAAATTTACACTTTAATAAAATTACTGGTCAGCAAGTTATGGAATTAGTTGTTGACAAAATTCAATTAGCCCAGAGCATTTTAGGGGGTAAAATGGTTTATTTGGATAGTGTCAATGAAGATAAAGTGATTAATTTTTATAAATCGTTTGGTTTTGTTGAATACGGTGAGATTATTAGGGATAATAAGCACCCTGATGTATACTATCAACCAATGGCTCTTGATATGACAAAAGTGATTGTTGAGTAGATATAGGAGTTCCAAGGCACTTGCTTTGGAATTTTTCTTTGGTTCAAGTGACCGTTTAGGAACAGATTTAGTCTTTCTAGGGACAGTAGAAATCTGAGGAGAAATAGGGGATATAATAGAGTCAGAAAAAATCAATCTCCAAAAAGGAGAAAAAGAAAGGATTTTTATAGAGTTATAGCAATACGGTATTACTCAAAATACAATTCGTAGATATTGGTAATATTGTCTAATTTTTCACAATATTATTGACTTTGACAATGAAAAGTATTAGAATATAGCTAAATAAAGAGGGGAAGCCCTCTTATAGCTGTTCAATAAAGGAGGAAATAGCTATGAAAAAATCTAAATTACTTACTCTTGGTTTGCTTGCAGGTGCTGGTCTGCTTTTATCTATCAACCAAGCACAGGCTGCAGATACTTGGGTTAAAAATGGTGCTGACTGGAATCTTTCTCAAGATGGCAGTCTCGCTAAGGATAAATGGGTACAAAATGCTGGTTCTTGGTACCATTTTGACGGTTCTGGAAAAATGCAGACAGGCTGGTTCAAAGACGGTGATACTTGGTATTCACTAGCAGATAGTGGCGCCATGCGTACTGGCTGGTACAAGGAAGGAAATACATGGTACTCACTAGCAAATAGTGGTGCTATGCGTACAGGTTGGTACAAAGAAGGATCAACTTGGTACTACCTAAAAGACAGTGGCGCTATGGCAACAGGATGGGCGACTGCAAATGGTAAATGGGCTTACTTTGAAAAATCAGGTGCTATGGTCGCAGACAGAGCTGTTCCAGCCAGTGATGGGGAAAGTTATGTCATTGGTAAGGATGGCTATCTAGCAAATAGAAAAGATGCTGGATACAATATTCATGATATTGTCAAACTTGGAGATGGGCAAGAATATTTGCTAAATGCTAAAGGTGACGATGTTATTATTGAAAAAAACACTTGGTATATCAGACCAGAGTTCCAGAAGTTTTCTAACAAATATGGGGATGAGGTTGCAAATACTACCTTAGCTTTAGTGGATAATAAAGAAGAAGGACAAGAAATTGATCCTAAGGCAGTTGTACAGAACTTCCAAAACTTACCAAATCGCTACTACTTTGATGAAAATGGACATCGTGTGGTTAATATCCCAGCAATGACAACCTATTCAGAGATTAAAAAAGTTGGTAATGATGCCTATTTAGAAAATCCAGGTGCACGACTTCGTCTTGGAGCTACCCACTTTACAATCAATAACAATAAACTATACTATTTAGAAAATGAGCAAGGTAAGCTCAAAACAGGTTACTTTGTATTGATTGATGATGGTATGGCTACAACCCACTATCACATCCTAGCCTATGCGGATCAATCTGGTGAAATTCTTAAGATGAAACGCTTGCCATCAGGAGTTTCAGATTATCTTGATAAAGAAATTGATGGTTTATACGGTGAAAAAATTAAGATTGAATCTCCACACTCAAACGAATATTATAAAGTGGTTGTGGTTAAATAAAAATAACATCTTCACAACTAATCGTTAACACTCTAACCAATATACCATTTTCAGGAGGCTTTAGATTTCTTGTATTTCAAAAGAGAACTAAAGCCTTTTGTAGATGGAACAGGGGATAGAGTTATCTATAAAATAATGAAAAGGAGTCTGTCATGGAAATGAAAAATACATTTGTAGAATTGGAACAATTTGAAGAGTTAACCCCAGAGGTATTGAAGGAAGTGAATGGTGGAGGGATTTTTGAAGATGCCGTAAAATGGTGCGATAAGTTATTTAGTACGGGTAGACACTTTGCTTAAATTCACAGTATTCGTTAGAGATCAGATTTATTTATGATTATTTTAGAATTCTTAGTTTCTGTGCTATATCTACTGTTGGTAGTCGTTTCAACCATGGTGCCTACTATTTATTTGGGTGCTCAAATTTCCCCAGAATTTTATAAGAAACGTTATTGGGTCCTTGTATTTTTAATTAGTTTATCTGCTCGTCAAACATTTGGAGAATTATTCCATATAGGAATCATTCTCTTCTTTTACTGTGTTTTTTTATTAGAATTGCATAAAAGAAAAGGGGAAGCTTTTTTTCTTTCTCTGTATCTTTTTCTCTTCTTTCAGAGTATTCGTTATTTATTTTTGACAATTTGGATTCGTGTATTATCCGGTGAGCCTTGTTGTTTTGTAGATTCGTTTTCCACCTTATATAGATCTGTATTTGATTTATTATCAATCTTTCTATGTTGTAAAATTATGAAGCGTTGGTCTTTGAATTTGGATTTATTCTTTTCAGATGCTTTCAAAACCCACTATCATAAGAGTTTTTTCATTATCCTACCTCTGACTGTATTTAGGATATTCTCTTCGTTTATGACTAATAGAAATAGTTCTTTCTACGTTCGTTTTGACACGACCATTTCTCTTCTGATTTTCATTCTCTTTTTCTCTTGGCTCTTTTACATCAAGCATTTGGAGCAGGTTTATCGTGATGAGCAGACCATTCAGAGACAGGAAGATGAAAATCGTTCCTTGCAAGGGATGGTGGATAAGCTGGGTCATCTCTATGATGAAGTTCGAGGTTTCCGTCATGATTTTGCAGGGATTGTCGCCAGTATGGAGCCTGCCATAGCCAATCAAGACATGGCTGAGGTGTCTACCATTTATCAAGATGTCTTTCTAAAGACCAATGAAAAGTTGAGAAAGGCAGATTACACAGCCTTTAATCTTCACAATATCCATGACATATCCATTCGCAATACCTTGGCAAAAACCATGATTGTGGCAGATAATCAGGGAATTCATTTTAGTTTGGAGACGGTGGGGGTCGTAGAAGAGCTAGCATTGCCAATGTTGGAGGCCATTCGTATCCTCTCTATCCTCACGACAAATGCCTTAGAGGCAGCCAGTGAGGCTGAAAATCCGCAGATTCGGGTTGCTTTATTGGCAGGTGATAGGAGTGTCCGTTTTATCATTGAAAACACTCGTAAGAAAGAAGAACTGAATCCCAGCATTCTCAGTCAAAAGGGGTATTCGACCAAGGGTAACCACAGTGGACTGGGCTTAGCGACCTTGGAGGATATGATTTTTCATTATGATTTAAACTTAGATACTCAGCTAGGAGAGACGACCTTTAGACAAGATTTAGAATTGCCATTTAAGGATGAGAAACGAGGGGGAGAGGAATGAGAATTTTAGTTTTGGAAGACGATAGAGTCCAGCAAGGACGGATAGAGCAGACTTTGCTAGATATCGGTCGCTCTCGCAATTTGAGATTGGAAATTGATATTGCTAAAAACTATGGAGATGTTGAAAAGTATTCTCAGTATTTTGACCATTACCAGCTCTATTTATTAGATTTAGAGATTGATGGAGAGCGTGAACGGGGCTTTCAGGTTGCTCAACAGGTTCGGGAGCGAGATCCCTTTACAAGTATTGTCTTTGTGTCCACACACTCGGAGGCCTTGCCTCTAGCTTTTCGCTATCACTTGTCTGCCTTGGATTTTATTTCCAAGGATCAGCCAGAGGAAGATTACCGTCATCAGTTGGAGCGCTGTCTGGACTATGTACTGGCAGTGGACAAGAGGGAAAATATGCGTCTCTTCACCTATAGTTTTGAGGGAAGACGGGGCTTTACTCTACCCTACCATGAGATTTTAGCCTTTGAAACCTCAGTGGAATCTCATCGTATCAAGGTCTATTATGCCAATCATTCTATCAAGACCATTTATGGCAGTCTCAAAGATATCGCTGCCAAGGCTGAAAAAGATTACTTTGTCTATGCCAATCGCAATACTTTAGTCAGTTTACAGGCTATTGAAGAGATGACTGCCACAGAAGTGACCTTGTTAGAAGGCTTGCATTTCCCCGTATCACGGACAGCCAGAAGAACACTTAAAAAACATCTCAATGTCTAATATTTGTTAGACTTGGATGAGTTTATCAATAAGAATGTCGGAAAATTTTCTGATATTCTTATTTTTTTGACTTTTTTTTCGAATAGATAAGTAAGAGGAAAAGGAAAGGAGCTTAGTTCATGTTTATATCAATGTTCTACCCATGGTTCACTGAGTTATTTTTTAAATAAAATTTAATTTAGTTGTACGTTTTCGAAATTTTTTTCGAATAGATAAGTAAGAGGAAAAGGAAAGGAGTTTGCTTCATGTATCTACCAATTTTCTATTCATGGTATATTAAATTATTTTTTAAATAAAATTTGATTTAGTTGTTTATTTTCGAATTCTTTTTCGAATAGATAAGTAAGAGGAAAAAGAAAGGAGTCTGGTTTATGTATCTACCAATCTTGTATCCGTGGTTTACTAAATTATTTTTCAAATAAATTTAATTTAGTTGTACATTTTCGAATTATTTTTCGAATAAATAAGTGAGAGGAAAAGGAAGGAGACTACGCGATGTATTTACCAATCTTATTGCCATGGTTTATCAAATGGTATTTAAAATAAATGAAATTTACCTGTTCATTTTAAATCACTTCTCAAATAGATAAGTGAGACGAAAAGGAATTTAGTAATTTATCTATTCTGGTTTTTAAAATGGTTTAAGAGCCAGAAATCGTAAACTAAAAAATAGAAATAAAGGAGAAAAAAGATGACAAATTTTGACAAAATGGAACAGAACTTTGTAGCTCTTACAGAAGAAGAGTTGATGAATGTAGATGGAGGAATTGCACCAATTATTATTGGTGGTGTAGTTATTGGTTGGAAATTAATTGGAGGTGTAGCTGCGCTTGCTACAGTTTCAGCAGGTGCGGGCATAGCTGCAGGATATTATGCTAATCGACCATAATTTTGTAGATATATATATGAAATTTGTTAAATTAATGTTGAAGATTTGGCCTGAGCTTATGGTATTACTTAGTTCAATATCTTATACAATTATCAGGTTGGTAGCTGATGTGAATAAGCTACCCTTACCTACATGGTTTGATGATTTTAATATACCAACAATTTCATTGTTTTTAATGGTATTCATTTTATTATATAGAAGTAAAGGAGAAAAGAATGGATAAATTTCAAGTAGTTGATGAGAAAGATTTGCAAGTAATTGAAGGAGGAATTGAACCTATTTCGATTATATTTGGCCTAAGTGCTATTGCATTTGGTGCATTTGGGGCTGGTTACACATTTGGTTCAGATTTGGCTCGTCGTGGGCGTTAGATAATGAACAACCGCAACCTTAATCTTAATACATTGTTACCTAAACTAGCCACTATATTTCCTTTATTGGGAATAACTCTTAATCTCGCGCTTCATGTGATTCGTACAGGTTCGTTAGTATCCTTTAATTGGCAATGGACTTTAGTTGGGTTGCTTTTCTCAGCATATTTTGGTATTTTTCGCAAAGATTTGTCAAAAAATAATCAAAACTATAAATGAAGAACATGAATCAAAAGGATTTTGTGTATATGAATGGTAGCGTTTTTCCGCCATTCTTGTCAGGTAATTAGGAGTTTCTTATGAAAACATTTTTATTAGGTTTTGCTGAGGGTTATTTTACCGTATCGCTCATAATCTACATCGCAACGTATTTGATTTTGAAAAATCCGATCAATACTCTATTTTATCCAGAAATTTACCCTGTTTTATTTGGGCTCTTTTATCTAGGATATAAGGCCAATAAAAAGCGAGTAGAGTAAACAGTTAAGAATGACTTGTTAGTTTGCGCTGAAAATAGCTAGGCTAGAATCTAAGAATGCATCACATCGGAGTTTAAAAGGAGTAACTATGAATCGTAATTTAGAACGGTGTTATCTATTCTGACTAGTAATAGATCATACCAGAGGTGGCTTAGAAATAGCAGGGACATTAGAAATTGAAGTAACTTTAAATAGGATGTCGTAAAGGTTATTATCAATGATTTATTTGTTCCAAGCTTGCCTAGGGTGTCAGTAAAACATCAATTTCCTTTCATAGCATATTTTTAGTAGGTAGAACGCTTGTTCTGCCTATTTTTTTATCCAAAAAGTGCAGTTGGGAGGGAGATAGGCGCATTTGGGGAGGAAGTCCAGTTTTTGTTTGGGGATTGGGGTAAGATAGTTGTTATCAGATGAGTTTATACTCTTCGAAAATCAAATTCAAACCACGTCAATGTCGCCTTGCCGTGTAGATGTTACTGACTTCGTCAGTTCTATCTACAACCTCAAAGCCGTGCTTTGAGCAACCTGCGGCTAGTTTCCTAGTTTGCTCTTTGATTTTCATTGAGTATTAGGAAAAGGAGATGAATATGAAATTTGGGAAACGTCACTATCGTCCGCAGGTGGATCAGATGGACTGCGGTGTAGCTTCATTAGCCATGGTTTTTGGCTACTATGGTAGCTATTATTCTTTGGCTCACTTGCGAGAATTGGCCAAGACGACCATGGATGGGACGACGGCTTTGGGCTTGGTCAAGGTGGCAGAGGAAATTGGTTTTGAGACGCGAGCCATTAAGGCGGATATGACGCTTTTTGACTTGCCAGATTTGACTTTTCCTTTTGTTGCCCATGTGCTTAAGGAAGGGAAATTGCTCCACTACTATGTGGTGACTGGGCAGGACAAGGATAGCATTCATATTGCCGATCCAGATCCTGGGGTGAAATTGACCAAACTGCCACGTGAGCGTTTTGCGGAAGAATGGACAGGAGTTACTTTGTTTATGGCACCTAGTCCAGACTACAAGCCTCATAAGGATCAAAAGAATGGTTTGCTCTCTTTTATCCCTATATTAGTGAAGCAGCGTGGCTTGATTGCCAATATCGTTTTGGCAACACTCTTGGTAACCTTGATTAACATTGTGGGTTCTTATTATCTGCAGTCTATCATTGATACCTATGTGCCAGATCAGATGCGTTCGACGCTGGGGATTATTTCTATTGGGTTGGTCATCGTCTATATTCTCCAGCAGATTTTGTCTTACGCTCAGGAGTATCTCTTACTTGTTTTGGGGCAACGCTTATCGATTGATGTGATTTTGTCCTATATCAAGCATGTTTTTCACCTGCCTATGTCCTTCTTTGCGACACGCAGGACAGGGGAAATCGTGTCTCGTTTTACAGATGCTAATAGTATCATCGATGCGCTGGCTTCGACCATTCTTTCGATTTTCCTAGATGTGTCAACGGTTGTCATTATTTCCCTTGTTTTATTTTCACAAAATACCAATCTCTTTTTCATGACTTTATTGGCACTTCCTATCTATACAGTGATTATCTTTGCCTTTATGAAGCCGTTTGAAAAGATGAACCGGGATACCATGGAAGCCAATGCGGTTCTGTCTTCTTCTATCATTGAGGACATCAACGGTATTGAGACTATCAAGTCTTTGACCAGTGAAAGTCAGCGTTACCAAAAGATTGATAAGGAATTTGTGGATTATCTGAAAAAATCCTTTACCTATAGTCGAGCAGAGAGTCAGCAAAAGGCTCTGAAAAAAGTTGCCCATCTCTTGCTCAATGTCGGAATTCTCTGGATGGGGGCTGTTCTGGTTATGGATGGCAAGATGAGTTTGGGGCAGTTGATTACCTATAATACCTTGCTGGTTTATTTTACCAATCCTTTGGAAAATATCATCAATCTGCAAACCAAGCTTCAGACAGCGCAGGTTGCCAATAACCGTCTGAATGAGGTTTATCTGGTAGCTTCTGAGTTTGAGGAGAAGAAAACAGTTGAGGATCTGAGCTTGATGAAGGGAGATATGACCTTCAAGCAGGTTTACTACAAGTATGGCTATGGTCGAGATGTCTTGTCAGACATCAATTTGACCATTCCCCAAGGTTCTAAAGTGGCTTTTGTGGGAATTTCAGGGTCAGGTAAGACGACATTGGCCAAGATGATGGTTAATTTTTATGATCCAAGTCAGGGAGAGATTAGTCTGGGTGGTGTCAATCTCAATCAGATTGATAAAAAGGCCTTGCGCCAGTATATCAACTATCTGCCTCAACAGCCCTATGTCTTTAATGGAACGATTTTGGACAATCTTCTTTTGGGAGCCAAGGAGGGGACGACACAGGAAGATATCTTACGGGCAGTCGAGTTGGCAGAGATTCGGGAGGACATTGAGCGCATGCCCCTGAATTACCAGACAGAGTTGACTTCGGATGGGGCAGGGATTTCAGGTGGACAACGTCAGAGAATTGCTTTGGCGCGTGCTCTCTTGACAGATGCGCCGGTCTTGATTTTGGATGAGGCGACCAGCAGTTTGGATATTTTGACAGAGAAGCGAATTGTCGATAATCTGATGGCTTTAGATAAAACCTTGATTTTCATCGCCCACCGCTTGACCATTGCTGAGCGGACAGAGAAGGTTGTTGTCTTGGATCAGGGCAAGATTGTTGAAGAAGGAAAGCATGCTGATTTGCTTGCACAGGGTGGCTTTTACGCCCATTTGGTGAATAGCTAGAAAGAGGAGAGGATGAAACCAGAATTTTTAGAAAGTGCGGAGTTTTATAATCGTCGTTACCATAATTTTTCCAGTCGGGTGATTGTACCCATGTCCCTTCTACTCGTGTTTTTACTTGGATTTGCAACATTTGCAGAGAAGGAGATGAGTTTGTCTACTAGAGCTACTGTCGAACCTAGTCGTATCCTTGCAAATATCCAGTCAACTAGCAACAATCGTATTCTTGTCAATTATTTGGAAGAAAATAAGCTGGTTAAAAAGGGAGAACTGTTGGTTCAATATCAAGAAGGGGCAGAGGGTGTCCAAGCGGAGGCCTATGCTAGTCAGTTGGACATGCTCAAGGATCAAAAAAAGCAATTGGAGTATTTGCAAAAAAGTCTGCAAGAAGGGGAGAACCACTTTCCAGAGGAGGATAAATTTGGCTACCAAGCCACCTTTCGTGACTACATCAGCCAAGCAGGCAGTCTTAGGGCTAGTACATCGCAACAAAACGAGACCATCGCGTCCCAGAATGCAGCAACTAGTCAAACCCAAGCTGAAATCGGGAATCTCATCAGCCAAACAGAGGCTAAAATTCGCGATTACCAGACAGCTAAGTCAGCTATGGAAACAGGTGCTTCCTTGGCCAGTCAGAATCTAGCCTACTCTCTCTACCAGTCCTACCAGTCTCAGGGCGAGGAAAATTCGCAATCTAAGGCCCAGGCTATTGCGCAGGTTGAAGCACAGCTTTCTCAGTTAGAATCCAGTCTTGCTACTTACCGTGTCCAATATGCAGGTTCGGGTGCCCAGCAAGCCTATGCGTCAGGGTTAAGCAGTCAATTAGAGTCCCTTAAATCCCAACATTTGGCTAAGGTTGGTCAGGAATTGACTATTTTAGACCAGAAAATCTTGGAGGTGGAGTCAGGTAAGAAGGTTCAGGGAAGTCTTCTAGACAAGGGGAAAATTACGGCGAGTGAGGATGGGGTACTTCATCTTAATCCTGAGACCAGTGATTCTAGCATGGTTGCAGAAGGTGCCCTACTAGCCCAACTCTATCCGTCCTTGGAGAAAGAAGGGAAAGCTAAACTCACAGCCTATCTTAGTTCAAAAGATATAGCAAGAATCAAGGTCGGTGATTCTGTTCGCTATACGACGACTCATGATGCCAAGAATCAACTTTTCCTAGATTCTACTATTACCAGCATAGATGCGACAGCTACTAAGACTGAGAAAGGGAATTTCTTTAAAATCGAGGCGGAGACTAATCTAACTTCGGAGCAGGCTGAAAAACTTCGGTACGGGGTGGAAGGTCGCCTGCAGATGATTACGGGCAAGAAAAGTTACCTACGTTATTATTTAGATCAATTTTTGAACAAAGAGTAATGTTCGTGTTGTTAGAGTTAAATGATTTTAAAACTGTGAGAAAGATTCTTCTTGCAGTTTTTTTCTTTATGATTTTTGAAATACATCTGCTATTTATTCGTTTAAATTCTTGTATTTTTTGGTTTTTTATGGTAGAATGTGCTCAAGTAATACGAAAGGCGAACTTTAAAATGTCAAAACAATTGATCTATTCGGGAAAAGCTAAAGATATCTATACAACTGAAGATGAAAATCTTATTATTTCAACTTACAAGGACCAGGCGACTGCTTTCAATGGTGTCAAGAAGGAGCAGATTGCAGGTAAGGGAGTGTTGAATAATCAGATTTCATCTTTTATTTTTGAGAAGTTAAATGCGGCTGGTGTGGCGACTCACTTTGTGGAGAAACTTTCAGACACGGAACAACTCAATAAAAAGGTTGAGATTATTCCTCTGGAAGTCGTGCTTCGCAATTACACGGCTGGTTCCTTTTCAAAACGTTTTGGTGTGGATGAGGGAATCGCCTTGGAGACTCCGATTGTCGAATTTTACTACAAAAATGATGATTTGGATGATCCATTTATCAATGACGAGCATGTGAAATTCCTACAGATTGCGGATGACCAGCAGATTGCCTACTTGAAGGAAGAAACCCGTCGTATCAATGAACTCTTGAAAGCTTGGTTTGCTGAGATTGGGCTTAAGTTGATTGACTTTAAGCTAGAGTTCGGTTTTGACAAGGATGGCAAGATTATCTTAGCAGATGAATTTTCACCAGATAACTGCCGCTTGTGGGATGCGGATGGCAACCACATGGATAAGGATGTTTTCCGTAGAGGACTAGGTGAATTAACCGATGTTTATGAGATTGTTTGGGAAAAGTTGCAAGGTTTGAAATAATCTGTTTGCAACGGAAAACCTTCGTCTCTCAACTAAAAGGACTCAGGCTGAAAAGGTCCCCCAGACCTTTTCACTCCGTAGAGGATTGGGAGAACTAACCGACGTTTACGAGATTGTTTGGGAAAAGTTGCAA
>NZ_KQ970263.1:359457-411713 GCF_001579045.1 Streptococcus mitis | reverse complement strand
GAAATTGAAATAACAACCTCAAGGCTGTTTGGGAACATTGCAAGAGCTGAAATAAAGGAATAAGGATTGATGGATAAACGTATTTTTGTTGAAAAAAAGGCTGATTTTCAGGTTAAGTCAGAGAGTTTGGTGAGAGAACTCCAGCATAACTTGGGGCTTTCAACCCTGAAAAGTATTCGTATTGTGCAAGTGTATGATGTATTTGATTTGGCAGAGGATTTGTTTGCGCCTGCAGAGAAACACATTTTCTCTGAGCAGGTGACAGACCATGTTTTGGACGAAGCGGCTGTGCAGGCGGATCTTGCCAACTATGCTTTCTTTGCCATTGAAAGCCTACCAGGGCAGTTTGACCAGCGTGCAGCATCTTCACAGGAAGCTTTGCTCTTGCTAGGTAGCTCGAGTGATGTAACAGTCAATACCGCTCAACTTTACTTAGTCAATAAAGATATTGATGTGACTGAGTTGGAAGCGGTCAAGAACTATCTGCTCAATCCAGTTGATTCTCGTTTCAAGGACATCACGACAGGGATTGCTAAGCAGGAATTTTCAGAGTCAGACAAGACCATTCCTAAATTGACTTTCTTTGAAAGCTATACAGCAGAAGACTTTGCCCGCTACAAGGCTGAGCAAGGGATGGCTATGGAAGTGGATGATTTGCTCTTTATCCAAGACTACTTCAAGTCAATCGGGCGCGTACCAACTGAGACGGAACTCAAGGTTTTGGATACTTACTGGTCTGATCACTGCCGTCACACGACTTTTGAGACAGAGTTGAAAAACATTGATTTCTCCGCATCGAAATTCCAAAAACAATTGCAGTCAACCTATAACAAATATATCGCTATGCGTGATGAGTTGGGGCGTTCTGAAAAACCGCAAACCTTGATGGATATGGCCACTATTTTCGGTCGTTATGAGCGTGCTAATGGGCGTTTGGACGATATGGAAGTGTCTGACGAAATCAATGCTTGCTCAGTTGAAATCGAAGTGGACGTTGATGGTGTGAAAGAACCATGGCTCCTAATGTTCAAGAATGAAACTCATAACCACCCAACGGAAATTGAGCCATTTGGTGGGGCTGCTACCTGTATCGGTGGTGCCATTCGTGACCCGTTGTCAGGTCGTTCCTACGTTTATCAAGCTATGCGTATCTCAGGTGCTGGTGATATTACAGCACCGATTTCGGGAACTCGTGCTGGTAAATTACCACAACAAGTCATTTCTAAGACAGCGGCTCATGGTTATTCTTCTTACGGGAACCAAATTGGGCTTGCGACGACCTACGTTCGTGAGTATTTCCACCCAGGCTTTGTAGCTAAACGCATGGAGCTTGGTGCTGTTGTCGGAGCGACTCCTAAGGGCAATGTTGTCCGTGAAAAACCGGAAGCGGGTGATGTCATTATCCTCCTTGGAGGTAAGACTGGACGTGATGGTGTCGGTGGTGCGACAGGTTCTTCTAAGGTTCAAACAGTTGAGTCCGTGGAAACTGCTGGAGCTGAAGTTCAAAAAGGGAATGCCATCGAAGAACGCAAGATTCAACGTCTGTTCCGTAATGGCAATGTCACTCGTCTTATCAAGAAATCTAATGACTTTGGTGCTGGTGGAGTCTGTGTGGCTATCGGTGAATTAGCAGACGGTCTTGAAATCGACCTCAACAAGGTGCCTCTTAAATACCAGGGCTTGAATGGTACCGAAATTGCCATCTCTGAATCACAAGAACGTATGGCGGTTGTGGTGCGTCCTGAAGACGTAGATGCCTTTGTTGAAGAATGTAACAAAGAGAATATTGACGCTGTTGTGGTGGCAACAGTGACTGAAAAACCAAATCTTGTCATGCACTGGAATGGTGAGACAATTGTGGACTTGGAACGTCGTTTCCTTGACACCAATGGTGTGCGCGTGGTCGTCGATGCCAAAGTTGTGGACAAGGATGTCAAGCTTCCAGAAGAACGTCAAACATCTGCTAACACACTTGAAGTTGATACCTTTGCGGTTCTATCTGATTTGAATCATGCGAGTCAAAAAGGATTACAGACTATCTTTGACTGCTCTGTTGGACGTTCAACGGTCAATCACCCACTGGGTGGTCGCTATCAACTCACTCCAACTGAGGCTTCTGTGCAGAAATTACCAGTTCAACACGGTGTGACTCATACTGCGTCAGTCATGGCTCAAGGTTTCAACCCATATGTAGCTGAATGGTCTCCATACCACGGTGCTGCCTATGCAGTGATCGAAGCAACTGCTCGATTGATTGCTGCTGGTGCAAACTGGTCTAAGGCTCGTTTCTCTTACCAAGAGTATTTCGAGCGCATGGATAAGCAAGCTGAGCGTTTTGGTCAGCCAGTAGCAGCTCTCCTAGGCTCTATCGAGGCACAAATTCAGCTTGGTTTGCCATCTATCGGTGGTAAGGACTCTATGTCTGGTACCTTTGAAGAATTGACGGTGCCACCAACTTTGGTAGCCTTTGGGGTGACGACCGCAGATAGCCGTAAGGTCCTTTCTCCAGAGTTCAAAACTGCTGGTGAAAATATCTACTACATCCCAGGTCAAGCCCTCTCTGCAGAAATTGATTTTGACTTGGTTAAGTCAAATTTTGCTCAGTTTGAAGCCCTTCAAAAGGCTCACAAAGTAACAGCAGCTTCAGCTGTTAAATACGGCGGTGTGGTTGAAAGTTTGGCTCTCGCTACCTTTGGAAATCATATCGGTGCAGAGGTGGTCTTGCCTGAACTTGAAAGTTCTTTGACAGCACAATTGGGCGGATTTGTCTTCACATCACCTGAAGAAATTGCTGGAGTAGAGAAGATTGGACAAACAAGTGCAGACTTTACACTCCTTGTCAACGGTGTGAAGCTAGATGGACAGAAACTTGACAGTGCCTTCCAAGGAAAACTGGAAGAAGTTTACCCAACAGAATTTGCCCAAGCCAAAGAACTGGCTGAAGTACCAGCTGTGGCATCAGATGTTGTGATTAAAACCAAAGAAAAGGTTGAAAAACCTGTGGTCTATATCCCAGTCTTCCCAGGAACCAACTCAGAATATGATTCAGCCAAGGCATTTGAAAAAGAAGGTGCAGAGGTTAACTTGGTGCCATTCGTGACCTTGAATGAAGAAGCCATTGTCAAGTCGGTTGAAACCATGGTTGACAACATCGGCAAGGCTAATATCCTTTTCTTTGCAGGTGGATTCTCAGCTGCGGATGAACCAGATGGATCAGCTAAGTTTATCGTTAATATCCTGCTTAATGAAAAAGTGCGTGCGGCTATTGATAGCTTTATCGCCCGTGGTGGCTTGATTATCGGTATTTGTAATGGATTCCAAGCCTTAGTAAAATCGGGTCTCCTACCCTACGGAAACTTTGAAGATGCTAACAATACTAGCCCAACCCTCTTCTACAATGATGCCAACCAACACGTGGCCAAGATGGTGGAAACTCGCATTGCCAATACCAACTCACCATGGTTGGCTGGTGTGCAAGTGGGCGATATCCACGCTATTCCTGTTTCGCACGGTGAAGGGAAGTTTGTCGTGACGGCTGAGGAATTTGCAGAGCTCCGTGACAATGGACAAATTTTCAGCCAATACGTGGACTTCGAAGGCAAACCAAGTATGGATTCTAAGTACAATCCAAATGGTTCTGTCCATGCCATCGAAGGAATTACCAGCAAGAATGGTCAAATCATTGGTAAGATGGGACATTCAGAACGTTATGAGGACGGTCTTTTCCAAAACATTCCAGGAAATAAAGACCAGCACCTGTTCGCGTCGGCGGTTAAATACTTTACTGGAAAATAAGACTTGCAGATGTTTTAATAGATAGTATCAGTAATGTAAAAGTCATGTAGATTTAGCTCGTGACGATTACAAATGAAAATTAGGTATATAAAATGACATACGAAGTAAAATCTCTTAATGAAGAATGTGGTGTTTTCGGTATCTGGGGACATCCAGATGCTGCTAAATTAACCTATTTTGGGCTCCATAGTCTTCAGCACCGTGGTCAGGAGGGGGCAGGAATCCTCTCCAACGATCAGGGACAATTGAAGCGCCATCGTGACATGGGACTTTTATCAGAAGTCTTCAGAAATCCTGCTAATTTGGATAAATTGACGGGAACTGGTGCGATTGGGCATGTGCGTTACGCGACTGCTGGCGAAGCTTCTGTAGATAATATCCAGCCTTTCCTCTTCCGTTTTCACGATATGCAGTTTGGTTTGGCTCATAATGGAAATCTGACCAATGCAGCCTCTCTCAAGAAAGAACTGGAACAAAGAGGAGCGATTTTCAGCGCGACTTCGGACTCGGAAATCTTGGCTCATCTCATTCGTCGCAGTCACAATCCTAGTCTGATGGGCAAAATCAAGGAGGCGCTCAGTCTAGTTAAAGGTGGTTTTGCCTATATCTTGCTATTTGAAGACAAGTTGATTGCGGCTCTTGACCCCAATGGTTTCCGTCCCCTTTCTATCGGGAAAATGGCTAATGGAGCAGTGGTTGTTTCCTCTGAAACTTGTGCTTTTGAAGTCATTGGTGCCGAGTGGGTTCGTGATTTGAAGCCAGGTGAGATTGTAATCATTGATGACAAGGGAATCCAGTATGATAGCTATACAGATGATACTCAGTTAGCAATCTGTTCTATGGAGTATATCTATTTTGCCCGCCCTGATTCTAATATCCACGGTGTCAATGTCCATACGGCACGTAAACGTATGGGTGCCCAATTGGCGCGTGAATTCAAGCATGAGGCGGATATCGTGGTCGGTGTGCCCAATTCTTCCCTCAGCGCAGCCATGGGATTTGCGGAAGAATCTGGTTTGCCAAATGAAATGGGTCTTATCAAGAACCAATATACCCAACGTACCTTTATCCAACCGACTCAAGAATTGCGGGAGCAAGGGGTACGGATGAAACTCTCTGCTGTTTCAGGTGTTGTCAAAGGCAAGCGTGTGGTTATGATTGATGATTCTATTGTACGTGGAACAACCTCTCGTCGTATCGTTCAGCTCTTGAAAGAAGCGGGTGCGACTGAGGTTCACGTTGCTATTGGTAGTCCAGCGCTAGCTTATCCATGCTTCTATGGAATTGATATCCAGACCCGTCAGGAGCTAATTGCGGCCAATCATACGGTTGAAGAAACTCGCCAAATCATTGGTGCGGACAGTCTGACCTATCTTTCTGTTGAGGGGTTGATTGATTCGATTGGGATTGAAACAGATGCGCCAAATGGTGGTCTCTGTGTTGCTTACTTTGACGGTGACTACCCAACGCCTCTTTACGATTATGAAGAAGATTATCGTCGAAGTTTGGAAGAAAAGACCAGTTTTTACAAATAGACGGATAAAGATTATCCATTAAAGGAAAGGAAGAGGAGACAAAATGACAAATAAAAATGCTTATGCTCCACGTCTCACTACTGACTAAAAGCTAAAGCATTTGTCAGTAGACGCTTTGTCCTATAGGATCAAAGCTAGAGCCCTGACTAGTATTTTTAGATAAAATAATTGTTTATCTAAAAATACGTCGCAATCTTTCTCAAAGAAAAGGAATATAAAAATGACAAATAAAAATGCTTATGCCCAGTCTGGCGTGGATGTTGAAGCGGGTTATGAAGTTGTTGAACGGATTAAAAAGCACGTGGCTCGTACGGAGCGTGCAGGTGTCATGGGAGCTCTGGGAGGCTTTGGCGGTATGTTTGACCTTTCGAAGACTGGGGTTAAAGAACCCGTCTTGATTTCAGGGACTGATGGTGTCGGAACTAAGCTCATGCTGGCTATCAAGTACGACAAGCACGATACCATCGGTCAGGACTGTGTGGCCATGTGTGTTAATGACATCATCGCTGCAGGTGCTGAGCCTCTCTATTTTCTCGACTATGTGGCGACAGGCAAGAATGAACCAGCTAAGCTAGAACAAGTTGTCGCTGGTGTGGCAGAAGGTTGTGTGCAGGCAGGCGCTGCTCTTATCGGTGGGGAAACAGCTGAAATGCCTGGTATGTATGGCGCAGATGACTATGACTTGGCTGGTTTTGCGGTCGGTGTGGCTGAAAAATCTCAAATAATTGACGGTTCAAAAGTGGCAGAGGGAGATGTTCTTCTCGGACTTGCTTCAAGTGGGATTCATTCCAATGGTTACTCTCTCGTCCGTCGTGTCTTTGCGGATTACACAGGTGAGGAAGTCCTGCCAGAATTGGAAGGCAAGAAACTCAAGGAAGTTCTTCTGGAGCCGACTCGTATCTATGTCAAGGCTGTTTTGCCACTCATCAAGGAAGAGTTGGTCAACGGTATTGCCCACATCACAGGTGGGGGCTTTATCGAAAATGTTCCTCGTATGTTTGCAGATGACCTAGCTGCAGAGATTGAGGAGAGCAAGGTACCAGTTTTGCCAATCTTTAAAGCTCTTGAAAAATACGGTGAAATCAAGCATGAAGAAATGTTTGAAATCTTCAATATGGGTGTGGGACTCATGCTGGCAGTTAGCCCTGAGAATGTAGATCGCGTCAAGGAATTATTGGATGAACCAGTCTATGAAATTGGTCGCATCGTCAAGAAAGAAAACGAAAGTGTCATCATCAAATGAAAAAAATAGCGGTTTTTGCCTCTGGTAATGGCTCAAATTTTCAGGTGATTGCCGAAGAATTTCCAGTAGAGTTTGTCTTTTCAGACCATCGTGACGCCTATGTGCTAGAACGTGCAGACAAGCTTGGCGTTCTGTCCTATGCTTTTGAACTCAAGGAGTTTGAGAGCAAGGCAGACTACGAAGCAGCACTTGTTGAGCTATTAGAAGAGCACCAGATTGACTTGGTTTGTCTAGCAGGCTACATGAAAATCGTTGGGCCAACCTTATTGGCGGCTTATGAAGGTCGGATTGTCAACATTCATCCAGCCTACCTGCCAGAGTTTCCAGGAGCTCATGGGATTGAGGATGCTTGGAATGCTGGCGTTGCTGAGAGCGGCGTGACCATTCATTGGGTGAATTCAGGTGTGGATACGGGAAAAGTTATCAAACAAGTACGTGTACCACGATTAGCTGATGATACCATTGATAGTTTTGAAGAACGTATTCATGAAGCAGAGTATAAGTTGTATCCAGAGGTGCTGGATAGTTTGGGAGTAGGGAGAAGATAAGAAGTAAATCAAATTTTGATTGTGCAATCTTGCTAGGAGAAAAAATGATTGAGATAAAATTAGTAGATGAGAGCAGTTTTCAGGCAGTGCTGGATTTGAAAATATCTGAAGCTGATGAACGGGCACGTTTCGTGTCTCCAAATGTACGCTCTTTAGCTGACGCATGGCTCTACCGAGAGAATGGGGATGTGTTTCCAATGGCAATTTATTGGAATGAGCTTGTAGTTGGTTTTCTCCTGTTGGAAATAGATAAGGATGAAGCGGAATACTTTATCTGGCGGATAATGATTGGCCAGCAGTACCAAGGAAGAGGTTATGGACGAAAAGCCGTGGAATTTCTGATCAAAAAGGCTCAGATGGATAGCACTTGCAATCATATTATCGCAGATTATGTGGTTGGAAATGAAAAAATGAAGCACCTACTGACTAGTCTTGGTTTTCAGGAAACAGGATTTATAGAAGAAAATAACGAAGTCGCTATGCGCTTGGACCTAAAGAAAGAGGAATAGAATGACGAAAAAAGCTTTAATCAGCGTCTCAGACAAAGCGGGTATTGTTGAATTTGCCCAAGAACTTAAAAAACTTGGTTGGGATATTATCTCGACAGGTGGGACAAAGGTTGCCCTTGACAATGCTGAGGTGGAGACCATTGCGATCGATGATGTGACGGGCTTCCCAGAGATGATGGATGGCCGTGTTAAGACCCTTCATCCAAATATCCACGGTGGGCTCCTCGCTCGTCGTGATTTGGATAGCCACTTGGAAGCGGCCAAGGACAATCAGATCGAGCTTATCGATCTTGTAGTGGTCAACCTTTATCCTTTCAAGGAAACCATTCTCAAACCAGACGTGACGTACGCGGATGCTGTGGAGAATATCGATATTGGGGGTCCGTCTATGCTTCGCTCAGCAGCGAAGAACCACGCCAGCGTGACAGTTGTGGTAGACCCTGCTGATTATACAGTAGTTTTGGACGAGTTGTCAGCCAATGGTGAAACGACTTACGAAACGCGTCAACGTTTAGCGGCCAAAGTTTTCCGTCACACAGCGGCTTACGATGCCTTGATTGCAGAGTATTTCACTACTCAAGTGGGGGAAAGCAAACCTGAAAAGCTGACCTTGACTTATGACCTCAAGCAAGCTATGCGTTACGGTGAAAACCCTCAACAAGATGCAGACTTCTACCAAAAAGCTTTGCCGACAGATTACTCCATTGCTTCAGCTAAACAGCTCAACGGTAAGGAATTATCCTTTAACAATATCCGTGATGCGGATGCGGCTATTCGTATCATCCGTGATTTTAAAGACCGTCCAACCGTTGTAGCTCTCAAACACATGAATCCATGTGGAATTGGTCAGGCGGATGATATAGAAACAGCTTGGGATTACGCTTATGAGTCTGATCCAGTATCAATTTTCGGTGGTATCGTCGTTCTCAACCGTGAAGTAGATGCTACGACGGCTGAGAAGATGCATGGCGTTTTCCTTGAAATCATCATCGCACCAAGCTATACGGATGAAGCGCTAGCCATTTTGACTAACAAAAAGAAAAACTTGCGCATCCTTGCCTTGCCATTTGACGCTCAAGATGCTAGTGAAGTGGAAGCAGAGTACACAGGTGTTGTCGGTGGACTTCTTGTGCAAAACCAAGACGTGGTTAAGGAAAGCCCGGCTGACTGGCAAGTGGTGACCAAGCGCCAGCCAACTGAGACAGAAGCGACTGCCCTTGAGTTCGCTTGGAAGGCTATCAAGTACGTCAAATCAAACGGTATCATTGTGACCAATGACCACATGACACTTGGCGTTGGCCCAGGTCAGACCAACCGTGTGGCTTCTGTTCGTATCGCCATCGAACAAGCCAAAGACCGTCTTGACGGTGCCGTCCTTGCTTCAGATGCCTTCTTCCCATTTGCGGATAACGTGGAAGAAATCGCCAAAGCAGGAATCAAGGCTATCATCCAGCCTGGAGGCTCAGTCCGTGACCAAGAGTCTATCGAAGCTGCTGACAACTACGGCTTGACCATGGTCTTCACAGGCGTGAGACATTTTAGACATTAAGAACGTTAAAGGGAAGAAAACAGTTTCTTTCCTTTTTTGCTTAAAAATACTTAATAAAACAAGATTAAAACGAACGTTTGTGGTATAATATTAATAAATGATTCGCAAAAGAGGTTGAGAAATGAAGCTGTTAGTTGTCGGTTCGGGTGGTCGTGAGCATGCGATTGCTAAAAAGTTATTTGAATCAAAAGACGTTGAAAAAGTCTTTGTAGCTCCTGGGAATGATGGGATGACTCTGGATGGTCTGGAATTGGTAAATATCTCTATTTCCGAACATTCTAAATTGATTGAGTTTGCAAAAGCCAACGATGTTGCTTGGACCTTTATAGGGCCAGATGACGCCCTTGCGGCTGGTATCGTGGATGATTTCCATGCAGCTAGTCTCAAAGCCTTTGGTCCGACAAGATTGGCAGCGGAGCTGGAGTGGTCCAAGGATTTTGCTAAGGAAATTATGGTCAAATACGGCGTTCCAACAGCAACCTATGGCACATTCTCAGATTTCGAGGAAGCCAAGGCCTATATCGAAAAGCAGGGGGCGCCTATCGTAGTCAAGGCGGATGGCTTGGCGCTTGGGAAAGGTGTCGTTGTTGCTGAGACAGTCGAGCAAGCGGTCGAAGCAGCTCACGAGATGCTTTTGGACAATAAATTTGGTGACTCAGGTGCGCGTGTGGTTATTGAGGAATTCCTTGAAGGAGAGGAATTTTCACTCTTTGCTTTTGTCAATGGTGATAAGTTCTATATCATGCCAACAGCTCAGGACCACAAACGTGCCTATGATGGCGACAAGGGGCCTAACACTGGTGGGATGGGTGCCTATGCGCCAGTTCCTCACTTGCCACAGAGTGTAGTTGATACAGCAGTCGACACTATTGTCAAGCCAGTTCTAGAGGGGATGATTAAAGAAGGTCGTCCGTATCTTGGTATTCTTTACGCAGGTCTCATATTGACAGCGGAGGGCCCTAAGGTCATCGAGTTCAATGCTCGTTTTGGAGATCCAGAAACGCAAATCATCTTGCCTCGTTTAACATCTGACTTTGCACAAAATATCACGGATATTCTGGATGGTAAGGAGCCAAATATCACCTGGAAGGACAAGGGCGTGACTCTGGGCGTGGTTGTCGCATCCAAGGGTTATCCGCTAGACTATGAAAAAGGTGTCAAGTTGCCAGCCAAGACAGAAGGCGACATCATCACCTACTATGCAGGGGCTAAGTTTTCGGAAAATAGCAGAGCACTGCTGTCAAATGGCGGACGTGTCTATATGCTCGTCACCACAGCAGACACCGTCAAAGAAGCCCAAGATACCATCTACAGCGAACTCAACACACAAAACACAGAAGGCCTCTTCTACCGAACAGATATCGGAAGCAAGGCTATAAAAGATTAACGGATACTAAATTTGTCATGGTGAGCGAAAGCGAGCCACAATAGAATAATCGTCGCAGTAGTGGAACTCCTAGTAGCTTTGCTACTAGGAGCGGAAAACTGGAGACCTAGGCTCCAGTTTTAGTAATGGAACGCCATAAGCGGTCGCTTACGTCCGCACTACATTAGACGATTATTAAAAAAGGAGAAGAAATGAAACCAATTATTTCCATTATCATGGGCTCAAAATCCGATTGGGCAACCATGCAAAAAACAGCCGAAGTCTTAGACCGCTTCGGTGTAGCCTACGAAAAGAAAGTTGTTTCTGCCCACCGTACACCAGACCTCATGTTCAAGCATGCCGAAGAAGCCCGTAGCCGTGGTATCAAGGTCATCATCGCAGGTGCAGGTGGCGCAGCTCATTTGCCAGGTATGGTCGCAGCTAAAACAACCCTTCCAGTCATTGGTGTGCCCGTAAAATCGCGTGCCCTTAGTGGTGTGGACTCGCTCTACTCTATCGTCCAGATGCCAGGTGGAGTGCCTGTCGCAACTATGGCAATCGGTGAAGCAGGTGCGACCAACGCAGCCCTCTTTGCCCTCCGTCTCCTGTCAGTAGAGGATCATGCTATCGCGACAGCATTGGCTGATTTCGCAGAAGAGCAAGGAAAAATCGCAGAGGAGTCTACAAATGAGCTCATCTAAAACAATCGGAATTATCGGTGGCGGTCAGCTGGGTCAGATGATGGCCATTTCAGCTATCTACATGGGGCACAAGGTCATCGCGCTGGATCCTGCGACGGATTGCCCGGCCTCTCGCGTGGCGGAAATTATCGTGGCGCCTTATAATGATGTGGACGCCCTTCGTCAGTTGGCGGACCGTTGTGATGTTCTCACTTATGAATTTGAAAATGTAGATGCTGACGGTTTGGATGCTGTCATCAAAGATGGACAACTCCCTCAAGGAACCGACCTGCTCCGTATTTCCCAAAATCGCATTTTTGAAAAGGATTTTCTCTCAAACAAGGCTCAAGTCACTGTAGCACCCTACAAGGTTGTGAATTCTAGCCAAGACTTGGCGGAGATTGACCTGTCCAAAAACTATGTCCTCAAGACTGCGACAGGTGGCTACGATGGGCATGGGCAAAAGGTCATTCGCTCAGAAGCAGACTTGGAAGAAGCCTATGCGTTAGCTGACTCAGCAGCCTGCGTTTTAGAGGAATTCGTCAACTTTGACCTTGAAATTTCTGTCATCGTGTCAGGAAATGGCAAGGATGTGACAGTCTTCCCAGTTCAGGAAAATATCCACCGCAACAACATCTTGTCTAAGACTATCGTGCCTGCTCGCATTTCAGAAAGTCTGACTGGAAAAGCCAAAGCTATGGCAGTACGAATCGCAGAACAACTCAACTTGTCTGGAACCCTTTGTGTGGAAATGTTTGCGATGGCTGATGACATCATTGTCAATGAGATTGCTCCACGTCCCCACAACTCAGGGCACTACTCTATCGAAGCCTGTGATTTCTCGCAGTTTGATACCCATATATTGGGTGTTCTGGGAGCACCATTGCCAGCTATCAAACTACATACACCAGCAGTCATGCTCAACGTTCTCGGTCAACACGTTGAGGCTGCTGAAAAATATGTCACAGAAAATCCAAGCGCCCACCTCCACATGTATGGTAAAATAGAAGCGAAGTACAACCGCAAGATGGGACACGTGACTTTGTTCAGTGATGTGCCAGATGAGGTTGAGGAGTTTGGGAAAGGAATTGATTGGTAGGTGAAGACTATGATTCAAATCATTGTTAATGCTTTTGTTGAAAAGGATAAGACCGGAGCAGTTGTTGAAGTCTTGTTTGCTAGTAGCAATTACGCAAAAGTGAAGGCCAAATATGAAGAGTTAGTTGTTCAATACCCTGAAAACTATTTAGCAATTTATGATTTACCATTGGATACTGATCTCAATGAATTACCACACTATCCATCTGTGTTTATTGGAAAAGAGGAGTTTGAGTAGAAATCTTGGTTTACCTAGATAGCTTATTCCCAACAGCTTTAGAAGAAAGGAAAAATTAATAACATGATCAACCGTTACTCTCGTCCTGAGATGGCGAACATTTGGAGTGAAGAAAATAAATACCGTGCTTGGCTTGAGGTGGAAATCTTGGCTGATGAGGCGTGGGCTGAGTTAGGGGAAATCCCTAAGGAAGATGTGGCTTTGATTCGTGAGAAAGCGGGCTTTGACATCGACCGTATTTTGGAGATTGAGCAGGAGACTCGTCATGACGTGGTGGCTTTCACGCGTGCGGTTTCTGAAACGCTTGGCGAAGAGCGCAAGTGGGTTCACTACGGCTTGACTTCTACTGACGTGGTGGATACTGCCTACGGTTACCTTTACAAGCAGGCCAACGATATCATCCGTCGTGACCTTGAAAGCTTCACCAACATCATCGCTGATAAGGCTAAGGAGCACAAGTTCACCATCATGATGGGTCGTACCCACGGTGTGCACGCTGAGCCGACAACCTTTGGTCTTAAATTGGCGACTTGGTACAGCGAAATGAAGCGCAACATCGAGCGTTTCGAGCATGCGGCTGCTGGTGTGGAAGCTGGTAAGATTTCGGGTGCAGTTGGGAACTTTGCCAACATCCCACCATTTGTAGAGCAATACGTCTGCGACAAACTTAGTATCCGTGCCCAAGAAATCTCAACACAGGTCCTTCCTCGTGACCTTCACGCTGAGTACTTTGCGGTTCTTGCTAGTATCGCGACTTCAATCGAACGTATGGCGACTGAGATTCGTGGTCTACAAAAATCTGAACAACGCGAAGTGGAAGAATTCTTTGCCAAAGGTCAAAAAGGGTCTTCAGCAATGCCTCACAAACGCAACCCAATCGGTTCTGAAAATATGACTGGTCTGGCGCGTGTTATCCGTGGTCACATGATTACAGCCTATGAAAACGTTGCTCTCTGGCACGAACGCGATATTTCCCACTCATCAGCTGAGCGCATCATCACACCAGATACAACTATCTTGATTGACTACATGCTCAACCGCTTTGGAAATATTGTCAAGAACTTGACGGTCTTTCCAGAAAACATGATCCGCAATATGAACTCTACGTTTGGTTTGATCTTTAGCCAACGTGCTATGTTGACCTTGATTGAAAAAGGCATGACCCGTGAGCAAGCCTATGACTTGGTACAACCAAAAACAGCCTACTCTTGGGATAATCAAGTAGACTTTAAACCACTGTTGGAAGAAGATCCAGAAGTAACATCACGCCTCACACAAGAGGAAATCGACGAGATCTTCAACCCTCTTTACTACACCAAACGAGTGGATGATATTTTTGAACGTCTTGGATTAGGATAATTAGAATAAAAATCGAATTTCTATTACTCTATTTATAGGAGTAGCAGAACTTCGATTTTTCTTTTTTATTAAAGTGCTTTTGAAAAAAATAACCAATATTTATAATATGTTGAATATAGAATAGTATACTGTGACTTCTAAAATATTACTAGAAATTGATTTGAATTTCCTAATCGATTTGTCCATATTCTATTTCAATCTACTATGTTATATAATAAGCATAGGAAAAAGCCCAAGCGATTAGGCTCAGGCTTTCTTCTTAGTGATCACGGTCACATGAGATGAATTTAATCTTGTAGTAATCCGCTCGTTTATAAGTTTCGCTGTATGCGAGAACTTGGCCAGTGGACTCTAACTTAGTAGTCTTGGTTTGTAAAACGGTTGGGAATTGCTCATCGACCCCGAGGACCGAAGCCGCATGTTCTGGAGTTGGAAATGTTATTTCATTGATTTCTTCAAAATGTTCATCATTCATGTGAATGTGGTAATCCAATTTGAAACGGTTATAGATAGAGCTATAATATTCAAGATTTGGATAATTTGCGTTGATGTATTGTTCTGGAATGTAAGATGTGTGGTAGATGTATACGACACCATTCGTTTCGCGTATACGTTCAATCTTGTAGTAGAACTGATCACCACGTAGTCCAAGTTTTTCTAAGTAGTTTAATTTGTTTCCGCGCTCAATAGAAAGGACGGTAACTTTATCATCTTTAGTTTCAAAAACTTCTACATCTGAAAACTCTACGAGTTTGTGTTTGCGTGCGCGTGAAACGAATGTACCCTTTCCTTGTTGGCGGACAATATAGCCATCTTTGGCAAGGTCGTTTAAGGCGCGGACAACTGTGATAGAACTGACGTCGTACATTGAAATGAGCTCTGCTTCAGTGTAAAATTTATCTCCGCTGCTAAATTGCCCAGAGATGATTTTATTTTTTAATTCGTCTTTTATGTATTGATATTTGGGAATTGCCATATTTTTACCTCTATTTTCCTTCTCCATAGAAAATTTTACCATAAAAGCGAAAAAAATAGTAGTCTTTTGAATAAAAAATTAGAATAATAGTTTGAAAAATTAAGCTACATAGGCATTGCACGTATTTTATAAATGCATTTTATACAAAATTATTTTAGGTTCTCTATTCCGAATTTAAAGAGCGTTTGAAATGGGTCTAAAAATGTTTGAAACTAATTGAACGTGTGTATAATAGTAAAATTGCAGTAAATATTCCGACAATTTCTATTGACAATTCAAACAGATTGGTTTATAATTACTATAACAACAAATGAAAGCGTAAACTTTCGCAGTCAGAAGGTAGTTTTATGACACGATTTGAGATACGAGATGATTTTTATCTCGATGGAAAATCATTTAAGATTTTATCTGGCGCCATTCATTATTTTAGGGTTCCTCCAGAGGATTGGTATCATTCGCTCTATAACTTGAAGGCTCTTGGTTTTAATACGGTAGAGACTTATGTTGCTTGGAATTTACACGAGCCTCGTGAGGGTGAGTTTCATTTTGAAGGAGCTCTGGATTTGGAGCGATTTCTACAGACAGCGCAAGACTTGGGTCTCTATGCTATTGTACGACCTTCTCCCTTTATCTGTGCGGAGTGGGAATTCGGTGGCTTACCAGCCTGGCTCTTAACCAAGGATATGAGGATTCGTTCATCAGATCCAGCCTATATTGAGGCTGTCGGTCGCTATTATGATCAGCTCTTGCCACGATTGGTTCCACATTTATTGGACAATGGTGGGAATATCCTCATGATGCAGGTTGAAAATGAGTATGGTTCTTACGGAGAGGATAAGGCTTATCTGAGAGCCATTCGACAGCTGATGGAAGAGCGTGGCGTAACCTGTCCTCTCTTTACATCAGATGGTCCTTGGAGAGCTACTCTAAAAGCGGGAACCTTAATTGAAGATGATCTCTTTGTGACAGGGAACTTTGGTTCTAAGGCACCTTACAACTTTTCACAGATGCAGGAATTCTTTGATGAACATGGCAAGAAATGGCCGCTCATGTGTATGGAGTTCTGGGATGGCTGGTTCAATCGTTGGAAAGAACCGATTATCACACGGGATCCTAAGGAATTGGCAGATGCAGTTCGAGAGGTTTTGGAGCAAGGTTCCATCAATCTTTACATGTTCCACGGTGGTACAAACTTTGGCTTCATGAATGGTTGCTCAGCTCGAGGAACCTTGGACCTGCCACAAGTTACATCTTATGATTACGATGCCCTTCTGGATGAAGAAGGAAATCCAACTGCCAAATATCTGGCAGTCAAGAAGATGATGGCAACACATTTTCCAGAGTATCCGCAGTTGGAACCCCTCTACAAAGAGAGTATGGAGTTGGATGCTATTCCACTAGTTGAAAAAGTTTCCTTGTTTGAAACCTTGGATAGCTTGTCAAGTCCGATAGAAAGTCTCTATCCTAAAAAGATGGAGGAGTTGGGACAAAGCTATGGCTACCTACTCTATCGAACAGAAACAAACTGGGATGCAGAAGAAGAAAGACTTCGTATCATTGATGGTCGAGATAGGGCCCAGCTGTATGTCGATGGTCAGTGGGTTAAAACCCAATATCAGACAGAGATTGGGGAAGATATTTTCTATCAAGGTGAAAAGAAAGCGTTATCTAGGATTGATATATTGATAGAAAATATGGGGCGTGTCAACTATGGGCATAAGTTCTTAGCGGATACGCAACGTAAGGGAATTCGGACAGGGGTTTGTAAGGATTTGCATTTCTTACTAAACTGGAAACACTATCCACTCCCACTAGACAATCCTGAGAAAATTGATTTTTCAAAAGGATGGACTCAAGGACAACCAGCCTTTTATGCTTATGACTTTACAGTCCAAGAGCCAAAAGATGCTTACCTAGACTTGTCTGAGTTTGGTAAGGGAGTTGCCTTTGTCAATGGGCAGAATCTAGGACGTTTTTGGAACGTTGGCCCAACTCTCTCGCTTTATATCCCTCATAGCTATCTCAAGGAAGGTGCCAACCGCATCATCATCTTTGAAACAGAGGGCCAATATAAAGAAGAGATTCATTTAACTCGTAAACCTACACTAAAACACATAAAGGGGGAAAACTTATGACAATTGTAGGATGCCGTATCGATGGACGTTTGATCCACGGACAAGTAGCCAATCTTTGGGCTGGAAAACTAAATGTTTCACGCATTATGGTTGTAGACGACGAAGTTGTCAACAACGATGTTGAAAAGAGTGGTTTGAAACTTGCGACACCACCAGGTGTAAAATTGAGTATTTTGCCAATTGAAAAAGCGGCAGCTAATATTCTTGCTGGAAAATACGATAGCCAACGTCTCTTTATCGTGGCTCGTAAACCAGACCGCTTCCTTGGTTTGATCGAAGCAGGTGTACCACTTGAAACCCTTAATGTTGGGAATATGTCTCAAACACCAGAAACTCGATCTATCACACGTTCTATCAACGTAGTAGACAAGGATGTGGAAGATTTCCGCAAACTAGCAGAAAAAGGTGTTAAATTAACTGCTCAAATGGTTCCAAATGATCCAATTTCAGACTTTTTGAGCTTATTAAAATAGGAAAAAATTTTTAGGAGGTCATTGTTATGATACAATGGTGGCAAATTTTACTTCTCACTTTGTACTCAGCTTATCAAATCTGTGATGAGTTGACGATCGTTTCATCTGCAGGTTCCCCTGTATTTGCTGGTTTCATTACTGGTTTAATCATGGGAGATTTGACTACTGGTCTACTTATTGGTGGTAACTTGCAACTGTTCGTTCTTGGGGTTGGTACCTTCGGTGGTGCTTCTCGTATCGACGCAACTTCTGGTGCAGTTCTTGCGACAGCCTTCTCTGTTTCACAAGGAATTGATACAGCACTTGCGATTACGACAATCGCTGTGCCAGTAGCAGCGCTCTTGACTTACTTCGACGTTCTTGGACGTATGACAACTACTTTCTTCGCTCACCGTGTGGATGCTGCAATCGAACGCTTTGACTATAAAGGTATTGAACGCAACTACTTGCTTGGTGCGATTCCTTGGGCTCTATCTCGTGCCCTTCCAGTCTTCTTCGCGCTTGCCTTTGGTGGTGAATTTGTACAACACGTAGTAGACTTCGTTACAAAATACCAATGGGTTGCAGATGGTTTGACACTCGCAGGACGTATGCTTCCAGGTCTTGGATTTGCAATCTTACTTCGTTACCTTCCAGTTAAACGTAACCTTCACTACCTTGCAATGGGATTTGGTTTGACAGCTATGTTGACTGTTCTTTACTCATATGTAACAGGTCTTGGTGGCGCTGTTGCAGGTGTTATCGGCACTCTACCGAAAGATGTTGCTGAAAAAATTGGTTTCGTGAACAACTTCAAAGGTTTGTCTATGATTGGTATCTCTATCGTAGGTATCTTCCTTGCAGTGCTTCACTTCAAAAATAGCCAAAAAGTAGCTGTAGCAGCACCTTCTACACCATCAGAAAGTGGGGAAATCGAAGATGACGAATTCTAATTACAAACTTACAAAAGAAGATTTTAATCAAATCAACAAACGTAGCTTGTTTACTTTCCAATTAGGTTGGAACTACGAACGTATGCAAGCTTCTGGTTACCTTTACATGATCCTGCCACAATTGCGTAAAATGTATGGTGATGGAACTCCTGAATTGAAAGAAATGATGAAAGTTCATACTCAATTCTTCAATACTTCACCATTCTTCCACACCATTATCGCTGGTTTTGACCTTGCCATGGAAGAAAAAGATGGTGTAGGTTCAAAAGATGCCGTTAACGGTATCAAGACAGGTTTGATGGGACCATTCGCTCCTCTTGGAGATACAATCTTTGGTTCGCTTGTACCTGCTATCATGGGTTCTATCGCAGCAACTATGGCTATCGCTGGCCAACCTTGGGGTATCTTCCTTTGGATTGCAGTTGCAGTAGTGTATGACATCTTCCGTTGGAAACAGTTAGAATTTGCCTACAAAGAAGGGGTTAACCTTATCAACAACATGCAAAGTACCTTGACAGCTTTGATTGACGCTGCATCTGTACTTGGTGTCTTCATGATGGGTGCTCTTGTAGCAACAATGATCAACTTTGAAATTTCTTACAAATTGCCAATCGGTGAAAAGATGATTGATTTCCAAGACATCTTGAACCAAATCTTCCCACGTTTGCTTCCAGCAATCTTTACTGCCTTTATCTTCTGGTTGCTTGGTAAGAAAGGTATGACCTCTACTAAAGCTATCGGTATCATTATCGTTCTTGCAGTAGGTCTTTCTGCCCTTGGTCACTTTGCATTTGGAATGGGACCTAAATAAGTTTTATGGTAAAATCATTAATTTTGGTCAGCCATGGTCGCTTCTGTGAGGAGCTTAAAGGCAGCACAGAAATGATTATGGGCTCACAAGACAATATTCATGCAGTGGCTCTTCTTCCAGAAGATGGTCCAGAAGAATTTACTGCAAAATTTGAAGCTGCTATTGAAGGATTGGATGATTTCTTAGTCTTTGCGGATCTTCTCGGTGGAACACCATGTAATGTGGTAAGTCGTTTGATCATGGAAGGTCGTGACATCGAACTTTATGCAGGGATGAATCTTCCAATGGTGATTGAATTTATCAATGCTAGCCTTACAGGTGCAGATGCGGACTACAAGAGTCGTGCTGCAGAAAGCATCGTTAAAGTCAATGATTTGTTAGCGGGCTTCGATGATGACGAAGATGAATAATACTCTTCGAAAATCTCTTTAAACCATACTAGTGTCGCCTTGCCGTAGGTATATGTTACTGACTTCGTCAGTTCTATCTGAAACCTCAAAACAGTGTTTTGAGCAGCCTGCGGCTAGTTTCCTAGTTTGCTCTTTGATTTTCATTGAGTATAAGATGTGACAACGTGAAAATCACAGGGAAAATAGGCGATAGGAGGATGGAGCGATGCTCCGACGATAATCGGTCTTTTTCCCAAAGATTTTAGTTGGAACTCGATTCAATTCATGTGACAACGTGAAAATCGTTAGAGCATTTTATATAGAATATTCATGGGAATGGGGCTTACTCCCATTCCCATATTTAATAGAAAAAGAGGAACTCAATGCTACATTATACAAAAGAAGACTTGATTGAATTGGGCGCAGAAATCACTACACGTGAAATTTACCAACAGCCTGATGTATGGAAAGAAGCTTTTGAATCTTATCAAGCAAAACGTGAAGAAATTGCAGCCTTCCTACAAGGGATTGCTGATAAACATGACTATATCAAGGTTATCTTGACAGGTGCTGGGACTTCTGCTTATGTGGGAGATACCTTGGTACCTTACTTTAAGGAAGTCTATGACGAACGCAAATGGAATTTCAATGCTATTGCGACAACCGATATCGTTGCCAATCCAGAAACTTATTTGAAAAAAGATGTGGCAACTGTTCTTGTATCTTTTGCCCGTAGTGGGAACTCGCCTGAAAGTGTGGCGACTGTTGATTTGGCCAAAGCCTTGGTGGATGAGCTTTACCAAGTGACGATTACTTGTGCAGCAGATGGTAAATTGGCTCTTCAAGCCCACGGTGATGATCGTAATCTCTTGCTCTTGCAACCAGATGCTTCTAATGATGCTGGCTTTGCTATGACTTCTAGCTTTACATCTATGATGTTGACAGCTCTCTTGGTCTTTGATCCTACAGAATTTGCTGTTAAAGCTGAACGTTTTGAAGTTGTATCTAGTCTTGCCCGTAAAATTCTAGACAATGCAGAAGATGTTAAAGAGTTGGTTGACCTAGACTTTAACCGTGTCATCTATCTAGGCGCTGGTCCTTTCTTTGGACTTGCTCATGAAGCTCAGCTCAAGATTTTGGAATTAACAGCTGGTCAAGTGGCGACCATGTATGAAAGTCCAGTCGGCTTCCGTCACGGTCCAAAATCTCTGATCAACGAAGATACAGTTGTTTTGGTCTTTGGTGCAACAACAGATTACACTCGCAAGTACGACCTAGACTTGGTTCGTGAAGTTGCTGGTGACCAGATTGCTCGTCGTGTTGTGCTTTTGAGTGATCGAGCCTTTGGTCTTGAAAATGTCAAAGAAGTGCCCCTTGGTTGTGGCGGTGTCTTGAATGATATTTACCGTGTCTTCCCTTACATCGTTTATGCCCAACTCTTTGCCCTATTGACTTCACTCAAGGTAGAAAATAAACCAGATACACCGTCTCCTACTGGTACAGTAAACCGTGTGGTACAAGGTGTTATCATCCACGAATATCAAAAGTAATACTCTTCGAAAATCTCTTTAAACCATACTAGGGTCGCCTTGCCGTAGGTATGGTTACTGACTTCGTCAGTTCTATCCATAACCTCAAAACGGTGTTTTGAGCAGCCTGCGGCTAGCTTCCTAGTTTGCTCTTTGATTTTCATTGAGTATAAGACAGTGTTTATGAATTCTTGACAAGAGGATTTGTATATCATCAGATAAACCATAGATTGTCAATTCGCTTTCTATGGTTTGTTTGCTTGAGAGAAATAGTAAAAGGAGAACAGAATGAAAGCATACACAGAGCGTGTATTTGGAAATGTTGAGGGCAAGGATGTCTTGGCCTATCGTTTTGAGACGGACGGTGGTTACCAACTTGAGGTTATGACTTATGGTGCGACCATCTTGCGTTATGTCACGCCTGACAAGGCTGGAAATTTTGCCAATGTTATCTTGGGATTTGATGACTTTGATAGTTATGTAGGCAATAGTCCCAAGCATGGAGCTAGTGTAGGTCCTGTGGCAGGCCGTATTGCTGGTGCGACATTTGAGCTCAATAGCCAGACCTATCATCTGGAAGTCAACAATGCTAGCAACTGTAACCACAGCGGTTCAACTGGTTGGGATTCGAGCTTGTTTGAATTGGTTGAAGTGAGCGACCATGGATTGACTCTCTATACAGAGCGTACAGATGGGACAGGAGGATTTCCTGGCAATCTCAAAATCTGGGTCAGCTATCACTTGGAAGAAACTGGTGCCTATGAAATTAGCTACAAGGTAACGACCGATCAGGATACGCTGGTCAATCCAACCAACCACAGCTATTTCAACTTGTCTGGTGATTTCACGAAGACAATTGACCGTCATGTCTTCCAACTAAACACAGAGGGAATTTATCCAATCGCTCCTGACGGTGTTCCGGCTAAAACTCCAGATGCTACTCGTGATGTGGTCAAACACATCTACAATGGTGCCTTGTTGAAAGACATCTTTGCAGAAGAAGATGAGCAAATCCAGTTGGTATCTGGCTTGGACCATCCATTTGCCCTTCCTGCAGGTCATGACAATGCTGGATTCCTTTATGACCAAAATTCAGGTCGCTTCCTGCTTTGCAAGACAGAAGCTCCTTGCTTTGTAGTCTACACAGCAAACTTTGTGGATGAGAGTGTCATCATAGGAGGTCAGCCAATGGTACAGCACAATGGGATTGCCCTTGAAGCGCAAGCTTTACCAGATGCCATTCACAGTGACCTCAAAGACCAAGTCATTCTCAAAGCCGGTCAAACCTTTACAAGCAAGACACGTTATGAGCTTGTTGTGAAATAAAGAATTATTGCGCCTACTTTTGGGATTTAGGAATAGGTAAGCAAAGACAAATAGTAGGAAAATATGATATAATTAAACGTTGAAAGGTATCTGTTAAGATAATATTCAAACTACAATAAGGAGTAAGAAAGAAAATGAAGAAAATTGTATTTGCCAGCGCCTTAGCCTTGACCTTGGCAGGAGCAGTTTTGACAACTGATGTTTTTGCGAATGACAGATTGGTGGCAACGCAATCTGCTGATGGTAATGTATTGACTTCAGAGGTGCTAAAACCTTCTAGTGGCAATGTTTTGGTTGGAATCAAAGGAGAATTTGTGGCTCCTCATCAACAATCTATTTTGGATGCCATTAATGCTATTCGTAAAGAAGCAGCGGATGAAGGTTTGGTAGATAAGTATGTCCCTATTAAATGGTCAACTGACCTAGAAAAGGCAGCTTTTGCCAGAGCTACAGAAGCATCTATAACCATGGATCATACTCGTCTTTCTAGCAAAGAGCTTTGGAGTGCCTTTCCAACTTCTAATAGTATAATGGGAGAAAATTTGGCATGGAATCATGACGGTTTTCTAAAAGCTATTGAACAATGGCGTTCTGAAAAGGCAGATTATGTGAAGAAAAAAAATAGTGGTTCAGACAATGGGAAATCTGGTCACTATGAGTCGCTAATTAACCCTAAATTTACACACATGGGGATGGCAGCTTTTAAAAATCCTAATAATCAATACAAAGCTATTACAATTGCTCAAACTCTAGGTGATGATGCTTCTTCAGAGGAATTGGCTGGTGGATATGGTTCTGCTGTTCAGTATACAGAAGTGACTGCCTCAAACCTTTCAACAGTTAAAACTAAAGCTACGGTTGTAGAAAAACCACTGAAAGATTTTAGAGCGTCTACGTCTGATCAGTCTGGCTGGGTGGAATCCAATGGCAAATGGTATTTTTATGAGTCTGGTGATGTGAAGACAGGCTGGGTAAAAACAGGTGGTAAATGGTACTACTTGAATGATTTAGGTGTCATGCAGACTGGATTTGTAGAAGTTGATGGAGCATGGTATTTCCTTGATAGTTCTGGCGCGATGTTTACAGGCTGGGGAACAGATGGTAGTAGATGGTTCTACTTTGATGGTTCAGGAGCTATGAAGACAGGCTGGTACCAGGAAAATGGTACTTGGTATTATCTTGATCAATCAGGTATCATGAAGACAGGTTGGTTTAAAGTTGGTCAATACTGGTACTATGCATATGGTTCAGGAGCTTTGGCTGTGAACACAACAACACCAGATGGTTATAATGTAAATGGCAATGGTGAATGGGTAAACTAGGCTGAAAATAGCAAGTCATAGGTACAGTATTCATCTTACTTAACAAAAAGAATGAATGATAAGAAAGAGGTTGATGGCGAACATTGACCTCTTTTTGTTAGAATAGAGGCTTCAAGTTGTCTGGCTTGACTTTCTTGATGGAAATTATATAATAGATGTAATAATTAAAGTTACAACTGCAGAGGGAAATATTTATGACATATGAATACAAGAGTCACATTTATTTAGCAGAGGCAGTTTTATACTCTGCGAAAATCTCTTCAAACCACGTCAACGTCGTCTTGCCGTATATATGGTTACTGACTTCGTCAGTTCTATCCACAACCTCAAAACGGTGTTTTGAGCTGACTTCGTCAGTTCTATCTGCAACCTCAAAACAATGTTTTAAGCTGACTTCGTCAGTCTTATCTACAACCTCAAAACAGTGTTTTGAGCATCCTGCGGCTAGTTTCCTAGTTTGCTCTTTGATTTTCATTGAGTATTAAAAGCATCTCGTAATCGGGATACTTTTTTCTCCTTGGTTTATCATTCTTCTCCTTGACACTCGGTCAGCATTTGATACAATAGTACAAAATTAGAGGAGGTGGGCTATGATTCAGAAGTATGCGATTCCTATTTTAGAGTTCGATGATAATCCTCAGGCGGTTATCATGCCTAATCACGAGGGGCTGGACTTGCACTTGCCCAAGAAGTGTGTCTATGCATTTTTAGGTGAGGAGATTGACCGCTATGCGAGGGAAGTAGGGGCGGGCTGTGTCGGCGAATTCGTTTCTGCCACCAAGACCTATCCAGTCTACATCATCAACTACAAGGGTGAGAAGATTTGTCTGACTCAAGCGCCTGTTGGTTCTGCTCCAGCGGCCCAGTTTATGGATTGGTTGATTGGATATGGTGTGGAGCAGATTATTTCCACTGGAACCTGTGGTGTGCTGGCTGATATAGAAGAAAATGCCTTTCTAGTCCCTGTTCGCGCTCTGCGAGATGAAGGGGCTAGTTATCACTATGTGGCACCTTCTCGTTATATGGAAATTCAGCCAGAGGCTATTGCTGCCATTGAGCGAGTGTTGGAAGCCAGAGGGATTCCCTATGAAGAAGTCATGACTTGGTCCACAGACGGTTTTTACCGAGAAACGGCTGAAAAGGTGGCTTATCGTAAGGAAGAAGGCTGTGTTGTTGTGGAGATGGAGTGTTCTGCGCTTGCGGCAGTAGCTCAATTGCGTGGGGTTCTCTGGGGAGAATTGTTGTTCACAGCTGATTCCTTAGCAGACTTGGACCAGTACGATAGTCGTGACTGGGGTTCAGAAGCTTTCGAGAAGGCCTTGGAACTCTGCCTTGAGATTGCCTTTCATATCTAGCTCCTCTCCTACTTTTTATGGTACAATGGATGTATGTTATTCAAATTATTTGTGAAAAAAATTGAAAGAGCCTTGGGTGGACTTTCGCCAGCTCGTCGGATTTTTCTGAGTTTCGCTGGAGTTATTTTTATAGGCTCTCTTCTTTTGAGTTTGCCTTTTGTCCAGGCGAGTGGTTCTCAGGCCACTTATTTTGACCATCTTTTTACGACGGTGTCCATGGTCTGTGTGACTGGCCTTTTTACGCAACCAGTGGCTACGACCTATAATGTCTGGGGGCAGTTGATTTGTATGCTCTTGATACAGATTGGTGGTCTGGGGCTCATGACTTTTATCGGGGTCTTTTATATTCAGGGGAAGCAAAAACTTAGTCTTCGCAGCCGTGAAACCATACAGGAGAGTTTTAGTTACGGGGAGACTCGGTCGCTGAGAGCTTTTATACGGTCTATCTTTTTAACGACTTTTCTGGTAGAGGGTTTGGGTGCCTTTCTGTTAAGTTTCCGTTTTATTCCTGAGTTTGGCTGGGGACGAGGCATTTTTACCTCTATCTTTTTAGCCATTTCAGCCTTTTGTAATGCTGGTTTTGATAATTTCGGCAGTAGCAGTTTAGTGGCTTTTCAGACGGATCCCTTGATCAATCTGGTCATTGCTGGTTTGATTATCACAGGTGGTCTGGGATTTATGGTCTGGTTTGACTTGGCAACTCAGTTTGATAAGAAGAAAAAACGCCGTCTGCGTTTCCACACCAAACTGGTCCTCTTCTTGACTGCAGGGATCTTGCTGTTTGGGACAGTATCCACACTCTTTACGGAGTGGCACAATTCTGGAACCATTGGAAATCTCAGTGTTCCAGAGAAAGTGCTGGTTAGCTTTTTCCAAACTGTCAGCATGAGAACAGCTGGCTTTGCCTCTATTGACTACACTCAAGCTCGGCCTGTAACCCTGTTTATCTATATCCTACAGATGTTTCTGGGTGGAGCACCTGGAGGGACGGCTGGGGGTCTTAAGATTACGACTTTCTTTGTCTTGTTGGTCTTTGCGCGTAGTGAATTGCTGGGTTTACCTCATGCCAATGTTGCGCAGAGAACCATTGAGGCTCGAACAGTCCAAAAATCTTTTAGTGTCTTCATTATCTTTTTGATGACCTTCTTGTTGGGCTTGATGTTGTTGGGAATTACAGCAGAAGGAACACCGCGATTTATTTACCTCATGTTTGAGACCATTTCAGCTCTTGCGACAGTTGGGGTAACGGCAAATCTGACGCCAGAATTGGGCAAGCTAGCTCTTAGCATTGTCATGGTGCTCATGTTTATTGGCCGTATCGGTCCCTTGACCTTGCTGGTTAGTCTAGCGGATTACCAGCCTGATAAGAAAGATTTGATTCAGTATATGAAAGCAGATATTAGTATTGGATAAGAAAGGAAGAACGATGTCAGATCGTACGATTGGAATTTTAGGTTTGGGGATTTTTGGGAGTAGTGTCCTGACGGCCCTCGCCAAGCAAGATATGAATATCATTGCTATTGATGACCACGCTGAGCACATCAATCAATTTGAGCCTGTTTTGGCGCGTGGAGTTGTTGGAGATATCACAGATGAGGAACTCCTCAGAACTGCGGGAATTGATACCTGTGATACAGTTGTAGTGGCAACAGGGGAAAATCTGGAGTCGAGTGTACTTGCAGTTATGCATTGTAAGAGTTTGGGGGTACCAAGGGTTATTGCCAAGGTCAAAAGCCAGACAGCCAAGAAGGTGCTAGAAAAAATCGGTGCTGACTCGGTGATTTCACCTGAGTATGAAATGGGGCAGTCACTAGCGCAGACCATTCTCTTTCATAACAATGTCGATGTTTTTCAGCTGGATAAAAATGTGTCTATCGTGGAGATGAAAATTCCGAGTGTTTGGGCAGGTCAAAGCCTGAGCCAGCTAGATTTACGTGGCAAATATAACCTCAATGTCCTAGGATTTCGTGAACAAGAAAATTCACCACTGGATGTCCAGTTTGGTCCTAATGACCTCTTGAAAGCAGATGCCTATATCTTGGCGGTCATTAACAACCAGTATCTAGATGACTTGGCAGAATTAAATTCGTAAGGAGGGTGATCCCCTCTTTTTTGATGTTCAAAATAGCAAATAGAGATAGCAACTCTTGTATTCTAGTAAAAGTCCTTCAAAAGCTGGACTTTATGGTAGAATAGAAAGAAGTGACGAGAGAGAGTAATACTCTTCGAAAATCTCTTCAAACCACGTCAACGTCGCCTTGCCGTATAGATGTTACTGACTTCGTCAGTTCTATCCACAACCTCAAAACCGTGTTTTGAGCTGACTTCGTCAGTCTTATCTACAACCTCAAAACCGTGTTTTGAGCTGACTTCGTCAGTTCTATCTGCAACCTCAAAGCAGTGCTTTGAGCAACCTGCGGCTAGTTTCCTAGTTTGCTCTTTGATTTTCATTGAGTATAAGAAAAAATCAGTCCCCTAAAGGAGTAGATCATGAAGTTATTGTCTATCGCCATCCCTAGCTATAATGCCTCTGCCTATCTTCACTACTGTGTGGAGTCGCTAGTGATTGGTGGTGAGCAAGTTGAGATTTTGATTATCAATGATGGGTCTCAGGACCAGACTCAGGAAATCGCTGAGCGTTTAGCCAGCAAGTATCCTAACATCGTTAGAGCCATCTATCAGGAAAATAAAGGCCATGGCGGTGCGGTCAATCGTGGCTTGGCGGAGGCTTCTGGACGCTATTTTAAAGTAGTGGATAGTGATGACTGGGTAGATCCTCGTGCCTATTTAAAAATTCTTGAAACCTTGCAGGAACTTGAGAGCAAGGGTCAAGAGGTTGACGCCTTTGTGACTAATTTTGTCTATGAAAAGGAAGGCCAGTCTCGTAAGAAGAGTATGAGTTATGAGTCAGTCTTGCCTGTCCAACAGATTTTTGGCTGGGATCAGATCGGAAATTTCTCCAAAGGCCAGTATATCATGATGCACTCGCTAATTTACCGGACAGATTTGTTGCGAGTGAGCCAGTTCCAATTGCCTGAGCATACTTTTTATGTCGATAATCTCTTTGTCTTTACCCCCCTTCAGCAGGTCAAGACCATGTACTATCTGCCTGTCGATTTCTATCGTTACTTGATTGGGCGTGAGGACCAGTCTGTCAATGAGCAAGTGATGATTAAGCGCATTGACCAGCAACTCAAGGTCAATCGACTCTTGGTAGACCAGCTTGATTTATCTAAAGTAAGCCACCCCAAAATGCGAGAATATCTGCTGAATCACATTGAAATCACGACGGTGATTTCCAGTGCCCTGCTTAACCGAGCAGGCACAGCAGAGCATCTTGCCAAAAAACGGGAGCTGTGGACCTATATTCAGCAGGAAAATCCAGAGGTTTTTCAGGCTATCCGCAAAACCATGCTCAGCCGTTTGACCAAACATTCAGTCTTACCAGCTCGCAAACTTTCCAATGTTGTCTATCAAATCACCAAGTCTGTTTATGGATTTAATTAATATAAGTATTTTATAAGAGGGATTTAAGAAAAATTTTAACTTTTTCTTAATCCTTTTTAATTTTAGGAGATTATACTAGAGTCATCAAATAAAGAAAAACTCTAAGGAGAATCCTATGAAATTCAATCCAAATCAAAGATATACTCGTTGGTCTATTCGCCGTCTTAGTGTCGGTGTTGCCTCAGTTGTTGTGGCCAGTGGCTTCTTTGTCCTAGTTGGTCAGCCAAGTTCTGTACGTGCCGATGTGGTCAATCCGACTCCTGCTCAAGTTGTGCCAGATGCTACTTCGGTGAGTGAAAAGAGTGACTTACCAGTAGAGGTTCTCAAGAAAGCAGTTGATGTAGCTCTTCCTTCAGAACAGGTAGACTCAACACCTAAAGCAAGCTTGGAAGCTACAAACTCTCCAGAAAAAGTGAATGTAGCTGATAAAGACCAAGTGGTAGCTCCAAAAGAAGAAGTGCAAGCAAAACCAGAATCTAAGAAAGAAACAGAAGATGCACTTAAACCTGCGACAAATCCTGCGCCTACAGTTTCTGGACAAGACCGTGAAGCAAGTGAAGCGCAGCCAGCAACCACTCCAGCTGAAGTGCAAAAAGGTGTAGCCGACAATACCAAAGATACCGTAGACGTTCCAGCTACTTACTTGGATAAGGCCAACTTCCCTGGGCCATTCACAGCTGGTGTCAACCAAGTCATTCCATACGAATTCTTCGCTGGTGACGGTATGTTAACCCGCCTTATCTTGAAGGCTTCAGACAAAGCCCCATGGTCAGACAATGGTTCAGCTAAAAACCCCGCTCTTCCACCAGTAGAAAATTTAGGCAAAGGCCTTTACTTCTATGAAGTAGATTTGGCTGGCACTCAAGGTAAATCTGATAAAGAGCTACTTGACCTCTTGAAACAAAATGGCACTCAAAGCTATAAAGCAACTATCAAAGTGTACGGTGCTAAAGATGGTAAGGCCGATTTAAGCAACCTCGTAGCGACTAAGGATTTGGATGTCAATTTGAACGGCTTGACTACTCCAGCTGAAGTCCAAAAAGGCGTGGCCGACAATACCAAAGACACAGTAGATGTTCCAGCTACTTACTTGGACAAAGCTAACTTCCCTGGTCCATTCACAGCCGGTGTTAACCAAGTTATCCCATATGAATTCTTCGCAGGTGACGGTATGTTGACTCGCCTTATCTTGAAAGCTTCAGACAAGGCTCCGTGGTCAGACAATGGTTCAGCTAAAAACCCCGCTCTCCCACCAGTAGAAAAATTGGGCAAAGGCCTTTACTTCTATGAAGTGGATTTGGCCGGTACTCAAGGCAAATCTGACAAAGAACTGCTTGACCTCTTGAAACAAAATGGCACTCAAAGCTATAAAGCAACTATCAAAGTGTATGGTGCGAAAGACGGCAAGGCCGATTTAAGCAATCTAGTAGCGACTAAGGATTTGACAGTAAACTTGAATGGACATCAGTCTCTTACTCAGATGCAATCAGGCTTCGTCCCATCTTCTAATGGTTCAGCTATGTCGGCTCCAATGATGAATAGTCATCAAGATGCGTCTAAGATGAACGCTCAAATGCCACGTGCCAATCAAGATGAGATGAAATCTAAAATGCCAGCTACTAGTCAGGATAAGATGATGCCTAGCAAAGAGCAGGACAAAACCATGAATGCTAGCCAGCCTATGGCAACACCAGGCATGAAACAAGATCAAGCAGCCTCAAGCAAAATGTCTGATGAAGGCAAGATGGCATCTACTAACAAGGTGTCAAGTCCAATGATGGCTGATCAAATGAAAGACCAAAAAGGCATGCTTCCATATACTGGTGAAGCTCAAACATCAATGGCTACCCTTGGATTCTTTGGACTCGCCTTGGCAGGACTATTAGGTGGTATCGGTTTGAAAGCTAAAAAAGAGGAAAATGACTAGTCTAGCTACAGACTTTCTATCTAGGATTTGAAAAATCCAGATATCGTTTAGAATGTTCGTAAAGAGATTAAAATAGTGTTATACTATTGTGGTATAGCACTGTTTTTTTCAAAGGAGAGACAGATGGGAAAGACAATTTTACTCGTTGACGACGAGGTAGAAATCACAGATATTCATCAACGTTATCTGGTTCAGGCAGGATATCAGGTTTTGGTGGCCCATGATGGGGTAGAGGCCTTGGAAATCTTCAAGAGAAAACCAATTGATTTGATTATTACAGATATCATGATGCCTCGGATGGATGGTTATGATTTGATTAGTGAGGTTCAGTATCAATCTCCAGATCAGCCTTTTCTCTTTATCACGGCTAAGACTAGCGAGCAGGACAAGATTTATGGCCTGAGCTTGGGGGCAGACGACTTTATTGCCAAGCCCTTTAGCCCTCGTGAGCTGGTTTTGCGTGTCCACAATATCTTGCGTCGCCTTCATCGTGGAGGTGAGACAGAGGTCGTCAGTCTCGGGGATTTACGGATGAATCACGGTAGTCATGAGGGCCAAGTCGGAGATGTGGCGCTTGATTTGACCGTCAAATCCTTCGAACTTCTATGGCTTTTAGCCAGCAATCCAGAGCGAGTTTTTTCTAAGACAGACCTCTATGAAAAGGTCTGGCAAGAAGACTATGTGGATGACACTAATACCTTGAATGTTCATATTCATGCTCTGCGACAGGAGTTGGCTAAACATGCTAGTGCAGAAACGCCGACCATCAAAACTGTTTGGGGCTTGGGCTACAAAATTGAGAAAGCACGAGGTAGTTAATGAAATTAAAAAGTTATATTTTAGTGGGGTATGCCACTTCAACACTCCTAACGATTATCGTGGTTTTTTGGGCCATCCAGCGAATGTTAATTGAGCAAAGAGAAATTTATTTCCTGATTGGCATGACTTTAATCGCAAGTTTTGTCGGTGCTGGGATTAGTCTCTTTCTCCTATCGCCTGTCTTTACATCATTGGCCAAACTTAAGGAACATGCCAAGCGAGTAGCGGACAAGGACTTCCCTGCAAATCTGGAGGTTCAAGGACCTGCAGAATTTCAGCAATTAGGCCAAGCTTTCAATGAAATGTCCCATGATTTGCAGGCGACCTTTGATTCATTAGAAGAAAGCGAACGAGAAAAGGGATTGATGATTGCTCAGCTATCGCATGATATCAAGACCCCCATCACTTCGATCCAAGCGACGGTAGAAGGGATTTTGGACGGGGTTATCAAGGAAGGAGAACAAGCCCATTATCTAGCAACCATTGGACGCCAGACAGAAAGACTCAATAAACTGGTTGAAGAATTGAATTTTTTGACGCTAAACACAGCTAGAAATCAGGCGGAAACTGCCAGCAAGGACAGTATTTTTCTGGACCAGCTCTTGATTGAGTGCATGAGTGAATTTCAATTCTTGATTGAGCAGGAGGAACGAGATGTCCATTTGCAGGTAATCCCAGAGTCTGCCCGGATTGAAGGAGATTATGCCAAACTTTCTCGTATCTTGGTGAATCTGGTCAATAACGCTTTTAAATACTCAGCACCAGGAACCAAGCTGGAAGTGGTAGCTAAGCTGGAAAATAACCAGCTTTCAATCAGTGTGACCGATGAAGGACAAGGGATTGCCCCAGAGGATTTGGAGAATATTTTCAAACGCCTTTATCGTGTAGAAACTTCTCGTAACATGAAAACAGGTGGTCATGGTCTTGGTCTTGCGATTGCGCGTGAATTGGCCCATCAATTGGGTGGGGAAATCACAGTTACTAGCCAGTACGGCCTAGGAAGCACCTTTACCCTCGTTCTCGATCTCTCTGGAAATGAAAATAAAGCTTAGTAACCCCTTTACAAATCCAGACATTCATGGTAAAATGGATTTTGTGTGAAATATCAGCAGGAAAGCATGAAGCTCGTCAACAGGTGTCTTATGATAAGTAACCTTGGCTGTTTAGGCGAAGGGCATCTGCACGAATCAGGGCTTTCTAAGTGACTATTTCCACCGAAATATTATTTATATCAGGAGGACATTCACATGTCACGTTATACAGGACCATCTTGGAAACAAGCTCGTCGCCTTGGCCTTTCACTTACAGGTACAGGTAAAGAATTGGCACGTCGTAACTACGTACCAGGACAACACGGACCAAACAACCGTTCTAAATTGTCAGAATACGGTTTGCAATTAGCTGAAAAACAAAAACTTCGTTTCACTTACGGTGTAGGTGAAAAACAATTCCGTAACTTGTTCGTACAAGCTACAAAAATCAAAGGCGGAATCCTAGGTTTCAACTTCATGCTTCTTTTGGAACGTCGTTTGGATAACGTTGTTTACCGTCTTGGTCTTGCGACTACTCGTCGTCAAGCTCGTCAATTCGTAAACCACGGTCACATCCTTGTTGACGGAAAACGCGTTGATATCCCATCATACCGCGTAACTCCAGGTCAAGTGATCTCAGTTCGTGAGAAATCATTGAAAGTTCCAGCTATCCTTGAAGCAGTAGAAGCTACTCTTGGACGTCCAGCATTCGTATCATTCGACGCTGAAAAATTGGAAGGTTCATTGACTCGCTTGCCAGAACGCGACGAAATCAACCCAGAAATCAACGAAGCACTTGTCGTTGAATTCTACAACAAGATGTTGTAATATTTTATTAAATAAGACAGGCTTTAGAGCCTTGATATTAAGCACTTTGGGACGTTTTCCCGTAGTGCTTTTTTTGATTTTTTGAAAGTTCTATAATGAAGTTAGCCACACAGCTCTCCTAAAAATTATATGGTTCAACTAGCTGATAGCTAGTCCTCGATTTCATTTGATAAGAGGCTTGATACTGTTAGGCTGGCGAGACAAGGCTAAGATTAGTCTTGGTTTAGCTGACAAAACTGCTTCAAGGGTTCCTCTTGCCAAATGAAAGCTCTTCTAGGCATAAGAAAACACCTCTGCGTTATACTTGTTGTTCAACCACAAACACAAGAAAGGCACAGAGATGCAAAATCATTATACTACAAAAGGCAAACATTTGACAATCGATAGCCGTCGCTTAATCGAACGATGGAAAAAAGCGATGGAAAAAAGAAGGAAATCAAATAGAGAAATTGCCTCTCTACTTGGAAAAGTTCCTCAAACTATCCACACTGAAATCAAGCGCGGGACAATTCTACAAAATGTGTTGGAAAAGGGCGCTTCAAAGAGGTTTATTCTGCCGACTATGCTCAACAGTCTTATGAAAACAATCGCAAGCGCTCGGTCAAGAAATCAAGATTGAACAAGGAGCTGAAGGAAAAGATTCTCCACTATCATAACCAAAAATTTTCGCCTGAAATGATGGTGATGGCTAAAGGGGTTAACGTGGGGATTTCAACCATTTACTATTGGATCCATCATGGAAAATGGGGGTTAAGCAAACAGGATCTGCTTTATCCTAGAAAAGGAAAATCTGTTAAGAAACAAGCTAGCACCAATTTTAAACCTGCTGGTCAATCCATCGAACAGCGTCCTGAAGTTATCAATCTGCGATTGGGAAATGGGCATTATGAGATTGATACGGTTCCACTTACAAGAGCGAAAAACTACTGCTTGCTTGTCTTGACGGACCGAAAGAGTAGACATCAGATTATCCGATTGATTCCAAATAAAAGCGCTGAGGCGGTCAATCAGGCTCTAAAACTTATCTTAAAACAACACAAGATTCTATCCATTACGGCAGATAATGGTACAGAATTTAACCGCTTGTCTGATGTGCTTTCTAAGGAACATATCTATTATGCACACCCCTATGCCTCTTGGGAAAGGGGAACTAATGAGAATCACAACAGGCTCATTCGTAGATGGTTACCTAAGGGAACTAAGAAAACGACTCCCAAAGAAGTCGCATTCATCGAAAATTGGATTAATAACTATCCTAAAAAATGCTTGAACTACAAGTCACCTAGAGAAGACTTCTTGATGGCTAACTTGAACTTGAAATTTGGCATCTTACTTTTAATAAAATGAAAACCGCGGGATCTCTCATCAATTCTAGGCAAAACTAGAAGGTTAGAGGATCTTATCCGCCCGATCCACCATAAAGAGTGAGATAGTCATCAAAATATCGACGAGTAAGAGGGCAGCTACAGCTGGCACCCAAGAGTGGAACAGGTCAAAACTGTAACCAAAGAGGGTCGGCCCAAAGGCTGCTAGGATATAGCCTCCTGTTTGAGAAAGGCCAGATAATTGGGCTGTCTTTTCAGGGGCGCTTGTCTTGAGTGAAAAGTTGACCATGAGATAGGGGAAGAGGGCGCTGGTTGCGGTTCCGATGAGGAGATGGATGGCAAGCCAGTAAAAGAAATTACTAACAGGGAAAAAGAGCATGGAAATGCCGACCACACCAGCCAGTGAAACCAGAGTGAGCATAAGCTGACGGTTGCGAGTTGACAAGCTGGTTGTCAGGCTTGGGATGGTCATTGAAAAAGGAATGCTAATCAGAGAGAAGATAGAGGTCAGCAAGCCCGCTTCGTGACTGGATAGGCCTGCGTGGATAGCCATAGTAGGTAGCCAGGTCATAGCGGTGTAAAAGAGCAAGGATTGAAAACCTGCAAAGACAATCACTGCCCAGACCTGTTTATTATGCATGACCTTTGCTTTGCTTTTTTGTTTAGTTTGTGGAGCCAGTCTGTGATTATAGCGGTGATTAGGCAGCCAGACCAAAAAAGTTGCTAGACAAAGCAGGGTGAGGAGGATGATAAGTCCTTTCCAAGAACTGGCTTGTGTAATAGGCACAGCCAGATAGGAAGCAAGAGCCGTCGCAATCCCCATAGAGGTTACATATAAGGTGGTCAGAAAACCAATCTTCTTTGGTTGATTGGCTTGGATGAGACTAGGAAGCAACACATTGATGACTGCGATACTTGCCCCAACCATCAAGGTTCCTAGATAGAGGAGAGGCAGATTGATTAGTCGAATCAGAGAACCGATAGTCAAGAAGAAGAGGCTGTAGGTAAAGAGATGTTCTAAGCCAATTTTTTGAGCCAGTCGGGTAGAAAATAGGGAGAAGAGGGTAAACATAAGGAGAGGAAGGCTGGTCAAGACACCAAGCGAACTAACTTCGACTCCCAGCCCTTGCGAAATATCTCCCAAAATAATGGGTAAAACAGTAAATGGAGTCCGCAAGGAAACACCAATCAGGATAATACCTGGAACAAAAAAGAGTGATTGCTTTTTCATATAATACCTCTCCTAGCTGATTTTAATAACAGCTTATTTTAAGGTTTTTTCCCTATAATGTCAAGTAAGGTTTCTGGCTTTCAAGATAAAAATGGGAAAGTCTTGAAAATTATGATAAAATAGTGGAAGGAAATCTATACATTGGAGAAAAACTGTGTCTGAAAAGCAAAAAATCAGCGTATTGATGTCGGTCTATATCAAGGAAAATCCGACATTTTTAAAGGATGCTATTGAGAGTGTTCAAAATCAGACTCTGAAACCGAGCGAATTGGTTCTGGTTGAGGATGGGCCTTTGACACCTGAGCTCTATCAGGTATTAGACCAGCTTGAAGCTGAGTCTGATATTCCAGTGAAACGTTGCCCCTTAGAAGAAAATCAAGGTTTGGGTCTGGCTCTTCGACAGGGTGTTTTGCAGTGTCAGTATGATATTATTGCCCGTATGGATACGGATGATATAGCTGTTCCAGACCGTTTTGAGAAACAGGTTCAGTTAATGGAGAAGGAAAACCTCGACCTATTAGGTGGACATATTGCAGAGTTTATTGACAATCCTGATGAGATTGTTTCTTACCGTCGTGTTCCGACTCAACATGTAGATATTGTGGTTTATCAAAGGATGAGAAGTGCCTTTAACCACATGACTGTCATGTTCAAGAAGAACATGGTTCTCAAGGCAGGCAACTATGAGGATGGGCTTTATATGGAAGATGACCTCCTCTGGCTTAATATGATCGCTGCAGGAGCCAAGACTGGAAATCTGGATCAAATCTTGTGTAGGGTTCGTGTCGGGGCAGGGATGTTTGAACGTCGTGGAGGACTGCGTTATCTCAAACTCTATCGTCAGGCTCGTCAACGAATGCTGAAGAGAGGGCAAATTTCTTACATGGAGTATGCCAAGAGTGTTGCCATTCAGATGGTTGTTGCTCTTTGTCCAGGATTTGTCCGACAGTTTATTTTTATGAAACTGTTACGAAAAAGCAAGTAAAAGATTGTAGCAAATCGCAAACTAGAGAAAAAGTGTTATAATAACAATATAATGCTCTTCGAAAATCAAATTCAAACCGCGTCAACGTCGCCTTGCCGTAGGTATATGTTACTGACTTCGTCAGTTCTATCTGCAACCTCAAAACGGTGTTTTGAGCTGACTTCGTCAGTCTTATCTACAATCTCAAAACAGTGTTTTGAGCAGCTTGCGGCTAGTTTCCTAGTTTGCTCTTTGATTTTCATTGAGTATAATCATCCAGCTCTTTTAAGGAGGAGTAAATTTCTATGAATAAAAAACTCACAGATTATGTGATTGATCTGGTGGAAATTTTAAATAAACAACAAAAACAGGTTTTCTGGGGAATATTTGATATTTTGAGTATGGTGGTTTCCATCATTGTATCTTATATCTTATTCTACGGCTTGATTAATCCAGCCCCTGTTGACTACATCATCTATACGAGTTTGGCCTTCTTGTTTTATCAATTGATGATTGCATTTTGGGGATTGAACGCGAGTATTAGTCGTTACAGCAAGATTACAGATTTTATGAAGATCTTTTTTGGTGTGACTGCCAGCAGTGTCTTGTCATATAGTATCTGCTATGCCTTCTTGCCACTCTTCTCCATCCGTTTCATCATTCTCTTTATCTTGTTGAGTACCTTCTTGATTTTATTGCCACGGATTACTTGGCAGTTAATCTACTCTAGACGCAAAAAAGGAAGTGGCGATGGAGAACACCGTCGAACCTTCTTGATTGGTGCTGGTGATGGCGGAGCCCTCTTTATGAACAGCTACCAACATCCAACCAGTGATTTGGAACTTGTTGGTATTTTGGATAAGGATGCTAAGAAAAAGGGTCAAAAACTTGGTGGAATCCCTGTTTTGGGCTCTTATGATAATCTGCCTGAATTAGCCAAACGCCATCAAATCGAGCGTGTTATCGTTGCGATTCCGTCGCTGGATCCGTCAGAATATGAACGTATCTTGCAGATGTGTAATAAGCTGGGTGTCAAATGTTACAAGATGCCTAAGGTTGAAACTGTTGTTCAAGGTCTTCACCAAGCAGCTACTGGCTTCCAAAAAATTGATATTACGGACCTTTTAGGCCGTCAGGAAATTCGTCTTGACGAATCGCGTCTGGGCGCAGAACTGACAGGTAAGACCATCTTAGTCACAGGGGCTGGTGGTTCAATCGGTTCTGAGATCTGTCGCCAAGTTAGCCGTTTCAATCCTGAACGCATTGTTTTGCTCGGTCATGGGGAAAATTCCATCTATCTTGTTTATCATGAATTGATTCGCAAATTCCAAGGGATTGATTATGTACCAGTGATTGCCGATATTCAAGACTATGACCGTCTCTTGCAAGTCTTTGAGCAGTACAAGCCAGCTATTGTTTATCATGCGGCTGCCCACAAGCACGTTCCTATGATGGAGCGTAATCCAAAAGAAGCCTTCAAAAACAATATTCGTGGAACTTACAATGTTGCTAGAGCTGTTGATGAAGCTAAAGTACCTAAGATGGTTATGATTTCGACAGATAAGGCGGTCAATCCACCCAATGTTATGGGAGCAACCAAGCGTGTGGCTGAGTTGATTGTCACTGGTTTTAACCAACGTAGCCAATCGACCTACTGTGCGGTTCGTTTTGGGAATGTTCTTGGTAGCCGTGGTAGTGTGATTCCAGTCTTTGAACGTCAGATTGCTGAAGGCGGGCCTGTAACGGTGACAGACTTCCGTATGACCCGTTACTTTATGACTATTCCAGAAGCTAGCCGTTTGGTTATCCATGCTGGTGCTTATGCTAAAGATGGAGAAGTCTTTATCCTTGATATGGGCAAACCAGTCAAGATTTATGACTTAGCCAAGAAAATGGTCCTTCTAAGTGGACACACCGAAAGTGAAATTCCAATCGTTGAAGTTGGAATCCGTCCAGGTGAAAAACTCTACGAAGAACTTTTGGTATCAACAGAACTTGTTGATAATCAGGTTATGGATAAGATTTTCGTTGGTAAGGTTAATGTCATGCCTCTAGAAGCCATCGATCAAAAAATTGAAGAGTTTCGCACTCTCAGTGGAGATGAGTTGAAGCAAGCTATTATCGCCTTTGCTAATCAAACAACCCACGTTGAATAAAAAGAAAAACGCATATTATCAGGTCTTGAAACCTTGGTAGTATGCGTTTTGTTATGTGTAAACTTGCTTCGTTTTCATTGAGTATGAAATTGAGTTGTTGCCCAGTCTCCGTTATGTTATTGAAAATACTCCAAAACTTCTATGGGTTTGTGGGCGATATAATCAGGTTGATAGTTTAGTAGATCTGCTTGCTCTCCAAATCCCCAAGTGACGGCCAATTTCTGAATGCCTGTTTCTTGAGCTCCAAGCATATCAAACTTGGTGTCACCGATGATGATGGCTTGTTCTGGTGCTAGTTGATGTATCTGTAAGGCTTGGCGAATGACATCTGCCTTCTGGGGTGCTTCAGGGCTGGAACCATAAATACCATCAAAGAAATGAAAGATTCCCAAGTTTTTAGTCATGTCTTGAGCGGTTGGAGTATTCTTTGTAGTGGTGATATAAAGAGGGTAATTGCTCGATAACTTCTCAAGCAATTCTACAATCTGAGGGAAGAGCTGAGCTTCATAGATGCCCTTTTCCTTATAGTAAGAACGGTATATCTGCACAGCCTCAGAAATTTGTTCTTTGGGAAGGCAAGTCGCAAAACTACTTTCAAGGGGCGGTCCCATAAAACTACGAATCGTTTTGGCATCAGGGCTAGGCACGCCTAGCTCCTTAAAGGTATGGGTAAAGGCATTGTGAATCCCGATAGAACTATCAACGAGGGTTCCATCTAGGTCGAAAAAGATAGCTGAGATAGAGGTCATAGTTTCTCCTATTTGATAAGCTTATTCTCCGAAAATTTCTTTTTGGAGGCGACGACCAGTAGGGGTGGCAGCGAGTCCACCTTCAGCTGTTTCACGAAAGGCAGTTGGCATGCTTGCTCCAACTTGGTACATGGCATCGATAACTTCATCCACAGGGATTTTAGATTCGATACCTGCCAGAGCCATATCTGCTGCGATGAAGGCAAAGCTGGCTCCCATGGCATTGCGTTTGACACAGGGAACTTCAACCAAGCCGGCAACAGGATCACAGATGAGGCCTAGCATATTTTTAATGACAAAGGCAATGGCCTGACTGGCTTGATAAGGTGTTCCACCAGCAGCTAGAGTTAAGGCGGCAGCACTCATAGCAGAGGCCGAACCAACCTCGGCCTGACAGCCACCCTCAGCACCTGAGATAGAGGCATTGTTTGCGATGACTAGTCCAAAGGCACCAGCAGCAAAGAGGAAATCCAGCTGTTGCTCGTGATTGAGGTCTAATTTTTCAATAGCAGCAGTTAGAACTGAGGGCAGACAGCCAGCACTTCCAGCGGTCGGAGTGGCACAGACCAAGCCCATTTTGGCATTGTGTTCATTGACTGCGATGGCATTTCGGGCAGCAGACAGAATCGTGTAATCCGACAGGGTTTTTCCGTTTTTGATGTAGTGGTCCAATTTGGCAGCATCTCCACCTGTCAGGCCACTACGAGATTTATTTTCATTGAGGCCGAGTTGGACAGAGGCTTTCATGACTTCCAGATTGCGTTCCATGAGAAGGAGGACTTCTTCACGTTCGCGACCGGTCAATTCAAACTCTGTTGTAATCATGAGTTCTGCGACATTTCCTTGAAAGTCCAGTTCTGCCTGCTCGACCAATTCTTTGATAGAATAAAACATGCTTCCTCCTATTTAAAGAAATTGACATTGTGGAGATGAGGGATTTTTCGAATTTCTTCGATGGCCTCATCACAGTTGCGACTGTCGACTTCGATAATCATAATGGCTTTTTCACCAGCTTTTTCACGAGTAACATTCATCTGGGCGATATTGATACCATAGCGTGAAAGAGCCTCCGTAACGAGGGCAATCATACCTGGAATATCTTGATGAACGATAATGATAGTCGGTGTATTCATATTGAGAGAGACGGCAAAGCCATTGAGTTCGGTGACCTGAATATTTCCTCCACCGATAGAAATACCAGTCACGCTGATGGTCTTGTGAGCATTTTTGACGGTAATTTTAGTGGTGTTTGGGTGAGGAGCATTGCTGTCTTTCTGAATAGTCCAGACAATCTTGATACCACGCTTGTGGGCAATCTCCAGACTGTTTGGAATTTCAGGATCATCTGTATCCATGCCCAAAATACCAGCAACAAGGGCTAGGTCTGTCCCGTGACCACGATAAGTCTTGGCAAATGAGTTAAATAGTTGGAATTCGACTTCTGTCGGAGTATCATCAAAAATGGAAGAGACAATCTTCCCAATACGAACAGCACCAGCGGTATGGCTACTAGATGGGCCAATCATAACTGGTCCGATGATATCAAAGACAGATTGAAAACGAAGTGATTTCATCAGTTTCCCCTTATAAAAATTCTTATCTCTATTATATCAAAGAATGAAGGTCTTGGCTTTAATTGTGGATGAAAACCTTTTTACACTACAAATAGCATAAAAATAGTATCTTTTATGACAAAAATAGCTTATTTAGGGAAATAAAAAATAATTTTGTAATATTTCTACATAAAAGTGTCAAGAAACAGTAATATTTAAAGGGTATGATAGTACTATAGAAAGAAGGAGAATTTTCGAATATGAAATCAACAACTAAAAAGATTAAAACAACTCTTGCAGGAGTAGCTGCCTTGTTTGCAGTATTTGCTCCATCATTTGTATCTGCTCAAGAATCATCAACTTACACTGTTAAAGAAGGTGATACACTTTCAGAAATCGCTGAAACTCACAACACAACTGTTGAGAAATTGGCAGAAAACAACCACATTGACAACGTTCATTTGATTTATGTTGGTCAAGAGTTGGTTATCGACGGTCCAGCAGCGCCAGTAGCCCCAGCTTCAACGACTTATGAAGCTCCAGCAGCCCAAGACGAGGCTGTTTCAGCCACAGTGGCAGAAACTACAGAGGTAGAGGAAGAAACTCCAGTAGCAAGCGAAACAGTAGCAGAAGAAACGGTTGCTTCAACAGAAGCTTCAACACCAGCTGCAACTGTAAGCGGATCTGAAGCAGAAGCTAAAGAATGGATTGCACAAAAAGAATCAGGTGGTAGCTACACAGCTACAAACGGCCAATACATTGGACGTTACCAATTAACAGATTCATACTTGAACGGTGACTACTCAGCTGAAAACCAAGAACGTGTAGCAGATGCCTACGTTGCAGGACGTTACGGTTCATGGACAGCCGCTAAAAACTTCTGGCTTAACAATGGTTGGTATTAAGAACTAGGAAAAGAGCTTTGAATGGCTCTTTTTCTTTTTAGAATCCTATTCACACTGTGTAGCCAATTTGATATAATCTTATCAAAAAGTAGTATAATGTTTTTATAGAATATAAATAGTGGTGGATAGCATGCATGCATTATTAGCAACAAGATTAAAAAATAAGCGAAAAGAGCTGGGTTGGTCGGAAAAAGAGTTGGCAGAAGGAATTTGCCAACAAACTCAGATAAGTCGCATGGAACAAGGCAAATATATGCCAGGAGCAGATTTGTTATATAAATTATCTGAAAAAATGGGCTTAAATATGGACTATTTCTTTTCAGGAGAAATTTCGAAAGAGTTTCTAGGCTTGTCTGCTTTCAAGAGATTGTCTGAAACATTATTGGAAAATCAAGATTATGCCTCTTTGAAATATGCTTTCGAGGGAGAAAGAAAGCAACAGACTTCCTTATCTTTTGATGAAAAGGTTTATCTGGACTGGATAGATGCTATTCTAACCTATCAATGTGAACATCAATTAAAACTAGCTATCTCAAAAATAGAGGACATCCTCAGTAGGATTAGTATTGATAAAGTAGACTATTTGTATATTTTGAATACCCTGCTGATTTTCTTAGGCTATGATGAGGATAAGGAGAAATTTGAGCAACTATATGATCAGGTTTCCGTAGCCCTTTCAAAAATCGATACCAGTGTGCGTGAACAAATTGAGTTGTATATCAAAATAAAATACAATTATTGTTATCACCTTTGGAAACAGGAGGAGATGGATAAGTCCAGAGCGCTATTATTGGAGATGATTGAATTTTGTAACAAATATCATAGTAGCTTTAGGTTAGCCGATTTATATTGTTTGTTGGGAAATGTAACAGAGGATCTTGATCTCTCTGTTGCTAAGGACTATTATATGAAAGCTAAGGTGCTTTATCTAATTGAAAATAATGAAGTTATGGCACTCAAGGTAGAACAATATCTGATGGATAAGTAGTCATAGAATGTATAAGGATAGCAGAAGCTATCTTTTTTATGCACGAAATATAATTATAATTCTTCTTTTAGAAAATATTTCGATTATTACTTAAATTACTTGACAGTTTATATATGTTGATTTATAATATAGGTGAAATGGGGTTGTGCGAGCGTTGACAAATTCAGTGCCCTTAACTTTGTATTTATTCTAGAATTATGATGTAGCTAGAAAAGGGGTGGAAAAATGTTTAAAAATAAGGAGCTTTTTCGAGTAGTCATGATATTTGTGATAGGAACTATCCTAATTTTAATGACACCAGTCTTATTTAAAGTTGTGATGGCACTATTTTAAAAATAAATAGGCCTCTGCTTTAGGTGGAGTAGTGAATCAGGAGGTTAAGTGATGAACTACAATGTAAAATATATCTTATCAGGAATATTTATCATAGTCTTTATAGGTTTCCTAGTCTGGATGAGTTATTTTAATCAGAGGAAGGAAGAAGAGCATTCGGATGTGTCTTTTGAAGCGAGGTTAGATAGTGAGGTCAAGACCCTATATAAACAACTAGGATTGGGTGAGGAGCCTCATTATTTCTTAGCTTATCGCTACCTACATCCTTGGTTTAATTTGGCGATTTTACCACCAACGGTTGAAATTTTCTTAACTAAAATAGCGCTGGTGATGGTGACCCCAGATGAGTTACTGATAAGAAATCTTGGGAATGGGATGACTTTCACAAGTGAGCATCATCGTGATTTGCGGCAAGGACTTATCCGCATTCCAAAATCAGAGATGAAAGAATTTGAGATTCGTAACTGGAAAAGAGCTTTTGTATTTGGAGACTTTTTGACAATTAAAACAAGCCAACATAGTTATTATTTACAGGTTAGAGATGATGGACTTCAAAAAGGAAGTCTTTCTACCAAACATTTCTCAGACTTGAAGAGCCAAGATTTTCTAGGATTATTGACAGGTAAAAGGACATTCTGATAGACAATTACCCAAAAAACTAACCTCTAAACATTCAAAAACCACACAGTGTTTCTTTCAACTTGATTGTGTTCAAGACTGAAATCACTGTGTGGTTTTATTTAGAAGCTAAGCTTTTTTATCTTTCTTTCGGCTGGTAATAGCTCTCTACTTCTTTTTTGAGATGAGACAGCATAGAAGTTTCCTCGATCAGCTCCAGAAGTGAGAAACCTTTTTGGATAAGTTTAGAATCGTCTGTACAAATCCCAATACGGATATAGCAGATAGCAAGCATATCGTAGCTTTTCTTGTTTTTGGCATCCTCCAGTAAAGTGTAGCAGATTTGCTTACACATGTTTTTATCTTGATTGTATAGATAGAGTGTGGAAAGGTTTAATAGAATTGTCATTCGCAAGTCATATAAATGTTGATAGTTTTTATAGACTTCTAAGCGTTGCAAGATTTTTCCAGTGATGAGATGGAGGTGTTCAATGGGCAAGCTGAAAAGGATGGTATTGAGGATTTTTAGGTCACTTTCATACCATGTATCTTGTTTTTCAATTTTTTCCCACAGTTTTTGGATAGTCTGTTTCACTTGGTCTGATAGTTGCTCTGTACCATGTTGACGGATATGAATGACAACTTCCAGCATATCCCTGATCTCTTCTATAGGGAGGTCATGATGGGTCTTGAGATAGTTTTGGCATGTTTCAAAAAAATCAACTAGACCACTGCTGCCAATGATAGAACTCATATTAAGATAAGTTTGCATGATTTCTGTTCGTTGGCTCGGTTGATAGAGATGGCAGATGTAGTCAAACTCTTCAAAACTCATATTGATTTGACGGAGAAGAAATTCCATATTTTCATATTTGGGAGTTGCCTTGCCGCTTTCAATCTTTGATAGGCTGGTTCTTGAGATGACATTTCCACAGACCTCTTCTTGGGTCAATCCTTTTGACTCGCGTATTTCTTTATATACTTTCCCGAAATCATAACGCATGATTTACTCCTTTTCGTGAAAAAAGTTAACAAATAATAAAATCTAGTTAAAAATATTGTATCATAGTAACAGGAATAGTAAAAAAGAAAACTAAAATAATGTGTGAAAAAAGTTAACTAATTTTAAAATAGAGTAAAGAAGAGGTATACTATAGATACAAAATACAGATAGGAGGGAAAGAGTATGAATAAAAAAGTTTTTCGCTTTTTAGTTGTTCTTGCTTTTTTATTCAGCATTGCTACGGTTTTCCCATGGAAATGGCCGATATAATGCGCTAGTTGTAAAAATGAAAGGAAGGTGAGTCCAATGGACTACGATACTTGTTGATAAATTACTATAGCTGTTTTTACGGAACAGCTCTCGATAATAGGAGAAATAAATCATGAGAAAATTAGTTAGAATTGGTGTTGCATCTTTAATGGTATGTGGTATACTTGCTACTACAAATGCTTTAGCAGAATGGGTTGATGGTGGTCAATGGAACTATGGAGTAGGTTGGACAGGAACTTTTGGATATTCTGATTATTTACATTCTACTCGATCTCATACAGCAACTGTCAAGCATGGAGGTAGAATCTCTAAGGATCGTGAAGATCCCGAGGTTTGGGCTCAAGCTTCCCTTAATAAAATTCCGCCAACAGGATTAGAATATTTCTATGGATTTTAAGTGAAATTTTCCCTCTCCTATTAGGAGAGGGAAAACTTTAGTGGAGGTACTTTTATGAAAAAAATCAGTCATCTTTGTATGTTTCTGCTGTTGCTGTGTACCACTTTTTTTGTTTTTAATGTAAACTACACACGTGAAGCGGTTCGGATTCGGGAAATGGGAAAGACTGTAGATTCTTTGGATTTGTATTTGAAAGATATTAACGAACCTGCAGCGTCTGTTCTTCGATTTTTTGAGGATGTATCAAAGGAGTACAAAGTCTCCATCATCAAAACAGACAGTGGTGATGAGGTAATCAAGTCTGGTGTTTTTGATAAAGATACCTTCCCCTACCAAGAGTTTGGGATTTCTTCTCTTGATTTTACCACAGATGGTGAAGGAGTCTACAGTAATAAAGAAATTTCTAATAAACTTGGTACGATACCGACCTTTCTAAAAGCCAAGCCTATTCAGCTTATAACTTTTCAAACCTATATCAAGGATACATCTCGTAGTTTAAATGGTCGCTATACGATAACTTCTACACAAGAGATGGATAAGGATAGGATTGTACAGAAATGGAGCGATTTTTTCAAGATAGACCAGGCTACCTTGCTAGAGCCTACCTATAAAAGTGCAGTGGAAGTCATAAATCGAGATTTGCTTTTATCTGCCATTGTTTTTGTCTTGGCTATTTTACTTCTTGTGTTAGTAACAGTTTATCAGCCGATGATGGAGATGAAACGAGTGGGGGTTCAAAAGTTACTTGGTTTTCAAAGCGGAGCGATTTTAGCTGGTTTTGTAAAGACTAATTTTTATCTTCTCTTGGGTGGAAGTCTTGTCATTGACTTGGGACTATTTTTAGTGCTGGACTACAGGCCAAAACTTCTGTTCCCAAGTTTACTCTTATCCCAATTTCTGCTTTTACAGTTGTATTTGTTCATCAGTTGGCTGACCTACCTGATGATTCAGAAAATGACAGTTAGTTCCATGTTGAAAGGTTTTTCATCTGTCAAACTTGGTCTTATCTTCAATTATGTGATGAAAATAGGGACAACTATTTTATTGACGGTTTTACTGATTGGGGTGGGCAGAAGTCTAGAACAAGAAAACAAAGAACTTACTTATCAGCAACAGTGGGTAAGCCAAGGAAATTACCTGACCTTAGAAACCTTCAAACTCAATGATAATCTGTGGCAAGAAGAGCTAGCAGGGTCAGGGAAATCTACAGATTATTTCTACCAATTTTATCAAGACTTGCTAGCAAAAACACAAGTAAACTATGTGCGAAGTGGGAGTCTTCCTATCAAACCAGTCATCAAAGCTGAACAAGTACAGCACTACCAACTGCCTGATAAGGTAGATGTTTACTATGCTAATAGCAATTTTCTAAAGAGCAAGGGATTCAAGTTACCAGATACCGGCACTAAAAAAGTTATTTTGATGCCAGCCAGTGACAAAGGACAAGAAGGTAAGAATCAGTTCTTGGGAAAATCCATCGCCTATCTTTCTATGAGGTATGAAGATCAGCAAAAGCAAACAATAGAAGATATGGATGTAGAAATTGCCTACTATGAAGGAGATTGGTCTTTCTTCCCTTATAATAATGATCGAAAGGAAAATCTCCACAATCCAATCATTAGTCTAGTAAATGATCAAGACATGATGTGGGAAGAAAAGACTCGCTTGTCAACGACAGGTTTAAACAACCCGATGAAAGTTGAAAATACAGAACAAAATCAAAAAGTGATTACGGAGTTAGTTGAGAAATTATCAGATGGGAATTATTTAAAATTTTCATCGATTCAAGCCATTCAACAAGAGAAAGTGGATTCTTATCGAGATGCAGTTCGAAATCTTAATATACTCTTTGCTTTGTTTGGTCTCCTTAGCATGATGATTTCCTACTTTTTACTCGTTACTACTTTCTTATTGAAGCGCAGGGATATCATTACCAAGAAGTTTATGGGGTGGAAACTGGTCGATCGCTACCGCGCTCTCTTAGTTCTGCTCTTGATGGGCTATAGTCTGCCTCTTCTAGTCTTGATTTTCTTTGCCCATGCGCTCTTGCCACTCCTGCTGTTTGCAGGCTTTACATGTCTGGATATGCTATTTGTGCTAGTCTTGGCTTCTAGGATGGAGAAAAAAAGTCTAGTAGAGTTATTGAAAGGGGGCATCTTATGATTGAGTTGGAAAATATTACCAAAACCATTGGGGGAAAAGTGATTTTGGATAACTTATCTCTCAGGATTGATCAGGGGGATTTGGTAGCCATTGTTGGCAAGAGTGGTAGTGGTAAGTCGACCTTGTTAAATTTATTGGGTTTGATAGATGGTGATTATAGCGGACGGTATGAGATTTTTGGTCAGAAAAATCTAGCAGTCAATTCTGCTAAATCACAAACAATAATCCGTGAACATATCTCTTATCTATTTCAAAATTTTGCCTTGATTGATGATGAAACGGTCGAGTACAATCTTATGCTGGCACTGAAATATGTGAAATTGTCCAAGAAAGACAAGCTCAAAAAGGTGGAAGAGATTTTAGAGCGAGTAGGTTTGTCAGCTACTTTGCATCAAAAGGTCTCCGAGTTGTCTGGTGGCGAACAACAACGAATTGCAGTTGCTAGAGCCATCTTAAAACCCAGCCAGCTGATTTTAGCCGATGAACCGACAGGTTCGCTAGATCCTGAAAATAGAGATTTGGTCTTGAAGTTTCTCTTAGAGATGAATCGAGAGGGGAAAACAGTTATTATTGTGACCCACGATGCTTATGTAGCCCAACAATGTCATCGAATCATTGAATTGGGCGAGGGAAAATGAGTTCATTCAGCTCCTTTTGACTGACTGGATACTCATGTTTTCCAGAGAGAAATAGCATAAATACGCCTAGGAATGACATTTTTATGTAGTATTTCTAGGTTTTTTTGTTTCAAATTGAAAAATTTTTCAATTTAGGCTTGACAAAGGATGAAGATAGGTGTATTATTTATACAACCAAAAAGAATAAACATAAAGGAGGCTTTGTTATGAATAAGATAAAGAAGGTGTTGATGACGATGTTTGGTTTAGTGATGCTCCCCCTACTATTTGCTTGTAGTAACAATCAATCGGCTGGAATTGAAGCCATCAAGTCCAAAGGAAAATTGGTTGTAGCTCTCAATCCAGATTTTGCTCCATTTGAATACCAAAAAGTGGTTGATGGGAAAAATCAGATTGTGGGTTCAGATATCGAATTAGCCAAAGCTATCGCAACAGAACTAGGTGTCGAATTGGAACTATCACCCATGAGTTTTGACAATGTACTGGCCAGTGTTCAATCAGGAAAGGCCGACCTTGCCATATCAGGTGTTTCTAAGACAGATGAACGGAGCAAGGTGTTTGACTTTTCAGTCCCATACTATACTTCCAAGAACAAGGTTATTGTAAAAAAATCTGATCTAGCTACTTATCAGTCTGTAAATGACTTGGCTCAGAAAAAGGTTGGAGCGCAGAAAGGTTCGATTCAAGAGACGATGGCGAAAGACTTACTACAAAATTCTTCCCTCGTATCTCTGCCTAAAAATGGAAATTTGATTACAGATTTAAAATCAGGTCAATTGGATGCCGTTATCTTTGAAGAACCAGTTGCCAAGGGATTTGTGGAAAATAATCCCGATTTAGCAATTGCTGAAATTGAGTTTGATCAAGAAAAGGATGATTCCTACGCTGTCGCCATGAAAAAAGATAGTAAGGAATTGAAGGCGGCAGTTGATCAGGCTATTCAAAAGTTGAAGGATTCTGGAGACTTGGAAAAATTAATTGATGATGCCTTTAAAGCATCCATTGAAAAATAAAATAGGAATAAGGAAAATAAGGAAAAGAAATGAGTAAAGAAAAAGTAATTTTGGCCTATTCTGGCGGTTTGGATACATCAGTTGCAATTACTTGGTTGAAGAAAGATTACGATGTCGTTGCAGTTTGTATGAATGTAGGTGAAGGCAAAGATTTGGATTTCATCCATGATAAGGCTCTCAAAGTTGGAGCGGTTGAATCCTACGTCATTGATGTACAGGACGAATTTGCTACAGATTATGTATTGGTAGCCCTTCAAGCTCATGCCTATTATGAGCAGAAATATCCTTTGGTGTCTGCCTTGAGCCGCCCTCTGATTTCTAAAAAATTGGTTGAAATCGCGCATCAAACAGGAGCGACTACAATTGCTCATGGTTGTACCGGTAAGGGGAATGACCAAGTACGTTTTGAAGTATCCATTGCAGCCTTGGATCCCAATTTAAAAGTGATTGCTCCTGTTCGTGAATGGAAATGGTCTCGAGAGGAAGAGATTGATTTTGCTAAGGAAAATGGGGTGCCTGTTCCTGCTGACCTTGACAATCCTTACTCTGTTGACCAAAACCTTTGGGGACGTGCCAATGAGTGTGGTATTTTGGAAAATCCATGGAATCAGGCTCCAGAAGAAGCCTTTGGTATCACAACTTCTCCAGAGCAAGCTCCAGATATGCCAGAATACATTGAGATTGAGTTTAGTGAAGGTGTTCCAGTTTCCCTCAATGGAGAAGGGCTAAAATTGGCAGATTTGATTCAAAAACTCAATGAAATAGCTGGAAAACATGGTGTTGGACGGATTGACCACGTGGAAAATCGCTTGGTTGGGATTAAATCAAGAGAAATCTATGAGTGTCCAGGTGCAGTGACCCTGCTTACAGCTCATAAGGAAATTGAGGATTTGACGCTTGTGAGAGAAGTGGCTCATTTTAAACCAATCATAGAGAATGAATTATCAAATCTTATTTATAATGCTTTGTGGTTTAGTCCGGCTACACAAGCCTTGATTGCTTATATTAAAGAGACTCAAAAAGTTGTCAATGGAACTGCAAAAGTTAAACTGTATAAGGGGAGCGCTCAGGTCGTGGCTCGGAAATCACCAAATTCACTTTACGATGAAAATTTGGCGACGTATACTAGTGCGGATACCTTTGACCAAGATGCGGCTGTTGGCTTTATTAAGTTGTGGGGACTTCCAACCAAGGTTCATTCTGAGGTTCAAAAAAGCGCCAAATAGGGCTATTGGATAGAGAGGTGGATGTGATATGGCTAAGAATACAAAATTATGGGGTGGTCGCTTTGAAGGTGCTGTCGAAGACTGGGTAGAGCGCTTTGGTGCGAGTATATCTTTTGACCAGAAATTAGCTAAATTTGATGTGATTGGTTCTTTAGCCCACGTTCAGATGTTGGGTCAGACGGGCATTTTGAGTTTGGAGGAGTCAGAAAAGATTCAAGAAGGCTTGAAAGAACTTTTAGAAGAGCTAGAGGCAGGCCAACTTGACTTTGATATCGCAAACGAAGATATTCATATGAATATGGAAGTATTGCTGACAGAAAAAATTGGTCCCCTTGCAGGGAAGCTACATACGGCTCGTTCTCGAAATGACCAAGTTGCGACAGATATGCACTTGTATCTCAAGGAGCAACTAGGCCATGTCCTAGATAAACTGGCTCATCTCAAGGGTGTTTTATTAGACTTGGCGGAAAATCATGTGGAGACGATCATGCCGGGCTATACCCATCTGCAACATGCCCAGCCGATTAGTTTTGCCCACCACCTGATGGCTTACCACAATATGTTTCAAAGAGACAGTGAACGTTTTGAATTTAACCAGCAGCATACAGACCTATGCCCTCTAGGTGCGGCAGCTTTGGCAGGAACGACTTTCCCCATTGATCGCCAATTGTCTAGCGATTTGCTGGAGTTTAAGCAGCCTTATACAAATTCTTTGGATGCTGTTAGTGACCGCGATTTTATCTTAGAATTTCTATCCAATGCCAGCATACTCATGATGCATATGAGTCGTTTTTGCGAAGAAATGATCAATTGGTGTAGTTTTGAGTACCAATTCATTACCTTGTCAGATACGTTTACAACAGGTTCCTCTATTATGCCCCAAAAGAAAAATCCAGATATGGCTGAGTTGATTCGAGGAAAGACTGGTAGAGTTTATGGGAATCTGTTTGGACTGTTGACAGTCATGAAGTCCTTGCCTTTAGCTTATAATAAGGATTTGCAAGAGGATAAGGAAGGGATGTTTGATACGGTTGAAACGATTTTAAATTCCCTTGATGTGTTGGCAGGTATGTTATCTAGCTTGCAGGTAAACAAGGAAAAAATGCAAGAATCAACAGAGAAGGACTTTTCAAATGCGACCGAGTTGGCAGATTATTTGGCAGGGAAAGGCTTGCCATTTAGAGAAGCTCATGAGGTTGTGGGAAGATTAGTTCTAGACTCCATCAAGTCTGCTAAAAATATCCAAGATTGGACTTTGGAGGAATTGCAAACCTATCATTCCCTCATTGCCGAGGATATCTATGTCTACTTGCAACCTAAAACTGCTGTTCAAAGACGAAATTCTTTGGGAGGTACAGGGTTTGACCAAGTGAAATACCAAATTGCAGTTGCTAAGAAAGCGAATGAAGCTAAAAAGTGCTAGATTGATAGGTTTAGAATAAGA
>NZ_KQ970263.1:263545-358423 GCF_001579045.1 Streptococcus mitis | reverse complement strand
GGTAAGTGGAAGTTACTTTGAGAAGTTGCCTCAGAATAAGAGGTTGGTCGATTGACAGCCTCTTTCTTGTCTTCTCCAACCAAGCATGTTATAATGAATACTGCTCAAGCGACCTTCAATCGTTAAGCACACACGACCTTCAATCGTGAATAAACGAATAGATGGGAGACTTACCATGAGTGATAACTCTAAAACACGTGTTGTCGTGGGGATGAGTGGTGGTGTTGATTCGTCGGTGACGGCTCTTCTTCTCAAGGAGCAGGGCTACGATGTGATTGGTATCTTCATGAAGAACTGGGATGACACAGATGAAAACGGCGTCTGTACAGCGACCGAAGATTACAAGGATGTGGCTGTGGTGGCAGACCAGATTGGCATTCCTTACTACTCTGTCAATTTTGAAAAAGAGTACTGGGACCGCGTTTTTGAGTATTTCCTAGCGGAATACCGTGCAGGACGCACACCAAATCCAGATGTCATGTGCAACAAGGAAATCAAGTTTAAGGCTTTTTTGGACTATGCCATGACCTTGGGGGCAGACTATGTAGCGACTGGGCACTATGCCCGAGTGGCGCGTGATGAGGATGGCATTGTTCACATGCTTCGTGGCGTGGACAATGGCAAGGACCAAACCTATTTCCTCAGCCAACTTTCGCAAGAACAACTTCAAAAAACCATGTTCCCACTAGGACATTTGGAAAAGCCTGAAGTTCGAAAAATAGCAGAAAAAGCAGGACTTGCGACTGCTAAGAAGAAAGATTCGACAGGGATTTGTTTTATCGGAGAAAAGAATTTTAAAAACTTTCTCAGCAACTATCTGCCAGCTCAGCCTGGTCGCATGATGACTGTAGATGGTCGCGATATGGGCGAGCATGCAGGACTGATGTATTATACAATCGGTCAGCGTGGAGGTCTCGGTATCGGTGGGCAACACGGTGGTGACAATGCCCCTTGGTTCGTTGTCGGAAAAGACCTAAGCAAGAATATTCTCTATGTCGGCCAAGGTTTCTACCATGATTCGCTCATGTCAACCAGCCTAGAGGCTAGTCAAGTTCACTTTACTCGTGAGATGCCAGAGGAGTTTACGCTAGAATGTACGGCTAAATTCCGCTACCGTCAGCCTGATTCTAAGGTGACAGTACATGTCAAAGGAGACAAGGCAGAGGTCATCTTTGCGGAACCACAACGCGCCATCACCCCAGGACAGGCAGTTGTCTTTTACGATGGCGAAGAGTGTCTAGGTGGTGGTTTGATTGACAATGCTTACCGCGATGGACAAGTTTGTCAGTACATTTAGATTGACAAATTTTCTCAATTTGCTACAATAATAAAAGCAATAGAAATGATGGTCAAAGCTCATGGATGTTGCAGGCTTTTTTGTCCTGCACTTCTTTGGAGTTTTGACTGTTTTTGTGTCGTTTAGGGGAAAGGACAAAAATGACTCAACAAGACTTTCGGACAAAAGTGGGAAATACGATTTTTGGCGTTCGGGCGACAGCCTTGATTCTTCAAAACCGCAAGCTCCTAGTCACAAAAGATAAGGGCAAGTATTATACTATTGGCGGTGCGATTCAAGTCAATGAAAGCACGGCAGACGCGGTAGTCCGTGAAGTGAGGGAAGAATTAGGTGTCCGAGCTCAAGCTGGGCAGCTAGCTTTCGTGGTTGAAAATCGTTTTGAACAGGACGGTGTTTCCTATCACAACATTGAGTTTCATTATTTGGTGGACTTACTTGAGGACGCCCCATTGACCATGCAGGAAGATGAGAAAAGGCAGCCCTGTGAATGGATTGACTTGGATCAGCTCCAGAATATCCAGCTAGTTCCAGCCTTTTTGAAAACAGCCCTACCAACTTGGGATGGCCAACTAAGACACATTCATCTTGAGGAATAGGAGAGAAAATGATGGTTAAGCTTATTGCCCATGTACTTGTTCATAGTGGTGGTGATTATTTGCTCATTCAGCGTTCGGAAATTAAAAGAGGAGAACCCAACGTTTATCCAACTTACTGGGATATTCCTGGTGGTGGGGTTGAAAAGGGTGAACTTCCGCGAGATGGTGCTCTTAGAGAATGCATTGAAGAAGCGGGAATTAGGCTAGACAGCAGTTCGCTCAAGATTCTTCACGAAGATAGTCAACTGGATACCTCTAAGGATACTGTCTTTACTCGCTTAGTTTATAAAGCAGAGTGGGTTGGGGAGAAGCCAATTATCAGATTAGATCCTGAAGAGCATACGCACTTTAAATGGGTTACTATGGCTCAAGCTCTAGAGGAGGAGAAGTTAGTTCCTTATTTGCGAGAAATTTTTGAAAGGTTAAGAAATGACATATAATTTTACTGAAGAATACGATATTATTGTAATCGGTGCGGGACACGCTGGGGTTGAGGCTTCCTTGGCTGCTAGCCGTATGGGTTGTAAGGTTTTGCTTGCGACTATCAACATTGAAATGCTGGCTTTCATGCCTTGTAATCCCTCTATCGGTGGTTCTGCCAAAGGGATTGTCGTGCGTGAAGTCGATGCCCTCGGTGGCGAGATGGCCAAGACCATTGACAAGACTTACATCCAGATGAAGATGCTCAATACAGGGAAGGGGCCTGCCGTTCGTGCCCTTCGTGCACAGGCTGACAAGGAGCTTTACTCTAAGGAGATGCGCAAGACAGTTGAAAATCAAGAAAATTTGACCCTTCGTCAAACCATGATTGATGAGATTTTGGTGGAAGATGGCAAGGTTGTCGGTGTTCGTACAGCGACCCATCAAGAGTATGCTGCCAAGGCTGTTATCGTGACTACAGGGACTGCTCTCCGTGGGGAAATCATTATCGGAGACCTCAAGTATTCATCAGGTCCTAACCACAGCCTAGCTTCTATTAACCTTGCTGATAATCTCAAGGAATTGGGCCTCGAAATCGGTCGTTTCAAGACGGGAACCCCTCCACGTGTCAAAGCTTCCTCTATCAACTATGATGTGACAGAGATTCAGCCAGGGGACGAAGCGCCAAATCACTTCTCATACACTTCGCGTGATGAGGACTATATCAAGGACCAAGTGCCATGTTGGTTGACCTACACCAACGGTACCAGTCATGAGATTATCCAAAACAACCTCCACCGTGCGCCTATGTTCACAGGTGTAGTCAAGGGAGTTGGGCCTCGTTACTGTCCGTCAATTGAGGACAAGATTGTGCGCTTTGCGGACAAGGAACGCCACCAACTCTTCCTTGAGCCAGAAGGGCGCAATACAGAGGAAGTTTATGTCCAAGGACTTTCAACCAGTTTGCCTGAGGACGTCCAGCGTGAGCTGGTTCATTCCATCAAAGGTTTGGAAAATGCTGAGATGATGCGAACTGGTTATGCAATTGAGTACGACATGGTCTTGCCTCACCAGTTGCGTGCGACTTTGGAAACCAAGAAAATCTCAGGACTCTTCACTGCTGGTCAGACAAATGGAACGTCAGGTTACGAAGAAGCTGCTGGCCAAGGGATTATCGCTGGTATCAATGCGGCTCTGAAAATCCAAGGCAAGCCTGAGTTGATTTTGAAGCGTAGTGACGGTTATATTGGGGTTATGATTGATGACTTGGTGACCAAGGGAACCATTGAACCTTACCGTCTCTTGACCAGTCGTGCTGAATACCGCCTCATTCTACGTCATGATAATGCCGATATGCGTTTGACTGAGATGGGACGCGAGATTGGCCTTGTGGATGATGAACGCTGGGCTCGTTTTGAAATCAAGAAAAATCAATTTGAAAATGAGATGAAGCGCCTAGACAGCATCAAACTCAAGCCAGTCAAGGAAACCAATGCCAAGGTTGAGGAGATGGGCTTCAAGCCGTTGACAGATGCAGTGACAGCCAAGGAATTCCTTCGCCGTCCAGAAGTTTCTTACCAAGATGTGGTGGCTTTCATCGGACCAGCTGCAGAGAACTTGGATGACAAAATTATCGAATTGATTGAAACAGAAATCAAGTACGAAGGCTATATTTCCAAAGCCATGGACCAGGTTGCCAAGATGAAACGAATGGAAGAAAAACGCATTCCAGCCAATATTGATTGGGATGATATTGATTCTATTGCGACGGAAGCCCGTCAGAAGTTCAAACTCATCAATCCAGAAACCATCGGCCAAGCCAGCCGTATTTCGGGAGTAAATCCAGCAGACATTTCTATTTTGATGGTGTATCTGGAAGGTAAAAATCGTAGTATTTCTAAAACTCTTCAAAAATCAAAATGATACGTCGTCGGCTTCTTACGAATGAGTTCAAAGCTTGGCTTTGATTCATCTACAGCCTCCCATAGTTCCCCGAACTATGGGAGCTAACTCAAGTTATGCTTTCGCCTAGCCTTCTAGTCTGATTTCGATTTTTATTGAGTTTCAATCTCAAAAGAAAGCATAGAGAAAAACAGCTCCGAAAACGGGGCTGTTTTGTTGACTTGTACTCAATGAAAATCAAAGAGCAAACTAGGAAGCTAGCCGTAGGTTGCTCAAAGTACTGCTTTGAGGTTGTAGATAGAACTGACGAAGTCAGCTCAAAATACAGTTTTGAGGTTGTGGATAGAACTGACGAAGTCAGTAACCATACCTACGGCAAGGCGAAGCTGACGTGGTTTAAAGAGATTTTCGAAGAGTATTATTCTTCATCTGGTGTGAGGATCATAGGGATAATGATTGGTTCACGTTCTGTATTTTCATAGAGGAAGGGGCGAATAGCGTTGACAATGGCACCATTGACTGATTGAACGCTAGCATCCTTATTTTTCAGAGCGATACGAATGGCATTGAAGAGGATGCGCTGGCTTTGACGGATCAAGTCACCAGACTCTCTCATGTAGACAAAGCCTCGGCTGAGGATATCTGGGCCAGACAGAATCATCTGCGACTTGAAGTCAACAGTTGCGACTGCAAGAACGACACCGTCTTCAGATAGATCACGACGGTCTTTGAGGACAGCGGCACCGATTTCACCGATACGATTTCCATCGACATAGATATCTTGAGCGTTGAAATGACCTGCGATACGAGCAGAATCTGCAGTAAGGGCAAGCACATCACCATTGCTCATGATAAAGATATTGTCCTTCTCAACACCAGTATCCACTGCTAGTCCAGCATGGACTTTTTGCATGCGGTATTCACCGTGGACAGGCATGAAGTATTTTGGCTTAATCAAGCGGAGCATAAGTTTTTGCTCTTGCTGACCACCGTGTCCAGATGTATGGATATTGTTAACCTTACCGTGGATAACTTCGACACCAGCTTCAGAAATGATGTTAATCAGCTTGTTGACGCTAGTAGTGTTTCCAGGGATTGGACTTGAAGAGAAGATAACGGTATCACCTGGTTGGAGTTGCACCTGACGGTGGGTTCCGTTGGCGATACGGGAGAGGGCTGCCATAGGCTCGCCTTGACTACCTGTACAGAGGATGAGAACTTCTCCTGCAGGATAGTCTTTGATTTCATTTGGCTCGATAAAGGTTCCCTTAGGAGCTTTGATGTAGCCAAGGTCTATCCCGTTGACAATGGCCTTTTCCATAGAACGACCAAAGACCGCAATCTTACGTCCAGTCTTAACAGCGGCTTCTGTGGCTTGCTGGAGACGGAAGATATTTGAGGCAAAGGATGCAAAGATGATACGTCCTTCAATACCTTGGATAATCTTCATGATGGACTGGCCAACGACTTTTTCAGAGTTGGTAAAGGTTGGCACTTCCGCATTTGTTGAGTCAGACAGAAGACAGAGTACACCGTCTTCACCAAGAGCTGCCATACGGTGCAAATCTGCTGGTTCACCAACTGGTGTTAAGTCAAACTTGAAGTCACCCGTACAGACAATTTTCCCTTGAGGAGTATGAATGACAATCCCCAAAGGCTCTGGAATGGAGTGAGTCGTTCTAAAGAAAGTTGCCTTGAGATTTTTAAAGGTCAACTCAGTGTTGTAGTTGATTTCGTAAAGTTTGGCGTTGCGCAAGAGGCCGTGTTCTTCGAGTTTCCCACGGATCAAAGCCAAGGCAAGTGGTCCAGCATAGATAGGGACATTTGCTTGCTTGAGAAGGAATGGAATCCCACCGATGTGGTCCTCGTGTCCGTGTGTAATCAAAACAGCCTTGACGCGGTCGATATTGTCTACGATGTAAGAGTAGTCAGGAATGACATAGTCGATACCAAGCAAGTCATCTTCTGGGAATTTAATCCCAGCATCGACGATGATAATCTCATCTTGGTATTCAATCCCGTATGTGTTTTTCCCGATTTCTCCCAGACCACCGATGGCAAAAACGCCGACTTCTTCAGGTTTAAGAGTATAGGCCATATTAGAACTCCGTAATTTCGAAGGCGCCAGTTTCTTTTTCGTAATCTAGCAATTTGTCAGACAAGAGTTCGATATATTCGATATTGTACTCTGGGCGATTTTCTTCGACAAGTTGGCGAGCAGCGATGCGGCCCTCAAGTTCTGAGCTGGCATCGATGTCTAGGTAAAGTGCGCGTGTTGTTTCACGACGTGGGCTACGTTCTTTTGTTTCTTGGTAAAAAACTTTGTAAATCATATAGTTCCTTTCTATTTACAGGTCAGCTTATTCCAAACTTTTAGCAGATATTTGCTTGATTTCATTCCATTTTGTGTCTAGATTGACCTTGATTCGTTACAATTATTTCAATTATACCACAAAATGAAAAATTAGTAAAAGACGGAAACGAGAAAGTCAGGGGACGATTTCTTTGGTAAGCGCTTGCAAAAACAAAGAAAATGTGTTATATTGACAACGGAAGTAAAATTTATTGCTTGTCATAATTTCATATAGATTTTAAGTCAAGGAGGTTGCCCTATGTATAACTTATTTGCTTTTGCTATCGGAGCTCGTTTGGTAGCTTTTATTGTTTTTGTTGCTTGCGTTTATGCGGGGAATCTTCTATTTGCAAAACTGGAACGACGACAAACCAAGTTCTTGTGGAAAATTACCTTTGTGACTCTCTACTCGCTTTTTCTCCTCCTCGTAACCTATGTCGTTTGGTTTGTGTTTTACTTTGGATTAAATGCCTAGATGCCCTGCTTATGCTGGGGCATTTTTGTTTTGGGGCAAAAGATAGTAAATTCATGACACGAAAATTTCACCCCATCTATCAAGATGAGGCGGTTTTTGTATTTTTTAAAAATGACATGACAATGGAATTTTCAGAGCTTATTATTTTTATGGTAATCATTGTTCTGCTCAAAAATAGAGTTGAAGCATAAAAATAAAACAATACAAACAGATAAACCAATTGGTAAAGGGATAGTAGTAATGTTTAAATCATTGAGAATGCTGAGCAAACTGTAAGAGATGAAAAAAATAAAATTCATCCTTCTAAACATGTGTTGTCTATCTATCATAACTTATCCAAACTTTTTACGAAGATCTTTTCCAATGGTGTAGGCTGCCATAAATAAAGCGATACCAACACCTATCCCAAAACCGCCATTGATTTCTTGCAATTCCTTATTAGAAATTTCACGATAGTTGTTCAAATCTTTCATCATATTAATCTCCTCCTAAAAAATAACCAGCTGCCAAACCAGAACCTACAAGTGCTGCTCCAGCTGCAATAGCTTTCCAAGATACTGCTACTCCAAGGATAACCAAGGGAGCGAGACCGCCATCAATATCTGATAATTCATTTTCAGATAAGGATAAAAATTGATTGTCAAGAACGTCAAAATTTGTCATTGAACTTTCCTCCTTTTTTCTTGTTCACTTTTATATTCGTAAAGTAAAAGAAAAAGTGAGCATTTTTTTGAATTTTATTTGCGAATTATTTTTTAGCTAAGTATAGGCATTTTTGTTTAGGGATAAAGAAAATTCCCATGCGCCATCTTTTGTAGTATAATAGTAAGCAGACAAAAAGATAGGAATATGTTATGAAAGTATTAGCTTTTGATACGTCCAGCAAGGCTCTTTCTCTCGCTATTTTAGAGGACAAGCAGGTTCTTGCCGAGACGACGATTAATATTAAGAAAAATCACAGTATTACCCTCATGCCTGCCATCGATTTTTTGATGGCCAGTTTGGATTGGACACCCAAGGACTTGGACCGAATCGTGGTGGCTGAAGGACCAGGTAGCTACACAGGCTTGCGAATTGCGGTAGCAACTGCCAAGACTTTGGCTCATACCCTGAACATTGACTTAGTTGGTATGTCGAGCCTCTTGGCTCTGGTGCCCTACCAACAAGAAGGTCTGTTCGTTCCTTTGATGGATGCGCGTCGCAACAATGTTTACGCAGGATTTTATGAAAATGCCAAACCTGTCATGCCAGAAGCCCATCTGCCTTTTGAGCGAGTCATTGAGCTAATCAAGGGGGCTAGTCAGGTAACCTTTGTCGGAGAAGTTGGCCCCTTTGTTGAGCAGATTCAAGAACACTTGCCAAGGACTAATTTCAAAGAAACCTTGCCAAATGCAGCCAATCTTGCTCTTTTGGCTTGGGACAAGGAAGCAGACTCCTTGCACGACTTTGTGCCGAATTATCTCAAACGTGTTGAGGCTGAGGAAAACTGGCTCAAGAATCACACCGAGTCTGGCGAGTCTTACATTAAACGCCTATGATAGAAATCAAACGAATCCAACAACAGCCTGACTTGGCTCAAGCCATCTACGCTGTCATGGTAGCTGTTTACCCAGTCAGTCCTTGGACGCTGGAACAAATCCAAGCAGACCTTTCCCAAGATCAGACTTGGTATGCTCTGGCTTATGATGGGGCAGAAGTGATTGGCTTTCTAGCTGTGCAGGAGAATCTCTTTGAGGCAGAAGTCCTACAAATCGCTGTCAAAAAAGCCTATCAAGGTCAGGGGCTAGCCTCTGCCTTGTTTGCTCAATTGCCGACAGACAAGGAGATTTTCCTCGAAGTCAGAAAGTCAAATCAACGAGCGCAAGCATTTTACAAGAAAGAAAAGATGGCAGTCATCGCTGAGCGAAAGGCCTACTACCATGACCCAGTCGAGGACGCCATCATCATGAAGAGAGAAATAGATGAAGGATAGATATATTTTAGCATTTGAGACATCTTGTGATGAGACTAGTGTTGCCGTCTTGAAAAACGACGATGAACTCTTGTCCAATGTCATTGCTAGTCAAATTGAGAGTCACAAACGTTTTGGGGGAGTAGTGCCTGAAGTAGCCAGTCGTCACCATGTCGAGGTCATTACAGCCTGTATCGAGGAGGCTCTGGCAGAAGCAGAGATTACAGAAGAGGACGTGACAGCTGTGGCGGTTACCTATGGACCAGGCTTGGTCGGAGCCTTACTCGTTGGCTTGTCAGCTGCTAAGGCCTTTGCTTGGGCACATGGACTTCCACTTATCCCTGTTAACCACATGGCAGGTCACCTCATGGCCGCTCAAAGTGTAGAGCCTTTGGGGTTTCCCTTGCTAGCCCTCTTGGTTAGCGGTGGGCACACAGAGTTGGTTTATGTTTCGGAGGCTGGAGATTACAAGATTGTTGGGGGAACGCGAGATGACGCGGTTGGTGAGGCTTATGATAAGGTCGGCCGTGTCATGGGCTTAACCTATCCTGCAGGTCGTGAGATTGATGAGCTAGCTCATCAGGGACAGGATATTTATGATTTTCCTCGAGCCATGATTAAGGAAGATAATCTGGAGTTTTCATTCTCAGGTTTGAAATCTGCCTTTATCAATCTTCACCACAATGCCGAACAAAAGGGAGAAAGTCTGTCAACAGAGGATTTGTGTGCGTCCTTCCAAGCAGCTGTCTTGGATATTCTCATGGCAAAAACCAAGAAGGCTTTGGAGAAATATCCTGTTAAAACCCTTGTCGTGGCAGGTGGCGTGGCAGCCAATAAAGGCCTCAGAGAACGCCTAGCAACTGAAATCACAGATGTCAAGGTCATCATCCCACCTCTGCGTCTTTGCGGAGACAATGCAGGTATGATTGCCTATGCCAGCGTCAGCGAGTGGAACAAAGAAAACTTTGCAAACTTGGACCTCAATGCCAAGCCAAGTCTCGCTTTTGATACCATGGAATAAGGAGTCAGCTTAAGGCTGGCTTTTTTGCTCTCTTAAATGTCAGAATATTTTGACAAAACTATAAAAATAATGATATAATATGCAAAAGTTAGGAGGTGGTAAGATGATCGAGAGAATGGAATTGGGAGAATTTTACAAGGAGTTGCGCTTGGCTAGAAAGCTCAAGCAGTCAGATGTGGCTTGTGCTGGACTAACAGCTTCCCAGCTGTCCAAGTTTGAACTAGGGCAGTCTATGCTATCTGCGGACAAGCTAATCCTAGCTATTCAAGGAATCAATATGAATTTTGATGAGTTTGGGCACAAGCTCAACAACTATCAAGAATCTCCACATATGCAGATTGGTAGGAGGGTTGTGGATCGCTTTGCCCACCAAGATATAGCTGGCTTAGAGCAACTGTTGGAGGAAGTCGAGCAAGAACAGATGGCAGAGACCTATCGTTGCTTGAATGCTATTGTAATTAAAAACGCACTCCATTCCTTAGATAAAAACTATCCGCTAGCAGAGGAGGATAGCGAGTTTTTGACTACCTACCTCTACGCTATTGAGTCTTGGACCTGGTTTGAACTCTATCTCTTTTGCAATACCATGCATTTCTTGAGTAATCAAGATTTGATATTTTTATCAACCTCGTTACTTGAAAAATCCAAGGAATTTAAAGAGTTGGTACATAATAGACTGTATATGAAAAGTGGCTTTCTGAATATTATATCAGAGCTCATGGAGCGAAAACTTTTCTCATACATCCCAATCTTCGAAGCCGAGTTGGAGAGCATGTTGCGTCCGTACGATGTTTTTGAGAAAGTATCGTGGCAATTTTTAAAGAAAATGAGTGTCTTTCTTCAAACCAAAGGAAGCAATCAAAAAGAGATTGAACACTTTATCCAATCTCTGCAAGTATTAGAAAATCCACAATTACTAGCCCTCTTCGAATTGCGTTTTCAGCAATACAAAGAACTTATCGATTAATTAGAAACGGGAAGACGATAACCCACTCCGAAATAAGCAGGAGTATCAGTTGGATTTTTCTTTTTTTCATCATTATATCCCTCCTTGTTAGTAATAACTTTATTATACCAGGGAAATAATCAAATCTACCAAAATCGCAAATCTGAAATTTCTATAAGAAAAAATATCAAATATGCGATTTTCTAAAATAAGTCAATTTTCGTGTTATACTGCGCTTATAAAGCACTTGAAGCAAATCCTAGGTCGCAGAAGTGGTTTATAAGTAAAAATAATTGGAGTAGTATAAAAGATGTTAAATTTACAATTTGCAGAAACAATGGAATTGACAGAAGCTGAGTTGGAGACAGTCTACGGAGGAAGGGCATATCCTCCATTGATCCATATTGGAGGAGATTATGGAGGAGGGTTCGGGACCCCTTGGTCGATCACTAATTTCTGGCAGAAATATTTTAACGATAAACCTGACTCTGATTATGACCGCCGACGTTATTAATATCCAAAGCCCTTGCCTTTTCTTGGGTAGGGGCTGTCTTTATTTCATAGTATAGGAGAAAATAGAATGAAAAAGATAATCTCACGTCACTACTTTATTATGGCTTTTCTACTAGTTATTGCTGACCAGAAGTTCAGTGGTCTAGTTTTACGCAGCAACCTTGTTACTGGTCTATCTGACTTTACCTATTATCTGTCGGATATGATGTTGAATTTTCTTGTGGTTTTATTTGCTCTTATTGCTATGATTTGGTCGGGAAAATGGCAACAAATCAACAGTAGAAAGTTTAAAGGATCCTATCTTGTCTATTCATTTTTAGCTCTGCTTGCTTTTGTTGTTTGGAATTTCGTTACCTTTTTTCTTTTCCCACCTACTCGAAATGAAATTTCTTATCAACATGCTGCTCCTACTTTTACAGGAGCTACGGCATTTTTGATGTATTTTTTTTATCCTGTGATTGCAGGTCCCATTTTCGAAGACATGATTTATCGTGGATTAGTGATGACTGCTCTGGAAAAAGGGAAGAAATGGGGATTGGATGTACTCGGATCAGCTATATTATTTGGAATTTTGCACATTAGTAGTCATGGTTGGGTCTTGACAGACTTTTTCGTATATATGGGTGGCGGTCTCATATTTGCAGTCTTGTTTAGAGTAACAAAGTCCATTTATTGGCCTATTGGACTGCATATAGTCTACAATGGTATTGGTCAGATTTTGATGTTATTGCACTAGGATTTAAAAAGATGAAAATTTCAGAGTATTTGATTTTGGTAAAAAGTTTTGAATTACTATGAGGAAACTTTCATTTGAAGCTGAGCTGGAAAGTATGCTTCGTCCATACGATGTTTTTGAAAAAGTATTGTGGCAATTTTTAAAGAAAATGAGTATTTTCCTTCAAACCAAAGGAAATAATCAAAAAGATATTGAAAGCTATCTCCAATATCCGTGCTATACTGTCCTTGTAAAGCACTTGAAGCAAATCCTAGGTCGCAGAAGTGGTTTACAAATGAAGATAATTGAAGGAGTGTAAAAGATGTTAAATTTACAATTTGCAGAAACAATGGAATTGACAGAGGCTGAATTGCAAGAGGTTAGCGGAGGAAACACTGTGGTTAACCCAGGCAATGGTGGTGGAATTGCTTTACCGATTTGGGGAGGCGGAGGTATTGGACCAAGCCCTTACGGAGCTTTTGATTGGATGAAAGGACTCTGGGAAGGTTTGGCTGAAAGACGACGTAAATAAAACTTAAAAGGATCAACTATGAAAGGGAAAGAAACGAAATTTTATCTAGGGACCATTTTGGTGCTTGTGTCCTATTACTTGATTTTTAATCTTGTAGCAAAATTAGACTCAGTGAGCCAGTTATCTGATTTGGGATTTTATGGGATGCAAATTTTATTGATAGTAATTGAGGGAATTGTTGCTACTGTCATTCTTGTTAAGAGTCAACGTTGGAAAGAGTACGGTCGCTTCCAGTTTCGTTGGTCCTATCTGGGTATCTTCTTTCTTTCCTTTATATTGATGTTTTTGTGGGTAAATATAACGACTCGGATCTTTCCCAGCACGCAAAATGGGAGTGCTATAAAAGAAACCGTAGCCAATTTGACGGGAATTAGTTATTTTGTGACACGTATTCTCTACGGCAGTCTTATTGCTCCGATAGTTGAGGAGTTAGTTTTCCGTGGACTTCTGATGACAGCCCTATCTAAATTTAAAAAATACTATATTGACGTCATCATTTCTTCCACACTCTTTAGTCTCATCCATGTTTTACAGTATGGCTGGGTGTTAACAGACTTCATCGTTTATGCAGGAGCAGGCTTCTTGTTCTGTATGCTATTTCGTTATACTCGTTCAGTGTGTTGGTCAATAGCCCTTCATATCTTGTGGAATACATTTTTAATCGTTGTTAGTTTATTGGTATTTGGGTACTAAATCTAAAATAGTTTATAAGTTGCATCGTAAGACTGGATTGCCAGTCTTTTTCTGTTCTTGTCAGTCAGCAGACTTTTTTCTATTTTACGAATATGTTATAATAATTTTTGTTGTGACTGTTTGGAAAGCAGTTGCTGAAGGAATGATTAGTGAGGAATTTATGAAAGAAAAAGGATTTTGGGAGGGTGTGCAAGCTGCGGTACCGACGGCTCTGGGATATGTCAGTATTGGCCTTGCCTGTGGAATTATCGGTTCTCCCTATGTGACACCAGTAGAAATGGGTTTGATGAGTCTCTTTGTTTATGCCGGGAGTGCCCAGTTTGCCATGATAGCCTTGATTGCAGTTCAAGCTCCAGTAGCTGCTATTGCCATGACGGTCTTTTTGATTAATCTGCGTCTCTTTTTGCTAAGTTTGCATGCGTCGACTTATTTTCGTCATACCAGTCTTTGGCAAAACATCGGTATGTCTAGCCTCTTGACTGATGAGACCTATGGCGTTTTGATGGGCGAGTTGGTGCATACGGATAAGATTAACCCCATGTGGATGCACGGGAACAACCTTAACAGCTATCTAGCTTGGTTTGTCGGAACTGTTGTCGGAACTGCTCTAGGTGGACTTCTACCAAATCCAGAAATTTTTGGCTTAGATTTTGCCCTAGTGGGGATGTTTATCGGGATTTTTACTTCCCAGTTTCAGATTATGCAAAAACGGATTCCTTTGCGCAATCTCTTCATCATTTTAGCAGTTGTAGCTGTATCTTTCTTTTTGCTCTTGACGATGGTGTCTCAGTCGTTAGCTGTCTTGTTTGCGACCTTGCTAGGTTGTACCATGGGGGTGGTCTTGGATGGTCAGTAAGTATATTTTAATGGCAATCGTCTTTTCTGGTTTGGTGACTTGGATTCCAAGAATGATTCCTTTCATCCTAGCCAAGTATAAGGGTTTGCCACCTATTGTCGAGCGCTTTTTGAAATTTCTACCAGTCTCTATTATCTTTGCCTTGATTCTTTCAAGTGTTGTGACAGGAAAAGTTGGAAGCCTTCCGCAGATAAAGTGGTTAGACTTTTTAGCAGTCTTTCCAACGGCTTTTGTAGCCTTTCGCTATCGCAATCTGGTAGGGACTGTTCTCTTTGGGGTGGTCTTGATAGCAGTTCTACGTTTGGTCTTTTAATCAGCCATAAAGAAAACCTATCACAGAGATAGATATCATATAATGGCGTAAATGCTCTTTTTCTGTTAAGATTATAAGGTATTCTATTTTGGAGGAAATGACATGAAAAAAATCGTTAAATACTCATCTCTTGCTGCCTTAGGGCTTGTTGCTGCAGGTGTGCTAGCAGCTTGCTCAGGTGGTGCTAAGAAAGAAGGAGAAGCAGCTGGCAAGAAAGAAATTATCGTTGCAACCAATGCTTCACCAAAACCATTTAACTATGAAGAAAATGGTGAATTGACTGGTTATGAAATTGAAGTGGTTCGCGCTATCTTTAAAGACTCTGACAAGTATGATGTCAAGTTTGAGAAGACAGAGTGGTCAGGTGTCTTTGCAGGACTTGATGCTGACCGTTACCAAATGGCCGTTAACAACATCAGCTACACTAAAGAACGTGCTGAAAAATACCTTTATGCAGCCCCAACTGCTAAAAACCCTAACGTTCTTGTAGTGAAGAAGGACGATTCTAGCATCAAATCGCTTGATGATATCGGTGGAAAATCAACAGAAGTTGTTCAAGGGACAACATCAGCTAAACAGTTGGAAGACTACAACAAACAACACTCAGATAATCCAACTGTCCTTAACTACACTAGAGCAGACTTCCAACAAATCATGGGACGCTTGAGCGATGGTCAGTTTGACTACAAGATTTTTGATAAAATCGGTGTTGAAACAGTCATCAAGAACCAAGGCTTGGACAACTTGAAAGTCATTGAACTTCCAAGCGACCAACAACCTTACGTTTACCCACTTCTTGCTAAAGGTCAAGATGAGTTGAAAACATTTGTAGACAAACGCATCCAAGAACTCTACAAAGACGGAACCCTTGAAAAATTGTCTAAACAATTCTTCGGAGACACTTATCTACCAGCAGAAGCTGATATTAAATAATTTCTTGAAATCATCCATTCTGAGTAAGATGGGTGATTTCTCAATTTTTAGGGATATAGTTTTAAACTATATATCTGGCTATCTAATAACAATTTGTGCAATTGAAGAAAGTATGAGATACTAGTACGGTATTATTTTTAAGGAGAAAGAATCATGAAAATTAAAAAATGGCTAGGCCTAGCAGCCCTTGCTACAGTCGCAGGTTTGGCTCTTGCAGCTTGCGGCAACTCAGAAAAGAAAGCAGACAATGCAACAACTATTAAAATCGCAACTGTCAACCGTAGCGGGTCTGAAGAAGCTCGTTGGGATAAAGTTCAAGAATTGGTTAAAAAAGACGGAATTACCTTGGAATTTACAGAGTTCACAGACTACTCACAACCAAACAAGGCAACTGCTGACGGCGAAGTAGACTTGAACGCTTTCCAACACTATAACTTCTTGAACAACTGGAACAAAGAAAACGGGAAAGACCTTGTAGCGATTGCTGATACTTACATCTCTCCAATCCGCCTTTACTCAGGTTTGAATGGAAGTGAAAACAAGTACACTAAAGTAGAAGATATCCCAGCAAACGGAGAAATCGCTGTGCCAAACGATGCTACAAACGAAAGCCGTGCGCTTTACTTGCTTCAATCAGCTGGCTTGATTAAATTGGACGTTTCAGGAACTGCTCTTGCAACAGTTGCTAACATCAAAGAAAATCCAAAGAACTTGAAAATCACTGAATTGGATGCTAGCCAAACAGCTCGTTCATTGTCATCAGTTGACGCTGCCGTTGTAAACAATACCTTCGTTACAGAAGCAAAATTGGACTACAAGAAAGCACTCTTCAAAGAACAAGCTGATGAAAACTCAAAACAATGGTACAACATCATTGTTGCGAAAAAAGATTGGGAATCATCACCTAAGGCTGATGCTATCAAGAAAGTTGTTGCAGCTTACCATACAGATGAAGTGAAAAAAGTTATCGAAGAAACATCAGACGGTTTGGATCAACCAGTTTGGTAATAAGAAACAGGGAGGTGGGAGAGAAAATTCCACCTCTTGCTTTTGTATAGAGCATGGATTGTCAGGAAGAGTAGTTCATAGAAAGGTAGAGAGAATATGGTTTTTCCTAGCGAACAAGAACAGATTGAAAAATTTGAAAAGGATCATGTAGCCCAGCATTATTTTGAGGTTTTGCGTACCTTGATTTCTAAGAAGTCGGTCTTTGCCCAACAGATTGGACTTAAGGAAGTCGCCAACTATCTGGGTGAGATTTTCAAGCGTGTGGGGGCTGAAGTGGAGATTGATGAGACTTATACAGCGCCTTTTGTTATGGCACATTTCAAGAGTTCGCGTCCAGATGCCAAGACCTTGATTTTCTATAACCACTATGACACTGTACCAGCTGATGGGGATCAGGTCTGGACAGAGGATCCTTTTACGCTTTCGGTCCGCAATGGCTTCATGTATGGGCGTGGGGTTGATGACGACAAGGGTCATATCACGGCTCGTTTGAGTGCTTTGAGAAAATATATGCAGCGCCATGATGATTTGCCTGTCAATATCAGTTTTATCATGGAGGGAGCGGAGGAATCGGCTTCGACAGACCTAGATAAGTATCTGGAAAAACATGCGGATAAACTCCGTGGGGCAGATTTGTTGGTCTGGGAACAAGGAACCAAAAATGCCTTGGAACAGCTAGAAATTTCTGGTGGAAATAAGGGGATTGTGACCTTTGATGCCAAGGTGAAAAGCGCTGATGTCGATATCCACTCTAGTTATGGTGGGGTTGTAGAATCAGCTCCATGGTATCTTCTTCAAGCCCTACAGTCTCTTCGCGCTGCAGATGGCCGTATCTTGGTTGAAGGCTTGTACGAAGAAGTACAAGAGCCAAATGAACGTGAATTGGCCTTGGTGGACACTCACGCCCAACGAAATCCAGAGGAAATAAGCCAGATTTATGGTTTGGAATTGCCTCTTTTACAAGAGGAGCGTGCAGCCTTTCTAAAACGTTTCTTTTTCGAGCCAGCCCTTAATATCGAAGGGATTCAGTCAGGTTATCAAGGACAAGGAGTTAAAACGATTTTGCCAGCAGAAGCCAGTGCCAAGCTAGAGGTTCGTCTGGTTCCGGGCTTAGAACCGCATGATGTTCTGGAAAAAATTCGGAAACAGCTAGACAAAAATGGCTTTGATAGGGTAGAATTATACTATACCTTGGGAGAGATGAGCTATCGCAGCGATATGAGCGCGCTAGCCATTCTCAATGTGATCGAGTTGGCCAAGAAATTCTATCCACAGGGCGTTTCAGTCTTGCCGACGACAGCGGGGACAGGGCCTATGCATACGGTCTTTGATGCCCTAGAGGTTCCAATGGTGGCCTTTGGTCTAGGAAATGCCAATAGCCGAGACCACGGCGGAGATGAAAATGTGCGAATCGCCGATTATTACACCCATATTGAATTAGTAGAGGAGCTGATTAGAAGCTATGAGTAGAGATATTATCAAGTTAGATCAGATCGATGTGACTTTTCATCAGAAGAAGAGAACCATCACAGCGGTCAAGGATGTGACCATTCACATCCAAGAAGGGGATATCTACGGAATCGTTGGATATTCTGGAGCAGGGAAATCAACCCTTGTACGGGTGATTAACCTCTTGCAAAAGCCATCTGCAGGGAAAATTACCATTGACGACGATGTGATTTTTGATGGTAAGGTGACCTTGACGGCAGAGCAGTTGCGTCGTAAACGTCAAGATATCGGGATGATTTTCCAGCATTTTAACCTGATGAGCCAAAAGACAGCAGAGGAGAATGTAGCTTTTGCCCTCAAACATTCTGGACTCAGCAAGGAAGAAAAGAAGGCTAAAGTAGCTAAGTTGTTGGACTTGGTCGGCTTGGCAGATCGTGCTGAAAACTACCCTTCACAACTATCTGGAGGGCAAAAACAGCGTGTGGCCATTGCGCGTGCCTTGGCCAATGATCCAAAAATCTTGATTTCAGACGAGTCAACTTCTGCCCTTGATCCGAAGACAACCAAGCAGATTTTGGCCTTGTTGCAAGATTTGAACCAAAAATTAGGCTTAACTGTTGTCTTAATTACGCATGAAATGCAGATCGTCAAAGATATTGCCAACCGTGTGGCAGTTATGCAGGATGGACATTTGATTGAAGAGGGCAGTGTCCTTGAAATCTTCTCAGACCCTAAACAACCTTTAACTCAAGACTTTATCTCAACAGCCACAGGTATTGACGAAGCTATGGTCAAAATCGAGAAGCAAGAAATCGTGGAACACTTGTCTGAAAACAGCATTTTGGTGCAGCTCAAGTATGCAGGTGCTTCAACAGACGAGCCACTTTTGAATGAATTGTACAAGCATTATCAAGTGACGGCTAATATCCTCTATGGAAATATCGAAATTCTTGATGGCACTCCTGTTGGAGAATTAGTTGTGGTCTTGTCAGGTGAAAAAGCAGCTTTGGCAGGCGCCCAAGAAGCCATTCGTCAAGCAGGCGTACAATTAAAAGTATTGAAGGGAGGACAGTAAGATGGAATCATTGATTCAAACCTATTTGCCAAATGTCTATAAAATGGGCTGGGCTGGTCAAGCAGGCTGGGGAACAGCCATCTATCTAACTCTTTATATGACAGTTCTTTCTTTCATCATCGGAGGGTTCTTGGGGCTAGTGGCAGGTCTTTTTCTTGTCTTGACAGCGCCAGGTGGTGTCTTGGAAAATAAGGTCGTTTTCTGGATTTTGGATAAGATTACCTCTATTTTCCGTGCGGTGCCATTTATCATTCTCTTGGCAGTCTTGTCACCCTTCTCACACCTAATCGTAGGGACAAGTATCGGGCCAAATGCGGCTATTGTACCCCTATCTTTTGCAGTCTTTGCCTTCTTTGCCCGTCAAGTGCAGGTTGTCTTGGCTGAGCTAGATGGTGGTGTCATTGAGGCGGCTCAAGCGAGCGGAGCGACATTCTGGGACATCGTGGGTGTTTACCTATCAGAAGGTCTTCCAGATTTGATTCGTGTGACGACTGTGACCTTGATTTCCCTTGTTGGGGAAACAGCTATGGCCGGTGCGGTTGGAGCTGGTGGTATTGGTAACGTAGCCATCGCTTATGGATTTAACCGCTACAATCACGATGTGACCATCTTGGCAACCATCATTATCATTTTGATTATCTTTGCAATCCAATTCTTGGGAGACTTCTTGACCAAGAAATTGAGCCATAAATAAAGAGATCTAGGCAATCTGTACATCATTCATAGGAGTTGTCGTTATAGTCAAGACTTGAAATTTTCTGTACTGGTTGCTATCAACCGTTACTTTTATGAGTTAGAGAGTTAAGAATTGTGGGGAGTCAATATGCAAAATCTGGGAGAAGTTTTTAAAGAATTGAGAAAGAGTCGGAATGTATCTCTACAGGAGGCGACGGGAGGAGAGTTTACTTATTCCATGCTTAGCAAATTTGAGCGCGGAGAAGCAGACTTATCCTCTATGAAATTGATTACTGCCTTAGATAACATCCACTCTGATTTGAATGAATTTATGTACTTGGTACGTGGTTTTTCTCAGAAAAAGGTCCTGGCTTTTCAAGAAAATCTCTGGGATTTATATGACAGAGAAGGGATTGATTCTCTACACTCCTTGTATGAAGAGACGACTCAAAAGTATAGATCAAGTGGTGAAAAGAGCTATCTTTTACAAATGATTCGTATCAAAAGCCTTCTTGTGTTTTTTGATTCAAAAATAAGGGCAACGGATGAAGAACTGACTTTTCTCTATGACTATTTTTTTACTATTGACATCTGGGGAAATTATGAATTGGAACTATTTTCAACGATTTCTACTTTGTTTCCTCTGCCCCTCTATTTTAAATATTCTAGGGAGATGTTACAAAAGACGGATTTATTTGGCTCTTTACCTAGTAACAAAGCTGGTATTGATACCATTTTGATGAATGGACTTTTTAAAGCGATAGAGGAAAAGGATAAATTAAAAGCAGATTATTTTATCTTTCAGATTGAAAAACAAGAATTGCCAGAATCTCAAGCTTATCTTAAAATCATTTATATGATTGCTAAAGGGTATTATGATACTATTTTTAAAGTAGAAAATAAGGGGCTTGAAAAAATCCAGAGAGGTATTACAATCTTACAAGATTTAGAGTATGTAGGTGGTGCAAGATACTATGAAAACTATTTTGTAAATCAGCTTTCAAATAAAGATTTATAATATATTCTCATTACATCAATTGATGAAAAATAAATAGCCTTGTAGATGGATTGATAATTAGCAATTTCTAGGCGCTAGAGTTTCTATTTTCAGAAAAAATATATTACAAAAAAGTGGGGAGTCCCGCTTTTTTTGTTAGACTGGTTTCAATAGAATACGCTTTGAAATATGGAGAAAGGCCTGTTATGAAACTATTCTTAAAACATCATTTATTTAGAATACTGACCTTATCAAGGTTTTTGAGCTCAAGTGGAGCTTATATTTATAATCTGGTATTTATCGTTTATGCTGCGAGTCTACCCTTTAAAAATATAGCTGTATTTATGGCGAATATGATTACGATTTTACCTTTCCTATTTACTTTTTATGTTGGGATTAAGGCTGATCATACTCGAAATAAAGCAGGGACAATTATCTGGGTTGGTTGTGTGCAAAGTCTACTATTTCTTTTGATTGCTAGTGTGATTCATGACCAGAACTTCGTAACGTTTGCTTTTATCTGTATGGTTAATATCTGTTCAGATATTTTATCAGATTATACAGCAGGCCTTCGTATGCCGATTATCCAGCATAATATTTCGGAAGATAAGCTCTATGAAGCTTATTCCTTTACTCAGTTTGTCTCCTATTTATCAAATCTAGGAGGTCAAGCCTTAGGAGTGTGGCTACTCACAACCAGTCATCAAAATTTTTCTTTTGTTGCAATTGTGAATGCTGGTTTCTTTTTACTCTCTTCTCTCATTTTGTTCAAAAATAGAAGAGAGTTGACGCATTTGTCTGTAAGTGTAGAGGATAAGTCGATTAGTTTACTTCAACAAGTTAAGGCAATCTATGCGGACATGGATGCTATCTTTAGACAGAGAGAAAGTAAATCTTTGTTTAAAATGATCCTTGTCATTTTGATAATGAATACTTTGGGAGGAGCTGTTGGAGGTATTTATCACTTTTACTTATTAGACCATACTATCTATCATCTCAGCTATGCTCAGGCCCTATTTTTAATTGAATATGTTAGCTTGGGAGGAGCTATTTTTGGTAGCTTAACCCCCCATGATTATTTTGGGAAATGGTCTTTTTCAAGTTTGCTATCGCTCAATGCAATTCTGTTTGTCTTGCTGGCTACTGCTAATATTTTAGATTTTTCTCCTCTAGTAGGTGTTCTTTGCTTAGCCTTTGTCATGTATTTGATGTCGAAATCAATGCCTAAATTAGATACTCTGTTACTGTCTAATTTGAGTGCGGATGTATTAGCTAGAAGTAATAATCTCTTGAGTATGATTTTTTCCCTAACATTACCCTTGGGGATGTCTGTATTTTCCTTATTAGCTTTACAAGATATCAGGCTTTGTTGGTGGGTCTTTTTGGTAGTGAGTGTGATAGGGTTGATTTTATCACTAGAAAAAAGAAGTTTTTCGGGTAAAAAATTTTAACCTAGGAAAATCAGGCTTACTAGAAGGTCTTCCAGATTTGATCCGTGTGACGACTGTGACCTTGATTTCTCTTGTTGGAGAAACAGCTATGGCTGGTGCGGTTGGAGCTGGTGGTATCGGTAACGTGGCCATCGCTTATGGATTTAACCGCTACAATCACGATAAAACTATCTTGGCAACCATCATTATCATTTTGATTATCTTTAAATTCATACTCAATGAAAATCAAAGAGCAAAGTAGGAAACTATCCGCAAGTTGCTCAAAGCACTGCTTTGAGGCTGTAGATAAGACTGACGAAGTCAGTAACCATATTTACGGCAAGGCGACGTTGACGTGGTTTGAAGAGATTTTCGAAGAGTATCAATTCTTGGGAGACTTCTTGACTAAGTCTTGAGCCATAAATAAAAAAGAGCCGCCTGGCTCTTTTTTAGTAATCAGATTTTCTGCGCAAATTTTTTACTCAAAGCTTGTCCAATCAAGGCACCAACTAGGGCTCCGATGACAATGCTTGCGATAAATAAAAGGATGGTTCCAGGGTTTGGCGCAACCATGATACGGTCGATATATTCTTGTGATTTTCCTCTTGCTAGAAGGGTTGCCATATAGGCTTTGGGCGCAATCCACATGAGTAGAATTGGTCCTGATGTGCTAAAGGCGAAAATAACGAAAGAAAGAAAGTTCTTTGTTTGGTTCTTGTATTTTCCGAGGCTAGCTACTCCATCTGCTAGGAGGCCACAGATAATTCCAGGAAGGAAGGCACCAGCACCGTGTTTAGATCCCAAGAAAAAGAGGGCCATGACAAGGCCGATAGTGGTAATGGCTCCAAAGCGCGGAACTTTTGCGACTAGGATCATATAGACGCTACCGCCGACAAGGGCAGTAAAGGCAGGCGCATAAAACATGTTTCCAGTTTGGTCGAGGAGATTGCCTAAAAGAACACCAATCCCCATGCAGAGGAAGTAAAGAACTGCAAAAAGCAGTGTAGTTAAGATAGATTTTTTCATGAATTGTCTCCTGATAATTTTTTCACAATTCTCATTGTACCATGGTTTGATGGGATTGTAAATGGGACACAGCATCGAAGTTAATTAGTAGTTTATAAGATGTTAATAGTCAGGTATTTCGGAATTTGAAGGTATCAAGTCAAGTTTCGCAGAATTACTAAACAAACAACGCATTAAGGCTGCTCAACAACTTTTGCTTTCAACCAGTGACAGTATCGAAGATATTTGTTATGCTGTTGGTTACAGTAACGTGGGATATTTCTATAAAGTGTTCCGAAAATTGTGCGGAAAATCACCAAAAGCCTACCGAAAACAGGTAGAAACGATACTATAAGACTTGTATTCCCTTACAAAAGGTGCTATAATATAAATAATATTATCAGGAGGTTCTATCATGAAAAAGAAACCGATTTATCTATGGGTCTTGCTAATCTTGTCTGCCCTTATTTCAGCTACGTCTCTGTTTGGAATGTTGAGTCCTTTGCCTAGCAAAGAATCCCTTCGTGCCGCTCAGAAACAAGTTGCAGGGGTCAGTGCCCAGCAATTAGAAGACAACATCAATTACACCTATAGAGTAGCAGAATCAACTCATTCTATTTTTAATATGGCCTTGATTGTGCTATCTGCTATTTTAGTGGTAGTAGCGATTGTATTCCTTATTCGTAAGAATTTGCAATATGCAAACTATACTTATGTCGGCTATGTTTTGCTAGCCATTATTGGTTCGATTTATGGCTATGTTGGTTTACAGGACGCTGTGCAGTTAGTTCACGATGAAACCATGCGTTTAGGGATCAATGTTATTTCACAAGCCGTTAGCATTCTCTCTATCGTCATCAATGTCCTTTTCTTGGCACTTGTCTTCTATAAGATGTGGCGACAACAGAAAGCCTTGGCAGAAGAAGAAACAGAAGAACTTGCCTAAGTATTGACAAAAAATAACTATCAAGTTACAATCTTGGTAGTTATTTTTCGATTATAGATAAAATCATGGAGGTACATATGAAGACAATTTCTTTAGTTTATATTAGTCTGAGTGGCAACACTGAAAGTTTTGTGACGCGCTTGAAAGACTATCTCTTGTCCCAGTACGAGGGAATTGAGGTTCAAAAGATTCATATCAAGGATTTGGTCAAGGAAGGTCACGATTTCTATGAAATGGACCATCCCTATGTCGCTTTTTTGCCGACCTATCTCGAAGGTGGGAATGGCGTTGATAACGGAGATGTCGAGATCTTGACGACACCCGTTGGGGATTTTATCGCCTATGGTGACAATGCTAGCAAGTGTTTTGGTGTGGTTGGTTCAGGAAATCGTAACTTTAATAACCAATACTGCCTGACAGCCAAGCAATACAGTCAACGTTTTGGTTTTCCTGTATTGGCTGACTTTGAAATGCGAGGCATGTTGGGAGATATCAAATGTGTCGCAGCTATTATCGCAGATTTGTATGAGTTGGAAAGTTGAGCCTAGGCTTGACTTTTTTATTATTTCTGATTGTAATCGCTTGCAAAATTTTATATAAAATGTTATAATGATAACATAATAAAAAATAAAAAGGAGGGCAATATCATGAGATGTGCAAACATGATTATTGTAGGTAGTTGTGGTCTATTATTGACCTTGTCTTCATTAGCTCCAGCAGGAGTTGTACTGGCAGAAGAACTGTCAGCCCCTCCTGTCGAAGTTTTACAACGTGAAGTGTCTAGTCTTCAGCTTGAAGAAGGTAAAACCTATACCCTACAAGAATTGCTAGATAGAACTTCGCTATCAACGTATGAAAAAGAACAGTTAGCTCAACAAATTATTGCGGATGTTCAGCGAGAAATCCTTGAAGAACAGTCACAATCAATGTTTCGCGCTTTAGTGACTTATGTTTATAACCATTTAAATCCAGCTGAAGTGCGAGAAGCGGCTGATTTATATCAGGTAACAGGAACTTTAGCTCCATTAATTAAGAGATTTGGTGGAGCAATTGGGGCTTTTTATACTCTTACTGCTATGGAATATAGATATGCTGCAGATAGGGGATGGGGAATAGATTTTTTAATAACTTTGGATCCCTATAATCCTACTAGTACAGGTATGGACTTTAGTTTCAGATATTCACATTAGTTTCATTGTATGAGGTATTGCTCATGTGGAAGAAATACTATAAGTATATCTATTGGTTGGTTGTGATGGTTCTTGTTTCTTATAACACTGCTAGTTTTTATGCGAGAAATCAAATTGATTGGTTCTATTTTTGTGTTGCTTTTATAAGTATGTATATAGCTTTGCGGATATTACATGAGAAAGTTCTGAAAAATAGATATAAAGGATTATTCACTCGCATCTTTAGCAATCCTCCAAAGGATACGGATAATATGAATAAGTAAGAAAAAGAGGCCGGGCAAAAAATCTTTGAAATCAGAAAAACGCATAGTATCAGGTCTTGAGTGTACTTGGTATTATGCGTTTTATTGTGGGGAGATTTACTTCATTTTCCCCCGAAGTCGACTTTTTGCTCAACCTCTTTTATTGTAGTTTGAGTTATACTGTGATTTTTTAGAAGGTAGGGGTAGCAAGCTATTATCCTGCTTTTCCGATTGCAAGTGCGTAGATAAAGAAGATGGCGAAGCCAAAGAGGAAAATCAATCCTGCAATGGCAAGGTGTTTGAGCCAAGAAGGAAGATTTTTGTTTTCACGCGTTACCAAGGCGTAGTTTAAAAGAGCGAAGAATGGTGTTGTCAGGAAAGAACCAATCATAGCAAAGCGGAGCATGGTTGAAACCTGACCAGCGAAAAACTTGATAATGACAATACCGATGATAGCAGTGATGGTCATCCAGATGTTCAAAGATTTACTACTGTCTTCTTTTTGACTGATTAGCAGTCGGAGAGATTCCTGATTGACACGAGAGTAACCATCGATAACAGTAATAACTGTTCCAAAGATACAGAGGAAGGCAATAAAGGTAATCAAGTAACGGGACCATTCGCCAAGAACAGAGGCATACATGCCCACGAATTGAGAGATGTATTTGGCTGAAGCAGCTTCAACTGCTTGCCCTGTAGGATATTGAATCAATGCTCCCAGTGCTACAAAGAACACAGCTAGGATAGCTGTTCCAATGTAACCGACGTTAAAGTCAAATAGAGCGTCCTCTGTGTTAAAGTTGACGGTCTTTTTCTTTTCAGCAGACCAAAGTGAATTGATAGCTGAAATTTCAATAGGAGCCGGCATCCACCCTAAGAGGGAAACGATGAAGGGGAGAGCTGCCATTTGCCAAGGTGTTTTCTCGACAAAATCAGAGCTGTATTCGGGATGCTTGACCGCCGCGATGATAACTGCAAGAACAGTTGCAATGGTCAAAGCTGACATGATCCATTTTGCCATGCCGTCTAAGAGTTTGTAGCCTCCAAAGAGTAACATAGCCCAAATGATTGCAACGAGAATGAGGGACCACTGAGTGATGCTAAGACCGATCATTGGGAAGGCGCTGGCGATGATAGCTGAGCACAGAATGGCAACACCAGCTGTGTTGACCATAGCCGAAAAGATATTGAGGATAAAGAAAATCCAGAGATAGAGTTTCCCTTTTTCGGCATAACCTTCAACCAAAGTCTTTCCAGTATCAGCGGTGTATTCAGCACCAAAACGGAAAAATGGATATTTAAAGACATTGGCTAAGATGACCAAGAGGAGTAGCGACCACCCATAAGAACCACCAGCTTGAGTGGAAGATACAATGTGAGAACCTCCAACAGCAGCAGAAGCCATTAGGATTCCAGGTCCCATTGCTTTTAGTTTACTTGTCCAGGTTGATTGATTTAACGAAATAGCTTGCGACATGATAGATGCTCCTTTTTGAATTTTCAGAATAATCTGGATATGTAATCTATATTCTACAAAAAACTTTGGGGAAATGCAAGATTATTTTGAAAAAAGATAGAAAATTACAGAAAATTTACAAATAAGATCTGAAACTAACTGCTATGATAGTAATACTCTTCGAAAATCTCTTCAAACCACGTCAGCGTCGCCTTACCGTAGGTATGGTTACTGACTTCGTCAGTTCTATCCACAACCTCAAAACAGTGTTTTGAGCTGACTTCGTCAGTCTTATCTGCAACCTCAAAACAATGTTTTGAGCAACCTGCGGCTAGCTTCCTAGTTTGCTCTTTGATTTTCATTGAGTATAAGGTACAGCAGGATACAGAAAAACCGAGAAGTTTCTTTCTCGGTTTTGCTTATTATGAGGTTCTTACTTTCTATGCTCCAAGAGTTGATTGATATGGTCTACTTTTTTTGATGCTCTTTTATAGGAAATAGTCCAAATGATGAGGTAGACAATCGTAAACTCGATAATGAGCTGGAGGTAGAAATTCCAGTGGAAGGGGAACCAACCTGCTAGGGTTGCTAGTGGGACAAAGCCAGCCAGCATAAGGAAGAAATGGGAAAGCGTCGCACGGAGCATGCTCCAGTCACGGCTGAATAATCGCTTGCCAAAGTTGAAGAGAATACCGATAGCTGCCCAAATAAGTGTACAGTAGAGCAAGACCAGGGCACCGTGAATCTGATGCTGAGCCATCACTTGGCCGATGATAGAGTAGGGGTTTAGTGGTGCGTAGGTATTTGGTGCATAAATGAGTGAAAAGATGATAGAGAGGATGAGGCCGATGAGGACACCAGTAGCTGCGTCGTGGAAGATTTGTTTTTTCATAGTTCTAATTTCTCCTTGATGGTTTTTAGATAACGGCGTGAAGAATAGGTGAAGCTTTCGTTTTTTAGAAAGATTTCTACCAGACCGTTGGGCGTGAGCTTGAGATGAGAGATGGAGTTGATATTGATGATTTCGGATTGGGAAATTTGGATAAAATTGCTTGGCAAGAGTTCAAGAACTTGATAGAGTCGCAAATCAATGTTGTAGGTCTGACTCGCCGTTTCTGCTAGAACCTTCCGATTCTCGATATAGAAGCGTTGTATCTTACCAATCTTCACGAGATAGACCTGATCTTCGATTTTCCCTTTAATTGTTTCTGTTCGGTCCAGATTTTCTGCGAACTCGATAACTTTCTGGACTTTCTCGGTTTCTTGAGGTGCTTGAACAATCAGCTTTTCCTCTTCGTAAGTTTCACTAATCTGTAGTTCTACTTTCATAAATTTCTCTCCTTTTTAGTTATACAAGGTTGTGATCACTTCCTGTATATCTTTATTAAACACTATTTTTCAGCCCCTTGCAAGGGGATTTGTCTATGTGGAGGGATTTGGTTCCTATGTGGCGCTTGCTTTTCTGTCCTATCTGAAATATGGTATAATAGCACTAATCAATTTCTAGGAAAACAGATACAGAAAGGGGCTGAAAAATGTCTCATATTATTGAATTGCCAGAGGTGTTGGCAAACCAGATTGCGGCTGGAGAGGTTATCGAGCGTCCAGCTAGCGTTGTTAAGGAGCTGGTAGAAAATGCCATTGATGCTGGCTCTAGTCAGATTATCGTTGAGATTGAAGAGTCTGGTCTCAAGAAGATCCAAATCACAGATAATGGTCACGGAATTGCCCACGATGAGGTAGAGCTGGCTCTGCGTCGTCATGCGACCAGTAAGATAAAAAATCAAGCAGACCTCTTTCGGATTCGGACGCTTGGTTTTCGTGGTGAAGCTCTGCCTTCTATCGCATCCGTCAGCGTTTTAACTCTTTTGACAGCAGTTGAGGGCGCAAGTCACGGAACCAAGCTAGTCGCGCGTGGGGGTAAAGTTGAGGAAGTCATCCCAGCGACTAGTCCTGTGGGAACCAAGGTTTGTGTGGAGGACCTCTTTTTCAACACGCCTGCCCGCCTCAAGTATATGAAGAGCCAGCAAGCAGAGTTGTCTCATATCATTGATATTGTCAACCGTCTGGGCTTAGCCCATCCTGAGATTTCTTTTAGCTTGATTAGTGATGGCAAGGAAATGACGCGGACAGCAGGGACTGGTCAACTGCGCCAAGCTATCGCAGGGATTTACGGTTTGGTCAGTGCAAAGAAGATGATTGAAATTGAGAACTCTGACCTAGATTTCGAAATTTCAGGTTTTGTGTCCCTGCCTGAGTTGACTCGGGCGAATCGTAACTATATCAGTCTCTTCATCAATGGCCGTTATATCAAGAACTTCCTGCTCAATCGTGCAATTCTTGACGGCTATGGTAGTAAGCTCATGGTAGGCCGTTTTCCACTGGCTGTCATTCACATTCATATCGACCCTTATCTGGCTGATGTCAATGTGCATCCAACCAAGCAAGAGGTGCGGATTTCCAAGGAAAAAGAACTGATGACGCTGGTCTCAGAAGCTATTTCTAATAGTCTCAAGGAGCAAACTTTGATACCTGATGCCTTGGAAAATCTTGCCAAATCGACCGTGCGCAATCGTGAGAAGATGGAGCAGACCATTCTCCCACTTAAAGAAAATATGCTCTACTATGAGCAAACTGAGCCGACAAGACCTAGTCAAGCTGAAGTAGCTGATTATCAGGTGGAATTGACTGAGGAAGGGCAAGACTTGACTTTGTTTGCCAAGGAAACCCTGGATCAATTGACCAAGCCAGCAAAACTGCATTTTGCAGAGAGAAAGCCTGCTAACTATGACCAATTAGACCATCCAGAGCTAGATTTAGCCAGTCTGGATAAGGCCTATGACAAGCTGGAGCGAGAAGAATCATCCAGCTTCCCAGAATTGGAATTTTTCGGACAGATGCATGGGACCTATCTCTTTGCCCAAGGGCGAGATGGACTGTACATCATAGACCAACATGCGGCTCAGGAACGGGTCAAGTACGAGGAGTATCGTGAGAGCATTGGCAATGTTGACCAGAGCCAGCAGCAACTACTAGTGCCCTATATCTTTGAATTTCCAGCGGATGATGCCCTTCGTCTCAAGGAAAGAATGGCACTCTTGGAGGAAGTTGGAGTCTTTCTAGCAGAGTACGGGGAAAATCAATTTATCTTACGTGAACACCCTATTTGGATGGCAGAGGAGGAAATCGAGTCAGGCATCTATGAGATGTGCGACATGCTCCTTTTGACCAAGGAAGTTTCTATCAAGAAATACCGAGCAGAGCTAGCCATCATGATGTCCTGCAAACGGTCTATCAAGGCCAATCATCGTATTGATGATCATTCAGCTAGACAACTCCTCTATCAGCTTTCTCAATGTGACAATCCCTATAACTGTCCTCACGGACGTCCTGTTTTGGTGCATTTTACCAAGTCGGATATGGAAAAGATGTTTCGACGTATTCAGGAAAATCACACCAGTCTCCGTGAGTTGGGGAAATATTAAACTAAAAGGAAAACTATGTACGAATATTTAAAAGGAATCATTACCAAAATCACTGCTAAATACATTGTTCTTGAAACCAATGGTATCGGTTATATTTTGCATGTGGCCAATCCCTATGCTTATTCAGGTCAGGTCAATCAAGAGGCTCAAATTTATGCGCATCAGGTTGTGCGTGAGGACGCTCATCTGCTTTATGGATTTCGCTCAGAAGACGAGAAAAAGCTCTTTCTTAGTCTGATTTCGGTCTCTGGGATTGGTCCTGTATCAGCTCTTGCTATTATCGCTGTCGATGACAATGCTGGCTTGGTTCAAGCCATCGAAACCAAGAATATCACCTATTTGACCAAGTTCCCTAAAATTGGCAAGAAAACAGCCCAGCAGATGGTGCTGGACTTGGAAGGCAAGGTAGTAGTTGCAGGAGATGACCTTCCTGCCAAGGTAGCAGTGCAAGCTAGTGCTGAAAACCAAGAATTGGAAGAAGCTATGGAGGCCATGTTGGCTCTGGGCTACAAGGTAACCGAGCTCAAGAAAATCAAGAAATTCTTTGAAGGAACGACAGATACAGCTGAAAACTATATCAAGTCAGCCCTTAAAATGTTGGTTAAATAGGAGCAGAGCATGACAAAACGTTGTTCGTGGGTCAAGATGACCAATCCGCTCTACATCGCCTATCATGATGAGGAGTGGGGCCAACCCCTCCATGATGACCAAGCATTGTTTGAGTTGTTGTGTATGGAAACCTATCAGGCAGGCCTGTCTTGGGAAACGGTACTCAACAAACGCCAAGCTTTTCGAGAAGCCTTTCATGGCTATCAAATTCAAGCGGTCGCAGAGATGACCGATACCGAATTGGAAAACTTGCTGGAGAATCCAGCTATCATCCGAAATAGAGCCAAGATTTTTGCTACACGCGCTAACGCCCAAGCCTTTCTACGGTTACAGGCAGAATATGGCTCTTTTGATGCCTATCTTTGGTCTTTTGTTGAGGGGAAAACGATCGTTAACGATGTTCCCGATTACCGCCAAGCCCCAGCTAAAACCGCTTTATCTGAGAAATTAGCCAAAGATCTCAAAAAACGAGTCTTCAAGTTCACAGGCCCAGTCGCCGTCTTGTCTTTTCTACAGGCTGCAGGTCTGGTTGATGACCATGAGAACGATTGTGAGTGGAAAAGCAGGAATTAGTGTGTACAGGTAACTAGCATATCTGAGAATATAGAAAAAAGCTGAGAAATTTTTCCCAGCTTTTTATATATACTATTAGATTTGTTAGAGTGAAGTCAAAAAAGTGATTCCACCTAAAATAACACCAGCTGAATTTGGAATGATTAGTATCCAATCCTTCTTAGGTTCCTTTGTCCATCCATAAATAACCCAGATTAAGCAAGATATAGCAGCTGATAAAGGTTGAAATGGTTGAGCTTTATTTCCCTGTAAATTAGCGATAATTTGAGGTATGTAGGCAATAAATACTATAATTCCAATAAAGGCACCAATAGAACCTACGATTCGATTAATTTTTTGTTTTGTCATATACACCTCCTTCAAAAGGATATCATAGAAATTAGCGAAATGCAATAAATTCAGATACAAATTGTAACGAAAACGAATACAAAAGCACAAAAATAGAGAAACTATTTATTTTTTGTTATAGTCAAAGCGAATGATTTGCTCCTTTGCATCTACATAGGCGTGAACTCCGAAGGGGACAATTGCTCTTGGAGTTGCGTGGCCGACATTCAAATTATAGACAATCGGGATATTGCTATCAATGATATCCAATAGTGCCTCTTTATAGTTGTCGTAGAAAGTTTCATCCATAGGTTTTCCGACCAAGAGTCCACTGATTACCTCGAATATACCAGTGTCCTTTAAAGTCCGCAACATCTTTTTGAAGTCTTCTGGCTCAGACTTTTCTTCGCTTGTTTCTAGCAAGAGGATTTTTCCTTCCCAGTCTGACAAGTAAGGGAAAAGTTTGTATTTTTGACAGAGCTCCGCGCTATCTGCGTATCGAGAGTTGTCAAAGATATCGTAGAGGGACTCGAGGCAACCACCGAGGATTTTTCCCTCGAATTGGGCATTTCCTTGCAATAATTCAAAACCGATATTTGCATGACTGATACGAGGTGTCCCCAGAGCCTTGGGACTAAAATCAGTTCGTTCCTCATACCAAACGTCACTAGGGCGGATTTCTGAGATTCTTCCCGTCTCAATCAATTCTTTAAAGTAGTGAAGGCTATAGGCTAACATTTCTTTGTCTAATTCACAAATGTCTGCTAAGAAGGATTGACCATAAAAAGTCTTGATTCCTAGTTTATGCAACATGAGATGGTTCATGGTTGTATCTGAGAAGCCAAGAAAAATCTTCTGTTTGATAACCTTTTGTAGTTGGTCATTTTCAAAAAGGTAGGGCAATAAACGATAGGTATCGTCTCCACCAATCGCGCAAAGGATCATGTCGATGCTATCATCAGAAAAGGCATGAATCAAATCCTCTGCACGAGCTTCAGGATGATCCTTGATAAAGTCTAATCCTTTTAACGAATGGGGCAAAAAGATAGGATTGAGTCCCAGGTCCTTGAGACGTTGGACACCCAAGTCCACTTCGTGTTTGACAAAGTCCTCTCCGATAATGCCACTAGACAAACTAACAACACCAATAGTAGAAATCATATTGTATCCTCCTAGAAATAGATTGATACTCTTCGAAAATCAAATTCAAACCACGTCAGCTTTGCCTTGCCGTACTCAAGTACAGCCTGCGGCTAGCTTCCTAGTTTGCTCTTTGATTTTCATTGAGGATGAGCCTATTTTATCATAAAAGATGAGAGAAAACTATGTGGGATGTCAGAAGAATACTTTTAAATCAAGAAAGTAGTAAAAAAGCAACCGCATCTGCAGTTGCTTTTATCATTCTTCTTAATAGCGTGTTGGTCCTGCACTTGCGCTACGGATGTTCAAGCGTTTCTTGAGATAGAAGCGAAGGGCTAGGAGGACTGCTCCGATAATAGCCAGTGGCAATGGAGCAAGTACTGGGTTAAGGCTAGCTGGTAGGAAGCTTGTCGCAAAGAAGACAAGCAACCAAAGGAACATAGAAGCTAGGATAACTAGTACAGATTTCCAGAAAGGTGGACGTTGACTGCGGTCCATATCTGGTCCATAGTATTGGTAAACAAAGTAGTACATCAAGTAGAAGGCAAATCCACCAACCAGTCCAACTAATAGAAGAGTAATCAAACCATAGCCGAAAGCTTGATCTGCCGCAAAGAAGGTTGTGAGGGCGCTGACGAGGGCAAAGAGGCTAGTGATGAAAAGAGCTGAGTCCATAATCATGAGTTTCGGATCGTCATTTTCCTTTGGATGCTCTTTTTCATATTGTTCCTTGACAGTGAAACTATGAGCCCAGTGGGTCGGTGCGCCATAGAGGGAACGAGCAGTCGTACCCTTGGCTTGCTCCTCAAGGATTTGGGGAATAACTTCCTCAAAAATAGCCTTGATTTCAGCATCTGTTTTTCCATCTTTGATGAATTGTTGGGTAGCAATGTGGACAAACTCTTGGTTTTTCTTAGTTAATTTTTGTAGATCAATCTGAGACATAGGAACTCCTCTTAGAACCATTTTTTATGGATGAGATAGAGAGTGAGCGAGACACTCATAGCAAAGGCGATAAAGACAATTAACCAGAAGGCATTCGGCTCGCCGTTTAGGGGGATTTCATTATCCTTAAAGTTCATCCCGTAGGCAGAAAAGACCATGGTTGGGATGGACATGACGATGGTCACAAGGGCCAAGGTTTTCATGATGTTGTTCTGGTTGTTGGAAATGATAGAGGCGAAGGTCTCTGTCATAGAATGCAAGACGTTTCCATAAATGTCTGCCATCTCGATGGCCTGTTGGGTTTCAATCAGGGTATCTTCAAGCAGGTCTTCGTCCTCAAGGTATTTCTTGATATTGCTGGTTGAGCTGGTCAATTTCTTAATCACACGCTCATTTGTTTTAAGTGAGGCTTTGAAATAGACGATGGTTTTTTCCAATTCCATGAGCTCAATCAATTCTTCATTACGAGTTGATTGATGCAGTTGACTTTCGATTTGTTCACTCTTGCGGTCAATCGAACGAAGGGCTGTTAGATAAAGCTCTGCATTGCGATAAAGAATCTGAAAGATAAAACGTGAACGCATGAAGGTGTAGAAATTACGCAATCGACGGTTGATAAAGACATCGAGGACAGGTAATGGTTCCAAACAAGTAGTGATAATGGTTTCCTCTGTGATGATAATACCAAGCGGGATGGTGACGTAGTAGGTGCGATTATTTCTTTCTTCTGTGACCGGCACGTCAACGATAATCAGGGTGTACTCGTCTTCAATCGTAATACGAGACATTTCTTCCGCATCGAGTGGTGCTCGAAGGTCGGCGATATCAATGTCGAAGGCATTGGCGATTTCGAGTGATTCATTTTGAGTCGGATTAACGAGATTGATCCAAGTACCCGGTTCAAGCGTATCGATCTCTTTAAATTCAGTTGTTGTAGAGAGAAAAACTTGTTTCATATCCCTTATCCTTTCTCATTTTTCAGATTTTTTCACACCGTACTATTATACTACAAATTCAGCCTTTTGGGTAATAGAATCTCACATTTTTTGGTATAATGGTAAGCAATAATGGACTAGAAAGAACAAAGATGCAAGATAAAATTGTCATTCATGGGGCGCGTGCCCATAATTTAAAAAATATTGATGTGGAGATTCCTCGAGACAAGCTGGTTGTCGTGACTGGCTTGTCAGGTTCAGGGAAATCCAGTCTGGCCTTTGATACCCTCTATGCCGAGGGACAACGGCGCTATGTAGAGAGTTTGTCAGCCTACGCTCGTCAATTCTTGGGAAATATGGAGAAGCCTGATGTAGATGCCATTGATGGTCTCAGCCCAGCTATTTCCATCGACCAGAAAACGACTAGCAAAAACCCTCGCTCGACGGTGGGAACCACGACTGAAATCAATGACTATCTGCGTCTCCTCTACGCACGTGTGGGGACGCCTTACTGTATCAACGGGCATGGAGCTATCAAGGCTTCTTCTGTGGAGCAAATTGTGGATAAGGTTTTGGAATTGCCAGAACGCCAGCGCCTGCAAATTTTAGCTCCTGTCATCCGCAAGAAAAAAGGCCAACATAAGAGTGTTATTGAGAAGGTTCAGAAAGACGGGTATGTCCGCGTCCGTGTGGATGGGGAAGTCTATGATGTGACCGAAGTGCCAGACTTGTCCAAGAGCAAGCAACACAATATTGATGTCGTGGTTGACCGTATTGTCATCAAGGAGGGCATTCGTAGTCGTCTCTTTGATTCCATTGAGGCTGCCCTTCGTATTGCAGAAGGTTATGTCATTATCGACACTATGGACGACTCTGAGTTGTTGTTCTCTGAGCATTATGCCTGTCCAGTTTGTGGCTTTACTGTTCCAGAGTTAGAGCCACGTCTCTTCTCATTCAATGCTCCTTTTGGTTCTTGTAGTGAGTGTGATGGCTTGGGTATCAAGCTGGAGGTGGATACTGATTTGGTGGTGCCAGATGCCAGCAAAACGCTACGTGAGGGAGCCTTGGCTCCTTGGAATCCTATCTCATCCAACTACTATCCAAACATGCTAGAGCAGGCTATGACAGCCTTTGGAGTGGATATGGATAAGCCTTTTGAGGACTTGTCAGAAGAAGATAAGAACTTGATTCTCTATGGATTAGATGGTAAGGAATTCCATTTCCACTATGAGAATGAATTTGGTGGTGTGCGCGATATCGATATTCCTTTTGAGGGAGTTGTCAATAATATCAAACGTCGCTACCATGAAACTAATAGTGACTACACTCGCACCCAGATGCGCCTCTATATGAATGAGCTGACCTGCGGAACTTGTCGTGGTTACCGTCTCAATGACCAGGCCTTGTCTGTCCGTGTGGGTGGCCAGCAAGGGCTGCATATCGGAGAAATTTCAGACCTGTCTATCGCAGACCACTTGGACTTAGTGAGTCAGCTAACCTTGTCTGAAAATGAAGCCATCATTGCTCGGCCTATTCTCAAGGAAATCAAGGATCGTTTGACCTTCCTTAATAACGTGGGTCTTAACTATCTAACCCTGTCACGTTCGGCAGGAACCCTTTCAGGTGGGGAGAGTCAGCGTATTCGTTTGGCAACCCAGATTGGATCTAACCTATCAGGCGTACTCTATATCCTAGACGAGCCATCTATCGGACTCCACCAGAGGGATAATGACCGCCTGATTGCCAGTCTCAAAAAGATGCGTGATTTGGGTAATACTCTCATAGTAGTGGAACATGACGAAGATACCATGCGTGAGGCGGATTATCTGATTGACGTTGGTCCCGGTGCCGGTGTTTTTGGTGGGGAGATTGTCGCCGCAGGTACGCCCAAGCAGGTGGCTCGCAACAGCAAGTCTATCACAGGTCAGTACTTGTCAGGCAAACGTGCCATTCCAGTACCAGACGAGCGCCGTGTAGGAAATGGTCGTTTTATCGAAGTGACAGGAGCGCGTGAGAATAACTTGCAAAATGTCACAGCTCGCTTCCCACTAGGAAAATTCATCGCAGTGACAGGGATATCAGGTTCAGGGAAATCGACCCTCATCAACAGTATCCTCAAAAAAGCTATTGCTCAGAAGCTCAACCGTAATTCAGACAAACCTGGTAAATTCAAGACCATAACAGGGATTGAGCATGTAGACAGATTGATTGACATTGACCAGAGCCCAATCGGACGAACGCCGAGGTCCAACCCAGCCACCTATACTGGAGTTTTTGACGATATACGTGACCTCTTTGCTCAGACTAATGAAGCCAAGATTCGAGGCTACAAGAAAGGGCGTTTCAGTTTCAACGTCAAGGGTGGCCGTTGTGAAGCCTGCTCAGGTGACGGGATTATCAAGATTGAGATGCACTTCTTGCCAGATGTTTACGTGGCTTGTGAAGTTTGCCACGGAACCCGCTACAACAGTGAAACCCTAGAAGTTCACTACAAGGAAAAAAATATCTCGCAGGTCTTGGACATGACCGTCAACGACGCGGTAGAGTTCTTCCAACACATTCCTAAGATTCAACGTAAACTCCAGACCATCAAGGATGTGGGGCTGGGTTATGTAACGCTAGGACAACCAGCTACCACCCTTTCTGGGGGAGAAGCCCAGCGTATGAAGCTGGCTAGTGAACTCCACAAACGATCGACAGGAAAATCTTTCTACATTCTGGATGAGCCGACGACAGGACTCCATACCGAGGATATCGCTCGCTTGCTCAAGGTTTTAGCTCGCTTTGTCGATGATGGCAATACAGTTCTTGTCATTGAGCACAATCTGGATGTTATCAAGACGGCAGACCATATTATTGACTTGGGACCTGAGGGCGGTGTCGGTGGTGGAACCATCATCGCAACAGGAACTCCAGAAGAAGTAGCGGCCAATGAAGCCAGCTACACAGGACACTATTTGAAAGGAAAGTTACATCATGAATAAACGTGTACAAGCATTTCTAGCTAAAATGCAAGAAAAAGAACTAGATGGCATCATCATCAATAACCTTAAAAACGTCTATTATTTGACTGGTTTTTGGGGTTCAAACGGAACAGTATTCATCAGCCGTGACCGTCAGGTCTTGGTGACAGACTCTCGCTATATCATTGCAGCCAAGCAAGAAACCAGTGGTTTTGAAATCGTAGCAGATCGCGATGAATTGGCTGTCATTGCAGGAATTGTCAAGGATATGGGCTTGTCTCGAATCGGTTTTGAGGATGAGATTTCAGTGTCTTATTATCATCGTATGCAGGCTACCTTTGAAGGAATTGACTTGCTTCCACAGACTCAGTTTGTTGAAGGTCTTCGAATGATTAAGGATGAAGCGGAGATTGCAGCGATTCGCAAGGCTTGTTCTATCTCAGACCAAGCTTTCCGCGATGCGCTTGACTTTATTAAGCCAGGAAAGACTGAAATTGAGATTGCCAACTTCCTTGACTTCCGCATGCGTGAGTTGGGAGCATCTGGCTTGTCTTTTGACACCATTCTAGCTAGCGGTATCAACTCTTCCAAACCCCATGCCCATCCTATGCACAAACCAGTGGAGCTAGGAGAAGCCATTACAATGGACTTTGGATGCCTCTACGACCACTATGTCAGTGATATGACACGAACTATCTACTTGGGGCATGTCAGCGACGAGCAAGCAGAGATTTACAATACAGTTCTAAAAGCTAACCAAGCCTTGATTGATCAGGCTAAGGCAGGATTAGGTTTCCGTGACTTTGACAAAATCCCTCGTGATATTATCATCGAGGCAGGCTATGGCGACTACTTTACCCACGGTATTGGACACGGTATTGGACTGGATATTCATGAGGAACCATACTTTAGCCAGACTTCTACAGAAACTATTAAGGCAGGTATGGCATTGACCGATGAACCAGGTATCTACATCGAAGGTAAATATGGTGTTCGTATCGAGGATGATATCCTGATTACAGAGACAGGTTGTGAATTGTTGACCCTAGCTCCAAAAGAGTTGATAGTCATTTAAGAGTCAAACAACTCAAATGATTGACTTTTAAATTTTAAAGGTTTATACTGAAAGACGAAAACGGTAGGTGAGGCTACCATAGGGATACGGATGACTACCGCAAAGCAGTGGAGACACTACTCGTTGGTCAACAGTCCTGGTCGCGAAGGCCAAGACTAAGCTCATTTCATTGCCCTGTGGAGTTAAAGCTTGAACGAAAAAACAGATAATTAGTTTTTTAATCCTGCCATTTTATGGTGGGATTTTCTACTGTTTAAATCAAAGAAAGGAGACAGACGATGCAAATTGACGACCATCCGGAACCGCACATACACAGCCAATCGCTGATTTGTGTCGTTCTGCCCTTATAAAGTGATTGGTCTCTGTGTATGAAACACATCATTTATACAGATAGGAGAAACCAATGAAAACTACAAAAGAAAGATTAGCAACAGCTATTCAAATCCCTTTAGACGAGAGTCTAACTTTTTATCATACCAGTTTAAACGGTTTGACAGAGGAGCAGGTCGAAAAAAATCGTGACCTCTATGGCGAAAATACCATCACAAAGGGTCAAGAAGACAGTATCCTCAAAAAGATTTACGAATCCATTATCAATCCTTTTACAATCATCTTGCTGGTTATCGCCGTGATTTCCTTGGTGACCAATGTCTGGTTGGCAAAACCAGGTCAAGAAGATCCGACGACTTCTATTATCATCGTTGTCCTAGTCCTCATTTCTGGTGGCATACGCTTTGTCCAAGAACTCCGTAGTGATAAGGCTGCGACCAATCTATCAAAAATGATTGTCAACACAGCGACTGTCATTCGTCAAGGAGAAATTCAAGAAGTACCTATCGATGATTTGGTAGTGGGTGACGTGGTTAAATTAAGCGCTGGAGACATGATTCCAGCAGATCTTCTTTTATTTGAGTCGCGCGATTTCTTTGTACAACAGTCGGGCTTGACAGGTGAAAGTGAATCGGTTGAAAAATTGGCCTTGACCAAGGCAACAGTTCAACAATCTGATAGTCTGCTAGAAGCAGAAGCGCTCGCCTTTATGGGAACCAATGTCTTGTCTGGTAGTGCCAAGGCCGTGGTTTTAGCAGTTGGTGATGATACCATGATGGGGGCCATTGAGCAGACTTTGAACACCTATGATGAGCCTACTTCGTTTGAACGGGAGATGAATAGTATTTCGTGGCTCTTGATTCGTTTGATGCTGGTCATGGTGCCCATCGTTTTCTTGTCCAATGGTTTAACAGATGGCGACTGGTTAGAAGCTGGCGTATTTGCTTTGAGTGTTGGTGTTGGATTGACACCTGAGATGCTTCCTATGATTATCACGGCCAGTCTAGCAAAAGGCTCCATCATTATGGCCAAGGAAAAAGTGGTTATCAAGAAACTCAATGCCATACAGGACTTAGGGGCGATTGATATTTTGTGTACAGATAAGACAGGAACTCTAACCCAAGACGAAATTGTCCTTGAATATCCCTTGGACATCCACGGACGCTTGGATTTGACCGTCTTGAGACGAGCTTATCTCAATTCTTATTTTCAAACGGGCTTGAAAAATTTGATGGACAGAGCTATCATCAAACGGACTGAAAAGGAAGCAAAAGAACACGCCCTCTTGCAAAATCTGGCTCAAACTTTTCAAAAAATAGATGAGCTTCCTTTTGATTTTGAACGTAGACGGATGAGTGTTATTGTTAAGGATGAACACGAAGTGGTTAGTTTGGTAACTAAGGGAGCCCTTGAGGAAATGTTGACGATTTCCAGTCATGCGGAATACCAAGGAGTGATTACTCCCTTGACAGATGCTATTAGAGAAGAAATTTTAGCAGAAGTCCGACAACTAAATCAACAAGGTTTGCGTGTCTTGGGAGTGGCTTATAAGTCAGGTTTGAGGGAAGGTCATGCCTATACAGTTGATGACGAAGGGGATATGATTCTAACGGGTTATTTAGCCTTCCTAGATCCTCCTAAACCATCTGCAGCACCAGCAATTAAGGCTCTGTTAGAGCATGGGGTTCAAACAAAGATTTTGACGGGAGACAACGAAAAAGTTACCCAAGCAGTCTGTGAAAAGGTTGGTTTGGATATCAATCAGATGTTGTTAGGATCTGAAATTGATCAGATGAGTGATCAAGAATTGGCTCAAGCCGTGGAGGAGGTAACCGTCTTCGCCAAACTTTCTCCTGACCAAAAAGCAAGGATTATTTTGCAATTTAAGGCTAATGGTCATGCTGTCGGCTATATGGGAGATGGGATCAATGATGCTCCTTCTATGAAAGTCGCAGATGTGGGAATTTCTGTTGATACAGCAGTAGATATTGCCAAAGAAACAGCTGATGTTATCCTACTTGATAAGGATCTCATGGTGCTGGAAAAAGGACTTGTTGAAGGGCGTAAGGTCTATGCCAATATGACTAAATATATCAAAATGACAGTGAGTTCTAATTTTGGAAATATCTTATCCCTATTGGTCTCTGGAATCTTTTTGCCATTTTTACCAATGGCACCAGTCCATTTGATTATCTTAAATCTAGTCTATGATTTGTCTTGTATTGCCTTGCCTTTTGACAAGGTGGATAAAGATTTTTTGAGAAATCCGCATACCTGGGAAGCTAAGTCCATCACACGTTTCATGGTTTGGATGGGGCCTATCTCTTCTGCCTTTGATATTTTGACCTTTATTTTGCTCTATTTTATCATTGTACCCATGACGACAGGTCAAGCCTATGTCCATGGAGCGGAGTCTGCCGTAGGATTTATTGTCTTGTTTCAGACAGGTTGGTTTATCGAGTCCATGTGGTCACAGACCATGGTTATCCATATGCTGCGCTCAGCCAAAATTCCCTTTTTACAAAGTCGTCCGGCTTGGCTAGTCCTTGTGACAACCTTATTGGCTGCAGCCTTTGTGACCTTCCTTCCCTACAGTCCACTCGCAATCCTACTTCATCTAACTCCTTTAAAACCGATTTATTTCATCTTTTTACTTTTCATCATTATTTTGTATATGATTAGTGTGACAATTGTGAAAAAAATTTATATCAAGAAATATCAAGAATGGCTGTAAATTTCATTTTGTCAAGAAAAAAGTACGAAAATGACGAAAAAAGTCAAAAAAATTTAAAAATAGGTCGCAAGTCGGATGTTTTTTATGGTATAATAGACTAAACTGATAGTAACATGTAGCGAAAGGGGTAGGTACATGATTAAAATTTATACAGTCTCAAGTTGTACTAGTTGTAAAAAAGCAAAAACCTGGCTCAATGCCCACCAGTTAAGTTATAAAGAACAAAACCTTGGTAAAGAAGGAATTACGAGAGAAGAATTACTGGATATTCTAACCAAAACAGATAACGGAATAGCCAGCATCGTTTCATCTAAAAATCGCTATGCCAAAGCCCTTGGAGTGGATATTGAAGATTTGAGTGTAAATGAAGTCCTCAATCTGATTATGGAAACACCGAGAATTTTAAAGAGCCCAATCCTTGTAGATGAAAAACGCCTGCAAGTTGGCTACAAGGAAGACGATATTCGTGCTTTCCTACCACGCTCTGTCCGTAATGTAGAAAATGCAGAAGCACGTTTGCGTGCAGCTCTATAAACATCAAGGCTGGGAGCAATTCCCAGTCTTATTTTATACTCTTCAAAAATCTCTTTAAACCGCGTCAACGTCGCTTTGCCGTATGTATATGTTACTGACTTCGTCAGTTCTATCTGCAACCTCAAAACAGTGTTTTGAGCTGACTTCGTCAGTTCTATCCACAACCTCAAAACAGTGTTTTGAGCTGACTTCGTCAGTTCTATCCACAACATCAAAACAGTGTTTTGAGCTGACTTCGTCAGTTTTATCTGCAACCTCAAAGCTGTGCTTTGAGCAGCCTGCGGCTAGTTTCCTAGTTTGCTCTTTGATTTTCATTGAGTATTAATTTCAAAAAGAAAGAAGAAAGAAATGAAAAAAATTGGTCTGATTAGTCTAGCTTTCCTTTTTGTCCTGGTTGGTTGCGGACAGAAAAAAGAAACTGGACCAGCTACAAAAACAGAAAAGGATACGCTTCAGTCGGCATTGCCAGTTATTGAAAATGCTGAGAAGAATACAGTTGTAACCAAGACTTTGGTCTTGCCCAAGTCAGATGATGGTAGCCAGCAAACCCAAACCATTACTTATAAAGACAAGACTTTTTTGAACCTAACCATTCAACAAAAGCGTCCAGTCTCAGATGAGTTGAAGACTTATATTGACCAACATGGAGTGGAAGAAACCCAAAAAGCTCTTCTCGAGGCGGAAGAGAAAGACGAATCCATCGTAGAAGCTCGTAAATTAGCAGGATTTAAGCTTGAAACTAAACTATTGAGTGCAACAGAACTTCAAACAACAACTAGTTTTGATTTTCAAGTTTTGGATGTCAAAAAGGCTTCTCAGTTGGAATATTTGAAGAATATTGGCTTGGAAAATCTCTTGAAGAATGAACCAAGCAAATATATTTCAGACAGATTGGCAAATGGCGCGACAGAACAATAGAAAATCCAAATAAATAGACTGCCTGAATTGTAGAAGGTAAGGAATTATGCTATAATGGTACTATTCTAAGGAAAGAGGGTGTTAGAATGGGATTTACTGAAGAAACAGTACGTTTTAAATTGGACGATTCCAATAAAAAAGAAATTAGCGAAACTTTGACTGATGTCTATGCTTCGTTGAACGATAAGGGCTACAACCCAATTAACCAAATCGTAGGCTACGTATTGAGTGGAGACCCTGCCTACGTTCCTCGTTATAATAATGCACGAAATCAAATCCGTAAGTATGAGCGTGATGAAATCGTTGAGGAATTGGTCCGCTACTACCTTAAAGGACAAGGAGTCGATCTGTAATCTATGAGAATTATGGGATTGGACGTCGGTTCAAAAACGGTAGGGGTGGCCATTAGCGATCCGCTCGGTTTTACAGCTCAAGGGCTTGAAATCATCCAAATCAATGAGGAACAAGGCCAATTTGGTTTTGATCGCGTTAAAGAGTTGGTTGATACTTACAAGGTGGAACGATTTGTAGTGGGCTTGCCTAAAAACATGAACAATACAAGCGGACCGCGCGTGGAAGCTAGTCAAGCATACGGAGCGAAGCTAGAAGAACTTTTTGGTTTACCAGTAGACTATCAAGATGAACGCTTGACAACAGTGGCTGCTGAGCGCATGTTGATTGAACAAGCAGATATCAGTCGCAATAAGCGCAAGAAAGTCATTGATAAGTTAGCAGCTCAGCTGATTTTACAAAATTATTTAGATAGAAAATTTTAATATAAAGGAGAGGCTATGTCACACGATCATAACCACGACCACGAAGAACGTGAACTAATCACACTAGTAGATGAGCAAGGAAATGAAACCTTGTTTGAAATCCTTTTGACCATTGACGGAAAAGAAGAATTTGGTAAAAACTATGTTCTTCTAGTACCAGTTAACGCAGAAGAAGACGAAGACGGACAAGTTGAAATCCAAGCTTACTCATTCATCGAAAACGAAGATGGAACAGAAGGCGAATTGCAACCAATCCCAGAAGACTCAGAAGACGAATGGAACATGATTGAAGAAGTCTTCAATAGTTTTATGGAGGAGTAAACACGTCCAGTGGACGTGTTTAGCCCTGCGCTAGAAAATAGAAACGCAGGCACATCCAGTGAACATTTTTACTCCAGTTCCTTTAAATAAGAGAGAACTGGTAAGTCCGGGGATATTTTTACCCCAACTCCTAGAAATTGGAAGAGTTGGAACGTCCTGTGGACGTGTTTAGCCCTGCGCTAGAAAATAGAAACGCAGGCACATCCAGTGGATGTTTTTAGCCCACGTTAACTTCATAGTAGCTAGTTATTAGCTAACCAGGTAAGAGGTCGGGACGAAAATCCTGGCCTCGTTTTTGTTAGTTATGAGACTTTATTGAGGCAGTTGATTGAACCTGTAATTAAGGAGATGTGTATGTTTGAAGTAGAAGAATGGCTCCATAGTCGGATTGGTTTGAATTTTAGGTCAGGTTTGGACAGAATGCAAGAAGCGGTGGATTTGTTAGGAAATCCTGAGAAGTCTTACCCTATTATCCACGTAACAGGGACTAATGGGAAAGGTTCTACCATTGCTTTTATGAGGGAATTATTTATGGGACATGGCAAAAAAGTTGCGACCTTTACCTCCCCTCATATCATCTCTATCAATGATCGAATCTGCATTAATGGACAATCTATAGCAGACGCAGACTTTATCCGTTTAGCTGATCGGGTCAAGGAGATGGAAAAAAATGCTTCTGCAAACCTATGACCAGTTGTCCTTTTTTGAATTGCTGACCTTGATTGCTTTTCTCTACTTTAGGGAGCAAGAGGTGGATTTGGTTTTATTAGAAGTGGGAATTGGCGGCTTACTTGACACGACCAATGTGGTAACTGGAGAGCTTGTTGTCATCACCTCCATCGGGCTTGATCATCAGGAGACCTTGGGTGATAGTCTAGAGGCAATTGCAGAGCAGAAAGCTGGTATTTTCAAGGCTGGTAAAAAGGCAGTGATTGCGAAATTGCCTCCAGAAGCTAGACTTGTCTGTCAGAAAAAAGCAGACTCTTTAGCTGTTGACCTTTATCAGGCAGGTAAGGATTTTTCAATGCAGGGTGGTGATTTTTCAAGTTCTTTACTAAATATTTCGCAGCTGAAAATAGGCTTGGAAGGAGCTTATCAGCAGGAAAATGCGGCCTTGGCGTTGCAAACTTTTCTTCTCTTTATGAGGGAAGGAAAGGAAGCTGTTGATGAGCAAGCTGTAAAACAGGCATTGGAGAAGACCCATTGGGCTGGCCGTTTGGAGCGTATTCGTCCTCAGATTTACTTGGACGGTGCTCATAACCTCCCTGCCTTGACTCGCCTGGTGGAGTTTATCAAAGAAAAAGAGCAGGAAGGTTATCGTCCTCAAATCCTATTTGGAGCCTTAAAACGGAAGGATTATCAAGGGATGTTGGGTTACCTGACTGAGAATTTGCCTCAGGTGGAACTCAAGGTGACAGGCTTTGACTATCAAGGTTCTTTGGCTGAAACAGATGTAACAGGTTACGATGTAATTCCCTCTTACCGAGAATTTATCAGCAGTTTTGAAGAAAGAGCCGATACCAAGGACTTGTTATTCATTACAGGGTCTCTCTATTTTATCTCAGAAGTACGGAGCCACATACTGGGGTATGAGCAGATAAATTGACCTCTTTAGCAAGTCTTAGTCTCTTAGTAGCTTGTTCACAAAGAGCTCAACAGATTCAACAACCAGCAGCTCAAGCGCAAACACAACAAACTCAGCAATCACAACCTGCTGCTTCATCGTCTACAGAAAATACAAACTAGGTAGCAACAAGTTCTTCACAAAATGCGCCCGAGGCTCAACCGACCGATATTGATGGAACTTATACTGGTCAGGATGAAGGAGACCGTATCACTTTGGTAGTGACTGGTACAACTGGTACATGGACACAGGTAGAAACTGATGGGGATCAGAAAGTCAAACAGGTTACATTTGATGCAGCAAATCAACGCATGATTATTGGTGATGATGTCAAAAATTATGCAATCAATGGCAATCGGATGATTATCGACGATATGGATAGAGAAGCGTCTGATCGCATCGTTTTATCAAAATAGACTAGAAGGAGACTGGTTTTGTCAGTCTCTTTTGCTTTTGCTCAGAAAAATGATTATAAATACTTGCCTTCTACCGAATACCTGAGTTATACTAGTTTTAATTACCTGTTTTTAGCATTCAAAATATCAAGGAGGGGATATGAAATATAGAAAATTTCAATTATTGATGTCCAAGTATGGCTTTAGTCTTTCGATTATGCTGCTTGAACTTTGTCTGGTTTTTGGTCTCTTTCTTTATTTAGGACGCATGGCTCCCATTTTATGGATTACTGTCCTCATTCTACTGAGTATCATCACAATCATTTCGATAGTCAACCGTAATACGACTCCTGAGAATAAGGTAACCTGGTTATTAGTAGCCTTTGTACCAGTATTTGGCCCCCTGCTCTATCTGATGTTCGGGGAAAGGCGATTGTCCAAAAAAGAAATCAAACAACTGAAAAAGCTAGGCTCCATGCATTTCCAAGAAGCAAATAGCCAGCTACTAAAAGAGGAATTAAAAGAAAGTGACAAGGCAGCTTATGGCGTCATCAAGTCCTTGTTGAGTATGGATACCAATGCCGATGTCTATGATCAAACTGCCTCTACATTTTTTCCTAACGGAGAGGCTATGTGGAAAAAGATGGTAGAAGATCTTAAAAAGGCTGAGAAATTTATCTTCTTGGAATATTATATTATAGAAGAAGGTTTGATGTGGAATCGTATTTTAGAAATCTTGGAGGAAAAAGTTGCTCAAGGCATTGAAGTTAAACTGCTCTATGACGATATTGGCTGTATGGCTACTTTAACAGGAGATTATGCACATCGACTTCGTCAGCTAGGCATCGAGGCCCACAAATTCAATAAAGTTATTCCTCGTTTGACAGTGGCCTATAATAACAGAGATCATAGAAAAATATTGATTGTTGATGGTCAGATAGCTTATACAGGAGGCATTAACTTAGCTGATGAGTACATTAACCGTGTCGAGAGATTTGGTTATTGGAAGGATAGTGGAATTCGCTTAGACGGACTAGCAGTAAAAGCCCTGACACGCTTGTTTTTAACCACTTGGTACATCAATCGAGGAGAGATTAGTGATTTTGATCAATATCATTTAGAAAATCATTCTATCCCAAGTGACGGTTTAACCATTCCATACGGAAGTGGACCCAAGCCAATTTTTCGAACGCAGGTAGGGAAAAAGGTTTATCAGAGTTTGATCAATCAAGCAACGGAATCGGTCTATATTACGACACCTTATTTGATCATAGACTATGATTTAACGGAGACAATCAAAAATGCAGCTATGAGAGGGGTCGATGTTCGGATTGTCACCCCTTACATACCAGATAAGAAGTTCATTCAGTTAGTCACAAGAGGAGCTTATCCAGACCTTCTTTCTGCTGGGGTTCGGATTTATGAGTATAGTCCAGGTTTTATTCATAGTAAGCAGATGTTGGTAGACGAAGATTTTGCGGTGGTGGGGACAATCAATCTCGACTACCGAAGCTTGGTACACCATTATGAAAATGCAGTCTTACTCTATAAAACTCCTTCTATAATGGAAATAGCCCGAGATTTTCAAAATATATTTGCAGATTCTCAGGAAGTCTATCCTCATTCTATCAAAACGAGCTGGTATCAAAAGCTTGTAAAAGAAATTGCCCAGTTATTCGCCCCTATCTTATAAGAAATCTAGGACTGAGGACACAAACCAGTCCTATTTTTCTTGTCTTTTACGAATAAGAAGATGTAGGAGGAAAGATGCTGACCAAGAAAGAATTGAACTATATCATGATATTTAAACAGACGCATTTACACCGATTTCGGGAAATTGAAACCTTTGTGAAACTATGCAAAAAATCACTCAAACAGCCATCGCAAGCTGACAATCCTAGGACTTTTTGATATACTAAGACAGATAAATTAAATAGGAGAAACGATATGAGTGTGTATGGTAGAGTAGAAGAAGTTCATCAGGAGAATCGTGAACCTCTAGAATACCAAATCAAACAAGAATCGCATCATCGTGAATCAAGTCGTCTTCCTTTGGTAAAAATTTTACTATGGAGTACGCTTGTAACGGGGATAACTCTAGGAGTACCGCTATTACTCGATTTAATGAGTGCACAAGAAGTGCAGGATTTTTATACAGGTTGGGCGCTTCATCAGACAGGGAAAATTTACAGCGACTATTATGGAAGTCAAGGTTTGCTTTATTATTTGCTGACTTATGTGACCCAGGGCGGATTCTTCTTTGCCATTTTTGAGTGGTTAGCCTTGGTAGCAGGAGGATTTTTCCTCTTTCAATCGGCAGACACCTTGACAGAGCAAGGAGACCAGGCTGGACAACTGGTGACTATTTTTTACATGCTAGTTACAGGTCTTGCTTTTGGTGGAGGTTATGCGACTCTTTTAGCGCTTCCCTTCTTATTCGCGGCCTTTAGTTTAGTTGCGGCTTACCTAAGCAATCCAAGCCATGACAAGGGATTTGTACGGATTGGGCTGGCTTTGGCAGGCGGATTTTTCTTTGCTCCCTTGTCATCGTTCCTGTTTATTGCTGTAGTGAGTTTAGGCTTGTTGGTCTTTAACCTTGGGCATAGACGCTTTGCGCATGGGTTTTATCAGTTTCTTGCAGTGGCTTTAGGTTTTTCACTTGTCTTTTATCCAACTGCCTACTATAGTGTTGCAACAGGAAGTTTTGGGGATGCCATTAGTGGTATTCGTTATCCTATTGACAGTATTCGCTTTGATTTCACTTCTAAAATTTTAGAGAATATGGCTTTTTATGGCTTGTTGTCCCTTGGTTTGGGATTTGTGGTTTTTATCTTTTTAGGTCTCTTTCAATCTAAATCCTCTAAACTATATGTCATCTCAGTGCCTGCGAGTCTATTCCTGATTTTAGGTTTGGTAGTGATTTTCTTTACACAGGATCCTCTACATGCATCCCGTTTGATGCTCATTTTCCCTGTCTTTCTTCTGCTTTTAGTATCCAATATCAAGGGGCAACAGAGTGGTCGTAGCGTTAGAAGAAGACGCAGAGAAGAGCCTGTTAGTCTCTGGCATCGCTATACTAAAGGAAATCTTTACCTACCGATTTTAACTTTGTTATATCTTTTGGCTGTTCCTTTTTTGATGAGGTTTGTCCTTTATCCAGTATCTTATCAAGAACGTGATCGTCTTGCTGATTTGGTGAAAGAGGAGACAAGTACGGAAGATGCTATCTATGCATGGGATGATACTGCAACTCTTTATCGTAAGAGTGATCGCTTATCGCCATCGGCGATTTTATCCCCGTTGCACTATACAGCAACTGAGGAAAATCGGAATAAGCTACTCAATGACTTAAAAGAAAATCAACCCAAGGTGATTGTGGTGAATGATAAGGTGCCAGTCTGGTCTGAAGTGGAAACAATTTTGAAAGAAAATTACCAACCAGTAAAGACGGATTACTCAGAGTTTAAAGTCTATAAAATTAAATAACTAAATCAATATCTTGTGTATTTTTAAAATTTTTAGGATTTTTACCACAAGATATTGATTTTTCTTTTTAGAGTGGTATAATACTTTTTAGAAAGAACATTTTAGAAAAGAGAATGCATATGATTGCACTAGAAGAAAAAATTACAATTTTGCCAACTCTCTTCGTCGAGAAACGAGATGGGAGACGTGTTGTATTTGATGTGGACAAGATTGACAAGGCTCTCCACAAGGCGGCAGACAAGGTTATGGATGTGACACCCTTGGTCGAAAAACGCCTCAATGCTCTGACCGAGCGAATTGTCACAGAAATTCATAGTCGTTTTCCGCAGGGAGTTAAGATTTATGAAATTCAAAATATCGTAGAACATGAACTCCTTGAAGCCAAAGAATATGCGCTGGCTGAGGAGTATATTACTTATCGGACACAGAGAGATTTTGAGCGCTCAAAAGCGACAGATATTAACTTTAGTATCCATAAGCTTCTAAATAAAGATCAGGCAGTTGTCAATGAAAATGCCAATAAAGACAGTGATGTCTTTAACACTCAGCGTGATTTGACAGCAGGGATTGTTGGAAAGTCAATTGGACTGCAAATGCTTCCTAAGCACGTAGCCAATGCCCACCAAAAGGGGGATATCCACTATCACGATTTGGACTACAGCCCCTATACACCTATGACCAACTGCTGTTTGATTGATTTTAAAGGTATGTTGGAAAATGGTTTTAAGATTGGGAATGCAGAGGTAGAAAGTCCCAAGTCTATCCAGACTGCAACGGCTCAGATTTCGCAAATCATCGCCAACGTTGCTTCTAGCCAGTATGGGGGCTGTTCAGCTGACCGTATCGATGAAGTTTTGGCGCCTTATGCAGAGAAGAACTACCAAAAACACCTCAAAGATGCAGAAGAATGGGTTTTGCCTGAAAAACGAGAAGATTATGCCTGGAAGAAAACGCAAAAGGACATCTATGATGCCATGCAATCTCTCGAGTATGAAATCAACACCCTCTTCACTTCAAATGGACAAACACCTTTTACCTCGCTAGGTTTTGGTCTAGGGACAAGTCGTTTTGAGCGAGAAATTCAAAAAGCTATCTTGACCATTCGGATCAATGGGCTCGGTTCAGAACACCGCACAGCTATCTTCCCTAAACTCATCTTTACGCTTAAAAGAGGCCTCAACTTAGAGGAAGGAACTCCCAACTACGACATTAAGCAGTTGGCTCTAGAGTGCGCAACCAAACGGATGTACCCAGATGTCTTGTCCTATGATAAGATTGTTGACTTGACTGGTTCTTTCAAGGTACCTATGGGCTGCCGTTCGTTCCTTCAAGGATGGAAGGATGAGAATGGTGTAGAAGTCAATTCAGGTCGGATGAATCTAGGTGTTGTGACGGTCAACCTTCCTCGCATTGCCCTCGAGTCTGAGGGCGACATGAATAAGTTCTGGGAAATCTTCAACGAGCGTATGAATATCGCAGAAGATGCTCTTGTTTACCGTGTCGAACGCACGAAAGAGGCGACGCCAGCCAATGCTCCTATCCTTTATCAATACGGTGCTTTTGGCCATCGTCTAGGTAAAGAAGAAAGTGTTGACCAGCTCTTTAAGAATCGTCGCGCAACCGTTTCGCTGGGTTACATCGGTTTGTACGAGGTAGCGACAGTCTTCTTTGGAAATAGCTGGGAACACAATCCAGAAGCCAAGGAATTCACGCTAGACATTATTCGAGATATGAAACGCCGGGTAGAAGAGTGGTCTGACCAATATGGCTATCATTTCTCTATCTACTCAACACCGTCTGAAAGTTTGACAGATCGTTTCTGTAGACTAGATACAGAGAAGTTTGGTTCTATTCCTGATATCACAGACAAGGAATACTACACCAATTCTTTCCACTACGATGTTCGTAAAAATCCAACACCGTTTGAAAAATTAGACTTTGAGAAAGTCTATCCAGAAGCAGGTGCGTCGGGAGGTTTCATCCATTACTGTGAGTATCCAGTCCTTCAGCAAAATCCAAAGGCCTTGGAAGCTGTCTGGGACTATGCCTATGACCGTGTGGGCTATCTTGGAACCAATACACCAATAGACCGTTGCTACAAGTGTGACTTTGAAGGGGATTTTGAACCAACTGAGAGAGGATTTGCTTGTCCAAACTGTGGCAATAGCGACCCTAAAACAGTAGACGTTGTTAAACGGACTTGTGGCTATTTAGGTAATCCTCAAGCAAGACCGATGGTCAACGGGCGTCACAAGGAAATCGCTGCGCGTGTCAAACACATGAATGGTTCAACGATTAAAATAGCTGGCCATCAAGTAACAAATTAGAAAGAAATGAGATGGGAAAATATCAATTAGACGATAAGGGGCGTGCACAAGTGACCCGTTATCACGAGAAACACTCTAAAGGTGGAGCTGGTAAGAAAGAACGTTTGCTCAACCTCAGAGAACAATTTTTAAATAGGAATAAGAAGAAATAAAAGTGAGAGTCAGCTCTCGCTTTTCTCATAGTGGGAGGTAAGGATGGAATTACGCAGACCAAGATTAGCAGATAAAGAAACAGTTTTAGAGATGATGGCAGAGTTTGAAAAGAGCCAATCAGCCCATGATGGAGGATTTTGGGATACAGAGAACTTTGTGTATGAAGAGTGGTTGGAAACAAATATGCAAAAAGAGATGGGAATGAACTTGCCTGAAAATCGTGTTCCTTCTATTCAATTTGTATCATTTGATGATATAGGTCGTGCTCTAGGATTTTTGAATCTGCGATTGAGACTGAACGAGGGTTTACTGAATTATGCTGGCCACATTGGCTACTCCATTCGTCCATCAGAAAGAGGCAAAGGTTATGCTAAGGAAACTCTCCGTCAGGGCTTGCAAGTTGCTAAGGAAAAGAACATCAAGAGAACTCTTGTGACCTGTAGCGTGAAGAATCCTGCTAGCAGAGCAGTCATTCTAGCAAATGGAGGTCTCATTGAGGATGTTCGTAATGGAGTCGAGCGTTATTGGATAGAGGTAGCGAATGAATAATCCAAAACCACAAGAATGGAAAAGTGAGGAGCTAAGTCAAGGGCGTATCATTGACTACAAGGCCTTTAACTTTGTAGATGGAGAAGGAGTGCGCAACTCTCTCTATGTATCAGGCTGCATGTTTCACTGCGAGGGATGTTATAATGTTGCGACTTGGTCTTTCAATGCTGGCATTCCCTATACAGCAGAATTAGAAGAGCAAATCATGGCAGATCTTGCCCAGCCTTATGTTCAGGGGTTAACCTTACTGGGAGGGGAGCCCTTTCTCAATACGGGCATTCTCTTGCCGCTAGTTAAGCGGATTCGGAAGGAATTGCCAGATAAAGATATCTGGTCCTGGACGGGCTATACTTGGGAAGAAATGATGCTGGAGACTCCAGACAAATTGGAACTCTTATCACTGATTGACATTCTCGTCGATGGAAGGTATGATCGAACTAAGAGAAATCTTATGCTCCAGTTTCGAGGTTCGTCTAACCAACGAATCATCGATGTGCAAAAATCGCTCGAAAGTGGGCAAGTAGTGATTTGGGATAAGCTTAATGATGGAAAAGAAAGCTATGAACAGGTGAAGAGAGAATGAAGAAAAAAGACCTGATAAAACAACTGGTTTCAGAGATAGAAGCTGGAAAAGTCAAAACACTGGGAATATACGGTCAGGGGGCTTCAGGTAAGTCAACCTTTGCACAGGAATTGTACCAAACCCTAGATTCTGCAAAGGTAAACTTATTGGAAACCGATCCTTACATTGCTTCAAATCGTCATTTAGTGGTGCCAAAGGAGACTCCAGACCAAAAAGTGACCGCTTGTTTACCTGTGGCTCATGAACTGGTAAGTTTAGAAAGAGACATTCTCGCTTTAAAGGCTGGCATGGATATCTTAACAATTGAAGAACCTTGGAAAGCTAGTGAGGTCTTGTCTGGAGCAAAACCAATTCTGATTGTCGAAGGGATGTCTGTGGGCTTTTTACCCAAAGAACTCTTTGACAAAACCATCTGTTTCTACACGGATGAGGAGACCGAATTAAAGCGACGCCTTGCTAGAGATACGACTGTGAGAAATCGCGATGCATCCTTTATATTGGCTAGCCATCGATGAGACGGGAGCAGTATCTGCGATACTATAAAGAAACTGAGTCAAGGGCGGACATTCTAGTGGACCAATCAGAAGGTAAATTTGAGGTCAAGAGGAGTCAGTTTTATATAGAAGAAAATCCCTAATTTTAGAAAGAAAAAATAGGAAAACAGTTTCATTGTAAAAAAACAAAAAAACAGCAACAAATCCCTTGCAATCGCAGGGGCTTTGTGTTATTCTATTATGGTGCTGTAAATTACAGCTTTAGCTTTGATGCAAGAGGTTGCGACACGCTCGGTTGCATTGCCACGCAACACCGCGTCGGTTTTCTTGTGGAGCTAGCCTATTATCTTAAATAGACGAAAAGGAGAAAAAGATGGCAAACAAAAAAATCCGTATCCGTTTGAAAGCTTACGAACACCGTACGCTTGACACAGCGGCTGCAAAAATCGTAGAATCAGCTACTCGTACAGGTGCACAAGTTGCGGGTCCAATCCCACTTCCAACTGAACGTAGCCTCTACACAATCATTCGTGCGACTCACAAATACAAAGACTCTCGCGAACAATTTGAAATGCGTACACACAAACGTTTGATCGATATCGTCAACCCAACTCAAAAAACAGTTGATGCTTTGATGAAATTGGATCTTCCAAGTGGTGTAAACGTAGAAATCAAACTTTAATCTAAAGCTTGATATTTGAGCATGAAAAACGCTCGTTAAAAACTTTTTGAATAAAAAATATAGAAAAGGAACTATTTTCTCATGACAAAAGGAATCTTAGGGAAAAAAGTGGGAATGACTCAAATCTTCACTGAAGCTGGCGAATTGATCCCTGTAACAGTTATTGAAGCAACTCCAAACGTTGTTCTTCAAGTTAAAACTGTTGAAACAGACGGATACAACGCTATCCAAGTTGGTTTCGATGACAAACGCGAAGTATTGAGCAACAAACCTGCTAAAGGACATGTAGCGAAAGCTAACACGGCTCCTAAGCGCTTCATTCGTGAATTCAAAAACGTTGAAGGCTTGGAAGTTGGTGCTGAAATCACAGTTGAAACATTCGCAGCTGGAGACGTTGTTGACGTAACTGGTACTTCTAAAGGTAAAGGTTTCCAAGGTGTTATCAAACGCCACGGACAATCACGTGGACCAATGGCTCACGGTTCTCGTTACCACCGTCGTCCAGGTTCTATGGGACCTGTTGCACCTAACCGCGTATTCAAAGGTAAAAACCTTGCAGGACGTATGGGTGGTGACCGCGTAACAATTCAAAACCTTGAAGTTGTACAAGTTGTTCCAGAAAAGAACGTTATCCTTATCAAAGGTAACGTACCAGGTGCTAAGAAATCTCTTATCACTATCAAGTCAGCAGTTAAAGCTGGTAAATAATAAGGAAAGGGGAATACAGTCAAAATGGCAAATGTAACATTATTCGACCAAACTGGTAAACAAGCGGGCGAAGTTGTTCTTAACGATGCAATCTTTGGTATCGAACCAAACCAATCTGTTGTGTTTGATGTGATTATCAGCCAACGTGCTAGCCTTCGTCAAGGAACTCACGCAGTTAAAAACCGCTCAGCTGTTTCAGGTGGCGGACGCAAACCATGGCGTCAAAAAGGAACTGGACGTGCTCGTCAAGGTTCTATCCGCTCTCCACAATGGCGTGGTGGTGGAATCGTCTTCGGACCAACTCCACGTAGCTATGCGTACAAACTTCCTCAAAAAGTTCGTCGCCTTGCGCTTAAATCTGTTTACTCAGAAAAAGTTGCTGAAAATAAATTTGTAGCCGTTGATTCTCTTGAATTTACAGCTCCAAAAACTGCTGAATTTGCAAAAGTTCTTGCAGCTTTGAGCATCGATTCTAAAGTCCTTGTTATTCTTGAAGAAGGAAACGAATTCGCAGCTCTTTCAGCTCGTAACCTTCCAAACGTGAAAGTTGCGACTGCTACAACTGCAAGTGTTCTTGACATCGCAAATAGTGACAAACTTCTTGTTACTCAAGCAGCTATCTCTAAAATCGAGGAGGTTCTTGCATAATGAATTTGTATGATGTTATCAAAAAACCTGTCATCACTGAAAGCTCAATGGCTCAACTTGAAGCAGGAAAATATGTATTTGAAGTTGACACTCGTGCACACAAACTTTTGATCAAGCAAGCTGTTGAAGCTGCTTTCGAAGGTGTTAAAGTTGCTAATGTTAACACAATCAACGTAAAACCAAAAGCTAAACGTGTTGGACGTTACACTGGTTTTACTAACAAAACTAAAAAAGCTATCATCACACTTACAGCTGATTCTAAAGCAATCGAGTTGTTTGCTGCTGAAGCTGAATAATCTAAGGAGGAAATATCGTGGGAATTCGTGTTTATAAACCAACATCAAACGGTCGCCGTAATATGACTTCTTTGGATTTCGCTGAAATCACAACAAGCACTCCTGAAAAATCATTGCTTGTTGCATTGAAGAGCAAGGCTGGTCGTAACAACAACGGTCGTATCACAGTTCGTCACCAAGGTGGTGGACACAAACGTTTCTACCGTTTGGTTGACTTCAAACGTAACAAAGACAACGTTGAAGCAGTTGTTAAAACAATCGAGTACGATCCAAACCGTTCTGCAAACATCGCTCTTGTACACTACACTGACGGTGTGAAAGCATACATCATCGCTCCAAAAGGTCTTGAAGTAGGTCAACGTATCGTTTCAGGTCCAGAAGCAGATATCAAAGTCGGAAACGCTCTTCCACTTGCTAACATCCCAGTTGGTACTTTGATCCACAACATCGAGTTGAAACCAGGTCGTGGTGGTGAATTGGTACGTGCTGCTGGAGCATCTGCTCAAGTATTGGGTCAAGAAGGTAAATACGTTCTTGTTCGTCTTCAATCAGGTGAAGTTCGTATGATTCTTGGAACTTGCCGTGCTACAGTTGGTGTTGTCGGAAACGAACAACATGGACTTGTAAACCTTGGTAAAGCAGGACGTAGCCGTTGGAAAGGTATCCGCCCAACAGTTCGTGGTTCTGTAATGAACCCTAACGATCACCCACACGGTGGTGGTGAAGGTAAAGCACCAGTTGGTCGTAAGGCACCATCTACTCCATGGGGCAAACCTGCTCTTGGTCTTAAAACTCGTAACAAGAAAGCGAAATCTGACAAACTTATCGTTCGTCGTCGCAACGAGAAATAATATTAAACTAGTCGCTTAAGCAACTAGTAAATCCGCCAGCTCGGTAGCGCTCCATGTGAGCGCAAGCCGCTGTGGTACAACATTTAAAGGAGAAAATATAAAAATGGGACGCAGTCTTAAAAAAGGACCTTTCGTCGATGAGCATTTGATGAAAAAAGTTGAAGCTCAAGCTAACGACGAAAAGAAAAAAGTTATTAAAACTTGGTCACGTCGTTCAACGATCTTCCCAAGTTTCATTGGTTACACTATCGCAGTTTATGACGGACGTAAACACGTACCTGTTTACATCCAAGAAGACATGGTAGGTCACAAACTTGGTGAATTTGCACCAACTCGTACTTACAAAGGTCACGCTGCAGACGACAAGAAAACACGTAGAAAATAAGGAGAACATAAATGGCAGAAATTACTTCAGCTAAAGCAATGGCTCGTACAGTACGTGTTTCACCTCGTAAATCACGTCTTGTTCTTGATAACATCCGTGGTAAAAGCGTAGCCGATGCAATCGCAATCTTGACATTCACTCCAAACAAAGCTGCTGAAATCATCTTGAAAGTTTTGAACTCAGCTGTAGCTAACGCTGAAAACAACTTTGGTTTGGATAAAGCTAACTTGGTAGTATCTGAAGCATTTGCAAACGAAGGACCAACTATGAAACGTTTCCGTCCACGTGCGAAAGGTTCAGCTTCACCAATCAACAAACGTACAGCTCACATCACTGTAGCTGTTGCAGAAAAATAAGGAGGTAAAATCGTGGGTCAAAAAGTACATCCAATTGGTATGCGTGTCGGCATCATCCGTGATTGGGATGCCAAATGGTATGCTGAAAAAGAATACGCGGATTACCTTCATGAAGATCTTGCAATCCGTAAATTCGTTCAAAAAGAACTTGCTGACGCAGCAGTTTCAACTATCGAAATTGAACGCGCAGTAAACAAAGTTAACGTTTCACTTCACACTGCTAAACCAGGTATGGTTATCGGTAAAGGTGGTGCTAACGTTGATGCACTCCGTGCAAAACTTAACAAATTGACTGGAAAACAAGTACACATCAACATCATCGAAATCAAACAACCTGATTTGGATGCTCACCTTGTAGGTGAAGGAATTGCTCGTCAATTGGAGCAACGTGTTGCTTTCCGTCGTGCACAAAAACAAGCAATCCAACGTGCAATGCGTGCTGGAGCTAAAGGAATTAAAACTCAAGTATCAGGTCGTTTGAACGGTGCAGATATCGCCCGTGCTGAAGGATACTCTGAAGGAACTGTTCCACTTCACACACTTCGTGCAGATATCGATTACGCTTGGGAAGAAGCAGATACTACATACGGTAAACTTGGTGTTAAAGTATGGATCTATCGTGGTGAAGTTCTTCCAGCTCGCAAAAACACTAAAGGAGGTAAATAACCAATGTTAGTACCTAAACGTGTTAAACACCGTCGTGAATTCCGTGGAAAAATGCGCGGTGAAGCAAAAGGTGGAAAAGAAGTAGCATTCGGTGAATACGGTCTTCAAGCTACAACTAGCCACTGGATCACTAACCGCCAAATCGAAGCTGCTCGTATCGCCATGACTCGTTACATGAAACGTGGTGGTAAAGTTTGGATTAAAATCTTCCCACACAAATCATACACTGCTAAAGCTATCGGTGTGCGTATGGGATCTGGTAAAGGGGCACCTGAAGGTTGGGTAGCACCAGTTAAACGTGGTAAAGTGATGTTCGAAATAGCTGGTGTATCTGAAGAGATCGCTCGCGAAGCGCTTCGTCTTGCTAGCCACAAATTGCCAGTTAAATGTAAATTCGTAAAACGTGAAGCAGAATAAGGAGAAGGCATGAAACTTAATGAAGTAAAAGAATTTGTTAAAGAACTTCGTGGTCTTTCTCAAGAAGAACTCGCGAAGCGCGAAAACGAATTGAAAAAAGAATTGTTTGAACTTCGTTTCCAAGCTGCTACTGGTCAATTGGAACAAACAGCTCGCTTGAAAGAAGTTAAAAAACAAATCGCTCGTATCAAAACAGTTCAATCTGAAGCGAAATAATAGACTAGGGAAGGAGAAATTTCAATGGAACGCAATAATCGTAAAGTTCTTGTTGGACGTGTTGTATCTGACAAAATGGACAAGACAATCACAGTTGTAGTTGAAACAAAACGTAACCACCCAGTCTATGGTAAACGTATTAACTACTCTAAAAAATACAAAGCTCATGATGAAAACAATGTTGCCAAAGAAGGCGATATCGTACGTATCATGGAAACTCGCCCGCTTTCAGCTACAAAACGTTTCCGTCTTGTAGAAGTTGTTGAAGAAGCGGTCATCATCTAATCAAACCTGAAAGGAGAAAACTGAAATGATTCAAACAGAAACTCGTTTGAAAGTCGCAGACAACAGCGGTGCTCGCGAAATCTTGACTATCAAAGTTCTTGGTGGTTCAGGACGTAAATTTGCAAACATCGGTGATGTTATCGTGGCATCTGTAAAACAAGCTACTCCTGGTGGTGCGGTTAAAAAAGGTGACGTTGTTAAAGCAGTTATCGTTCGTACTAAATCAGGTGCTCGTCGTGCTGATGGTTCATACATCAAATTTGACGAAAATGCAGCAGTTATCATCCGTGAAGACAAAACTCCTCGCGGAACACGTATCTTTGGCCCAGTTGCACGTGAATTGCGTGAAGGTGGCTTCATGAAGATTGTGTCACTTGCTCCAGAAGTACTTTAATTTTTAGAAACAAACTAGTCCCCTGGATTTACCTCCAGGGTGCCCTTATGGGCGTAAGAAAAATCAAGGAGAAACCTAATGTTTGTAAAAAAAGGCGACAAAGTTCGCGTAATCGCTGGTAAAGATAAGGGAACAGAAGCTGTTGTCCTTACTGCCCTTCCAAAAGTAAACAAAGTTATCGTTGAAGGTGTTAACATCGTTAAGAAACACCAACGTCCAACTAACGAGCTTCCTCAAGGTGGTATCATCGAGAAAGAAGCAGCTATCCACGTATCAAACGTTCAAGTTTTGGACAAAAATGGTGTGGCTGGTCGTGTTGGTTACAAATTTGTAGACGGTAAAAAAGTTCGCTACAACAAAAAATCAGGCGAAGTGCTTGATTAATCACGAAGGAAAGGAGAAGTATAATGGCAAATCGTTTAAAAGAAAAATATCTTAATGAAGTAGTTCCTGCTTTGACAGAACAATTCAACTACTCATCAGTGATGGCTGTGCCTAAAGTAGATAAGATCGTTTTGAACATGGGTGTTGGTGAAGCTGTATCAAACGCTAAAAGCCTTGAAAAAGCTGCTGAAGAATTGGCACTTATCTCAGGTCAAAAACCACTTATCACTAAAGCTAAAAAATCAATCGCCGGCTTCCGTCTTCGTGAAGGTGTTGCGATCGGTGCAAAAGTTACCCTTCGTGGTGAACGTATGTACGAATTCTTGGATAAATTGGTTTCAGTTTCACTTCCACGTGTACGTGACTTCCACGGTGTTCCAACAAAATCATTTGACGGACGCGGAAACTACACACTTGGTGTGAAAGAACAATTGATCTTCCCAGAAATCAACTTCGATGACGTTGACAAAACTCGTGGTCTTGACATCGTTATCGTAACAACTGCTAACACTGACGAAGAGTCACGTGCATTGCTTACAGGCCTTGGAATGCCTTTTGCAAAATAATATAGGAGGTAAATCTAATGGCTAAAAAATCAATGATTGCTAAGAACAAACGTCCAGCGAAGTTCTCTACTCAAGCTTATACTCGTTGTGAAAAATGTGGTCGTCCACATTCAGTTTACCGCAAATTTAAACTTTGCCGTGTTTGCTTCCGTGAATTAGCTTACAAAGGACAAATTCCTGGTGTAACAAAAGCATCTTGGTAATTCTAGCTTTCAATCCCGTCGTGATTCGTCGTTATCTGCTTTTGCCTAACTCAAGTTATGCCTGCAAGCAGATGCCTAGACTCACTTAGGAATTGAAACCTAGAAACATATTCTGAGCCTAGCTCAATCATTAACTAGCAAGTGCAACTTGCAAACTACTAGTAAGAGGAGAAAAACAAAATGGTTATGACTGACCCAATCGCAGACTTCCTAACTCGTATTCGTAACGCTAACCAAGCGAAACACGAAGTACTTGAAGTACCTGCATCAAACATCAAAAAAGGGATTGCTGAAATCCTTAAACGCGAAGGTTTTGTAAAAAACGTTGAAATCATCGAAGATGACAAACAAGGCATCATCCGTGTATTCCTTAAATACGGACCAAACGGTGAAAAAGTTATCACTAACTTGAAACGTGTTTCTAAACCAGGACTTCGTGTCTACAAAAAACGTGAAGACCTTCCAAAAGTTCTTAACGGACTTGGAATTGCTATCCTTTCAACTTCTGAAGGTTTGCTTACTGATAAAGAAGCACGCCAAAAGAATGTTGGTGGGGAAGTTATCGCTTACGTTTGGTAATATTTAGCTCCCAATTTCTTTGTGACTCTTCGTTATCGTCTCTTGCCTAACCCAAAGTTATGCCTGCGAGACGATGCCTAGATTCACTTTGAAATTGAAACCTAAATGTCCCTTCAAATCGAGAAATCGATTTAACCCCGTGAAAACTGGCCGTTCTGGCCTGACAATTTAACAGGAGAAAATAAACATGTCACGTATTGGTAATAAAGTTATCGTGTTGCCTGCTGGTGTTGAACTCACTAACAATGACAACGTTGTAACTGTAAAAGGACCTAAAGGAGAACTTACTCGTGAGTTCTCAAAAGATATTGAAATCCGTGTGGAAGGTACTGAAGTAACTCTTCACCGTCCAAACGATTCAAAAGAAATGAAAACTATCCACGGAACTACTCGTGCCCTTTTGAACAACATGGTTGTTGGTGTATCAGAAGGATTCAAGAAAGAACTTGAAATGCGCGGGGTTGGTTACCGTGCACAACTTCAAGGATCTAAACTTGTTTTGGCTGTTGGTAAATCTCATCCAGACGAAGTTGAAGCTCCAGAAGGAATTACTTTTGAACTTCCAAACCCAACAACAATCGTTGTTAGCGGAATTTCAAAAGAAGTAGTTGGTCAAACAGCTGCTTACGTACGTAGCCTTCGTTCACCAGAACCATATAAAGGTAAAGGTATCCGTTACGTTGGTGAATTCGTTCGCCGTAAAGAAGGTAAAACAGGTAAATAATGTTGAGTGGTTGATTCTCAACCACCAACCTATTTCCCAACTTTGTGCATAGCACACGATTTAAAACTAAAGAGGTGAAAACTGTGATTTCAAAACCAGATAAAAACAAACTCCGCCAAAAACGCCACCGTCGCGTTCGCGGAAAACTCTCTGGAACTGCTGATCGCCCACGTTTGAACGTATTCCGTTCTAATACAGGCATCTACGCTCAAGTGATTGATGACGTAGCGGGTGTAACGCTCGCAAGTGCTTCAACTCTTGACAAAGAAGTTTCAAAAGGAACTAAAACTGAACAAGCCGTTGCTGTCGGTAAACTCGTTGCAGAACGTGCAAACGCTAAAGGTATTTCAGAAGTGGTGTTCGACCGCGGTGGATATCTATATCACGGACGTGTGAAAGCTTTGGCTGATGCAGCTCGTGAAAACGGATTGAAATTCTAATAGGAGGACACTAGAAAATGGCATTTAAAGACAATGCAGTTGAATTAGAAGAACGCGTAGTTGCTGTCAACCGTGTTACAAAAGTTGTTAAAGGTGGACGTCGTCTTCGTTTCGCAGCTCTTGTTGTTGTTGGTGACCACAACGGTCGCGTAGGATTTGGTACTGGTAAAGCTCAAGAAGTTCCAGAAGCAATCCGTAAAGCAGTAGATGATGCTAAGAAAAACTTGATCGAAGTTCCTATGGTTGGAACAACAATTCCACACGAAGTTCTTTCAGAATTCGGTGGAGCTAAAGTATTGTTGAAACCTGCTGTAGAAGGTTCTGGAGTTGCCGCTGGTGGTGCAGTTCGTGCCGTTGTGGAATTGGCAGGTGTGGCAGATATTACATCTAAATCACTTGGTTCTAACACTCCAATCAACATTGTTCGTGCAACTGTTGAAGGTTTGAAACAATTGAAACGCGCTGAAGAAGTTGCTGCCCTTCGTGGTATTTCAGTTTCTGATTTGGCATAAGAAAGGGGATAAAATGGCTCAAATTAAAATTACTTTGACTAAGTCTCCAATCGGACGCATTCCATCACAACGTAAAACTGTTGTAGCACTTGGACTTGGCAAATTGAACAGCTCTGTTATTAAAGAAGATAACGCTGCTATCCGTGGTATGATCACAGCAGTATCTCACTTGGTAACAGTTGAAGAAGTAAACTAATGAATTTTTAGGGGATGTGCAGTATACCATCCCCTAAAACTAGATATAGTCATCTATGGTGACGTCGTATAGGCGAGTTGATTGGGGAGACAACCTTTCCTCCCTTATCGGCGCTAGCATTTTACAAAAGAGGAGAAAATAAAAATGAAACTTCATGAATTGAAACCTGCAGAAGGTTCTCGTAAAGTACGTAACCGCGTTGGTCGTGGTACTTCATCAGGTAACGGTAAAACATCTGGTCGTGGTCAAAAAGGTCAAAAAGCTCGTAGCGGTGGTGGAGTTCGCCTTGGTTTTGAAGGTGGACAAACTCCATTGTTCCGTCGTCTTCCAAAACGTGGATTCACTAACATCAACGCTAAAGAATACGCAATTGTGAACCTTGACCAATTGAACGTCTTTGAAGATGGTGCTGAAGTTACTCCAGTTGTTCTTATCGAAGCAGGAATTGTTAAAGCTGAAAAATCAGGTATTAAAATTCTTGGTAACGGTGAGTTGACTAAGAAATTGACTGTGAAAGCAGCTAAATTCTCTAAATCAGCTGAAGAAGCTATCACTGCTAAAGGTGGTTCAGTAGAAGTCATCTAAGAGAGGTGACCTATGTTTTTTAAATTATTAAGAGAAGCTCTTAAAGTCAAGCAGGTTCGATCAAAAATTTTATTTACAATTTTTATCGTTTTGGTCTTTCGTATCGGGACTAGCATTACAGTTCCTGGTGTGAATGCTAATAGCTTGAATGCTTTAAGTGGATTATCCTTCTTAAACATGTTGAGCTTGGTGTCAGGAAATGCCATGAAAAACTTCTCAGTTTTTGCTCTTGGTGTTAGCCCCTACATTACGGCCTCTATCGTTGTCCAACTCTTGCAAATGGATATTTTACCCAAGTTTGTAGAGTGGGGTAAACAAGGGGAAGTAGGTAGAAGAAAATTGAATCAAGCTACTCGTTATATTGCTCTAGTTCTCGCTTTTGTGCAATCTATCGGGATTACAGCAGGTTTTAATACTTTGGCTGGAGCTCAATTGTTGAAAACAGCTCTTACTCCACAAGTCTTTATCATGATTGGTATCATCTTAACAGCTGGTAGCATGATTGTGACTTGGTTGGGAGAGCAAATTACAGATAAGGGATACGGAAATGGTGTTTCTATGATTATCTTTGCTGGGATTGTCGCTTCAATTCCAGAGATGATTCAGGGAATCTATGTAGACTACTTTGTTAACGTTCCAAGTAGCCGTATCAGCTCATCTATCATTTTCGTAATCATTTTGATTATTACTGTATTGTTGATTATTTACTTTACAACTTATGTTCAACAAGCAGAATACAAAATTCCAATCCAATATACTAAGGTTGCACAAGGTGCTCCATCTAGCTCTTACCTTCCTTTGAAAGTAAACCCTGCTGGAGTTATCCCTGTTATCTTTGCAAGTTCGATTACTGCGGCGCCAGCAGCTATTCTACAGTTTTTAAGCGCTACAGGTCATGATTGGGCTTGGGTAAGAACAGCACAAGAAATGCTGGCAACAACTTCACCAACAGGTATTGCTATGTATGCTTTATTGATTATTCTCTTTACATTCTTCTATACGTTTGTACAGATTAATCCTGAAAAAGCGGCAGAAAACCTACAAAAGAGCGGTGCCTATATCCACGGAGTTCGTCCTGGTAAAGGTACAGAAGAATATATGTCTAAACTTCTTCGTCGTCTTGCAACAGTTGGTTCTCTCTTCCTTGGTGTGATTTCTATTTTACCAATCGTAGCAAAAGATGTTTTCGGACTTTCAGAGGCAGTTGCTTTTGGAGGAACCAGTCTTTTGATCATTATCTCTACAGGTATTGAAGGAATCAAACAATTGGAAGGTTACCTATTGAAACGTAAGTATGTTGGTTTCATGGATAGAACAGAATAAAAGTATTTACTGATACTCTTCGAAAATCAAATTCAAACCACGTCAGCTTTATCTGCAACCTCAAAGCAGTGCTTTGAGCAACCTGCGGCTAGCTTCCTAGTTTGCTCTTTGATTTTCATTGAGTATGAAGCAGTAAATGCTGAGGGAGTGGAGGTTTAACTCTAACATTAGTGAGAGTTTGGTCTCCCCTCTTCTATTTTGTTTTTAAATAGGGGTGAAAAGACTTTTTGCTTCTATTTAAAAATAAAATAAGGAGATCAAATCATGAATCTTTTGATTATGGGCTTACCTGGTGCAGGTAAGGGAACTCAAGCAGCAAAAATCGTAGAACAATTCCATGTTGCACATATCTCAACAGGTGATATGTTCCGTGCTGCAATGGCAAATCAAACTGAAATGGGTGTTCTTGCTAAGTCATACATTGACAAGGGTGAATTGGTTCCTGACGAAGTTACAAATGGAATCGTAAAAGAACGTCTTTCACAAGATGATATTAAAGAAACAGGATTCTTGTTGGATGGTTACCCACGTACAATCGAACAAGCTCATGCCTTGGACAAAACATTGGCTGAACTTGGCATCGAACTAGAAGGTGTTATCAACATTGAAGTGAATCCAGATAGCCTCTTGGAACGTTTGAGTGGCCGTATCATCCACCGCGTAACTGGAGAAACTTTCCACAAGGTCTTTAACCCACCAGTTGACTATAAAGAAGAAGATTACTACCAACGTGAAGATGATAAGCCCGAGACAGTCAAACGTCGTTTGGATGTGAATATTGCTCAAGGGGAACCAATCATTGCTCACTACCGTGCCAAAGGTTTGGTTCATGACATCGAAGGTAATCAAGATATCAATGATGTCTTCTCAGATATCGAAAAAGTATTGACAAATTTGAAATAAAGCGCTTTTCACACTTGCAAAAATCCGCTACAAATGTTATACTAAGATAGTCTGACTTATAATTGTTGTCTCTGTGTCTAGAGGCATCGAATCGAAATTTATGGAGGTGCTTTTGCGTGGCAAAAGACGATGTGATTGAAGTTGAAGGCAAAGTAGTTGATACAATGCCGAATGCAATGTTTACGGTTGAACTTGAAAATGGACATCAGATTTTAGCAACAGTTTCTGGTAAAATTCGTAAAAACTATATTCGTATTTTAGCGGGAGATCGTGTTACTGTCGAAATGAGTCCATATGACTTGACACGTGGACGTATCACTTACCGCTTTAAATAATCGAAAAACTTGGAGGGATAAGGAATGAAAGTAAGACCATCGGTCAAACCAATTTGCGAATACTGTAAAGTTATTCGTCGTAATGGTCGTGTTATGGTAATTTGCCCAGCAAATCCAAAACACAAACAACGTCAAGGATAAGATAGAAAGGAGAAAACATGGCTCGTATTGCTGGAGTTGACATCCCAAATGACAAACGCGTAGTGATCTCATTGACTTATGTTTATGGTATCGGACTTGCAACATCTAAGAAAATTTTGGCTGCTGCTGGAATCTCAGAAGATGTTCGTGTACGTGATCTTACATCAGATCAAGAAGATGCTATCCGTCGTGAAGTGGATGCAATCAAAGTTGAAGGTGACCTTCGTCGTGAAGTGAACTTGAACATCAAACGTTTGATGGAAATCGGTTCATACCGTGGTATCCGTCACCGTCGTGGACTTCCTGTCCGTGGACAAAACACTAAAAACAACGCTCGCACTCGTAAAGGTAAAGCTGTTGCGATTGCTGGTAAGAAAAAATAATATAGGAGGTAAAAGTCTTGGCTAAACCAACACGTAAACGTCGTGTGAAAAAGAATATCGAATCTGGTATTGCTCATATTCACGCTACATTTAATAACACTATTGTTATGATTACTGATGTGCATGGTAATGCAATTGCTTGGTCATCAGCTGGTGCTCTTGGTTTCAAAGGTTCTCGTAAATCTACACCATTCGCTGCTCAAATGGCTTCTGAAGCTGCTGCTAAATCTGCACAAGAACACGGTCTTAAATCAGTTGAAGTTACTGTAAAAGGTCCAGGTTCTGGTCGTGAGTCAGCTATTCGTGCGCTTGCTGCCGCTGGTCTTGAAGTAACAGCAATTCGTGATGTGACTCCAGTGCCACACAATGGTGCTCGTCCTCCAAAACGTCGCCGTGTATAATCATCGCATTACACTGCTTTTCGTTTAAGAGGGAGTAACTAAATGATCGAGTTTGAAAAACCAAATATAACAAAAATTGATGAAAATAAAGATTATGGCAAGTTTGTAATCGAACCACTTGAACGTGGCTACGGTACAACTCTTGGTAACTCTCTTCGTCGTGTACTTCTAGCTTCTCTACCAGGAGCAGCTGTGACATCTATCAATATTGATGGTGTGTTGCATGAGTTTGACACAGTTCCAGGTGTTCGTGAAGACGTGATGCAAATCATTCTGAACATTAAAGGAATTGCAGTGAAATCGTACGTTGAAGACGAAAAAATCATCGAACTGGATGTTGAAGGTCCTGCTGAAGTAACAGCTGGTGACATTTTGACAGATAGCGATATTGAAATTGTAAATCCAGATCATTATCTCTTTACAATCGGTGAAGGTTCTTCTCTAAAAGCGACTATGACTGTTAACAGTGGTCGTGGATATGTACCTGCTGATGAAAATAAAAAAGATAATGCACCAGTTGGAACACTTGCTGTAGATTCTATTTATACACCAGTTACAAAAGTCAACTATCAAGTGGAACCTGCTCGTGTAGGTAGCAATGATGGTTTCGACAAATTAACCCTTGAAATCTTGACAAATGGAACTATTATTCCAGAAGATGCTTTAGGGCTTTCAGCACGTATTTTGACAGAACATCTTGATTTGTTTACAAATCTTACTGAGATTGCTAAGTCAACTGAAGTGATGAAAGAAGCTGATACTGAATCTGACGACCGTATTTTGGATCGTACGATTGAGGAACTGGACTTGTCTGTGCGTTCATACAACTGTTTGAAACGTGCCGGTATCAATACTGTGCATGATTTGACAGAAAAATCTGAAGCAGAGATGATGAAAGTACGAAATCTTGGACGCAAGAGTTTGGAAGAAGTGAAACTCAAACTCATTGATTTGGGTCTTGGATTAAAAGATAAATAAAGGAGGAATACATGGCTTACCGTAAACTAGGACGCACTAGCTCACAACGTAAAGCAATGCTTCGCGATTTGACAACTGACCTTTTGATCAACGAATCAATCGTGACAACTGAAGCTCGTGCTAAAGAAATCCGTAAAACTGTTGAAAAAATGATTACTCTAGGTAAACGTGGTGATTTGCATGCACGTCGTCAAGCAGCTGCTTTCGTACGTAATGAAATCGCATCTGAGAACTATGATGAAGCAACTGATAAGTACACTTCTACTACAGCACTTCAAAAGTTGTTCTCAGAAATCGCACCTCGTTATGCTGAACGTAACGGTGGATACACTCGTATCCTTAAAACTGAACCACGTCGTGGTGATGCAGCGCCAATGGCGATCATCGAATTAGTATAAAATCATCAATTTTGTTGAGTGTTATGATGATGGAGTCTTGTGCTCTTAGTCTAGCTCTGGTCTACCGCTAGGATTTCGGTCCTAGCGGGAACACTCATCATAAGTTGGGATAGTAGACGCTTGTTTACGAAATTGTTTTTTGCTTAAGAACAACTTCGTAAGCAGGCGTTTTTGAGTATTTTGATTAGAATTATGTTATACTATTTGAAAAGAAACCTGTTTAATGTTCAGGTTCCCTATTAAAAGAAGAATTGGAGTTTGCTTATGAAAGCGATTATAACTGTTGTTGGTAAAGATAAATCTGGAATTGTTGCAGGTGTTTCTGGTAAAATTGCAGAATTGGGTTTGAATATTGATGATATCTCTCAAACTGTTTTGGATGAATATTTTACGATGATGGCTGTCGTCTCTAGTGATGAAAAACAGGATTTTACTTATCTTCGTAATGAGTTTGAAGCTTTTGGGCAAAATTTGAATGTGAAAATCAATATTCAGAGTGCAGCGATTTTCGAAGCTATGTATAATATCTAGGAGGTTATCATGGATATTAGACAAGTTACTGAAACCATCGCCATGATTGAGGAGCAAAATTTCGATATCAGAACTATTACCATGGGGATTTCCCTTTTGGACTGTATCGATCCAGATATCAATCGTGCTGCGGAGAAAATTTATCAAAAGATAACGACCAAGGCGGCTAATTTAGTGGCTGTTGGCGACGAAATTGCAGTTGAGTTGGGAATTCCTATCGTAAATAAGCGTGTATCGGTGACTCCTATTTCTTTGATTGGGGCAGCGACAGATGCGACGGACTACGTGGTTCTGGCAAAAGCGCTTGATAAGGCTGCGAAAGAAATCGGTGTGGATTTTATTGGTGGTTTCTCTGCCTTGGTACAAAAAGGTTATCAAAAGGGAGATGAGATTCTCATCAATTCTATTCCTCGTGCTTTGGCTGAAACGGACAAGGTCTGCTCGTCAGTCAATATCGGCTCAACCAAGTCTGGTATCAATATGACGGCTGTCGCAGATATGGGACGAGTTATCAAGGAAACGGCAACTCTATCAGATATGGGAGCGGCCAAGTTGGTTGTATTTGCTAATGCTGTTGAGGACAATCCATTCATGGCGGGTGCCTTTCATGGTGTTGGGGAGGCAGATGTTATCATCAATGTCGGAGTTTCTGGTCCTGGTGTGGTGAAACGTGCCTTGGAAAAAGTTCGTGGACAGAGCTTTGATGTAGTAGCCGAAACCGTTAAGAAGACTGCCTTTAAAATCACTCGTATCGGTCAATTGGTTGGTCAAATGGCCAGTGAGAGACTGGGTGTGGAGTTTGGTATTGTGGACTTGAGTCTGGCGCCAACTCCTGCGGTTGGAGATTCTGTTGCACGTGTCCTTGAAGAAATGGGGCTAGAAACAGTTGGTACGCATGGAACGACGGCTGCCTTGGCTCTCTTGAATGACCAAGTTAAGAAGGGTGGAGTTATGGCCTGCAACCAAGTTGGTGGTTTGTCTGGTGCCTTTATCCCTGTGTCAGAGGATGAAGGAATGATTGCTGCAGTGCAAAATGGTTCTCTTAATTTAGAAAAACTGGAGGCCATGACGGCTATCTGTTCTGTTGGATTGGATATGATTGCCATTCCAGAAGATACTCCTGCTGAAACCATTGCGGCTATGATTGCGGATGAGGCTGCAATTGGTGTCATTAACATGAAAACAACAGCTGTACGTATCATTCCAAAAGGAAAAGAAGGCGATATGATTGAGTTTGGTGGTCTATTGGGTACTGCACCTGTTATGAAGGTCAATGGGGCTTCGTCTGTTGATTTCATCTCTCGTGGAGGACAAATCCCAGCACCAATTCATAGTTTTAAAAATTAAAAAAATAGGAGAAAATGATGAAAAAAGAAATGAAACATGCTTTAGTAGCTTTAGGACTGTCGACTTTACTAGTCCCAACTTTTACCAGTCAAGTAGTTTTTGCGCAGGAAAATGATACGAATTCCAGAAATGAAAGTTTTTATAAGACAAATTTGGATGTTGAAAAAGCTGCTAGAGACCATTCAGAAGAAATTAAGAGTAAGTTATTAAAAGAAATTGATAATATAGATTGGACTATACTTCGTTTTCAAGATAGTGATATTTTAAAACTAAAAAATGCTATAGTTGAAAAAATGAATGAGATAACAGAGAAAAATGTGAGTAATATTTCAAAAAAAGATTATTATTTGAACTATCTATATTTGCAAGATTTAGAAAAAGTCATTATGATTATGGATAGTGAGAAGCCTAACTTTTTAGGATATGTTTTTGATATAGCTAGAATAAAAAAATATGACTTACTACTTCAGCAAGTAGAAAAAGATAGTAACTTATACTCATCTGAAGAAAAGGAAAAAATAATTAGCGATTTAAAAATGTTTTACGGACCATTAACAGTCTGGTCGATACCTCGGGACCGTAATTATTTTGGTGATTACGATCCAGAAAATAATACTAATTTAACATTAAAAGATTATGTTCAAAATTTATCAACTTTTTATAAAAATGTTGATAAATCGAGTCCTAGTTTAATTCCTACGCAAAAAAACATTGAAAAGTTGAATGATGTAGCTTTTATTCAAAGAGAAGATATAAGAAGTGATGCTGGTCTTTCAGGTGCAGACAAGCTTAAATTATTCAAAGAAATAGCTCAGATAGTTAAAGAAGCGGAATACAAAATTAATAAAGAAGCAGGTCTAATATATAAGGAAGAACCTGAAATAAAACATATGCTATCCCCTGAAGAGTTATCTGTCTTTACTAAGCGTATCGAAGATGTTTACCAAGGCAAAGTTAAGCCTAAGGTTACGAAAGAGGAAGCTATTCAAGCAGTTTCTACGGGGACTTCAACCTCAGCTTCAGTTTCAACTTCATCTCAAGCTACCCTTACTGCTAATGGAGAGACTAAGAAGGATTATCAAGCAAGTAAGTGGTTTAAAGAGTCTGGTAAATGGTACTATAATGACCTTTCTGGTAATCTTGTAAGAAACCGTTGGGTAGGACGTTATTATCTAAAAGCAGATGCTTCAATGGCTGCGAGTGAATGGATTTATGATGAAGACTATAAGAGCTGGTTTTATGTAGATTCAACTGGTAGTTATGTAGAGAAAGCTTGGCAGGGCGAATATTACCTAAAACGTGGCGGTTATATGGCTAAGAGTGAGTGGGTATTTGATTCTCAGTATGATAGTTGGTATTATCTGAACCAAGATGGTAAGTATGCTCGTAACCAATGGATTAAGGATGGAGATAAGTGGTATTACTTGCTAGCTGATGGGAAATTAGCAAAAAATATGACCATTAACGGTTATAAAGTAAATGAAAAAGGTGAATGGGTATAATTTTTTAAGTTCTATTTAAGGTTAGGTGTGTATACTATAATCATTAAATAAAGACCTCCTAATATTATTTGAAACAGATAACACTGGTTTAGGTTTTGAATTTGATTTTCATCTAATATCTTTATTTAATAGAACTCCTAAACTTTTTCATAATAATCTCCTGCAAAAGTCGCCTGTATGGGTGGCTTTTGTTTTATCATCCATGATATAATAGAAGCAAACGGAGGACGGAAAATGGTAAAAGTACGATTGTATTTGGTACGTCATGGTAGGACTATGTTTAATGCGATTGGTCGCGCGCAAGGTTGGAGCGATACTCCCTTAACAGCTGAAGGTGAACGAGGGATTCAAGAATTAGGAATCGGTTTGAGAGAATCTGGTCTGCAGTTTGAGCGCGCTTATTCCAGTGATTCTGGGCGCACCATTCAGACAATGGGAATCATCCTTGATGAACTTGGCTTGCAGGGAAAAATCCCTTATCGCATGGACAAGCGTATCAGAGAATGGTGTTTTGGTAGCTTTGACGGGGCCTACGATGGCGATCTTTTCATGGGCATTATTCCTCGTATCTTTAATGTGGACCATGTTCACCAATTGTCTTATGCTGAACTGGCTGAGGGTTTGGTAGAGGTCGATACAGCTGGTTGGGCTGAGGGCTGGGAAAAACTCAGTGGTCGAATCAAGGAAGGCTTTGAAGCGATTGCCAAAGAAATGGAAGAGCAAGGCGGGGGCAATGCCCTCGTTGTCAGCCACGGAATGACTATTGGAACCATTGTTTATCTGATTAATGGCATGCATCCGCATGGTCTTGATAATGGTAGCGTAACGATCCTTGAATATGAGGATGGGCAGTTTAGCGTTGAGGCTGTTGGTGACCGTAGTTACCGAGAACTAGGACGTGAGAAGATGGAGGAAGTCTCTATTTAATCAGTCTAGACTTGCTTGCTATGAAATAGGGATTTGATAGGAATATCAAGATAAGAAAAAACAGCCGAGGGTAATCCTTTCGGCTGTTTTTGATGGGGAAAACTAAAGTGTAATGCTATTGCTTTTAGAGATTTTCATAAACAAGAGCAAGGAACCTACTGTCAGAACAGTGAGGATAGTTGACAAGGCTGCGGCAACACCGTAATTTCCTCTGAGAACTTCTGTATAAATAGCTACAGTCATTGTTCTTGTTTTGACATTGTAGAGGAGGATAGAAGTAGAGAGTTCTGAAATCATTGTGACCCAAGATAGGATAGCTCCAGAAATAATACCAGATAGCATCATTGGAGTTGTAATCTTGGCAAAGGTATTGAGACGGCTACTTCCTAAGCTCTCAGCGGCTTCTTCAATACTTGGTGCTATTTGTTGCAAGCTAGCAACAGATGAGCGAATAGTATAAGGTAATCTTCTGACAGATAGAGACATAATCAAGATGAAAGCAGTTCCTGTAATCATAAGAAATCCACTTCCAAATAGACCAGTATTGAAGGAAGAAATGAAGGCAATCCCTAGAACGGTTCCTGGTACAATATAAGGGACCATACTGAGGCTGTCAATTAAGTTTGTAAACAAATTCCGTTTTCTAACGGCTAGGTAGGAGATAAATGTTGCGAATAGGACAACTAGAACTAAGGCAATCAAAGGGATACGAATGGTATTGAAAATAGCAGATCCCATACGATTGAAAGCTACCTTGTAACTGTTTAGAGAATAGCCTTTGACAAATACCATACCTGATGTTTTTAGGAAAGAGGTATAAATCAAGTAGACTTGAGGTAGAACAGAGAACAAGATAATTCCGTAGACTGTTGCATAAATGGCAGCCATTTTTCCTTTTGTAGTTTTTTTAGGTTCAATTGGATGGAGCGAATTCATGCTGAAACTGTAGCGGTTTGAGATGTATTTTTGGATAAGGAAAATCGCCAAGGCAATGATAATCGCCATAATTGCTAAGGCAGATGCAAAAGCAGAATTTCCTCCAACCTCGCTAATGAATTGGGTATAAATCAAGACGGGGAAAGTCCGATATCCTTCACCAATCAACATAGGCGTTCCAAAGTCTGAGAATGCTCTCATAAATACAAGCAGGGCAGCAGCTAGTAAGGTTGGAACTAGGAGAGGTAAAACAACCGTTACGATACGCTTAAATCCGAAGGATCCCATGCTTTCAGCGGCTTCAAGTAGAGAATTGTCAATACTTTTCATTGTCCCAGCAACGTATAGAAATACCAGTGGGAATAGTTGCAGTGTAAAGACAAGTACAATTCCTTTGAATCCATAAATATCGATAGCCGGAAGATGAAGGGCATTTGTCAGAAATTTAGTGATGACCCCATTTCGTCCCAGCAAGAGAATCCAGGAGTAGGCTCCCACGAAAGGAGCTGACATGGAAGCAATGATAATCAATATTTGTAGAAATTTCTTTCCCTTGAAATCATACATAGAGAAGAGATAAGCTAATAGGGTTCCTACAACTAAGGAAGTGACAGTAGCGGTAATGGAAACCTTGAAACTGTTGACAAGTGTCTCAGAGTAGTAGGCTTTACTAAAGAAAGTGACAAAATTAGCTAGTGAAAATTGTCCTTCATGTATGAGTGCTTGCTTGAGCACGGTAACGATAGGATAAACGAGAAAGACAAGATAGGTAAGAAAGATGAAGAAAGAGGAGGCTGTCCAAATATTTAGTTTTTTACGTTCCATGGTTGACTCCTTTTATCAGATTTTGAGAACCATCTGCAGAAAAGACATTTAATTTTTGGGTATTGATTCGTAGACGAATACGATCGCCTTTTTGTAGATCTTCTTCAAAAGTTGATTCTTCACTAACTTGAATTTTTGAGGCAAAACCTGTCTCAATGAAATACTCCGTATTTAGTCCAAGATAGACGCTATCGCTAATAGTTCCTTCAATATCTCCAGATTCATCTTTGATAAACTCTTCAGGACGAATACTTACATGAATAGCTTGTGCTTCAGCCTGATCAAGAGTTGGCATTCGAAGAGCATAGCCATCTGAAAAGACGATATAAGCGCCGTCGCTCCGTTTTTCGAGATTGGCAGGGATAATATTTGTGCGTCCGATAAAGGTTGCTACAAACTCATTAGCTGGTTTATGATAGAGTTCTTTTGGTCGGCCGATTTGTTGGATGACTCCGTCTTTCATAACAGCAATTTGGTCTGAAATAGCCATAGCTTCTTCTTGGTCGTGGGTCACATAAACAGTTGTAATTCCCACTTCGTGTTGGATTTCTCGAATGGCTTGACGCATATCCAAGCGAAGTTTGGCATCTAGGTTACTGAGCGGCTCGTCCATGAGGAGAACACTTGGATTAACAGCTAAGGCACGTGCCAAGGCGACACGTTGTTGTTGTCCACCACTAAGTTTATCGGGCTTCCGATCCGCATATTGAGCAATTTGCATGAGTTCAAGATACTTGTTGGTCTGTTGAATCAATTCTTCTTTTGGAACCTTCTTTTGCTTGAGACCAAAAGCAACATTATCTCGGACAGTCAAATGTGGGAAAATAGCGTAGTTTTGGAAAACCATGCCGATATTGCGTTTGCTGGGTTCCATATTATTGATTTTTGTATCATCGAAGTAAAATTCTCCGCCTTCGATACTGTTGAAACCTGCAATCATACGAAGAAGAGTCGTTTTCCCACACCCTGAAGGCCCAAGAAGGGTAAAGAGACTTCCTTTTGGAATTGTAATGTTCAAATTCTCAATAACAGGGACATCGTGGTAGATTTTTTTTGCGTTAATAATTTTGATCTCACTCATAGTGAACCTCTTTTACTGTTTAGATTGGATATCTGTAAAAATGTCATTGTACTTTTTAAGAATAGTGGATTTATTTTTAATGACATAATCTGAATCTTCGGTGGCAATCTTGATTTCTGTCATAGCCTTCATATTTTTATTGGTTTTAGCATTTTTACGAATGGGTCTGATTGTAGTTTCAGTTCCTAGCTTATCTTGGATTTCTTGAGAAAGGATGAAATCGATAAATTTCTTAGCGTTTTCCATGTGTTTGGCATTTTTGACGATAGCCGCGTTACCAGGTAAAAAGACGGTACCTTCTTTTGGATAAATAACTTTTACATCAACTCCGTCGTTTAAGAGTTTTAAGGCAGGATCTTCATAGGTGAGTCCTACAGCCATTTCTCCATCGGCGACAGCTTTGTAAACATTTGAAGAGCTAGATGCAATTTTTCCATCTACTAGGGTAAATAGATTTTTCACATAGGTCCAAGCTTGTTCATTTTCGTATCCACCTTGGTCTACAAGCATGTTTGTTAGTTGTGCAAAGGCACTAGAAGCATTACTTGGATCAGCAGTAGCAATTTTTCCTTTTAATTTAGGATTGAGTAGATCATTGTAGCCTTCAATTTTAATATCTTTTGTAAGAGCTGAATTGGCAATGATAACACTGACATCCAGTGTATAAGGTGTGTAGAATCCTGTTTTATTTTGATATTCAGGGATTATCTGGTCATTCTCTTGAGAAATATAAGGTTCAAAAAGTTTTTCGTTAGAAGAGAAGAGGGCGTAGGAGCCTCCGAAAATGACATCGGCTACTGGGGATTCTTTTTCGGCCTCAGCTTTTTTGAACAATTCACCAGTGCTGGCTTGTACTAAATCAACCTTAATACCATATTTTTCTTCGAAGGCAGGGATTGTCTCTTCGATAAGGTCTTCAGGGTTAGGCGAGTAGATAACCAAAGCATTATCCGAATCTGTTTCAGTGTTAGTTTCCGTTTCTGTTGTTGAAGAACATCCTGATAACGTAAGAAATATCCATCCACAAGAGAGAAAGAATAGTAGTTTTTTCATAAGAATCTCCTTTTTTTACGAACGTTTTTACTCTACAATTTGGTCAACATTTATAATTTGCAGAGTCCTATAGGATATAATAAAAACCTTAAAGAAATCTAAAACGGGGAATATGAGTCAAAGAGGCTAGGGAAAAAGATGGAAGAGATAAATAATCGATATAAGTTAATTTCAAGTGTTAGCTAATTTTTTATACTGCTAAATAAGTTGGATTTGCTATTCGAACTTTCTTACCATCCAAGACCAAAAGAACATTTCTCGTCTTTCAAATTCCCTCAAAAATGGTATAATAGTAACATCACAAAATTGGAGAGAGACCATGAGTTTTTACAATCATAAAGAAATTGAGCCTAAGTGGCAGGGCTACTGGGCAGAACATCATACATTTAAGACTGGAACAGATGCATCAAAACCGAAGTTTTATGCTCTCGATATGTTCCCTTATCCGTCTGGAGCGGGTCTGCACGTAGGACACCCAGAAGGTTATACTGCAACCGATATCCTCAGCCGTTACAAACGTGCGCAAGGCTACAATGTTCTTCACCCAATGGGCTGGGATGCTTTTGGTTTGCCTGCAGAGCAATACGCTATGGATACGGGGAATGACCCAGCAGAATTTACAGCGGAAAATATTGCCAACTTTAAACGCCAAATCAATGCGCTTGGATTTTCTTACGACTGGGATCGTGAAGTCAATACAACAGATCCAAACTATTACAAGTGGACGCAATGGATTTTCACTAAGCTTTATGAAAAAGGCTTGGCCTATGAAGCTGAAGTGCCAGTAAACTGGGTTGAGGAATTGGGAACAGCTATCGCCAACGAAGAGGTTCTTCCTGACGGAACTTCTGAGCGTGGAGGCTATCCAGTTGTCCGCAAGCCAATGCGCCAATGGATGCTCAAAATCACGGCCTATGCAGAGCGTCTGCTTAATGATTTGGATGAATTAGATTGGCCAGAGTCTATCAAGGACATGCAGCGCAACTGGATTGGGAAATCAACTGGTGCTAATGTAACTTTTAAAGTTAAGGGAACAGATAAGGAATTCACAGTCTTTACAACTCGTCCTGATACCCTTTTCGGTGCGACTTTCACCGTTCTGGCTCCTGAGCATGAACTAGTAGATGCCATCACAAGTACAGAGCAAGCAGAAGCAGTAGCAGACTACAAACACCAAGCTAGCCTCAAGTCTGACTTGGCTCGTACAGACCTTGCCAAAGAAAAAACAGGAGTTTGGACTGGTGCTTATGCCATCAACCCTGTAAACGGCAAGGAAATTCCAATCTGGATTGCGGACTATGTTCTTGCTAGCTATGGTACAGGTGCGGTAATGGCTGTTCCTGCCCATGACCAACGTGACTGGGAATTTGCCAAACAATTTGACCTTCCAATCGTCGAAGTACTTGAAGGTGGAAAGGTTGAAGAAGCTGCCTACACAGAAGATGGTCTTCACGTTAATTCAGACTTCCTAGATGGACTCAACAAAGAAGACGCTATTGCTAAGATTGTGGCTTGGTTGGAAGAGAAAGGTTGTGGTCAGGAGAAAGTTACCTACCGTCTCCGTGACTGGCTCTTTAGCCGTCAACGTTACTGGGGTGAACCAATTCCAATCATTCATTGGGAAGATGGAACTTCAACAGCTGTCCCTGAAAATGAATTGCCACTTGTCTTGCCTGTAACCAAGGATATTCGCCCTTCAGGTACTGGTGAAAGTCCACTAGCTAACTTGACAGACTGGCTTGAAGTGACTCGTGAAGATGGCGTCAAGGGTCGTCGTGAAACAAACACCATGCCACAGTGGGCTGGTTCAAGCTGGTACTACCTCCGCTATATTGACCCGCACAATACTGAGAAATTGGCTGATGAGGACCTCCTCAAACAATGGTTGCCAGTAGATATCTACGTGGGTGGTGCGGAACATGCTGTACTTCACTTGCTTTACGCTCGTTTCTGGCACAAATTCCTCTATGACCTCGGTGTCGTTCCAACTAAGGAACCATTCCAAAAACTCTTTAACCAAGGAATGATCTTGGGAACAAGCTACCGTGACCACCGTGGGGCTCTTGTGGCGACTGACAAGGTTGAAAAACGTGACGGTTCCTTCTTCCATGTGGAAACAGGAGAAGAGTTGGAGCAAGCACCAGCCAAGATGTCTAAATCGCTCAAGAACGTTGTCAACCCAGACGATGTGGTGGAACAATACGGTGCCGACACCCTTCGTGTCTATGAAATGTTCATGGGCCCACTTGATGCTTCCATCGCTTGGTCTGAAGAAGGTTTGGAAGGAAGCCGTAAATTCCTTGACCGTGTTTACCGTTTGATTACAAGTAAGAAAATTGTTGCGGAAAACAATGGCGCTCTCGATAAGGTCTACAATGAAACAGTCAAATCTGTCACTGAGCAAATCGAGTCTATGAAATTCAACACAGCCATTGCCCAACTTATGGTCTTTGTCAACGCGGCCAACAAGGAAGACAAGCTCTATGTTGACTATGCTAAAGGATTTATCCAATTGATTGCCCCATTTGCACCTCATTTGGCAGAAGAACTCTGGCAAACTGTTGCAGCAACAGGCGAATCTATCTCTTATGTAGCTTGGCCAACATGGGACGAAAGTAAATTAGTTGAAGACGAAATCGAAATCGTCGTCCAAATCAAAGGTAAAGTCCGTGCCAAACTCATGGTCGCTAAAGACCTATCACGCGAAGAATTGCAAGAAATTGCTCTCGCTGATGAAAAAGTCAAAGCAGAAATTGACGGTAAGGACATCGTGAAAGTGATTGCGGTACCGAATAAATTGGTTAACATTGTTGTGAAATAAGATAGGAATCCTTCAGAGTAGAATCTGGGGGATTTTTTATTTGACAGGAAGTTTCTATTTTGTTAATATAATTAACAAAGAAAAGAGAGATTATGGATAAAAAAGAATTTATTACATTTAATAATCGTTTCAATAGATTTATTTTAGCGTTTGATCAGTTAAAAAAAAATCAACATAAAAGTGGTGTTGACAAATCCATTACTTTGAATGAGGTACATTTGATTGTTGTGATTGGGAAAAATCAACCCTTAAATCTAGTAAAATTATCTGAATTATTAGAACTTTCAAGAAGTGCAATAACTCAAAGTGTTAGGAGATTGATTCAAAAAAATTTAGTTGTTTTTGATTTTGATCCGAATAATGGGAAAAATAAATATTTGAGATTATCTGAAAAAGGCATCGAAATTTTTAAAATCCATAAGGAGCAACAAGAATATATTGAAAAATCAATCTTTTCAGTTTTAAACAACTATAGCGAGGTGGAACTTAAAACAGTTGTGAAATTGATGGATGATATTGAAAAGGTGTGGGGAGAATTACCGTGGTAAAAGTCACGGTAAATTTCAAATATAATTGTTAAGTAAATTAACAAAAAGGAGAAGACATGACTGTAAACATAGAACTGATTTCACAAACAGATTTAGCGGATGAATCTTTTTATATTGCTATTAATGGTTTAGAACCAAGGGCAATGTATTGTGTAGAAATGTACCTGTCTGATTATTACTGTATAAATGCTCCCTTGCTTTTAGATCATGATGTTATATGGAAATCAACTGCCATTTTTTTATCTGATCAGGACGGTATGATTGATACCTCTCAGACAGCATCTATTTCAGGATCTTATAAAGGCGTTTCAGAAATGGGCTTATTCTTTAATGCGAAGCCGTTAAAGAATAGGAAAAGGAGATTACCTAGTTCTCTTGATAGAATTCCATTGCGAGATTGTTTTGGTGTTGAAATTAAAATCAGGCTGGGGAAAGATGTGGTTGCGGAGCAAAGTTTTGTAAGGCGTTATATGAATCTGGGAATAAGGTATCAAGATATCTATGATAAGCATTTTCAAGGTCGATTATTTTATGATGAAAAGTTAAGAAAGGCGCCGGCCGTGATTATTGTTAGTGGTAGTGAGGGAAGAATTGAAAAAGCTCAGAACATTGCCCAACTTTTATCTTCTAGAGGCTATATTTGTCTTGCGATAGCTTATTTTGGTTTAGAGGGATTACCCCTAAATTTAGAACGAATTCCGATAGAATGTCTGGAGGAGGCGAAAGATTTTCTATATCATCATCCTCAAGTTGATAATACAAAAATAGGAATATATGGTCGCTCTAAAGGAGCAGAGCTAGTTCTGGCTGGACAAAGTATTTTGGAAGATGTGCAATGTTTGGTACTCAATTCCCCCTCAAATGTAATATTTGAGGGAATAAAGGGAAAACTCAACTCTCATTCATCTTCTTGGACATATTTGCAAAAAGAACTTCCGTATCAAAAATTTCAGTTAGGAAATTATTTGTTAAACAAGTTTTTTGGAAAACATATTCCTGAAGATAGTAGGGCTCAGATTGATGTGAGTAAAATTGACTCTCCTTTATTATTACTAGGAAGCGATGTTGATGAAATATGGAATGCGTCATCTGCGATAGATGGTATTATTTCACATTATAAAGGGGAATCTATTTTGTTTAAAAAATACCATGAAACAGGGCATATGTTGACGATTGCTTATCAACCAAATCATCGTTATCGAAAAGATTGGTGCTTGTTAATGAAAGAAAGTGTAGACTCATGGTTTGCTACGATAAATTTTTTTGATACACATCTGAAAAATTTGTAGATAGTGCTGAACCGTACTATAATAGTCTCAACTAAGATAAAAACACAGTTCTAGTTGGTAGTCCAGTCTACAAAAGCAATTGTTCAAACAAGAGAAATTTGAACTCAAACAGTAAAAACGTAGAGAGAAGTACAAGAGTTACTAGTGACTTTCTCTTTCATAAAATAGAACAGCTCTTCTCGGATAAAAAGAGCTGTTTTTTGCTTGTATTGAAAATTCTTTTCATACATTATTTCCTAATGGATTTACTTGTCGTTAAAAATTTGGCTAATGGAAGTTTCAAATTTAGGGCAATACTTACTTGCCTCCAATTCAATCATATCATATTCAGCAATTTCATTTTGATAGAAGGGATTGTGTGTCATGATTTCTAGTTAATTTTTTATTGTTTGATTTGGCGAGAATAATACTACCGATTCTTGAATTTTTCGGCTAGATGCGGTAAAACATCTCTTTTATAGCGCATATTTAAAAATATAATGTGTTCTTGTAAGTGTTTTTAAGCTTCATTTAGCAATTCGGTAGGAGAAAAATGGCTGTAGTCTTCTCTACTTTAACTTAACCCTAATCATCTCACCACTTAACCTCTCATTTTAACCACTTATCTCAAAAGTCGATTTTTCTTTCATACTTTTTGTTAAACTGGTTAGATAAAGAGGAGGAAATAAATATGATTTTACAAGCTAAACATTTGACTAAACGGTACGGCGATTATATGGCTGTTGACGATATTCAGTTAGAGTTTGAAAAAGGGAGTTTTAATGCTATTTTGGGTCCTAATGGTGCAGGGAAATCAACCACCATTTCCATGTTAATCGGTTTGAAAAAGCCGACACAAGATCAGATTCGATATGCGCCAAATACGAAAATCGGAGTTGTTTTTCAAGCTAGTGTACTGGATGAGATGTTGACGGTTAGGGAAAATCTTACGATTCGTGCTCAACAGTATAAGGAGATTGTAGCAAGTCGTGTGGATGATTTGATCCATCAACTGGGTTTGACTGCTTTCCAGAAGCAACTATATGGGACTTTGTCAGGTGGGCAAAAACGTAGGGTTGATATTGCGCGTGCTCTTCTTTCACAGCCAGATATTCTTTTCTTAGATGAACCAACGACAGGTCTAGATATTCAGACTCGAAAAGTTATTTGGGATTTACTGTCTCGACTACAAAAGGATGAAGGGATGACTATTATCTTAACGACTCATTATCTGGATGAAGCGGATGAAGCGGATCAGATTTATATCGTTGATCATGGGAAAGTGATTGCGCAAGGTTCTGCGACGGCTATTAAAAGTCAGTATGCATCTAATATCCTAAAAATTCGTTTTAAAGAAATGAAGGATTTAGAAAAGTTGCTACAGACTGGAATGACAGTAAAGGAAGAAAATGAGTTGGAATATCTTTTTTATCCAAGGACGTCACAGGAAGCTATTGAATATTTGGCAAAAGTTCGAGAAGAAATTGATTCTTTTGAGTTTCGTCCAGGTACCATGGATGATGCCTTTATTGCACTTACAGGAAGAGAGGTTCGCTAATGTTAGCTTTATTGAAACGGAATTTTATCTTATATTTTCGTAATCGTTCAGGAGTATTTTTCTCATTATTGGGGGCATTGATTTCCTTCCTCCTTTATATCATTTTTTTGCAGAAGAACTTGACGGATGCTTGGTCTCAACTCCCTGATAATACGAATCTTTTAAATAACTGGCTGATGGGTGGGACCTTAGCTGTGACTGGGATTACAACCAGTTTTACGGCTCTTACACAAATGGTACAGGATCGTGAAAATCAAGTGGATCAAGATCTCTTCTTGACAGATTTAGGTAGCTGGGGTTTACAGGTGTCCTATCTAATCAGTAGTATTGCGATCTCTTTTCTCATGCAGGTGTTTATGTTTGCTGTTATGGGGCTTTATTTTAAAGAAAGTCCAGTTATCAGTCATTTACCGGAAATTGCTTTGATTATGTTGTTAAGTAGTCTGCTTTCAAGTTTGATAAATATTCTCTTGATTTATCGTTTTCAATCTGTAGATAGTCTTGGCAAACTGGCAACTATAGTGGGAACTGCTTCTGGATTTTTAGTAGGAACTTATGTCCCCATTGGAGTTTTACCTGATTTTGCACAGATTATCATGAAGTGTACCCCTGCAACTTATATTGCTTCTCTTTATCGACAAATTTTAATGAAAGAGCACTTAGAAACCGCTTTTACAGGAAATAGCAGATTGTTAAAGGAATTTCAAGAAAAAATGGGAATCCAAATCAACTGGCAAGAACTATTGACAAAGGAAGAGACATACTTTATAGTGGTTATTGTCAGTCTCGTCGCTATTCTTCTTTGGCTTTTATTTGTTAAAGTATTTAGCAAGAGAAAATAAAAGTATATTGGAGAGAAAATGAAGATTCGTTTTGAAATGAAGCCAGAGTTTTCAGAAAAGGACCCACATATTGTAATTCAGGCAGCTCAGTTAACTGACCAAGCAAGGGAAGTCATGGAGTATTTAGAACAATTTTCAACGAGCAATCAGGTGGTCATTCCTATTCGAACGGATGATCATCTGGTTATGGTGAAAATTGAGGATCTTATTCTAGCAGATATCGATAAGAACTTGTTGACCATTTATACGGTAGATGGGATTTATAAAACTAAGGAAACATTGACAAACTTTCAGAATAGGATTAACCGACGTAATTTTATACAGATATCACGCCATTCAATTATAAATATTGACCATTTAGAGTCATTATCGGATAGCTTTTCAGGGAACATGATGGCTAAAATGACTCGGGGCATCAAATCTAGTGTGAGTCGGAAATACGTTAAGTCCTTAATGAATTATCTAGGTTTATAGGAGAAAATCATGAAACGATTAATTGATTATTTTGTATCGGGAATGCGTACGGCTTCCTTCTTTTATTTGAGTATGATGTTATTAGCTCAGTGTTATCCAAGCATTACCTATCCTGCACCAATGGCAAAAAATATTCTAGCTCTGTTTTTAATGGGTGGAATTATGGGGGTATTGACTTTAATACTTGAAAAGCTAGAGTTTCTTGCTTTTAGTATGCGTGTTGGAGTTCATTTATTAGTGACAGCTACTATTTTAGTATTGACCTCTCTAATTTTTGGCTGGGGTGCAGCCTTGTGGAGCCCTTTGCTTTGGTTCTTTTTCTTGTTAATTTATGGATTGATATGGCTGTATCAAATTTGGCGGACTCACAAACTCACCCAACGAATTAATCAAGCCTTGGAGGATAAAAGAAAGAAAGCGGGTCACTAATATAGTGTTGAGAATGAAGTTTTAAGCCAGTGCTAGTTTCCAAAGAGAACAATTTGTGATATACTATTTTCAGCGTAAAACAAGGAGAAGAAAGATGCCAGTAAATGAATATGGTCAGATGATTGGTGAGTCAATGGAAGGTTATACACCTGGTGCACTGCCTTCTATTGATTTCTTAGAAGGGCGATATACGATTATAGAAGCTCTATCGGTGGAAAAGCATGCAGAGGATTTATTAGCTGTTTATGGCCCAGATAGTCCTCGTGAGATGTGGACTTACCTTTTTCAACCACCTGTGGCTAATCTAGAAGAGTTAATGGTAGCTTTGAAGCAGATGATTGAGCGAAAGGATCGCTTTTACTACGCGATTATCGATAAATCAACTGGTAAAGCTCTGGGTACTTTTTCGCTTATGCGCATTGACCAAGCCAATCGCGTCATTGAAGTTGGAGCAGTGACCTTTTCTCCGACTCTCAAGCACACAAGAATGGGGACAGAAGCCCAGTTTTTATTAGCCCGTTATGTCTTTGAAGAGCTCAACTATCGCCGTTATGAGTGGAAATGTGATGCACTAAATCTACCTTCTAGAAAAGCAGCAGAACGTTTGGGCTTTATCTACGAGGGAACCTTCCGTCAGGCAGTCGTTTATAAGGGGCGCACCAGAGATACGGATTGGATGTCTATGATCGATAAGGACTGGCCCAAAGTCAAAGCTCGTTTGGAAACATGGTTGCGTCCTGAAAATTTTGACAAAAATGGACGGCAGTACAAGAGCTTGAGAGAGCTTTAATAGGTGTTGAGATGATTACTATTAAAAAGCCAGAAATTGTCAAGCTAGAGGATGTTTTGCATCTCTATCAGGCTGTCGGTTGGACAAATTATACCCATCAACCTCAGATGCTGGAGCAGGCCTTGTCTCATTCATTAGTAATTTATCTGGCACTTGATGGTGATTCTGTAGTGGGCTTGATTCGTTTGGTTGGAGATGGTTTTTCATCAGTTTTTGTACAGGATTTGATTGTTTTGCCTAGCTATCAGCGCCAAGGGATTGGTAGCTCCTTGATGAAAGAGGCTTTAAAAGATTACAAAGATGCCTATCAAGTCCAGCTGGTGACAGAACAGACAGAAAGAACCTTGGGCTTCTATCGTTCTATGGGCTTTGAAATCTTATCCACCTATAATTGTATAGGGATGACTTGGACGAATCGAGAAAAATAACAAAACTTGTTTTTTCTTAAGCAAAGTTTAAGGATGGTCTAGTATCATATAGTCATTAAATAAAGACCTCCTAACTTTATTTAATGAAATCCTAAAACTTTTTTCATCATAATCTCCTAATAAAGTCACCCAATCAGGTGGCTTTTTTTCTTGGATAGGTGATAGTGATAGAATTTTTTTGCAAAATAGTAAAATTTGAGAAAAGTTAAGCTAGTTTTAAGCTTCGTCTTGTATCATATAGTTATTAAATAAAGACCTCCTAACTTTATTTAATAAAATCCTAAACTTTTCTTTTTCATAATAATCTCCCTTAACTCCACCCAATCAGGTGGAGTTTTTTGGCTCTATTTCAGGTTTTTGGGGACTATTCTAAAAATCATTTTCCGATAATTTTCGGTATTTTCGGATTTTGGTCGGGGAATTGGCGGGGATCTTTTTAGCGAATATGACTAAGAAATAGGTTTGCTGTTACTTCGGCTACTTCAACCTCACTTTGAATGTAAGTGACTGTTAATTGAAGGATTAGAACTACTGTAATAATGATTTTGCTTGTCTAGTAGTGGCGTATTAAATGAGAAGTGACATATAAGATTGTCTCTTCGTTTACTAAATCAAAATTTCTATGAAATTGATAGAATCCCTAATTTTCTCTTAAACTTGAAAGTCTTGTTATAAAGCGGTTAAAGCTTGCGAAGCTGAGAATGGTAAGTGTCTAGAGTTTTGAGAAATTCAAGAAATATATAAATATATGTAGAGAACGAGGAAATTCGTTCTCTTTTTCGTTGCCAAAAATTAAGGAGAAAAAATGTCAGATAATATTGAAATTGTTATGGATATTGATTCGCTAGAAATTTTCGATGTAATAGATCTTGATAAGAATGAAAATATGGTTGATTGTATTTCTGAAGGAAATTCTGATGAAAAAGTATCTCCAGACAATGACCTTGCTAGAGTTTGGCTTGGAAACGATTATTATAAGCTCGCTAGTATTTTCTGGAAAGTCATAAAAGATGATGTTATTCATGAATTATATCTTAGAATTAAGCTTGGCACTTATCCGTATTTCATAAGAGCTAGAGATGGAACATGGGGAATGGGGACAAACCAGCCAACTGACTTATGATGAAGCCCTGTAGACGACGATGGAATTTACTCCTGAGTTACTTGCTTCTGTTTGAAACGAGAGAGGCCGAGATAGCATGACAAGACTAGAAAGAGAAATGTTGAATTATTATAAGCGTTCACTGGAGCTATATGAGGCAAGACTAGAAGTCTTAAGAAAACCTTACAAAAAAAGTGAGGTACAACTAATGAGTGCAGAACGTGATCTTGTGAGAAAGAAAATCAAGGAATTTAAGTTCAAGATAGGCGAATTAGAAGGAACATTGGAAGGGAGTTAATCCATGTGGTTGGAAACAATCGTTTGTTTTGATTGTGATTATGAGGAAAAATGGGAAGAAGATGATATTTTCAAGCCTATTCATTGTCCTGAATGTGGAGATGTATTAGATGTTGTAGAAAGAGATTGGTTAGGTGAAACAATACTTAGAAGCACAGTGCAGTGTGAGCGATGTAACTTTTTATTTGACCATTTGGATTTTCAGCTTGGTCTATCTGAATGTCCAAGTTGCTTTTCAAAGGAACTTAAATTAGTGAGACAGATAAAGGAGATAGTAGAATGACTAAAGAAATGTTTGTGCAATTTTCAAAAAAAGCAGCTGTTAACGAAGTGATGAGAAAAACAGGAATGAGTAAAAAACGTGCTGTTAAGGCTGTTGAAGAATTAGAGAAAGAGGGAGTTCTGTTCTCTATGGGAAATGGTACTGTGATGATGGGGGTGTGATAACATGGCTGATATTACAGTAAATCAAGTAGCAACACAGACCTTCTATCAAATCCCACAAATTTTCATGGTAAATGTTAAGAAGAAATTTTCTGCTGAAGGGAAACCTACTGGGAAAATCAAGATGACGAGTCTCTATGCCAAGAAATTATCAAATGATGGCAAGATTGCTTATGGAGTACTCTATGATCGATGTATGTTGAGTATTCATTCTTACAGAAACGGTGAACTGACTTATGTTGATGAGAATGGTTCAGTATTTCTTGTCTATACGGTTGAGGACTTAATGGAAATTTTAGATCGCAGTAAGCCAACTGTATTGAAAATCAAGAAAGAATTGAAAGAGCTTGGATTGCTTCGTGAAGTGAAACAAGGGAAGAATCGTCCGAATCGTTTGTATCTTCAAAATGTGAATGCTGAATTACAAGAATATGAACACTATGATGCTGAAGTCGTAGAAAAAGGACGTGACAAAGGAACTGTAGTCTACCACCATGTAAAAACTTTAGATTACAAAGGTTGTGTCTTATTTGAAATTGAACGTCCAGGCAGTGAAGAAGAATCTTCTATTTTGAAAGATGAAAACTCTGTTTTAGAAAAGCCTATCAAATCAATAAATTCTGGAAGTCAAAAATCTTTACCTCCGGAGGTAAAAAATTTTAACCCTATTAAAACTGAGAAGAGTCATACTGAGAATAATAGTACTAGACATAGTTCTAGAAAGCCTGCTTCCAATTCTAAGGAATTGGATCAGACTGCTGGAACTTGTGACACTCCTTCTCAAAAAACAAGTGGGAAGAAATTTATCAAACCTCAAGTCTATTCTCTCTTGCAGGAAATTGCAGATAGCTACCGAGATCATTTACCGTGGTACCAGCATTATAATATGACTCACCGCCAAAAGATGATTGTTGGCCAATACATTCAGACAGGATGGATAACAAGTAGTGAGGTTCTTCACTGTATCGAACGGATTCCTGAATGTGATAGTCCTTTTGCTTACTTGATTCAATCTATTGAAAATTTGATTGGCGAACGTAAGAGCGAGGCCAAGATGCAAGCTCATAGAGAAGCAGAGTATAGGTATCTGAGTAACTAAGCTATAGATGACATGAGACTAAATCTAGCTTTTTTGACCTGAGCAAGTCATAAAACTACTTTTGACCTTTGAAAATTGAATACCCCCACTGTCCTGATTAGCGGAACTAAGCATAAAAAGAAGAACAAGGGCGGTGTGTAGGCTAGAAAAGGATATCTAGTGCTGTTCCACCACGTAAAAGCAGGCAAAGCCTAAGCTGAAGGAGTTTGCGGTTTCTAGACTTAAAACCGTGTGTAAAAAATACAGCAGGTATGTACGTCATACCTCGGCATGGCTGTAAATCAGCCTTGATTCAGTAAGGAGGAGACAAGATGAATCAATCAAAATTAGTTACAGAGGTCACTTTAGCTGACCTTAGACGCTTAGGAAATCAAGGGAATGCAACCGCAAGACTTGATAATGGCGATGAAATCAAATTAACCAGCAGATATGGTTTGGTACCTAAAAAAGGATATCTAGCAGGTAAACTAGAAACAGTTTGGATGATTGTAGAATATTCAAAAATTTATAAAGAGATTCGCACCATCAAACGAGGTGATGTTTTAGTGGCTAGACGCATTAAACAAGGAAATACCAATCGTTTACTGCTGACTGGTAAAGGATATCATCGTCCAACGAAGCATTAAACAGATAGAGCCTCATCTATCTGTTTCATCAAGGAGAGGAGATTTGATATGTTTTAAACATCCTATCTTTGATTAAGCGGATAGATGAATGAAAATCAAGAAAAAATTGAGAAAAACCTCTAAAAATGGTAAAATAAAAGTATAAAATAAATATTTTAAGAACGTTTTTAAACAAAAAGGAGATAAGATTATGAAATTGAGAACAACTATCTTGGCAACAACTGCCAGCGTAACGTTGCTTGGGCTAGGAAATAGTCAACCTGTGTATGCGAATAGTACAACGAGTAGTCAAGTAGAGAGTTTAAAAAGTGAATTGATTAAAGCTAAGAGAGAATATGAACAAGCTAAAAGTATCTATGAAAATGCTTTATCATCTTCACCTAGCAATACGATTACACTGAGCGATAAGTATATAAAGGCTTTGAAGACGGCTTTTTCTGATTTTAATATTAGCCAGACTGAACGTGATAGAGCGAAATCTATCTTGCAGTCAGAAAGTTTGAGATTAAAGAATCAAAATAGTTTCCATAAAGATGTTGCTGATGAGGGAGAACGTCTGGATGTCAACAATCTACCACTAGCTGTTCGTCAGGAGTTGTCATTTTTTGCCCAAGATTTAATTAACCAAATTCATTCTCAGATTGGGACACCTAGAGTCAGTGTTTCTAGTTCGGCAATTGATTTTGCGGATAAGGTGGCAAAGGAGTATGTAAAAGATGATTGGGGATTATCTAAATTAAGCACATTAGGTGTATCAGGTCACAATGCCGAAGGTATCAACCGAGTTGCAAAAACCTATGGCTTACCTACCTCAGATGCTGAATCTGAAAAAAGAGGAGGTCAACTGTATGAGAATTTGTTCTTTAGACCTGTAGCATTAAGAGAAGCTACCAAATCTCAGCTAAAGGAAGCTATCTATACTGGTATGGTTGAATTTATGTTAAACGATACTGAATGGGGGCATGCTCAAGCAATTGCAGGATTGAACTGGGGGAATCCATCAAGTAAAGATTATTTTGGATTATCGTTTTCTAGTCTTTCATCAGTAAACTCTGCTCATTTCATCACTATTTCTCAGGAAAATATTAATCGAGCAACGAAATCTAATTTTAGTACAGCTTCAGTAACGGATCCAAGATCTTCAAATCGTTATCAGGCTGTAAAAAAATTAGAAATTGATTACAAAAATAAAGAGAAAATTTATCAAGATTTAAAAAGTAAGCTGGAGAACCAGACGGGTAAAAGTACTGTAGAAGACAATAATTCTAAGAAAGCAGAACCTATTAAATCGATTGAGAACACATCTGATTGGCATGACCAATGGAAACAAGAGGGAAGTTATTGGTATTATTTTGATCATGCAGGGAAAGCTCTTGTTAATAGTTGGAAGGGAAACTATTATCTCAAATCAAATGGTGTGATGGCACGTAATGAATGGGTTTATGATACAAACTATAAAGCTTGGTACTATCTCAAATCAGATGGAAGCTATGCACAAAATAGTTGGCAAGGAAGCTACTACCTTAAGTCAGATGGAAAAATGGCACAAAGTGAGTGGCAATACGATTCCAGCTATAAAGCTTGGTACTATCTCAAGTCAGATGGAAGCTATGCACAAGATAGCTGGCAAGGAAGCTATTACCTTAAGTCAGATGGAAAAATGGCGCAAAGTGAGTGGCAATACGATTCCAGCTATAAAGCTTGGTACTATCTCAAATCAGATGGAAGCTATCTGAGAGGTCAATGGTTCAAAGACGGAAGTGCTTGGTATTATTTGAAAGCAGATGGTAAGATGGCACAAAATGAGACGATTGGTGGTTATCGTTTAGATTATTCTGGTAAGTGGATTTCTTAAAATTCATTACAATATTGTATAGAAAAGTCAGTGAAAACTGGCTTTTTTCTTTTGGAAAGGAAAGAGATGATTTTATATTATAAGAGACCTCGAGAGCCAACATTTGAGATTTTATATTGATTAATATTTTAGATAAGGAGATAGAATGCACAAAGCAAGAGAAACAAAAGCATATGGATCTATTCGGAAATCAAAAATTTATGGAACTTGTGGAGTGATATTAGGTTTAGCAGCTTTAAGCATGATAAGCCCATTTATGGCAGATGAACGAACTGAAAATAAGGCTACAAATGCGCCTTATGCCCAGACGAGTCCAAGCAGTATTTCTACTGAAAATCAAGGAAAGAGTGAAGAAAAAACAGGAACGTTAGAAGTTTCTATTTCTCATTCCAGTTTAGATGAAACTATTCATAAGGCACAAGAAGCTGGATTGAAGGTAGAATTTGATTCTGTAGTAGATAAAGGAACCGAAAGTACAGCCTCTGAGTTGGAAAAAAAGCAAAAGGAAGTCGAAAGTGATTATCGCACACAAGCAGATAGAATTGAGAAAGCTACTGAAAAATATCGTGAAGATCAAAGACAAAATCAAACGAACCGAAAGAAAATCCAAGATGAAAATACTGCGAAGAAGGAACAATATCAAAAGGATTTAGCTTCTTATCAGGATGAAGTGAATCGAATTAATCAGAAGAATGCTGCTATTCGTGCAGAAAATGAAAAAAATCAACGAGAGAATCAGGCAGAAACAGATCGTATTAATCAAGAGAATGCAGAAATCCGAAAACGAAATGAAGCTAAGAGAGTAGCTTATGAGAGCTCTTTGACAGACTATACAAAGAAACTAGCAACTATTAAAGCTGAGCGAGATGCAATTCAAACAAGCAAGCCTTTATTTGGATCTGAAACAGGTTTCAAAGTTTATGGAGGATATAATTCAGCTGGTAGGGGAAGTTTAGACTATTATAATGATTTTACAGTAGTACCAGATGATAATCTACCAGTAGAGAGTATGCGTGGTTTTTTAGGTTATCATGCAGATACCTATGTAACAGGAGGCACAGGAACTCGAGTTAGTAAGGATAGTACGGGAACTTATGATGTAATTAAATCTCCAACATTTGGAGATACATTTTATATTCATAACATTGGAACGTTGACAGATGGTAGAAAGATCATGGCAAAAGTCATGGTTTCGGATTTAGGAGACTATCAGGGAGAAGTTCGAAATGGTGTTCCTGTGACAGATCCAGATATCTACCTCAAGAGTGGAGATGGTGGTAGTCTTTATTTTGTATATAATAATCATACACGTTTAGAGTTGATTTTTGATTTTTATATTGAAGGTACGACAACTCCTGTTTCCCTCTTAATTGGAACAGTTATTACCGATGTAGATTGGGGTCAAGGTTCAAATTTGAGTTATGGCTCGTCTGGTCGTGGAATGGTTATTAATCCAAGTGGTTCAGGTTTGGATTTTGATGGTCGCGTTATGAAGGGAGTAGAAAATGGAGTTAATGATACTTCGGATATTCCTAAGGGTTCCTTTGCTTCAGTGGGGTATGGTTCTAGTTTAACGTACCTTCACACATCATCTCCTGGTTCGACAGAGGGAAGAACTCCCGCTGAATGGGATACAGAGAATGCGAGTGGAAATGCTCAAAACGTTGTCTTCACAATTCTGGGAGACGGTGCAGAGTTGAAAAAGATACCTTTCTTAACAAAACCATTTGAGCCAACATATGAGAAGGAAACTACCCCACCAAGTTCTCCAACTAGAAAAACTGAAGAGGTACTCCCACCTAAGCCTGAGGAGCCAAAGGAAAAAGAGCTGCCCTCTTTAGTATCTCCTCCAACAGTAAGGGCTAGATATGCACGCTTACAGGCAATGCCTGACCTAGAAAAGTTTGTAAAAAATTCTTCTGGCGAGTCTATTGATAAAAGCTATGTACCTAAACTTTCAACGGTACAGTGGGAATTAACAACTAAGCCTCTTCCAGCTAATCGTGAAGTTATTACAGACTTTGAAATTGTGGATGCCTTGCCTTCAGGTTTTGTGTTAGATGTTGAAGCTTCCAAAAAAATTAGCTCAGATTTTGAATTAACTTATGACGAATCGAGCCATGTTGTTCGGGTGAAAGGCTTAGAAAGTTTGAAATCTAGGTTAAATCAGGATTTGAGTAAAGAAGTGCTGGTTCCAGCTCCAATTCTAGTAGGAAAAGTTACAAATGATGGAGCAACCTACAAGAATAACTTCCAATTAAAGATTAACAATAAGTACGAAAGTTATTCAAATATTGTTCAGGTTTCAACACCTGGTAAACCGAATGACCCTGATAATCCAAATAACAACTTAATTCAGCCAATCAAACACAATCATAATAAGGATAAAGTTATCATTGATGGTAAACCAGTTCTAGCTGGTTCGACAAACTACTACCATATTACCTTGGATTATGATCAATATAAGGGGATGAAGGCAGATTCATCTACTATTTTAAAAGGATTCGGAGCAATTGATGATTACCCAGAAGAAGCTGTTACGATTAATAAATCGGATATTCGTTATATTGACAGCGAAGGACAAGAAGTTGCGGGTATCTCAGTGTATCAGTATGATTCTATAGATGCCGTTGATAATGATAAGGTAAAAGCTTTTCTTGCTAGTTCTGAAATTAAGCCTAAGGGAGCTTTCCAAGTATTTTTAGTGGATGATCCAGAAGCCTATTTTAACCAGTATATTAAATTAGGAAAATCGGTTACAATTATTGATCCAATGGTGACAAAGGAAGACCTACGAAATACAGGTAAATCATTTGAAAATACGGCTTACCAAGTTGATTTTGGTAACGGTTATCAAACTGATACAGTTGTAAAC
>NZ_KQ970263.1:169389-262189 GCF_001579045.1 Streptococcus mitis | reverse complement strand
GAGTCTGGATAAGGTACCAACAAGTGTCCAAGAAGCCCTGAAGTCTAGTAATTTCACTCCGAAAGGAGCGATTCAAGTATTCGAGGCGGAGAATCCAGAGGAGTTCTACAAGACCTACGTGCAAGCTGGAGAAGTTCTAACCATTACCAATCCAATGACTGTTAAGAAGGAATTGGGTCAAACAGGTGGTAAGTATGAGAATACAGCTTATCAAATTGATTTTGGTATGGCTTATGTAACTGAAACTGTAGTCAATAATGTTCCGAAGATTGAACCTAAGAAAGACGTGGTGATTGACCATTTAAGTAAAGAAAGTTTAGATGGAAAAGAGCTTAAGTTGAATCAAACATTTAATTATAAATTAGTTGGTTCTCTGATACCAAAGAATCGTTCGGAGCAGTTGTTTGAGTATAAGTTCAGCGATGATTATGATGAAACACATGATGAGTATCAAGGTATTTATCAAGTGTTTGCGACTGTAGATTTTGAAACAAGTGATGGCCAAAAATTTAAAGCTGGTGATGAATTAACTAAGTATACTAGTCAGGTAGTAGACAAAGACAAAGGAAAAGTAGATATTAGCTTTGATAATACTTTCTTGAAGTCGATTTTAGAAACATCAGAGTTTCAAGCAGAAGTATATCTACAAATGACACGTATTCAAGCAGGAACAGTAGAAAATACATATCGTCATACGGTTAATGGTGTGGAAGTTGTATCTAATACGGTTGTGACTCATACTCCAGAAGAAGTGAAACCAGAACAACCAAAGAAAGAAGAACCGAAACACGAGGAACCAAAAGAAGAAGTTTCAAAAGTGGAATTACCTAATACTGGTATGAGTAGTTCCAACAATTTAGCTCTTCTTGGAATGGCTATGGGAACAATCGCTTTAGCTTTATCTATGAGAAAAAAGAAGGAAGAATAGGTTAAAAATTTATGAGAAAATGGAAACAGCGTTGTAGCGTAATCTTAGGGCTAACAGTTCTAGGATTTGCGAATTTAGTTGAAGTTGTTACACCGTTTGTAGAAACCACAAAGGTTTATGCACAAGAGAATAGTAACGTAAATGGTAATACTCTAACTTTTACGGCGAAGTCTAGAGAAGAAATCAATCGAACTACAGAGAAGAAGATAAAGCCGATGGATTTATTGGTTGTGTTAGATTTTTCAGTTTCGAATGAAGTTAATTTCACTAAAATGCTTTCAGATTTGAAGTCATTGGTCTCAACAATGTCTGATGAAGATCAAATTTGGTTGTTTAGTTACGATATGAACTATGCAGATTCTTATAAAGCTAAAAAGGATGAAATTGCATTTGGAAAGCCTATGGATAAGACAGTTCTTCTTCGTTTATTAGAAGAAAACCCTTCCATATATTCGTTGAAAGATTCTTTTAAAAAGAATGGCTTTAATGTAAATGCTGATAGTTTTGGAAAGGGTTTTTCGGAAATATATAATGAGTATAACGGAAAAAAGAACTCGTATGTTTCAACAATTCAGTTTACTGATGGATGGGTGGGTTCAGAAACAATAGATATTCAATATGCGACCTGGGCAAAAAATCATGCTAAAACATTCTATACCGTTACCTATAATGCAAATGATAGGAGTCGATCTGTTACATCCATGGAAGCAGCAGGTCATAATAATATTTTTATATCTAATGCATCTAGAACCGAATTAGAGAGACAAAAAGCAATTAATGATCAGTTTGCTAAAACAGCTGTTGAGGAAATCAAAGAAGAGAGAGTTTCTGTGAAACAAAAAGGAACAGTCTCTATTAGCCCTGAAGCAGATTTGACATTAACATCAGCAGAATTAGTTTTTCCTAATGGTCAAAAAACTCCTCTAACTATCACCAATAATACCGTTTCTTGGTCAGGTGATTTGGATAATGGTTCTTATACTGTTAATTATACCTTTACTGGTACACCGTCTGTAGAACGTAGTATTCGCAGTTCTGTAACAGTAGATGGTAAAAAAGTAGATGAAAAAATCAATACTCTTAGACCTGAAAAAATTGCTTTTGAAACCAAATATGAAGAGGATCCATCGCTGGCTGCTGGTCAAGAGAAAGAAAAGCAAGCTGGTAGTGAAGGTTCACAATTGGTTTCTCTAAAAGATGGTAAGGTTATTTCAACTACTATTACAAAACCTAAAGTTGATCGCATTGTTCTTAGAGGAACTAAAGGATCAGACGTTGAGGTGAAAACAGAAGACATCCCTTTTAACACAACTTATACAGAGGATCCTGAGTTAGAAATTGGACAGACCAAAGTTGTAACTGAAGGTGCTGTAGGTCAAAAAGAAATAACAAAGACTTATGTTACTCAATCAGGTAAACGTGTAGGGGAACCAGTTACCACAGAAAAAATCCTTAAAAAAGCCGTGGATAAAGTAATTGCAAAAGGTACAAAAGGGCAAGATGTAGATGTTGCAGAGTCTGATATAGCTTTTAAGACTGTTTATACAGAGGATCCTGAGTTAGAGTTTGGACAAGAAAAAATTGTAACTGAAGGTGTTCTAGGAGTTAAAAGAACTACTAAAACCTATGTAACTCAAAAAGGAGTTCGAACGAAAGATGAACCATCTATAAAAGAGGAAGTCCTTAAAGAAGCTGTTGATAAAGTAGTGGCTAGAGGAAGCAAATCAGCTGTTGCGACTAAGGAACTAGATTACAAAACAAAATATGTTGAAGACAAAGATTCAGAAGCAGGTAAGAAGACAGTTGTTACAAAAGGTAGCAAAGGTCATGAAACAAGCACTGTTACTCATAGCTTTAATTCTGAAACAGGAGAAGTGACCGCCAATGAACCAAAGGTTGAAAAAACTGAATCTGTAGACGAAGTGGTTTCTGTGGGAACAAAGCCTGTTGTCACAACTAAAGATTTGGATTATAAAACAAAATATGTTGAAGACAAAGAGTCAGAAGCAGGTAAGAAGACAGTTGTTACAAAAGGTAGCAAAGGTCATGAAACAACCACGATTACCTATAGTTTTAATTCTGAAACAGGAGAAGTAACCGCAAATGAACCAAAGGTTGAAAAAACTGAACCGATAGACGAAGTTATTTCAGTAGGGACTAAGCCCAAAGTTGAAATTATGGAAACAGAATTTAAAACTGAAAAACGAGAAAATAAAGATTTAAAGAAAGGTGAAGAAAAAATTATTCAAGCCGGTGTCAAAGGTAGAGAAACAATTACGACAACTTATTATCTTAATCCAGATACTGGAGAGGTAAAAGAAAACAAACCGAGTCTTGAAAAAGTAGATCCTGTAAATGAAATTATCGAAGTAGGAACCCAAGCTGAAAAAGTATTACCTAATACGGGAACTAGTTTATCCAATTTCTTGACTTTGACAGGAATGATTGGAATAGTATTAGGAATCTCTGTAATAATCTATAGGAAATTAAATAAAAAGTAGTAAAATATAATGTAAAAACAATATAAAAATATTGTTAAGGTTGTCGATTTATGCTATAATTACGGTAAATCGTGCAGGAGTAGAGTTATGAAATTTGGAAGTGATTTTTCCTGGTTATGGGTGGCTATCATTAGGATTTTTACAGCTCCCTTTTATATCGTTCTTTGGTGTATTAATGTTGTGAAATCAGCTGTCGGTATGTTTTTATTCTGGATTATAGGAAAGATATGTCTGACACTTGTGTTAATTGCGTTGTTAGGTTGTGTACACTATTTTTTTAAAGAATCCAGTGAAAAATTTTTATCAGCTATTCTTGGATGGTACTATCCTAATATTATGGGGTGGTCCACTGAATCATGGATGACTTCTGGTCAAGTGTTTGAAGCTCCCAAAGGGGCAGTTAGTTTTTTCCCATATCCACATATTGAAGCTACCATTATGATAGTACTTACTCTTCTAGTAGCTACTGTTCGGACGATTTATCGTGAAGAATTTGATGAATTATAAAAATAGTATTGTGTTTGGCACTGTAGAAATCTCTGCAGTGCTTTTTATTAAAGAAAAAATGAAATTAAAAGAGGTAAAACAAAATGGAAATCATTACAAAAATTATTACTGGTCTAGGTGTAGTTGGAACAATCACAGGTCTTATCTGGATCTGGAATGGTGCGGTTGATTATATTCAAGGAAGAAAGAATAAAGATAAGCAAAGACAAGATGATGGGTCTGATTCTATGATTAATGGTGCATTCTTGGCTGTTGCTTCTGCAGGGATTGCGGCCGCAGTCGTTGCATCACTGTCTCAGCTAAAATTTTAGGAGTAGCCTATGAATTTAGATATTAGAGAGCTAACTAGTTCTCTTTCTAGTTACAGCTCTGCGACAAACCAAGCTGTAAATATAATGGCTGATGCAGTCAGACCTATTGGGTATATCCTTTTAGGTCTTTTTTTCTGGTTTGAAATGGCATCGTGGTCACAAATGGTCAAGTCGAGAGGGGGAGCATTAACACAGAAGATTTGGTTAGAGGCTTTAATGAAATATTTATTTGCTTTCATTATGATCTCTGCTTCATCCCAAATTTGTGATGCCATTCTGGAATTACTTAATATTATTGTAAAGGTAATTGCTCATGTAACACCTACTGTTAAAACGACCATTGATTCAAACATCTCTGGTGGAAAAGGTTGGTTTGAAAAACAAATTATTGGATTTGTTGGCTTTATTGTTGGTAAAGTTTCTAACATTATTCTAGGGATTATTGTTTTCTTACGTTACTTGGATTTGTATATGCTTAAAGCCCTAGCTCCATTGTTAGTAGCCTTCTTTATGATGGATTCGTTGCGCTCTGTTACGATTAACTTCCTAAAATACTTTGCAGCCTCTGCCCTTATTGGTGTCATCCTAATTATTGTTTCTGTTGTATACGATTCGATTGTTGCAGCAGATATCCTCAAGGTTACGACTGCAGACAATGGTACTTGGGGAACGGCCTTTGCTTCAATTGCCAAGGGGGTTATCTATATCTTTGTAATGGTTGGATCTAGTCGAAAAGCTAAGCAGCTTTTAGGAGTGTAATCTATGTGTAGAAAAATTAGAATTAATCGATGTGATTTTGTATGAGAGGAAACTAATTGAAAAAAATTGGATCAGAATTTTTAAGAGAATTTGAAACAGAGGACAGACCGATTTTATTTGGATTAACAGGTAGAATGATTGTTCTCTACGTATGTTTGCTAATAGCTGTCTCAGGGACAATTGCTATTTACTTCTTTGGTCTACCTGATTGGTACATCTATCTTTGGGACGCTCTATTTGTCGTTCCTGGAGGAATGTACGGTACGGGAATGACCAAGCGAATGCGGATTAAAGAAAAAACCAATTTCTTTTTCCGAATCCAACAACGAACCTATGAGACAGAATTTGGAAAGGTAGGAATGTATACGAAAGATGAGTTTATTCAAAAGCAAAAGAGAAAAACTAGAAAACGCAGAAAAGAAAAGAATTGAGCGCTTGCGTCGTCAGATGAAACCTACGACGCAAAACACGATCAATTACACATATCTACATGAAGATGGATTGATGCACATTGCTCGTGAGAAGTATTCTCGTAGCTTTATGTTGGGAGATGCTTCTTACTCGACAGCTCAACAAGATGAAAAAGAGAGCATCATCGATACAACAATGGATGCTCTTAATTCACTGGATGAGGGTAGTAACTACCAGCTCCTAGTCATTAATCGTCGAGTATCGGATAACTCCTTGCAGAATATCTTATTTGAAGAAACAAACGATGGCTATGATGACTATCGTGAGGAGCTAAATGAGATGATCAAGGAGCGATTTACAACACATGCTAACAACTTCGAGGTACATAAGTATGTGACCATTTCAACGAATGCGGATGACCGAAAGCAGGCTCAGTTGATCCTGCAAGATATTGGAGTTTCCCTAGGGAATCAGTTCCAGGAGGCTGATATTACATTTAGGGATATGAATGGTTTGGATCGCCTAAAAGTCTTTTCTGAGCTACTACGAGGTAATCCATATGTCAATTTTGATTATAAAGAAATTGCTTTGACAGGTTTACCTACTAAATCATTTATTGCGCCAAACAGGATTGAATTTCAAGAAAAACGCATGATTATAGATGATAGTTGGGTCAAGGTACTTTATGCGCACCGCTATCCAAACTGGATGTCTGATCGTCTCATTCGGGATTTAACAACACTAGGATTTGAACTAGCTATTACTATCCATGCAGAACCTTATGAGAATGTTGAAATCTTAGAGAAGATTGACGATGCAGAAACAGATGCTGAAATTGGGAAACTTCGTTCTAAACGCAAGGCGGCTCAATCTGGTATCTTTGATGATGCGGTGGTTGCTGGTCGTGACCAAGAAATCTCAGAAGCTACCAAGAAGTGGCGAGACGAGATTACTGAGTATGATCAGAAAATCTTCTCTGGTTTGATTGCAGTGTATTTTAAGGCAGAGAGTCAAGAGGAACTACAACGTAATGAGCAGAAGATTAAGCGTGCTGGCCGTAAATTAGGGGTAGAGTTTGAAGATCTTTATTATTATCAAGAAGAGGCTTTGAATACGATTCTACCTATCGGTGAGTGCTTTTTGAATGTGAAGAAGAATTTTATGAGAAAGATGACGACAGCTAATATTGCTACGCAAGTTCCTTTTACCAACGTGGACTTAAAGTCTGAAAGCTCACTCGCTCGCTACTATGGTCAAAATCAGTTATCAAACAATATCATTACACTAGATCGAAAACGTGATTTGAACACGGGTTCAGGAGTTGTGTTAGGTTCTTCAGGATCTGGTAAATCTACAACAATAAAGGGTGGAGAAGTTATTCCAACTTTACTGAAATATCCAGAAGACCGAGTTATCATCGTGGATCCCGAAGATGAATATTCTGATATTGGCCGTGCTTTCGGTGCTCAGATGGTGGATATTTCGATTGGTTCTAAAACACATATCAATCTTTTGGATCTACCAGATCTGGATCGTTTGGATGATGAGGATGACGATCCAATAGGGGATAAAGCAAACTTGTTGATGGGATTGTTTGAATCGATTCTGTCAGAGGTGACAGATGCACAGATTGGGATTATTGACCGAGTGACAGGTGTGACTTATGAACGCTATTTAACAGATCATTATACTCCAACTTTAAAAGAGTGGCACCAGGTCTTGAAAGAACAACCTGAACCCGAAGCACAAGACTTAGCTTTAGCGGTAGAAACCTATACAACTGGTTCTCAGGACATTTTTGCTCACAATACCAACGTGGATCTCAATCATCGCTTTGTTATCTTTAATCTGAAGAAGTTGTCTCATAAGTTGAAGCCGTTTGCTTTAATGGTTATTCAGGATTATATCTGGAATCAAATTGTAGAGAATCAAGGGAAATGTACTACATGGGTTTACTTTGATGAGATGCAGATTCTATTTAAAAATAAGGCTCAAGCAGACTTCTTTACTACGTTGTATTCACGGATTCGGAAATATGGTGCGATTCCAACAGGAATCACCCAGAACGTAGAAACGCTAGCTGCTGTTGAAGAAGGTCGGAAATTGCTCTCAAATAGTGAGTTTATGATTTTACTCAAACAAAAACCTCAAGATTTGGCTATCCTAAAAGAGATTGTCAATCTGACTGATAAACAGATTCGCTACTTAGCACGGCCAAAAGCTAAAGGTACTGGCTTAATCGTAGCTGGGCCAGTTGTGGTGCCATTTGAAAATCCAATACCAAAGAATACTAAGTTGTATAACTTAGTCGCAACAGACGCTTAGGAGTCTTACTATGGATCAGGAGAAAGGCAGACCAAAAACAATCGGTCATAGGTTAGATCGAAAGCTAGAAAAAGTTCGTAAGAATTACCGAACGGTTCAACAAGATAGCGCAAAACAACTTACGAAGTTACAATCTCAGACCAACTCTAAACGTCAGTTGGTAAAGAAGAGTCGAAGCCAATTTCGAGCTTCTAAGAACAAGCTCAAGAAAATACAAAAAGAGTATAAGAGAATCCAAAAAGAGTACAAGAATATCCAGAAACAAGGAAGAAATCTTGGAAAAGAAGGAAAGGCACTTCGTCCAGAGGAAATTAAAAAGCAGGTCTTCCTTAAGCAGGAATTAGATAGAAACAATAAAAAGCAGTTCTTCCTTAAGCAGGAATTAGATAGAAACAATAAAAAGCAGTTCTTCCTTAAGCAGGAATTAGATAGGAACAATAAAAAGCAGGTCTTCTTTAAGCAGGAATTAGATAGAAACAATAAAAAACAGACATTCCTTAAGCAGGAATTAGATAAGGCGAAACTGGAGAAAAAAACTTCTAAAAGAACTTTTAAAGTCGCTCAAGAGGCTAATGGTGGTTCACGCAAGAAGAAGTTGCTCCGTGCTACTAAACAGGCTTTAGAACGTTCTGCGAGTCAACAAGCTAGTTCTGCAGCGCATCAGGATGATACACTATCAGATATAGCACGAGCCAAATATCGGTATCAGGATATTCAGATTCAAGGGAAACGAATCAAAACGATTGGGAAATATAGTGGTAAACTTGGTCAAGGAATGGTTAAATCGAGCTATAGCCTTGGAAATAGAGTCTACAATAAGGCTAAGGGTAGAGGCTTCACTCGAACTCCAAGAGAATTTTCTTGGGAAGGAAAACTCTCTCGTCGTATTCAGGATTATAAGAAACGCTTGGCTGCTTCTAAAACAGGGAAAGCGGCTAAGAAAGCGAGGAAGTTTTACCGTGTAGGTTCTAAACCGCTTAAAGTTATTATCAAAAATCCATTTAGCTTAAAGGCTTATCTGATTGCTTTTGGTCTGCTTTTGTTTCTGGCTATACTTGGTATAGGTAGTTCAGGAATTACCCGTCAAGATGAATTTGATTTGAATGATACCTGGTTGTATCTTTCAAAATTGGATCGTGAAAAATCGAATGACAAGGTAGATTATTGGACAAAAATTGACGATCCACTTTTGTACTTGAATTATAAATATGATGATATTTCAGATAAGCTTCGTATAGACGGGAATAAATATTTTTCACAACAGAATCGTGGGAAACTTTACTTAGACACCTTATGGAAGAATTTGAATGGGGATAAAGACAATCTTAAAACGATGGAAGAGCTTTATACTAAAAATAATCTCTATAAGCTTGATAAGGACGAGTTAGAGGAGTATAAAGAACTCTTAGAAATTGCTAGAGATAGCGGAAAATATATGTTGCTTCAAGAACTAGATAATCCATTTTATACAGAAGATCAGCCTGAATCAGAAGCTCCCCTTCAGATTATTGAACGTTTTGGATATAAAACGAAAACGGAAGTTTTTAATGGCTCTGTTTTGCAGGCTTCAGGAGGTCAGTCTCTGTTAGCTGTTTTAGATGGGAAAGTTGAAGTTAAGGGGAGTGACATAGAAATTAGTGATCAGGATTCCAAGTTTCTGTATAAGAACGTAGATACGATTCGCTATAAAACAGGCGATCACGTCAAAGCTGGAGATATTATTGGAAAGGTAGCACCTGAAGGAAATCAAACCGTTTATTATCAAAAGCTAGAACCTGATCGATCAAACAAGAAAGATAAAGATGGGAACATCAAGAAGAGCTGGACTTATGTTAATGTTGGTTTTTACTTCCAGCGTGTAGAATATACCCAAGCAACGTCTGTTGTCAGTAATATTGAAACATCTGGAGATAAAGGAAGACGTGCAAGAGCTTTTGCGGATGCAATCAAAAAAAATATACCAGAAGCAACAGATGAAGGAATCGCAGCCGTTTTGGGAGGATTTGATATTGAGAGTTCCATCACCTTTAAACGCTATGAAACAGACTTTCTAACCAATAATCAGTTTGATAAAGTTGCTAAAGAACCAACTGCAGAAAATCTAGTTGGTAATTGGGGAGCCTTTCAAGCTATGTACCCTACCTTGCCTTTAAATGAAAGAGGTTATCTAGTCAACGGTTTGCACTATATCGGGATTGGGATTGGTCAATTTACTGGCCCTCGTGCTCTTGCGTTGTGGAATTTTGCAAAATCTGTGAATGGAGATATTTGGTCTGCGGAAGTCCAAACAAAATTTCTTCTGGAGGAAGATGATCCAACTAGACGTGCAGCATTCAGAAGAATTGTAACATCTACTGGATCCGTAGAAGCTCTTACGGAGGACTTCTTGAACGCTTGGTTGGGAGTACCAGGTAATAAGCTTCTAGAACGACAAAATGCAGCTCGTCAATGGCTAAATTTCTTAAAAAATAAAGGAGGAGGTTCAACAGGTGTTTCTAGCAAGCAAGTTCCAGCAGAATATAAAGATAAGCTACCTTATGGACTTCCTACGGATAAAGCACTTTTAGAAGGACAAGGCTATTCAGGTAACGCTTATGAATTAGGGAATTGTACCTGGTATGTTTATAATCGCTTTGCTCAAATTGGAGTTGGCATTCATCCCTATCTAGGAAATGCCAATCAGTGGGTTGATAGTGGCCAAGCGCAAGGATATGACATTTCAACGACTCCTAAACCAGGTTCTGCAGCTGTATTCATGAATGGTGTAGCTGGGGCATCGCCAATCTATGGTCACGTTGCTTTTTGTGAGTACGTTAATAGCGATGGTAGTTTCTTGGTTTCAGAAATGAACTTTGGTGGTTTATATGTGTCGAGTTGGCGTACTTTGAAACCACAATCAGGTATCTATTTTGTTACCCCTAAATAAGAAAGGAAAAGAATGTATAATCAAAAGTTAATAAAAATGGTAAAGGGACTCTTTGTGGGATTCATTGCCGTTTTATGTATTATCCTGGGCTATTCTATTGCTCAAGTACAACAGAATTTGAGACAGACTAGTCAAAGACAGGAAGAGGTGAAGCAAGATAAAGAAGAGAAACAGCAGGAACAACTTTCTCTTTCTGAGCAACAGGTTGAAGATTTTTTGATTGCTTACTATACGAAGAAGGATTTAGAAGAGAATCGACCACGCTATAAGCCTTTTATGACAGATTCCATGTATCAGGAAACTATTCAAGAAGAACAGAAACCAGTTAATCAGACCTATAAGGGGTATGTGGTTGACCAAGCTTTTGAATCAGGATCTATATACATTGATAAACAACATAAAATTGCTTTAGCTCAGGTTCAATATACTAGTACCACTCTAACAGAGAAAGATAATAGAGCTTCTAAGGGGCTTACTGGTAGCACTAAGGCTACAATTCGGTTGACCTATGTAGAAAAAGCAGGGAAACTATTGATCAATAAAATAGAGCCTATCGTATTGACTGAAGCGAGAGGGCAAAGTGTAGGAACCTACGCAGATACTAGCAGTTCAAGCTCGACTCCAGTTTCCTCTACATCAACGGCAACACATACATCTTCTGAACCAACAACCGCAACTAGTAGTAATCAATAAGGAGAACGGAATGAATAAAAAAATAGAACAACTTGAAGGTAAGCTTGAGAAAGTGAGGAAAGATAAGAAAAAAGCGCAACGACAAAAAGAAGAAGCAGATCAAAAAATCAAGAATTACATAAATCAAGAAAAAGATTTGGAAGCACAGCTTTTTGTTGCTCTATCAGAAGAAAGTGGCTTATCCTATCAGGAAATGAAGGAACTAATCCTTCCAGCACAATCAAGTAACCAAGGAGTGAACCATGTATAAAATTATCAATCAACTGACTAATCAAGAGGAAACATTTGAGTACCGAGATGACTTGTTATCAAGGCTAGAAATCATCAATGAACGAATGAAGAGTAATAAAATAAATGGAATCTATCGACTTTATTCTCTCAATTCTGAAGGTGAAATCCTACAAGAAGAAAGTCTTGAAATACCTTTTGTTGGCATCATTGATCAGTTGTTGGAAAATTTTGGTATGAGTGCTGGAAAGAAAAAGAAAGGTTTGCTTCATTTTTTAGAAAAACATAAAGAAAAGAACTCTTCACTAGGTACACCAGAACCTCAACCCCAACCAGAACCAGCTCCTGAACTAGAAGATCTAACGGTAAAGAAAGAGGCGAATTTAGCTCGTCAAAGAATTGCTGAGCTAGTTTCTCAGAAACCTCAAGATGAGGTTAGAGAGGAAGTGCCTTTGGAAGATAAAATTACCTATTCTTCTAGTGAATGGACTACGGATTATTTCAGTAGATTAGATGAAAATGAGGAAGAACAAGTAGAACCTTTACAAGATGCAGCTACAGAAGAAGTAGCACCAGTTGTTGCTACATTTAGTCAGCAAGAGAATAAAACGATTCCTGATCAAAAGGCTGAATCTTCCTTCTCTCTTTCTCATGCGACTACAGTAAATGTGCCTTCAGAGGTTATTGATAGCTTTGAGGCTCAGACGGTTACTTATAAGCAATCTATTAAAAATAAAATCAAATCCAACGAAGATTTTATCAATGAAGCCAATGAGGAAATTGATCAGTGCCAAAATAGGATCGATGAGTTGAAACAACAGATTTTTGCGAAAGATTCTCAAGCTACTCAATTGAAAGATCTTTATTTCAAAATTGAAGAGGTGAGCTAAAATGGAACAAGAACAAGTGGTAGCCCAATTAGGACGGGCAACTCTTGTGACAGGAGAAGTAATCTTAAAAGGACTCTTCTTGGTGAGCTCTAAAGCAGTTGAAATTTATCAAGCCAGAGGGAAGAATGTAGTCTTTACTGGTGATACAGACTGGAATAAATTCATGGCAACAGCAGATGCTAAAGAAGTCCAGCAATTACTACATAATGAAGTCAATCTCGAGGCAGTTCGAAAAGAACTGGGCCAATACGGGATTGGCTTTTCTTTTTATACACACCCTGACGGTAAGACAACTCTTGCTTTCAATGCAAAAGATAAAGGAGTTGTCGAACAAGCCTTTAAGGATGTCTTAGAAGGCATCACAAGAGATCCTAAAGGATTCAATGAGCGAAACCTAAAAAATAGGAAAACGACTTCTTTTGAGGAGAAATTGCAACATTTCAAAGCAGTTGAACAAGAGAAAATTAACTCGCTTCAGGTAAACATTCATACGAAGGAGTTTGTTCTTCCAGAAAATATCGAACCACAGATTGGAGGAAAAATGAAGTGATTACAGAAAAGAAGAAACGGAGACTTAGACCGTATTTGTTGTTAGGAATTGGTCTATTCTACCTCTTTCATTGGTTCTTTAAACTATGGCTGTTAGCACCAGAAACCGATTCAGTAACAGATGTATTTGGACTTGGAAAGCTTAATTGGATGAGCGACCATCTAAGCGATAAATCTTGGTTTGATTTTCAATTTACTCCAGTTTCTTTATTAATTGGTATGGGCGGATTTTTGATTGCTTTTTTGCTGTATTTGAGAGTATCGGATACAGGTACGTACAGGTATGGGGAGGAACATGGATCAGCTCGTTTTGCGACAAGAGAAGAGTTGATGAGATTCCGAGACGAAGAACCTGAAAAGAATATGATTTTTACCCAGAACAGTCAGATGGGACTATTTAATAACCGCTTGAGCTTTGAAAATCAGATTAATAAAAATATTCTGGTGTATGGAGGTACAGGGGATTCAAAGACACGTAGTGCTGTAAAACCAAATATATTACAAGCTAACTCTAGTTTTGTAACTACAGATACTAAAGGGATTTTGATTCATGAAACAGGGAAATCACTTGTAGAAAAAGGCTATAAGATGAAGATTTTTGATTTAATCACTTTCTTGAATTCAGATGGCTTCAATGTTTTTAGATATATTCATAATGAAATGGATATAGACCGAGTGGCAGAGGCTATTACAGAGTCTCTCAACAGAAATGGTCATGAGGGAGATCCTTTTTGGCCAGCAGCCAATAAACTCCTGATGCGTTCTCTAATTGGCTATCTTTATTTTGATGGTAAGCTCGATCACTATCTGCCTAATTTAGGGCAGGTTACAGATATGATTCGAGAACTGAGACGGAATCATCCAGAAGCGGAGAGTCCTGTTGAATTGATGTTTGAAGATCTGGAAAGAAGGAGCCCAGGGAATTATGCTAGTAGGCAGTGGGATCTATTCAATAAAAACTTTGATGGCCAAACACGGGCTTCTGTTTATGCTATCTTTGCGACAACCTTTTCAGTATTTGATCATGAGCAACTAAGAAAGATTATTGAAAAGGATACACTCGAAATTGAAAAATGGAATATTGAGAAAACAGCAGTTTTTATTCATATTCCAGAAGTGGATCCAGCTTATCAGTTCTTATCTGCCCTTCTTTTTAGTACCATTTTTGATGTGCTAATAAAAACTGCAGATGCAGTTATTTTAGGCGAGCATCCAACAAAGACTAAGGAAGACCTATTACATCTACAGGTGTGGGCGGATGAGTTTGGTCAGATTGGGAAGATTCCTAATTTACCACCAATTATCTCAGTTATTCGTTCTCGAGAGATTTCTATCAAGATGATGGTACAATCTCAAAGTCAGATTGAAGTGCTGTATGGTAAAGAAAATACGAAGACGATTATCAATAACTGTGGTGCTATTCTTTATTTAGGTTCCAATGACTTAGACACGCTTAAGTACCTATCTGAGCGATCAGGTAAGCAAACTTTGAATGATCAGAATTATAGTGAGAGCAGAGGAAGAAATGCCAGCAGTTCTAAGCAGAACTCTAAAATTGGTCGAGAACTGTTGACACCGCATGAGGTGGCCACGATTGGAACAACAGAAGCCCTACTCTTCCTATCCAAACAAAATGTCTTTCGAGATCAAAAATTTAACCTGGATACGCATCCAAGAGCCAATCTCCTAAGCAATGGCCCAAACGATGACAATTGGTATCGATACAAGCGCTATCTGAGTGATATTGATGAGTGGAAAGACCAGGTTGGGGAAGAAAATGTTATTCATATTGAGATTAAGGAAGTTGAGGAAGTTCCTCTCAAAGTAAGTTAGGAAAGAAAGGAAATGAAATAGAATGAATACACTACCACAAAAACAATTTAAACGAATGAAGCGTGAAGTTGAGGAAGAAACTGCTCGAGGGATTGGTTATTTTGAGGGGATTTTAGAACATATCCCTTCTTACCCCCTATCTGAAGCAGTAAAAGAGTTGGCTTTATCTGGATGGATTACTCCTCATACAGATGTCATCGATGTCCAGAATATGATTGTTACAGAATCTATAAAATGGATGAATTACCAGGACTTCAAAGAAGTTGCTCCCTACTTGTTTTCTTACCCTCGAGAGCAACGTGAGAAAGATGTATTGGTTCAACCAGTAAAAATCTCCAGAGAGTACTTTGAGGAATTAAAGGCCAATGCAGAAGAATTATTTCACTTGAAGCAAGACTTGCTTCAGGTCAATCATCAATTAGATGCTAGGATTCGGGAATTGGAGATGGATCAGCTACCCAATGGCGATCAGGTCATTGGAGTTGATCCGGAAGCTGAGGAGGTATTGTTACTACGAACTCCAGAAAATGCTCAGGTTGAGGAGTGGGAGGTTAGTAAAGATGGCTTGATTACTGATTATCGTTCCAATCTTTCAGAATATGCTCAAATTGTAGATACTTTGCTTGAAATGGAGAATCCAGAGATCGATACCATTCTTTACGAAGAAGTAATCAACTATTCTAAGAAAACTTGGCCAGATTCAGAACCGATTCAACTTCCAGAAAATATCAAGGAACTATTGAATCAAGAGGGCAAGCTTGACCCCTCATATTATCAAATAGCCCAGTTTGAAACAGTAAAACAAGCCTATATCTATGGAATGATTTCAGCTAGTTTTCAGGAACATTTCCCTCATTATTCAGACTTTGTTAGGAACTATGTAGAAGATAGGGAACAATATGAGTTTTTCAACTATCGTACAGAAGCCGTTTCATTAGCTCAGGAAATTCTAGTACCACGTTTAGGAGATATTAACCAGATTTTAGACACTAATAATCAGGAGTTAATCATTCAAGAGGTCGTTGGTTATTCTCAAGGAGAAAGCTGGGAACTAGCTTATTTACGGGATACAAAGACGGAAGATAGAGAATCCGTTCGATTCTATCTTGAAAGTGAGATTGGAGCTTGGTATAAGGGAAGTTTGACAGAGTTGGCTGTTATCCGCTTTGATGATATTGATTTAGATAAAGGATTTAATGGTCATCAGGAAGCGGTCTATCATATAGATGAGAACTTGTTAGTTCATGATAAGCTAAAACAAGCTCAGCTTCATATTCCTGATTTAAAACGTTTTGTAGAAGCGGAAGAACTTGAGAAAGAACAGACACAAGATATAGTAGCAGAAAAAGAAGAGCCAGAATTTTCATTGTAGGGGGATAACAAATGGTGTTAAGCAAAGAAGAAGCCAAAAGATTATCTATTATTTCTGTTGCAGAGCAACTAGGTATGGAGTTAAAGCGTACGGGTAGCTATAGCTATAACTGGGTAGAACATGATTCCTTTGTAATAGATACAAAGAAAAATGAATTTTACTGGAACTCAAGAACTGAATTTGGAGATGTTATTCAGTTAGTTCAAACCATACGAGGTGTTTCTTACAAGGAGGCGATGAATTTTTTAGAAACTGGAGAATTTAAGGCAGTAGATGTAGAAGCTCAGACGGCCTCAAAAGAGCCTTTTAGTTATCACTTGGAAAGATATGAGCGTCAGGATTTCAGCGCCTCTAGACGCTATTTGAAGGCACAGAGAGGCCTTTCAGATGATACGATTAACTTCTTTATTAGCCAAGGCAGTATAGCGGAAGCAATCCGAAAAAAAGGAGACTATTTTGAGCCTGTGATTGTCTTTAAATATAAAGACAACACAGGCTTTTTAGCTGGAGCGAGTCTTCAGGGAATAGTAGAGAATCGAGAGCACTATCCTGAACGTGGGCGTTTAAAACAAATTATGAGAAATTCAGACGGACAACTAGGTTTTTCAATTGATATTGGGAATCCTAAACGTTTAGTATTTGCGGAAGCTCCAATCGATCTAATGAGCTACTATGAGCTTCATAAAGATAGGCTTCAGGATGTCCGCTTAGTAGCTATGGATGGAGTAAAAGAAGGAATCATTAGTAGACGGTTTATGGAATTGTATGCAGAGATAAATGATAAATCCTATCAAGTTAATCAGAATACTGGGAAAGCTCTAGAAGTAGTCGCTAGAACAACGAACTATTTTAAAGATGGTCAGAATCAAGATATGATTACCTTGGCTGTAGATAATGATATGGCTGGCTATAAATTTATAACTAGTCTGCAGGAAAAGGGGATTCCAGTACAGATTGCGATTCCGCCTATCGTTCAGAGATACCAGGAGAAGGAAGATTGGAATGACTTTCTGAAGGGAGGGAATAACACTCCTAAAGAGTTAGCACATGTTTATACAGTAGATGAAAAGTCTTGGTATTACCAGGGCTTTTTTGAGAAAAAACTAGCTCTTGGAAAAGCGCAAGAGCTAACTACACAGGATGTAAAAGCCTTTGTGTCAGATGTCCAGCTGACAAAGGAGGAAGTCCGTCAAAAATATCAAACAATCATTAATCAAGAAAGAGGGAGAAAAGATAGTATGTCGAAATTGCATGAGAATAGCAGTGAACATGAAGAAGATTTAGTAAATAAGTTACTGTCCAAACAAAAAAAGCAAGATGAAGTAGTACTAGAAGATGATCAAAGTTCTGTATTGAACGTAGATACTAGTCATTTATCTCCAGAAGATGCGGAATGGCTGAAGCAGAACTGGCATAATATTAGCTTCTCGGTAGAACCTAAAAAACAGATGGTCATTGATGCAGATAAAACAGTGACCTACGAAAAACCTTCCGATCCTGTTGGAGATACTTATAAAGCGCAGGAAGAAAATCAGAGTAAAGAAAAAGCTCCTGAAAGTTCTCAGGAGCAAATGAATGACAGGACCAGTGGTGGCACGGGTTCTTTACAGCCTAAAGCTGAAGGCAGTACCTTACCTGTACTTGAAACAAGTACCTTTGAGCAAACTGTTACCAGTCACCCGACATCATCCTATCCTTACTTACAGTTTAGCACAAATTATGATAAAGTGCAACGGAGAATAGCGAATTATCATCCGATTACACCAGCGGATTTAAGACGATTAAATCAATATGCGCCGTCTATACAAAGTACAGCGTTCTGGTATTTAAATGAAGTAGCTAACAGTAAGATTAGCTTTATTTATGCGGATCATGGAGAGGAAAATGTGCTTCAGGTGACTTTTCAAAAGGATAACTTTATCCATCTTTCAGGGATTAGACCTTATGAAGAGGGAAAGGGAGCGGAAAATTTCCTAGATGATATTGCAAATGGTCAGGGGCATTTTGACGGTATATTGGTTAGTAATTCAATTAAGGATAAATTGCAGGTTCTTCCCATGTTGCGAGATATTTTAGATCCACAATCTTTTGTTTTAGATGATTTGAGTAGTGTTGAAAAGCTACACAATCTCAATATGAGTGAAGCTATTAAAGCAAAAGATGAAGATTTCTTACTACTGTTTAAAGATATTGGGAACGAAAAAATTCCAGCCTCTCTTATGAAACTCAAGGGAGAGCTTGCAACTAATGTTAAATCGTTGGATGAAAAGATTATCCTCGGTGTTTACAGAGAAAGAGATGGACACATTGAGCAACTCTCAATTAATGAGGAATATGTTCAAGATGGTGGCGAGAAAATGTTATCTGTCTTAAAAAATAAGCAGTATGAAGAACTCTCAAAAGAAAAGACGACCTACAATGTCCGACTTCAATGGGCAGAAAAGCATAAAGATGGGCCAATTTTACCTTTTAGCGAAATAGGGCTGGTTGATTATCAGTCTTTTGCAACAGAGCTATATAAGCAGAATAATATCTATTACGATAAACATCATGCGAGTGTAAGTAATCGAATGAACCAGGTAGAAGGTGCTTCCTATACCCCTTTTACAAAGGTTCAATTTGCCTTGTACAGCCCTGATGGTGAACTGATTCAGGATGGCATTCGTTACGATATTGGGGATGAGATTAACCCAATCGCTCACAAAGAAAGACTTGGTACACGAGAAATGCGAGAGCATCCAGAGTTGATGAAGATAGATGGGGCATTATTCAATCAGTATCATCTGGAGAGATTGGCGAGTGAGTTAGATATTTCTCAGTTCAGTTACGCTTTGGAAGATGCTCTTTATGCAGATCAACTTCTATCCCAACTCCCGTTTGGAGATTTGGAAAATAGTCCAATTGGATTTACAGATAGTAGTCATGATAGTCGTCTAGGATTTATTTCTTTTGATGGAATGGATAGTGTTGAGGTCGAAAATCTATCTGCTTGGTTTGAGAAGTTGGGAGTTAAGGATTCTCCAATGGAACAAGTAGTTCTTGTAGAAAAATGGCAAAAAGAAGTGAATGATTTATCAGAAAAAGTTGAACAAACTATTGCCAATGTTCGAGAAGAACTTGAAAAATTACAAGTCAAAGATTCGCAAAATACACCAGATAATCCATACGAAAAAATTTATCAGTATAACCGAAAAGATGAGAGGGATCGTGATTTGGATGGTGATGGTATTTCCAATTCTGATGAGATGTTGCAAGGAACAGATCCATACAACGGTGCTTCTAACCTTCATAAAAAACAGGAAGATAGAGAAAGAAGGACAGATGTTGAAGCGGAAACTGGAGCTATTATAACCGATGCAATTGCTGCTAAAAGTTCAGAACAAACCATTTCCCAGTTAGTCGCAAATAAAGATACAAAAGCTTTAGCTAAACACTTGAAAGAGGGAATGAAGAACTATTTAGATTCAGAACAGTTTAAATCGTTCTTGGATACGATGAGTAAGTTTCACAACTACTCACTCAACAATATTCATTTGTTGAAGATGCAAAATCCTAATGTTTCCCAAGTTGCTAGTTTCAATAAATGGAAAACAGATTTTGACAGAACAGTTAAAAAGGGTTCAAAAGCTCTGAAAATCTGGGTTCCGTATCAAGTGAAAACTAAGATTTCTGCTAATCAAAATGAGTTGAGTTTTTCTCCATCTGAGAATGAAATGGAAGAGAAGGAAGTCACAGTTACTCGATTCAAGTTAGGGAATGTCTTTGATGTATCTCAAACAGAAGGAAAAGAATTGCCAAAAGCAATTAATGAATTGACTGGAGATGTTAAAGATTATGAAGATTTGTACCGAGCAGCCAAAGCTGTTTCAATGGATAATCAGGTTCCTATCAGTTTTGAAGAAATTAAAAGAGAGAGTACAAATGGTTATTATTCTCCAAATGAAAATCGAATTGTTATTTCAAAAGGCTTAAAGGGTCAAGAACAGATTTTAAAAACCATTTTTCATGAAATGGCTCATGCAGATTTACATAGAGGAACCAATGCCCAATATGGGGACGACCAATATCGTAAGCAAGAATTACAAGCTGAAAGTGTCGCTTATGTCGTAGCTAATCATTTTGGTTTTGATACGAGTAGCTACAGTTTTGGATATTTGGCTATTTGGGCAAAAGATAAAAATGGTTTTGAAGATATGGTAGAACAACTGCAGGTTGTTCAGAAGGAAGCAAAAAGTTTGATTGATCGGATGGATGCTAAGTTAGAATTAGTGAAAAATAAAACTGTGACGAAAGATAAGTTTGCTGATAAACTCCAACAGGCAAAAGAAAAATCTGAGCAGTTGGGGAATCAAAAGGCGGAGGCTGTAAAGCAGGTGGAAGAAAAAAAGTCCCTGAGCAGCCCTCAATAATGGAGGCATTAGTCCGTAGGAAGAAAAACAAAAAAGGAGAAACAGAAGATGATTGAACATCTAAAACAAGAAACTTTTAATCTTTTAATGGAGATATTTTTTATAGATGAAACTACAGATTCGCCAAAAGTGAATGAAGTCAACCAGCACATTTCACGTAAAGAATGCCTCTATATTCTTCGTAGAGATATGCGAGTAAAAACAAACTATGAGTTAGAAGAAGTAGAAATGTATCCCGTTGCACTTAAAGAAATTGAGGGAATGAGTGATGAACGATTTGAGCAACTAAAAGACGAAATTCTTAAAACGGAGATGGTTGATACAATGGAATTTCTACTGGAAGACTTAAAAGTTTAGTCAAACTTTTCCCTCGTGATAGAACAAGATTCCTGCTTGCAGGGATTAGGGGATTGGGGATTTCCCCAAAGATTTAAAAAGTCAAGAATGGTCAGGTATGCACGCTGACCATCTTTGACCTTTTTAAAAACAGCATTTGGGTACCCAAGTGCTAATCTTGCCAGAAGAAAAGGGGGCTGAGCCCCTCAAGCAAAATTGCCAGAATAGAGGTGAAAATTTTTTGAAAAATAAAGAAAAAAGAAAACGAATGATTCAGAAAAAAATTCGTTTAACGGAAGAAGAGGCACGGTTCATTTCAACAAAGGTTGCAGAATCTGGAATGACAAATTTTAATGCCTTTGCCCGAATTATGTTGATTATGGGTGAGGTCAAAATCTTAAATTTTGAAGAATTGAGAGAACTACGTAAGGAAATAAATCGGATAGGGGTCAATATAAATCAGGTCGCAAAAAAGGTAAACGAAGATGAACAGGCTAGTCTAAATGAATTGAGTCTGATTCTTGAATTGCAGAAACATTTGAAAGATACAGTCAGTCAATTTATCCAAAAACAGGAAAATCAAACAAAGGAACAAGAGCGATGGTTGTAACAAAGGTTCTTCAGATTAAGGGTGTAGCTTCTTTAGGACGGTCTACAAAATATATTGAGGATGAAGCAAAGACGGTCGAGCTGACTGATACAAAAAGTTTAAATAATGCTTTACGCTATATTGAGAATCCATCTAAAACAAGTTTTTTAGAACAAGATGAACAGCTGGAATTTCCAGCAGTGGTCAAAGATGGCCGAGTAGTCAAGCAACTTGTATCTACTTATGGAATTACAGACGCTAGTACAGCTACAGAAGAATTTCTTTTGACCAAAAAGAATGCGGCTCAACGAGCAGGAACAAAAGAGCTATCGGATATTCAAAATCCGAATCGAGTGTTGGCTCATCATATCATCCAATCATTTTCTCCTGAAGATGATTTGACTCCACAAGAAATTCATGAGATTGGTCGAAAAACGATTTTAGAATTAACTGGCGGACAACATGAATTTGTCATAGCGACTCACATGGATAAGGGACACATTCATAATCACATTATCTTCAATTCAACTAACTCTGTTACCTTAAAAAAATTTCGTTGGCAGAAAAATACTGCTAGAAGCTTATTCAATATTTCAAACAAGTATGCGGATTTAGCTGGAGCTAAAATTCTTAAAGAGCGATTATGGACTAATCGAAAAACCTATCATGCCTATCGACAAAAAAACTCTTTTCGCTATGAGATTAAATCTCGTTTAGATTTCCTTTTAAAACATTCAAGCTCCTTAGAAGATTTTAAATCTAAGGCCAAAGCTTTAGATCTTGTTGTTGATACTTCAGGGAAGGAAATAAAATATCGTCTGACCGATCGAGATCAAACCAGAAATGTTAGGGATCGCACTTTGTCAAAAAAAGGAAATTATTCTTTAGAGAAAATTTCTGAGAAAGTGGTTGCTAACGAGGTAACCTTATCTGTTGATGAAATAAAATCTGAATATGAAAAGATGGTGGCAGAACGAGAAGATGATTTTGAAATGAGAATCACAGTTGAAGAATGGCAGGTGATGGAAGAAACGAAAAATGGAATCTATCTTGAAATGGAATTTGGGATTAGAAATAAGGGAACTATTCTGATTCCAGCTCATCAGATTGAAAAAGCAGAAGATGGCTCTTATGAAATTTTTATCAGAAAAAATGACTTCTACTATTTTGTTAATCCTGAACACGCTGATAAGAATCGGTATATGAAGGGAGAAACAGTCGCTTCCCAGTTGTCGTATGATAATGGAGAAATGATTATCCGAAAAAATCCTAAAATCTCAACTTTGGATCAGCTTGTTCGTGAATATAACTATCTATCCGCTCATGGAGTGACAGAAGGACAGCAATTTGATGAATTGTTAAATCGTTTTGAAGAAGAACTAGAAGAAGTAGATAACTTACTTGATAAATTAGATCAACGCTTGGGTGAGCTTAATAAAATTCAGTCTGCATTTCTTGCATTGGAATCAAGAGATCCTCAGGAAGTGAAACTAGCTATTGCTATTATGAAAGACTTGAGAGTAGATCCTAGCACTCGAAAATCTGAAATCGATAAACTTGTTAAGGAGGTGACTTTTGAGCGCCAAGCTTTATATCAACGAGTAGAAACAATTACAAAAGATTATAAGTTACATCAAGACATTGAGAAAAATGTGGAACAGCGAAAGGAAAGAGAAACTTTTTTGTGAAATAATTATAAATATAAACATACACATATTTACAAATATAATTATAATGGTATAATAGAAGTATAGAAAAAGAGAAGGAGAAATAGAATGAAGATTATCACATTTGCTGCTATTAAAGGCGGTGTTGGAAAAACAACTTTGACATTTAATTATGGAGAATGGTTGGCTAGAAAAGGGCATAAGGTTCTCTTTATAGATTTAGACCATCAGTGTAATTTGACTCAATGCTACAATATTTACGAAAGTCAGAATACAATTGCGAATGCTTTCAAAGGAGGCGATGTGGATATTAAGCACATCAAGGAAAATGTTAGTCTCATTCCAGGTTCGGTTCAGTTGGATACAGTGGAGCGAGATTTAGAGAACAGCGATAAGAAAAATATGCTCCTTTATCTTTGGTTAGAAGATAACTACGAAAAGAAGAAGTTGGGTCAGTTTGACTATATCTTGATTGATTGTAGACCAGACTTTGCGACAGCTACAAAAAATGCTGTTGCGGTCAGTCACGCTATTATTAGTCCCTTGACTCCTTCAGAGTTTGGTTATAATGCTAAATTCAATCTATCAACTCGGTTAGAAGCGTTCAGGAAGGATGTAATCGATTATCGTACCAGAGAGTCCTACATTACTGCTGAGTTATATTTTCTAGCAAATATGATTCGACCAAACTATGGATCATCAAGAGAATTACTGGAAGCCCTTGTACTTGAAGCCAAAGAAAAGGGAACAGACAACCTTCTAGGGATTGTACCAGCAAAAGAGCTATTCAATCATTCTACGATTGATAAGGTCTCCATTGCAGATATGGAGGAGAACCCTGAGCTCTATCAAAAACATAAAAAGTTTTTTATAGAGTTAGAGGAGACTTTTTCAAGAATTTATGATACAATATAATTATATTTATAAACACAAATACGATTATAAACATAATTAGAAGGAGATTATGATGGCATTTACACCGAAAGAAAAAGAAATTTCACAGATTATTGAAGCAACTCATCAACCTGAACAGCTTCCAGATATAGATAGCTTTGAAAGTTTTGAACGTAAGAAGCAATTCCAGTTTACTTTGAAGCCAAGTAATCGGAAAAAGTTAGATCAAGTTGCAAAAGCAGCTGGTGCAAAGTCTGCATCAGATTATCTTGATAAATTAATCGAGAAACTATAGTTATGGATATATTTATAACTATAAACATATCCATAACTATAAACATATCCATAACTACAACTGCTTACTACAAGGAGAAATAATGGATTTAATTACAAGGCTCTTAGCAGAGAGAGAAGGAAAAGTACACGGTGGTATTTATGATATTACACAGAAACGCTTTGCTTATAATTCTAACCGAATTGAAGGAAGTCGTCTGACAGAGGAGCAGACTAGTTTAATTTATGAGACAAAGACGATCGCAAACATTGATGCAAAAGGAATCAAAATTGATGATTTGGTAGAAATGAATAATCATTTTAAATGTTTTGATTATATCTTAGATACCGTTAACGAGCCACTGACAGAGGACTATATTAAAACACTGCATCGTATTCTAAAAAGTGGAACAAGTTCTGAGCATAACCCGATAGCTCCAGTTGGGCGTTATAAAGTATTGCAAAATGAGGTAGGAAAAATTGCGACAGCTTCTGTTGAACAGACTGAAGATGAGATGTTTTCTTTACTGATTGGCTATGATTTGAAAAAACAAAAAGATTTGAATTACTTAACAAGCTTTCATGCACAATTTGAAAGGATTCATCCTTTCGCAGATGGCAATGGTCGAATAGGTCGATTGCTTTTGTATAAGCAATGCTTAAAAGAAGGGCTTACCCCTTTTATTGTAGATGATATTAATAAGGCAACTTATTATTCAGCACTTGAAGCCTTTCAGGTTCACGATAACCGACAGCTATTATTTGATTATTTCCGATCTGAGCAACTTTTTTATATGAATTATCTTAAAAATAAAGGATTTGAAGGAGCTATCAATGATGAAAAAGAGGGGGACTTCATAAAAAAGTCAGATAAATTCTAAGAAAAGGTGCAACAGTTTAAGCTAAGAGGAGAAAGTCATCCCTGGAAAAAACAGTTATATTTATAAATCTAATTACAAATATAAATATAACTGCAATTATAAAATCTGTTATATTAGTTGTGAGATGATGATTCTGACAACTGTACTGAGCCTGGTTCTTGTATCAGGCTTTTATTTTGACCTTGAAATAGAAACAGTTGAATTTCTGATACTCAATTAAATCACTTTAATATTTTCAATAAGAAATAGGGCGCTGATTTTAATTTAACGAAACAGCCTATTTTATTCTTGGAACAAAAATAAATTTGAAGACTTGTTTTAAAAATCATACAATTTTCATAAGAATTGAAAGGGAAATGAAAAATTGTATGAAACAATTTGATGAATTGAGATTTAGTAGTCAGGAACAAGAAAAGACAAAACAAAATTTTTTACAGCATATTGCACAGTATGATGAGTCGATAAGCTCTAGTATGAGATCTAAAGGATATCGTTGTAAAAATCAGTCTGAACGTACCGTAGCTTTTACATTTGGAGAAGTGACCTTTTCTAGAAAACGTTGGTATAAAAATGGTGAATGTAGAATACCAGTTGATGAAATGTTAGGCTTGGAAAAGAATGTACGTCATTCACAGGAACTATTGTATCAGGCTGCGGTTTTAGCTACAAAACTCCCTTATCGTCAGGTAGGAGAGACAATTGAGATGGTCTATAATGTAACTGTCACTAAAGATACCGTCAATAAGGTTGTTAAATTAGCCAATCAATTACTGGAAGAAAAGGATGATTATCGATTTTTTAAAGAAGAGAAGAAGATTGAAAAAATTAAAGCAGATACAATCTATATAGAGGGAGACGGTGTATATGTAAAAACGTCTGAAGATGGTTCTGAAAAAAGGAATATGGATTTATCACATTTTGTAGTTCATACAGGATCAAAACAGATTAGCCCGAATCGTTTTGAGCTAGAAAATAAAAAGAGCTTATCCGATTGGATAATCGATCAGCTCGTAGAGAATTGTTGGATTTATTGGAAAATGAATATGAAATTACAAATGAGACTGTACTAGTTACCAATTCTGACTGTGGCAAGGGTTATACTCCACATGTATTTACTGAAATTGCTAAATCATTTAATGTTAAGAGGCATGAGCATTTTTGGGACGAATATCACTTGAATAAAGAAATTAAAGAATTTACAAAGTCTTATCCGAGAGAGTTGAGAGAAGACTTATTTCAAGCTATTAGAGAGCATAATAAAAAATTATTAAGGCGTTCACTAGATACTATAGAATCTTTGATTAGTAGTGAAGAGGGAGAGGAAAAATTTGAATATTATTCGAGTAGGTTAATGAGGAATTTTCAGTATACGAAACCAGCGGAAATGAGAGGACTTCCAAAGGCAGGTATTGGGATTATGGAGAGCCAGCATAGAAAAATAACGTATAGAATGAAGCATAGAGGGATGTATTGGACAAGTGAAGGTGGGATAGCCGTAGCGAATATGATATTGTTAGAACGTGAAGGAAAATTAAGAGATTTATTTTTTGGAGAATGGAAGAGGGACTATGATAAGTATACTTCATTGGATCATATCAGTGCGGATAGTGTTCGACCTAAAAATGACTCTAAAGACTACAAACTTCCCCGTTTACATAAAAATATAGAAAAGATATTTAAGATGAAATAATTTAAGTGCTAATTTCAACGAAAACACAAATATAAATAAGCAAAAATTTCTAGTGAGATTTGGGCTTTTTTGGCGTGGAATAATTGACATTTATCCTGATTTTGGTATAATAGAGATATAAAAAACAACGAAAAAAGGAGTTGGAAATGAGCCTCCAACTCCGCAGAGTAACACAAACCACACTTGTATTACTCAGTCAATAAAATGATAGCATAAGAAGAAATCATTGTCAAGGGCTGAGCATACAAAAATGTTTAGCCCTTTCGTGTATCTGCATGTATTTATATGGAAATCTGGGATTTCTCAAAAATCACGACACATACCTGAGAATGTAAACCTTTGACAAAATGTGTGAACTGTGGGATAATGGAGAGGAATTAAGGATTAGTTCTATATCATGGACTAGAGAAGACCCCAAGCTAACTTCCACATTAAGCTTGGGGTCTTTTTTGACACTATTTGTCCTTGTTTAGCCATTTATCGACTAAGCGAAGGATGACACCGACCACAATCGGTCCGATGATAGTTTTAAGGATTAGTTCCATCATGGGCTATCTCACCTCCTTTCGTAGGCGGTGTAGTAGTGCCGTAGAATATTATACCAGATAAGTGCTAAAGTCGGGAGTCACCCAATCAGGTGGAGTTTTTTGGCTCTATTTCAGGCTTTTGGGGAGTTTTTTAAACATCATTTTCCGATAACTTTTACTTAATCTTATAAACTTTATTGGACAGATTCTAAAGTTGGAGAAGCTGAGTAGATGAGAATATAAACCTTTGACAAAATTTGTGAACTATGGGATAATAAAAAGGAATTGAGTACTAGTTCTATATCATAGGCTAGAAAAGACCCCAAGCTCACGACCAAATAAGCTTGAGGTCTTTTTTGACACTATTTGTCCTTGTTTAGCCATTTATCGACTAAGCGAAGAACGACACCGACCACAATTGGTCCGATGATAGTTTTGAGTACTAATTCCATCATGGGCTATCTCACCTCCTTTCGTAGGCGGTGTAGTAGTGCCGTAGAATATTATACCACATAAGGGCCAAACTCGGGAGTAACCTAATCAGGTGGCTTTTTTGTTTGTGGCTTGGTTTTTTGATATAATAGAGCCATGAGTAGAATTTTAGATAATGAGATAATGGGGGATGAGGAGTTAGTAGAACGCACGCTCCGTCCTCAGTACTTACGTGAATATATTGGACAGGATAAGGTCAAGGACCAGCTCCAAATCTTTATCGAAGCTGCCAAAATGCGGGATGAAGCGCTGGATCATGTGCTCTTATTTGGGCCTCCAGGCTTGGGAAAAACGACCATGGCTTTTGTAATTGCCAATGAACTGGGTGTTAATCTCAAGCAGACTTCGGGTCCAGTCATTGAAAAAGCCGGAGATCTGGTAGCGATTTTGAATGACTTAGAGCCTGGGGATGTCCTTTTTATTGATGAGATTCATCGCTTGCCCATGTCTGTGGAAGAGGTGCTTTATAGTGCCATGGAAGACTTCTACATTGACATCATGATTGGGGCTGGTGAAGGCAGTCGCAGTGTTCATTTGGAGTTGCCACCTTTTACCTTGATTGGTGCGACGACTCGGGCTGGTATGCTCTCAAATCCGCTAAGGGCACGTTTTGGGATTACAGGTCATATGGAGTATTATGCCCATGCTGACTTGACAGAAATTGTCGAGCGGACGGCAGATATTTTTGAGATGGAAATCACTCATGAGGCAGCGTCTGAGTTAGCCCTACGTAGCCGTGGGACCCCTCGTATTGCCAATCGTCTCCTCAAGCGTGTTCGCGATTTTGCCCAGATAATGGGGAATGGGGTTATCGATGATGTTATTACCGATAAAGCTTTGACCATGCTGGATGTTGACCATGAAGGTCTGGACTATGTGGACCAGAAAATCCTTCGGACCATGATTGAGATGTACGGTGGTGGCCCTGTCGGATTAGGAACTCTTTCTGTTAATATTGCCGAGGAGCGCGAGACGGTGGAGGACATGTACGAACCTTACCTAATCCAGAAAGGTTTTATCATGCGGACACGGTCTGGACGGGTGGCGACTGCTAAGGCATATGAGCATTTGGGGTATGAGTACAATGAAAAATAAGCAAGAAATTCTAGAGGCTTTTAGAAAAAATCCAGATATGATGGCTATTCTGACGATCATCCGAAACCTTGGTCTGAAAGACTCGTGGTTGGCAGCGGGTTCTGTCAGAAATTTCATCTGGAATCTCTTATCAGACAAATTCCCTTTTGACTGTAAAACAGATGTAGATGTGATTTTCTTTGATCCAGATATTTCTTATGAGGAAACCTTGTCCCTAGAGAAAAAGCTGAGAGAGGACTTTCCTCAGTATCAGTGGGAGTTGAAAAATCAAGTCTATATGCACCAGCATAGCCCTCATACGGCTCCCTATAGCAGCTCTTGTGATGCTATGAGTAAGTATCCAGAACGATGTACGGCTGTTGGACTACGCTTGAATGAAGAATCCGATTTTGAACTCTATGCACCTTATGGTTTGGAGGAAATTTTGAATTTTCAAGTTCGTCCAACTCCTCATTTTTTAGAGAATGAAGACAGAATGGCTCTCTATCAAACACGATTATCCAAGAAAAATTGGCAGGAGAGATGGAAAAATTTAATTTTAAAAGATACTTAAGGAAACTTTAAGCTAGGGAGTGTATACTAAGTACATAAGTTAAGAAGACCTTAACTTAAACTCCTAAAACTTTTTCATAATAATCTCCCTATAAAAATAGAGTCGCCCAATCAGGCGACTTATTTTTTTGAAAAATGGACTTGGTGTCTGAGAGTAAATAGCTTAGCGATAGAAGAAAATGGGGAAATATGGTATAATGAAACGATAGATTTTTGAATAGGAATAAGATCATGTTTGGATTTTTTAAGAAAGATAAGGCTGTGGAAGTAGAGGTTCCGACACAGGTTCCTGCTCATATCGGCATCATCATGGATGGGAATGGCCGTTGGGCTAAAAAACGTATGCAACCGCGGGTTTTCGGACATAAGGCGGGCATGGAAGCATTGCAAACTGTAACCAAGGCAGCCAACAAACTAGGCGTCAAGGTTATTACGGTCTATGCTTTTTCTACAGAAAACTGGACTCGTCCCGATCAGGAAGTCAAGTTTATCATGAACTTGCCAGTAGAGTTTTATGATAATTATGTCCCGGAACTGCATGCGAATAATGTTAAGATTCAAATGATTGGGGAAACGGATCGCCTACCTAAGCAAACCTTTGAAGCTCTGACCAAGGCTGAGGAATTGACTAAGAACAACACAGGTTTGATTCTTAATTTTGCCCTCAACTATGGTGGACGTGCTGAGATTACACAGGCTCTTAAGTTGATTTCCCAGGATGTTTTAGATGCTAAAATCAACCCAGGTGACATCACAGAGGAATTGATTGGCAACTATCTTTTTACCCAGCATTTGCCTAAGGAGTTACGAGACCCAGACTTGATTATTCGTACCAGTGGAGAATTGCGTTTGAGCAATTTCCTTCCATGGCAGGGAGCCTACAGTGAGCTCTATTTTACGGACACCTTGTGGCCTGATTTTGACGAGATAGCCTTGCAGGAAGCCATTCTTGCCTACAATCGTCGTCATCGCCGATTTGGAGGAGTTTAGGAGGAAATATGACACAGGATTTACAGAAAAGAACCTTGTTTGCAGGGATTGCCCTGGCTATTTTCCTACCAATTTTAATGATTGGGGGCCTCTTGCTTCAGATAGCAATTGGAATCATAGCCATGCTAGCCATGCATGAACTTTTGAAGATGAGAGGTCTAGAGACCATGACGATGGAGGGCCTCTTAACCCTCTTTGCAACCTTTGCTTTGACCATTCCCTTGGAGAATTATCTGACTTTTTTACCAGTTGATGGGAATGTGGTTGCCTATAGTGTTTTGATTTCAATCATGTTAGGAACGACCGTTTTTAGCAAGTCTTATACGATTGAGGACGCTGTTTTCCCTCTTGCTATGAGTTTCTATGTTGGCTTTGGATTTAATGCTTTACTAGATGCTCGCGTTGCAGGTTTAGATAAGGCTCTCTTGGCCTTGTGTATCGTCTGGGCAACAGACAGTGGTGCCTATCTTGTTGGGATGAACTATGGTAAACGAAAATTAGCTCCGACAGTTTCTCCAAATAAAACCTTTGAGGGTGCCTTGGGTGGTATTTTAGGTGCTATTTTAGTAACCATCATCTTTATGATGTTTGACAGTACAGTTGCTCTTCCGTATGGAATTTACAAGATGTCAGTCTTTGCTATTTTCTTTAGCATTGCTGGACAATTTGGTGACTTACTAGAAAGTTCGATTAAGCGTCACTTTGGTGTTAAGGATTCTGGGAAATTTATCCCTGGACATGGTGGTGTTTTGGATCGTTTCGATAGTATGTTGCTTGTATTTCCAATCATGCACTTGTTTGGACTCTTTTAATCAAAAGACGGAGGAAATACTATGCTCGGAATTTTAACCTTTATTCTGGTTTTTGGGATTATTGTAGTGGTGCACGAGTTCGGACACTTCTACTTTGCCAAGAAATCAGGAATTCTAGTGCGTGAATTTGCCATCGGTATGGGACCCAAAATCTTTGCTCACATTGGTAAGGACGGGACGGCCTATACCATTCGAATCTTGCCTCTGGGTGGCTATGTTCGTATGGCTGGTTGGGGCGATGATACGACTGAAATCAAGACAGGTACTCCTGTCAGTTTGACACTTACTGACGATGGTAAGGTTAAACGCATTAATCTTTCAGGTAAAAAGTTGGATCAAACAGCCCTCCCTATGCAGGTGACCCAGTTTGACTTTGAAGACAAGCTCTTTATCAAAGGATTGGTTCTGGAAGAAGAAAAAACATTTGCAGTGGATCACGATGCAACGGTTGTGGAAGCAGATGGTACTGAAGTTCGGATTGCACCTTTAGATGTTCAATATCAAAATGCGACTATCTGGGGGAAACTGATTACCAACTTTGCAGGCCCTATGAACAACTTTATCTTAGGTGTCGTTGTTTTCTGGATTTTAATCTTTATGCAGGGTGGCGTCAGAGATGTTGATACCAACCAGTTTCATGTCATGCCCCAAGGGGCTTTGGCTAAGGTAGGAGTGGCAGAAACGGCACAGATTACCAAGATTGGTTCACATGAGATTAGCAACTGGGAAAGTTTGATTCAGGCTGTGGAATCAGAAACCAAAGATAAGACGGCCCCGACCTTGGATGTGACTATTTCTGAAAAGGGTAGTGACAAACAAGTTACGGTTACTCCGGAAGAAAGTCAAGGCCGTTACCTTCTAGGTGTTCAACCGGGGATTAAGTCAGATTTTCTATCCATGTTTGTAGGTGGTTTTACAACTGCTGCTGACTCAGCTCTCCGAATTCTCTCAGCTCTGAAAAATCTGATTTTCCAACCGGATTTGAACAAGCTAGGAGGCCCTGTTGCTATCTTTAAGGAAAGTAGTGATGCTGCTAAAAATGGAATTGAGAATGTCTTGTACTTCTTGGCAATGATTTCCATCAATATTGGGATTTTTAATCTTATTCCGATTCCAGCCTTGGATGGTGGTAAGATTGTGCTCAATATCCTAGAAGCCATCCGCCGCAAACCATTAAAACAAGAAATTGAAACTTATGTCACCTTGGCTGGAGTGGTCATCATGGTTGTCTTGATGATTGCTGTGACCTGGAATGACATTATGCGACTCTTTTTTAGATAATCGAGGAATATTATGAAACAAAGTAAAATGCCTATCCCAACGCTTCGCGAAATGCCAAGCGATGCTCAAGTTATCAGCCATGCTCTTATGTTGCGAGCTGGTTATGTTCGTCAAGTATCTGCAGGTGTTTATTCTTACCTACCACTTGCTAATCGTGTGATTGAAAAAGCTAAAAATATCATGCGCCAAGAATTTGATAAGATTGGTGCTGTTGAGATGTTGGCTCCTGCCCTTCTTAGTGCAGAATTGTGGCGCGAATCAGGTCGTTACGAAACTTATGGTGAAGACCTTTATAAATTGAAAAATCGTGAGTCCTCTGACTTTATCTTAGGACCAACTCACGAAGAAACCTTCACAGCGATTGTCCGTGATTCTGTTAAGTCTTACAAGCAATTACCATTGAACTTGTACCAAATCCAGCCTAAATACCGTGATGAAAAACGTCCACGTAATGGACTTCTTCGTACGCGTGAGTTTATCATGAAAGATGGTTATAGCTTCCACGCTAACTACGACAGCTTGGATGTAACGTATGATGAATACAAGGCTGCTTATGAGCGTATTTTTACTCGTAGTGGTTTAGACTTCAAGGCTATCATTGGTGACGGTGGAGCTATGGGTGGTAAGGACAGCCAAGAATTTATGGCCATTACACCTGCTCGTACAGACCTTGACCGCTGGGTTGTCTTGGATAAGTCAGTTGCCTCATTTGATGAAATTCCTACAGAAGTGCAAGAAGAAATCAAGGCAGAATTGCTCAAATGGATGGTTTCTGGTGAAGATACCATTGCTTACTCAAGTGAGTCTAGCTATGCGGCTAACTTGGAAATGGCAACAAACGAGTACAAACCAAGCAACCGTGTTGTCGCTGAAGAAGAAGTGACTCGTGTTGCAACTCCAGATGTTAAATCAATTGATGAAGTTGCAGCTTTCCTCAATGTTCCAGAAGAACAAACGATTAAAACCCTCTTCTACATGGCAGATGGTGAGCTTGTTGCGGCCCTTCTAGTTGGAAATGACCAACTCAACGAAGTTAAGTTGAAAAACCACTTGGGAGCAGATTTCTTTGATGTTGCTAGCGAAGAAGAAGTGGCGAATCTTGTACAAGCAGGATTTGGTTCACTTGGCCCAGTTGGTTTGCCAGAGAATGTTAAAATCATTGCAGACCGTAAGGTGCAAGATGTCCATAATGCAGTTGTGGGTGCTAACGAAGATGGCTACCACTTGACTGGTGTGAACCCAGGTCGTGACTTTACTGCAGAATATGTGGATATCCGTGAAGTTCGTGAGGGTGAAATTTCACCAGACGGACAAGGTGTCCTTAACTTTGCGCGTGGTATCGAAATTGGTCACATCTTCAAACTCGGTACTCGTTATTCAGCAAGCATGGGAGCAGATGTTTTGGATGAAAATGGCCGTGCTGTGCCAATTATCATGGGATGTTACGGTATTGGTGTCAGCCGTCTCCTTTCAGCAGTGATGGAGCAACACGCTCGCCTCTTTGTTAATAAAACGCCAAAAGGTGAATACCGTTACGCTTGGGGTATCAACTTCCCTAAAGAATTGGCACCATTTGATGTGCACTTGATTACTGTCAATGTCAAGGACGAAGAAGCACAAGCTCTGACAGAAAAACTTGAAGCAAGCTTGATGGGAGCTGGTTATGAAGTCTTGACAGATGACCGTAACGAACGTGTTGGTGTTAAATTCAGTGACAGTGACTTGATTGGATTGCCAATCCGCATCACTGTTGGGAAGAAAGCGGCTGATGGCATCGTAGAAGTTAAGATTAAAGCGACTGGTGATACTATCGAAGTTCATGCAGATAACTTACTTGAAACGCTTGAAATCCTCAGCAAGAAATAAAAACTATAATCAGAAGAAAAACAAGGAAAAAATGTAACTAGTTTTTACCTTGTTTTTTCTATATAATGGGAAAAATGAGTAGATAAAGAGGTAAATGTATGCTAAGATTTCCAAAGGATTTTGTCTGGGGTTCCTCTACTTCTGGACCACAAACAGAAGGACGTATAGCTGGTGACGGTAAGGGAGATAATCTCTGGGATTATTGGTAGCAAGTGGAGCCAAATCGTTACTATAATGGGATTGGTCCAGATAAGACATCGACCTTTTATGAAAATTGGGAACAGGATATTGAGCTCTTGTTAGCGACTGGTCACACAGCCTTTCGGACTTCTATTCAGTGGTCAAGGATTTTTCCACAAGGCTGTGGAAAAGTCAACCCTCAAGGTGTGGATTTCTATCGTAAGGTCTTTGAGGCTATTAAGTCTAAGGGGATTCGTCTTTTAGTCAATCTCTACCACTTTGATTTGCCTTTTGCCCTTCAAGAAGCTGGTTATGGTTGGGAAAATAAGGCGACAGTTTCAGATTATGAAGACTATGCTCGTTTTTGTTTTGAGACTTATGGAGATTTAGTGGATCAATGGATTACCTTTAACGAGCCTATCGTTCCTGTAGAATTTGGCTATTTTTACGATGCCCATTATCCACATAAGGTTGATGCAGAGGCAGCCGTTAAAGTAGCCTACCACACACAATTAGCTAGCAGCCGGGCGGTCAAGGCCTGCCATGAACTCTTGCCTGATTCCAAGATTGGGATTGTCTTAAACTTGACACTGGCTTATCCACGTAGTCAGCATCCTGCTGATGTCAAAGCAGCTCGCATTGCGGATCTTTTTCAGGCTCAATCTTTCTTAGATCCGTCTGTTTTGGGGACTTATCCACAGGAGTTGGTAGAAATCTTGCATGAACACGGTCTCTTGCCTGATGCCACAGAGGAAGAGTTGGAAGTCATTCGTGATAATACGGTAGACTTCCTTGGTGTCAATTACTATCAACCTTTGCGCGTTATGGCACCTCGATTTGCGAAGCATCCAGAGAATCCACTCTTGCCAGAACATTTTTACGAGCCTTATGTAATGCCTGGACGTAAAATCAATCCTCATCGTGGCTGGGAAATTTATGAGCAAGGGATTTATGACATCGCCCAAAATATCAAGGAAAATTATGGCAATATCGAGTGGATGTTGACAGAGAATGGTATGGGTGTTGAAGGGGAAGAAAAATTCCGTCAAGATGGGATGATTCAAGATGATTACCGTATTGACTTTGTAAAAGGTCATCTGCGTGAACTTCACCGTGCCATTGAAGACGGAGCCAATTGTAAGGGATACTTGATTTGGACCTTTATCGATTGCTGGTCATGGCTCAATAGTTATAAAAATCGCTATGGTTTGGTTGAATTAGACTTGAAAACGCAAGAACGGCGTCTGAAGAAATCAGGGCACTGGTTCAAGGAACTAAGTGATAATAATGGATTTTAAAAAGGACTCTGACTGATTATCCTAATTGGTCAGAGTTTTTTGCTTACAGGAGCGTAATTTGAACTATACCAATTTTTACTCTTGACAAGTTAAAGAAACAAGTATATACTGTTTTTGCTGATTCTATAAAAGAGGAATTAGACTATACCAATTTTAAGGAGAAAGCACAGCTGGTCTGTGTCGTATATACTATGTGTGGAATTGTTGGTGTTGTTGGAAACACAAATGCAACTGATATTTTGATTCAAGGGCTTGAAAAGCTCGAATACCGTGGCTATGATTCTGCGGGGATTTTTGTCCTAGGTGGTGCTGAAAATCACCTAGTCAAGGCTGTCGGTCGTATCGCAGAATTATCTGCTAAGACAGCTGGTGTTGAGGGTACAACTGGTATCGGACATACTCGTTGGGCGACTCACGGGAAACCAACGGAAGACAATGCTCACCCACACCGCTCTGAGACAGAACGTTTTGTCTTGGTTCACAATGGGGTCATTGAGAACTACCTTGAAATCAAGGAAGAATACCTTGCAGGTCACCACTTTAAGGGGCAAACAGACACTGAAATTGCCGTTCACTTGATTGGAAAATTTGCGGAAGAAGAAGGTCTCTCAGTTCTTGAAGCCTTCAAAAAAGCTCTTCATATCATCCGTGGTTCTTATGCCTTTGCCTTGGTTGACTCACAAGACCCTGAAGTTATCTACGTAGCTAAGAATAAATCACCACTTTTGATTGGTCTTGGGGAAGGCTACAACATGGTCTGCTCAGACGCTATGGCTATGATTCGTGAAACCAACCAATACATGGAAATTCATGACCAAGAGTTGGTAATCGTCAAGGCGGATAGTGTGGAAGTTCAAGACTATGATGGCAACAGTCGTGAGCGTGCTAGTTACACTGCTGAACTTGACTTGTCAGATATCGGTAAGGGAACTTATCCTTACTACATGCTCAAGGAAATTGATGAGCAACCAACGGTTATGCGTAAACTCATCCAAGCCTACACAGATGAGGCTGGTCAAGTAGTAGTAGACCCAGCTATCATACAGGCTGTTCAAGACGCAGACCGTATCTACATCCTTGCAGCTGGAACATCTTACCATGCAGGATTTGCTTCTAAGAAGATGTTGGAAGAATTGACAGATACACCAGTTGAACTTGGAATCTCATCTGAGTGGGGCTACGGTATGCCACTTCTCAGCAAGAAACCACTCTTCATCTTTATCAGCCAGTCTGGTGAAACAGCGGATAGCCGTCAGGTTTTGGTCAAGGCTAATGAAATGGGAATTCCGAGCTTGACAGTGACAAACGTACCAGGTTCAACTCTTTCTCGTGAAGCTAACCATACCATGTTTCTTCATGCAGGACCTGAAATTGCGGTAGCATCAACTAAGGCTTATACAGCACAAATTGCAGCCCTTGCCTTCCTTGCAAAAGCAGTCGGTGAAGCAAACGGCAATGATAAAGCACAAGCCTTTGACCTGGTTCATGAGTTGTCAATCGTAGCTCAGTCTATCGAATCAACTCTTTCAGAGAAAGAAACCATTGAAGCCAAGGTTCGTGAGCTTCTCGAAACAACTCGCAATGCCTTTTATATTGGGCGTGGTCAAGATTACTACGTAGCTATGGAAGCAAGCCTTAAACTTAAAGAGATTTCTTACATCCAGTGTGAAGGTTTTGCGGCAGGAGAACTCAAGCATGGAACCATTGCCTTGATTGAAGAAGGGACACCTGTCTTGGCGCTCTTGTCAGATCCAGTCCTTGCCAACCATACTCGTGGAAATATCCAAGAGGTGGCAGCCCGTGGTGCCAAGGTTCTCACTATCGCAGAAGAAAATGTTGCTAAAGAGACAGATGATATCGTCCTTACGACCGTCCACCCTTACCTCTCACCAATCTCAATGGTTGTACCAACGCAATTAGTCGCTTACTTTGCAACACTCCACCGTGGGCTTGATGTGGACAAACCACGTAACCTTGCTAAGTCAGTAACGGTAGAATAAGCTAAAAAGTCTAGTTATCTAGGCTTTTTCTTGTGAGCAAATGGGTTGCTTGTACTCAAGATTCGTGTTAGAATAATTTTTCAAATTGAAGGACAGAGTAGATAGGGAGAATGGATATGGTAGAATTGGGAATTTCAACATTTGGGGAAACAACGGAGCTTGAAGGGACTGGGCAAACATACAGTCATGCTGAACGCATTCGTCAGTTGGTGGCAGAGATTGAGCTGGCTGACAAGGTTGGTTTGGATGTGTATGGGATTGGTGAGCACCATCGAGCGGATTTTGCGGTATCAGCCCCAGAGATTGTCCTGGCAGCTGGGGCAGTCAATACCAAGAAAATCCGTTTGACCAGTGCAGTCAGCATTCTCTCAAGTATGGATCCGATTCGTTTGTTCCAACAATATGCCACTATCGATGCTTTGTCAAATGGCCGAGCGGAGATTATGGCTGGAAGGGGATCTTTCACGGAATCTTTTCCCTTGTTTGGATATGATTTGAAAGACTACGAAGCCCTTTTTGATGAGAAATTAGACTTGCTTCAGTTAGTCAATGAAAAGACCAAGTTAGACTGGCAAGGTCGATTGAGCCAAACAATCTCTGGCAAAGAAGTCTATCCTCGTCCAGTTCAGGACAAATTACCCTTGTGGATAGCGACAGGTGGTCATGTCGAATCAACAGTGAAGATTGCTCATGCGGGGCTGCCGATTGTCTATGCTATTATTGGTGGCAACCCTCGTTATTTTAAAAAGTTGATTCAGGCTTATCGTGAGATTGGGAGCGAAGCGGGTCATGCCAGTCAGGAACTAAAGGTTGGAGCCCATTCTTGGGGTTGGATTGCTGAAGATGGCGAGCAGGCGGTGAAAGATTATTTCCATCCGACCAAGCAAGTGGTGGATGCTATTTCCAAAGACCGTCCACACTGGCAGGAATTGCGTTATGAACAATATTTGGAGCAAGTTGGACCCAATGGTGCCATGTTTGTGGGCAATCCAGATCAGGTGGCAGAAAAATTGATTCGCATGATTGAGGATTTAAGCTTGGACCGCTTTATGTTGCACCTACCTCTTGGTTCTATGCCTCATGAACAAGTACTGAGAGCTATTGAACTTTTCGGAACGCAAGTGGCTCCAAAAGTACGGGCTTATTTTGCCATGACAGAGGCTTAATAAAAAATCCTAATCAAGTTTATTAGGAAAACAAATATTGTACAAAAATCAATCCCCCGAGCATTGAGACTCAGGGGATTTTTCTATAGGAGGGCTAGTTTAGTTCTCTTTTTTGTTTTTTAGCAAGAACCCGAGACCTAGAAGGGCAAGGAGACTAATTCCTGCAAACAGGAGTTTGTAATCGTTGTGCTTAGTTATATCTAGCTATTCAAAGGTTATACAGTAGCAGTTTTAGCTAACCCATTCACCGTTTTCATTGACCAAATAGCCTTCAACTCTTGTATTAACTGCAAGTTTACCTGATGAATCAACATAGTACCATTTGCCAGAAACTTCAAACCATTGATTTTCTTTCATAGCTCCTGATGGCTCAAGATAGTACCAAGTATCTCCATCCTTAACCCAACCGGTTGACATAGAACCGTTACTATTTAGGAAGTACCAAACATTACCATCTTTCACCCAGCCAGTAACCATAGAGCCATCATCTTTTAGGTAATACCAAGTATCTCCATCTTTCACCCAACCAGTAGCTAGAGAACCGTCTGCTTTATGGAAATACCAGATGCCATTTTCTTGTTTCCAACTAGCTTTAGTTGTCTGATTTGGAGTTTCCGGTTTCTTATTTGTATAAGCTGGAGTATAGGAAGTGACAATGGTTTGAGTAGGCGTAGATGGAAGTGATTGAGTATTATTGTCCTTATGTGGTTGTTCAGCTTGTGAACCAGTTGTAGCTTGGCTAGGTTTATTTTCTGCATCAGCTACTGTTGCAGATGGTTTAGTAGAATCAGTTTTAGCTTCTGGAGCTGGATCTTGATGTTCAGGGTGAGAAGCTTCATTTTGATGTTCAGGCTTGGAAGGGGTTGAGTCTGGTTTGTCTTCTGCAGTTGACTCATGGCTAGTTCCATTTTGAGAGACTCGAAGAACAGTAGCTGTAAGGGCGTTTAATTTCAAGCCTTTTTCAGTCCATTCAAGTCCTTTCGGGTTGGCGATTCCGACTGGTCCTGCTTGGTTTTCATCTGCCAAAACTTCAGCATTTCTTAGATGTGCGAAGGCAGTTCCCAAGTTAAATTCACGAGCTTTTTCATCCGCATTGACAAAGACTGCGTAGATATCACCGTTTGGAGCAGTGATTTGGTAGCCAATCACTACATCCTCTTTTTCTACACCATTTTGGCCTGGGACAGTGATGAGATGAACACGGTCTTTGATATCTTGAAGACTCTTAAGTCGGAAAGCATCTGTCGATTGACGAAGGGCAATCAACCCTTTCATATAGTCACGGCTCTTGACATTTTCAGGATATGCTTTTCCATCTGTAGCCTTAGTCCAGTCAAACTTGTTAATAGCATCACTCGAATCGTAAGAGTCATGGATGAAGTAAGGATAGTCAAATGGATTGCCGTCCTTATCACGCAACAAGTGAGATTTGTTTGGAACCTTATCCTCTGCTACTGGAGTCTTGTAGGCTGGGTCACGGAATTGTTTGGTGCGACCATATTCCTGACCAGAGTGGATAAATGGAGTTCCTTGAGCTGTCAAGACCATGAGGTTTCCAAGTCGCAAACGACGATGGATTTCAGCATAGTTTTCACCCTTGCTTGGGTCTTTTTTAATAGATTGGGCGATGATGTCAAATAGAGTCAAGTTATCATGGGCCGCGATATACTGGATAACATCTCCAGGACTATCTGCTTCAAAGTTGGTTGGTTGAGCAATGAGATTTTTGAAGATAGTGTTGATATCACGCTTGCCACCTGTGATAAAGGCAGGTTGACCTTCGTTTGGATAACCAGACTTGAGGTTGTTACGGATGTCGTCTGAGAAGACTGCTACAGTATCGGTATGCTTCATCCAATCTTGGTCAGCAGCTTTAGTAGGCATATTTTCATCACCAGCATAGGTTCTCCAACCTTCACCCAGCATGATTAGATTTGGATTGAGGGCGCGTGCAGCCTTGTAGGCTTCTTCGATAGAAGCCGCATCGTGGTCTCCCATCATATCGAAACGGAAGCCATCCACTTTGTAGGTATCAACTAGGTATTTGATAGAGTCAACTAGGAGTCGTTTGGTCATATGGTGGGTTGTCCCCAAGCGTCCACCACCAAAGCTAGTTCGAGGTGTGCCATCTGCATCCATAAAGTGGTAGTAGTTTGGCTCTAGGTCTTCGAAGATATCGACCTTGGCTGTGTGGTTATAAACGACGTCCAGGATAGCTCCCATGCCACGTTTGTGGATTTCGTTGATGAGGTTTTTAAATTCTGCGATTCGTTTTTCTGGATTTTTAGGATCGCTTGAGTACATACCAGTCAATGAGAAGTAGTTTTGAGGGTCATATCCCCAGTTGTAGTTGCTGTTGCTTGAAGCATAGTCAGACAAGCGTTCATGGTTTTTCAATTCATTGACAAAGTAGTAAGACAAGACTGGAAGGAGCTGGATGTGGGTCACACCTAAGTCTTTGAGATAGTCTAGTTTTTCAATAAAGGCTTCAAAGGTACCAAATGGTTTGGTCAAGTCTTTTGCAATGGCAGGATCTGAAGTGAAGTCACGCACATGAGCTTCGTAGATAACGGCATCTTCACGAGTCTTAAAGTTGTGAATCTTACCATAAGTCAAGTCTTGAGGTCCTAGTTTGGTTGGATCTACAAAGGCGGCTTTAGCCACTTTATGGGCATCGTCGATTTTGGCATCGTCACTATTCCAAGCAGCGAGAGATTTAGCGTAAGGATCGAGTGCAAGAACAGTTTTCCCCTGACGCTCGATTTGGTATTGATAATAGTAGCCAGTGAAATTCGTGATTCCTAGTTTGTTTGTGCTATCTAGAGTTTGTTTCCAAGTTCCTCTTTCCCCTTTTTCAAGAGCGACAGTTCCAACCACTTTTTCAGGGTTATTCTTGTCGTAGACAACAACAGAAACCTTATCAGCACTTGGTGACCAAAGGGTTAAATCAACTTGTTTTCCTTCTTCTTTTAGGTCAGCTCCCAGTTTGCCATCATAACTATAAGTCTCATCTTTAAGGCGCCAGCTTGTTTTGGTAGTGAAGTGGTCAGCGTTGTAGCTCACGGTATAAGGATGTTTTGTGTCCGAGAAATCTCCACTGTAGATCACTTTCTTACCAGCTTCATCGATTGCAACATCGGTAATAGTTACCTTGTTTCCTAGGTGATTAGTGATGTTGGAGTGTTTGAGGATATCTTCTTTTTTGGCACCGACTAGTGTTGAAAAACTACTTTCAATGCTAGAAGTTCCTACGTGCTGAGCCCCTGTCATGCGGATATCGTGCACATAGTATGGATTTGTGTAAATCGTTTCGTCATCATCTTTTAGGAAAATTTGGCTATGATTTTTCAAATCTGTGAACTTATAATCTTCTTTACGGATTTTCACATCGTCTCCTTGTTTGTTTCTGTCTAGTAATAAAAATCCAAGGTCTTTAGCTGCATCTTTGAGTGGAATATCGATATAGCGACCATATTTGCCTGTGGCAGTAAAGTCTGTTCCATTAGGCCATTCACCACTACTTGGCTCTTTCACATCTCCCCAGTACCAAAGAGATTTCTTGTCATATTTGCCGTCGGTGCGGTAATAGTTGACGCGAATAGTTCCTGCAGGCTGTGGTTCGTAAGAGAAAACCTTGTGATCTTGGTCCAACCAAGCCTCATTCATCTTTGGTGCCAGTTTTTCTACCGATTTATCGCCGGTTAGATTTTTCCCAGCTGTATTATTGATGAGGAAGCTAATTTTCTTGGCTTGTTCTCCCTTTAATTTGACATCTAGGTAGTAGCCATAGTCATCTTTTTTGGCATCATTGAAGGACAAGGCTCCGTTCGGCCAATTTTCAGAAGGTTTTTCAACATCGTCCCAAGTCCATAGTCCTTGAGCATCCTTGTTTTCTTCAGGAAGTTTTTTGACGTGGATACGGAAGTAGTTGTCTTCGATTGGCTCTTCCGCTTTAGTTTCAGTCGTTACTGGACTAGTAGAAGTCGTTGGCTCACTTGAACGATCTTGTCCAGTTTGTGGTGCTGGATCAGTTGAGCTTGCAGCAGGAGTTGTTGGCTCTGTTGCAGGTTTTTCTTCTTTTTTCTCTAGGGAAGCGTTTGCATTGTCAGTTGAAGAAATATCGCTTTCGTTCTTGCCAGCGATGTTTGTTGCATCAGTAAGAGGTTGGGCAAGGGCAGTAGTAGTTTCACTATTACTTGCGTTAGTGGTTGTAGTATTTTCGTTAGCTGAGATAGTTGGTGTAGCCATGGCAAGTAGGATAAGGCTTGCGCCGATAAGGACAGAGCCAGTTCCATTCTTGAGGGAACGGATGCTGTAGACCATTTTTTTCTCAGTTTGAGAAGTTGTTTTTTTCATAATCATTCACCTATAAATAAATTTCTTTATCAGTATAGCACTTAGTAAAATAAGATGCAAGCGTTTTCCTTGAATTAAACTAAAAGAAAAATCGCAACAGGTTTTGTTACGATTCAGTCAGTCTTTCTTTATGAATTTGTGAACCCAAAAGGTGGAAGTGGTGAAATAGTTCTGCAGTAGAAAGATTCCGACTACAAATAATTGGTTTCGGACAGTTGGAAACAGGGAAGGTAGTGATCACAATATCGTGAGAAATTTGATTGAAAATTGAGAATGAAATAGTAGCTTCTTCCCAAGAATCAAAGAGATAGAGATTATTGCCGTAGTGAGTTAGGGTGTCAATTAGATTTTGTGCGTGATGGCTATCCAGATGACTAATGACTAAAACACGTATTTTGGGAAGTTTTTGAAGTAATTGGACTAAAATTCGATGCCCTTGAATCGAAAAGGTATAGACAAGTTCTTGTAGCTTAATTTGGTGATTTTCCAGTCCCATCTCAATCAGATAAGATTGGAATTTGTATTGACTTACTTCAAATAGTTTTGGAAATTCTACTTGATAACTGCTTAAAATCTGGGATTTCTGTCTGTCGAGAGACTGGTTACTGAGTAAATGGAAGAAATCAGATTGGGCAGTGTAGTGGAGGAGCCAAATCAATTCCTCGCGATTTTCAATCTGTAGGTGAAATTCTTTAGCCAGCTCTTCTAGAATTTGACTCAATAAACGGTAGGATTTTTGAATGTGATGGATATCACCCAGTGCTCCATTGTTAGGATTGTTTGTGCTTTGAGGAGATTTGATTGGGTTTGAAAATAGCTGTTCCAGTGTTTCCTTTTTCGGTTCGAAATGAAGCTTTTTAGCCAGCTTTTTGATATCTTGTTCAAACTGGGGAATCTGCATAAGGGAGCTGTAGTGACTGGTTAAAAGAGGAGTAGGATTTTCGATGAAACGTCCCCTATTTAACCGCTCTAGATTGATAGCCAGGGTATATTTGATTTGCCGTAAGCTACTGAGGTTGGGTGAAACTTGTTGGGCCTTTAAAAATAGCTGAATCAGGTGAGTGAGTGCCTCTTCAGAAATAGAAGGGAAGGGCCAATCAAGAAAACTGTAACTTTGGCTAAAGTAGTCTAGATAAAAGGTGCGGATGTCTTCTTCTGCTCCTCCCAAGACCAAAGGGGAAGGTTGGATACTGACGCCATAGTGTTGTGGAAGTTTAGTGTTGAGACAATGGATGATTTCCTCAATCTGCTCTGGATTAGTCGAAAGCGTCTGGCACATTTGGTCAAGTGATTGCCCCTCTTTGAAAAACAGACAGTTCAAAAAAGAGTAGGTTGCAGATTGTTCAAAGATTGCAATCTGAGGATCCAAGCTATTTTGGAGGTCAAACTGTAATTGGATGCCTTTTTTTCTTGAGCGAATAAGGAGGTTTGGAAATAATTGCTCAAGCTTAAAAAGGTGTTCTTGCAATTCTTCTGTTGAAAAATTTAGCTTTTCAGCCAAGACTGGGAGCTCTATCCAATCATGGTGTTTGGTTAATTCTTCCAGTAACACTAGCAGATTTTGTTCTGTTTTAGAAAGCAAAATATTCATAATGAACCTCCTTATATATTTATACATATATATTAAAATAAAAACCAAGTAAAGTCAAGAAAAACAACCTATGATAAAATAGCAAAAATAGAGATTTGTTATATTTTTTTATAAAATAGGTATAGGAAAAATGACATTCACAAAGAGCAAATGGAACTCATCACATTTTTAAAAGTGAAACTCAATTTTTTATAGGAAAAGATTTCGTCAAAAAATCGTCAATCCCCTTGAAAAATCTAGCTAAATAGGGTATAATATGAGTAATCATTTGTCGTAGGTTTTGTCTGAAATATTGTCCAGACAAGGCTCACAGCAGTTAAATCTTCTGAAAAAGTCAGATTTAGCTGCTCTTTTTGTGCTTTTTTTCAGGATTTCGAGCATTTGTAACAAAGACTTAAAGATTCTGAAAATTCGTCAAGAGGACACGGTGATAAGGGTTTTACAACCATATGACGATTAGAAAAGCCTGATTGACAAGGCTTGGAACTTATTTACAAAGGAGAATCATCTTGGCAGGACATGACGTTCAATACGGGAAACATCGTACCCGTCGTAGTTTTTCAAGAATCAAAGAAGTTCTTGACTTACCAAATTTGATTGAAATTCAAACTGACTCATTCAAAGCTTTCCTAGACCATGGTCTGAAGGAAGTGTTTGAAGATGTATTGCCAATTTCAAACTTCACAGACACAATGGAGTTGGAATTTGTTGGATATGAAATCAAGGAACCAAAATACACGCTAGAAGAAGCTCGTATCCACGATGCTAGCTACTCAGCACCAATTTTTGTAACCTTCCGCTTGATCAATAAAGAAACAGGCGAAATCAAGACCCAAGAAGTTTTCTTTGGTGATTTCCCAATCATGACAGAAATGGGTACCTTCATCATCAATGGTGGTGAACGTATCATTGTATCTCAGTTGGTCCGCTCACCAGGTGTTTACTTTAACGATAAAGTTGATAAAAACGGTAAAGTAGGCTACGGTTCAACTGTTATCCCTAACCGTGGAGCTTGGTTGGAACTTGAAAGCGACTCAAAAGATATCGCCTATACTCGTATCGACCGTACTCGTAAGATTCCATTTACGACCTTGGTTCGTGCCCTTGGTTTCTCAGGTGATGATGAAATCTTTGATATCTTTGGTGACAGCGAATTGGTTCGCAACACTGTTGAAAAAGATATTCACAAGAATCCAATGGACTCTCGTACAGACGAAGCCTTGAAAGAAATTTACGAACGCCTTCGTCCAGGTGAGCCTAAGACTGCTGAAAGCTCACGTAGCTTGCTTGTGGCTCGTTTCTTTGATCCACGTCGCTATGACTTGGCATCAGTTGGTCGTTATAAGATCAATAAAAAACTCAATGTTAAAACACGTTTGCTCAACCAAACCATTGCAGAGCCATTGGTAGATCCTGAAACAGGCGAAATCTTGGTAGAAGCTGGTACAATCATGACTCGTAGTGTGATTGAAAGCATTGAAAGCCATTTGGATGGCGACTTGAACAAGATTGTCTACATTCCAAATGATGCAGCGGTTGTGACTGAGCCAGTTGTTCTTCAAAAATTCAAGGTTGTTGCACCAACTGATCCAGACCGTGTCGTAACGATCATCGGTAATGCTAATCCAGATGACAAGGTTCGTATCGTCACTCCTGCAGATATTCTTGCTGAGATGAGCTACTTCCTCAACTTGGCTGAAGGACTTGGCCGTGTAGATGATATCGACCACCTTGGAAACCGTCGTATTCGTGCAGTTGGTGAGTTGCTTGCTAACCAAGTACGCCTTGGGCTTTCTCGTATGGAACGTAATGTCCGTGAACGTATGTCTGTTCAGGACAACGAAGTCTTGACACCACAACAAATCATCAATATCCGTCCTGTAACAGCTGCGGTGAAAGAATTCTTTGGTTCATCACAATTGTCACAGTTCATGGACCAACACAACCCGCTTTCTGAGTTGTCAAACAAACGTCGTTTCTCAGCCTTGGGACCTGGTGGTTTGACACGTGACCGTGCCGGATATGAAGTTCGTGACGTGCACTACACGCACTACGGTCGTATGTGTCCAATTGAAACACCTGAAGGACCTAACATCGGTTTGATCAATAACTTGTCTTCATACGGACACCTTAACAAGTATGGTTTTATTCAAACACCATATCGTAAGGTTGACCGTGCAACTGGTAAAGTAACCAACGAAATTGTTTGGTTGACTGCCGATGAAGAAGATGAATACACAGTAGCTCAGGCTAACTCTAAATTGAACGCAGATGGAACTTTTGCTGAAAAAGTTGTCATGGGACGTCACCAAGGGGTTAACCAAGAATATCCAGCATCAAGCGTTGACTACATGGACGTTTCTCCTAAACAGGTAGTTGCCGTTGCGACAGCATGTATTCCTTTCTTGGAAAACGATGACTCCAACCGTGCCCTCATGGGAGCTAACATGCAACGTCAGGCTGTGCCACTGATTGACCCGAAAGCGCCATTTGTTGGTACTGGTATGGAATATCAAGTAGCCCATGACTCTGGAGCAGCTGTTATCGCTCAATACGATGGTAAAGTTACCTATGCAGATGCAGATAAGGTAGAAGTTCGCCGCGAAGATGGTTCTCTTGATGTATACCACGTTCAAAAATTCCGCCGTTCAAACTCAGGTACTGCTTACAACCAACGTACTCTTGTTAAAGTTGGTGATGTCGTCGAAAAAGGTGACTTTATCGCAGACGGACCTTCAATGGAAAAAGGTGAAATGGCGCTTGGACAAAACCCAATCGTTGCCTACATGACATGGGAAGGTTACAACTTCGAGGATGCCGTTATCATGAGCGAACGCTTGGTGAAAGATGATGTTTATACTTCTGTTCACCTTGAAGAATACGAATCAGAAACACGCGATACAAAGCTTGGGCCTGAAGAAATCACTCGTGAAATTCCAAACGTTGGTGAAGATGCCCTTAAAGATCTTGACGAAATGGGTATTATCCGTATCGGTGCTGAAGTTAAAGAAGGGGACATCCTTGTAGGTAAAGTAACACCTAAGGGTGAAAAGGACCTTTCTGCTGAAGAACGTCTCTTGCACGCTATCTTCGGAGACAAATCTCGTGAAGTTCGTGACACTTCTCTTCGTGTACCACACGGTGCCGATGGTGTCGTACGTGATGTTAAAATCTTTACACGTGCAAATGGTGATGAATTGCAATCTGGCGTTAACATGCTAGTCCGCGTCTACATCGCACAAAAACGTAAGATTAAGGTCGGAGATAAGATGGCCGGACGTCACGGAAACAAAGGGGTTGTTTCTCGTATCGTTCCTGTAGAAGACATGCCTTATCTTCCAGATGGAACTCCAGTTGATATCATGTTGAACCCTCTTGGGGTGCCATCACGTATGAATATCGGACAAGTTATGGAACTTCACCTAGGTATGGCAGCTCGTACTCTTGGTATCCACATCGCAACACCAGTCTTTGACGGAGCAAGTTCTGAAGACCTTTGGGACACTGTCAAAGAAGCAGGTATGGATAGTGATGCTAAGACAATCCTTTACGATGGACGTACTGGGGAACCATTTGATAACCGTGTGTCAGTCGGTGTCATGTACATGATTAAACTCCACCACATGGTTGACGATAAATTGCACGCTCGTTCAGTTGGACCTTACTCAACCGTTACACAACAACCACTCGGAGGTAAAGCTCAGTTTGGTGGACAACGTTTCGGTGAGATGGAAGTTTGGGCGCTTGAAGCCTATGGTGCTTCAAATGTCCTCCAAGAAATCTTGACTTACAAGTCTGACGATATCAACGGACGTTTGAAAGCTTATGAAGCTATTACTAAAGGAAAACCAATTCCAAAACCAGGTGTTCCAGAATCATTCCGAGTTCTTGTAAAAGAATTACAATCTCTTGGTCTTGACATGCGTGTCCTTGACGAAGATGATCAAGAAGTGGAACTTCGTGACCTTGATGAAGGAATGGACGAAGATGTCATCCACGTAGATGACCTTGAAAAAGCCCGCGAAAGAGCAGCTCAGGAGGCTAAAGCAGCCTTTGATGCAGAAGAAAATGCAAAAGCGGAAACAACAGAAGAAGCTGCTGAACAAGAATAAGCAGCTCACTTAGAATAGAAAGGGAAGAAATAGTGGTTGACGTAAATCGTTTTAAAAGTATGCAAATCACACTAGCTTCTCCAAGCAAAGTCCGTTCATGGTCTTATGGAGAAGTCAAAAAACCTGAAACAATCAATTACCGTACCTTGAAACCAGAACGTGAAGGACTCTTTGATGAAGTTATCTTTGGTCCTACAAAAGACTGGGAATGTGCTTGTGGTAAGTACAAACGCATTCGTTACAGAGGGATTGTTTGTGACCGTTGTGGGGTTGAAGTAACGCGTACGAAAGTTCGTCGTGAGCGTATGGGGCACATCGAATTGAAAGCTCCTGTATCTCACATCTGGTACTTCAAGGGGATTCCAAGCCGTATGGGCTTGACCCTCGATATGAGCCCTCGTGCCCTCGAGGAAGTTATCTACTTTGCGGCTTATGTGGTGATTGATCCCAAGGATACACCGCTTGAGCACAAGTCTATCATGACAGAGCGCGAATACCGTGAGCGCTTGCGTGAGTATGGTTATGGATCATTCGTTGCCAAGATGGGTGCCGAAGCTATCCAAGACCTTTTAAAACAAGTAGATCTTGAAAAAGAAATTGCTGAACTCAAAGAAGAGTTGAAAACAGCTACTGGACAAAAACGTGTCAAAGCAATTCGTCGTTTGGATGTTTTGGATGCCTTTTACAAGTCTGGAAACAAACCTGAATGGATGATTCTCAACATCCTTCCAGTTATTCCACCAGATCTTCGTCCAATGTTGCAGTTGGATGGTGGCCGATTTGCCTCATCTGACTTGAATGACCTTTACCGCCGTGTTATCAACCGTAACAACCGTTTGGCTCGTTTGCTTGAGTTGAATGCACCAGGTATCATCGTTCAAAATGAGAAGCGTATGCTTCAAGAAGCGGTTGACGCTTTGATTGACAATGGTCGTCGTGGTCGTCCAATCACAGGACCAGGTAGCCGTCCACTGAAATCATTGAGCCACATGCTCAAAGGGAAACAAGGACGCTTCCGTCAAAACTTGCTCGGTAAACGTGTTGACTTCTCAGGACGTTCCGTTATCGCCGTTGGTCCAACTCTTAAGATGTACCAATGTGGTGTGCCACGTGAAATGGCAATCGAGCTCTTTAAACCATTCGTGATGCGTGAAATCGTCGCTCGTGATATCGTGCAAAACGTTAAAGCGGCTAAACGCTTGGTAGAACGCGGAGATGAGCGTATCTGGGATATTCTTGAAGAAGTGATTAAAGAACACCCAGTGCTTTTGAACCGCGCACCGACCCTTCACCGTTTGGGTATCCAAGCCTTCGAGCCAGTCTTGATTGATGGTAAGGCCCTTCGCTTGCACCCACTTGTCTGTGAAGCCTACAATGCTGACTTTGACGGGGACCAAATGGCCATCCACGTACCGCTTTCAGAAGAAGCTCAAGCAGAAGCTCGTATCCTCATGCTAGCTGCTGAGCACATCTTGAACCCGAAAGATGGTAAACCAGTTGTTACTCCATCTCAGGATATGGTTTTGGGTAACTACTACTTGACCATGGAAGAAGCTGGTCGTGAAGGTGAAGGAATGGTCTTCAAAGACCGTGATGAAGCTGTCATGGCTTACCGTAATGGTTATGTTCACCTCCACTCACGTGTTGGTATTGCAACAGACAGCCTCAACAAGCCTTGGACAGAAGAGCAAAAACACAAGGTCTTGCTTACAACAGTTGGTAAAATCCTCTTCAACGACATCATGCCAGAGGGTCTACCATACTTGCAAGAACCAAACAATGCCAACTTGACAGAAGGCGTTCCAGCTAAATATTTCTTGCCACTTGGTGGAGATATCAAGGAAGCTATCAGCAATCTTGAACTCAACCCTCCATTCAAGAAGAAAAACCTTGGAAATATCATCGCTGAAATCTTCAAACGTTTCCGTACGACAGAAACTTCTGCCCTACTTGACCGTATGAAGAACCTCGGTTACCACCACTCAACTCTTGCAGGATTGACAGTGGGTATTGCCGATATCCCAGTCGTTGATGACAAGGCTGAAATCATTGAAGAATCACACAAACGTGTAGAACAAATCACAAAACAATTCCGTCGTGGTATGATCACAGACGACGAGCGTTACAATGCCGTTACAGCTGAATGGCGTGCTGCCCGTGAAAAACTAGAGAAACGTTTGATTGCCAACCAAGATCCTAAGAACCCAATCGTTATGATGATGGACTCTGGAGCCCGTGGTAACATCTCAAACTTCTCACAGCTTGCAGGTATGCGTGGTTTGATGGCGGCTCCGAACGGACGTATCATGGAATTGCCAATCCTTTCAAACTTCCGTGAAGGTTTGTCAGTACTCGAAATGTTCTTCTCAACTCACGGTGCGCGTAAAGGTATGACCGATACGGCCCTTAAGACAGCCGACTCAGGTTACTTGACTCGTCGTTTGGTTGACGTTGCCCAAGACGTTATCATCCGTGAGGACGACTGTGGAACTGACCGTGGTCTCTTGATCCGTTCCATCGCAGAAGGAAAAGAGATGATCGAGTCTCTCGAAGAGCGTCTCAATGGTCGTTACACTAAGAAAACCGTTAAACATCCAGAAACTGGTGCAGTGATTATCGGTCCAAATGAGTTGATTACAGAAGACAAGGCGCGTGAAATTGTCAATGCTGGTGTGGAAGAAGTGACTATCCGCTCTGTATTTACATGTAACACTCGTCATGGTGTCTGCCGTCACTGTTATGGTATCAACTTGGCGACTGGTGATGCGGTTGAAGTTGGTGAAGCAGTTGGTACAATCGCTGCCCAATCTATCGGGGAACCTGGTACACAGCTTACAATGCGTACCTTCCACACGGGTGGGGTTGCCTCAAATACCGATATCACTCAGGGTCTTCCTCGTGTCCAAGAAATCTTTGAAGCTCGCAATCCTAAAGGGGAAGCGGTTATCACAGAGGTGAAAGGACAAGTTACCGCTATCGAAGAAGATGCATCAACTCGTACTAAGAAAGTCTTTGTTAAGGGTGAAACTGGCGAAGGTGAATATGTCGTTCCATTTACAGCTCGTATGCGTGTAGAAGTTGGGGACCAAGTAGCGCGTGGTGCTGCTCTTACAGAAGGTTCTATCCAACCAAAACGCCTCCTTGCAGTTCGTGATGTCTTGTCAGTTGAAACTTACCTCCTCGGTGAAGTACAAAAAGTTTACCGTAGCCAAGGGGTAGAAATCGGTGACAAACATATCGAGGTAATGGTTCGTCAAATGATCCGTAAAGTCCGTGTCATGGATCCAGGTGACACAGATCTTCTCATGGGTACCCTCATGGATATCAATGACTTTACAGATGCTAACAAAGATGTCCTTATCGCAGGTGGAGTCCCAGCGACTGGTCGCCCAGTTCTTATGGGAATTACCAAAGCCTCACTTGAAACAAATAGTTTCTTGTCAGCGGCTTCCTTCCAGGAAACAACTCGTGTCCTTACAGATGCAGCCATCCGTGGTAAGAAAGACCATCTCCTTGGACTTAAAGAAAATGTTATCATCGGTAAGATCATCCCAGCAGGTACTGGTATGGCTCGCTACCGTAACCTTGAACCACATGCTATCAACGAAGAAGAATACCTTAATCCTCCAGTAGAGGAAGAAGGAAATGAAGAAACAACAGAAGTAGTTGTGGATACTGCCGTTGAAACTGTGGAAGAAACAGTAGAATAAAAGAGAATGAGAGAGCCTTCGGGTTCTCTCATTCTCTTTTCTGAAAACTTTCTCCATTTTTCCATGAAATATGGTAAAATAATACTCAATGAAAATCAAAGAGCAAACTAGGGAACTAGCCGCAGGTTGCTCAAAGCACTGCTTTGAGGTTGTAGATAGAACTGACGAAGTCAGCTCAAAACACTGTTTTGAGGTTGTGGATAGAACTGACGAAGTCAGTAACCATACCTACGGCAAGGCGACGTTGACGTGGTTTGAAGAGATTTTCGAAGAGTATAAAAGAAAGAAGCTGACAAAGGAGACAGGGATGGAACAAACATTTTTTATCATTAAACCAGATGGTGTAAAAAGAGGACTAGTAGGTGAAGTGTTAAAACGCATCGAACAACGTGGATTTACAATCGAAAAATTGGAGTTGCGTTCACAGGTTTCAGAAGAGTTGATTGACCAGCACTATCAGGACTTGGTTGGTCAGAGTTTTTACCCACCGATTCGTGAATTTATGACTTCGGGACCGGTTCTTGTAGGTATCATTTCTGGTCCCAAAGTAATCGAAACTTGGCGGACCATGATGGGGGCAACTCGTCCAGAAGAAGCTTCACCAGGAACTATTCGAGGTGATTTTGCAAAAGCTGCTGGAGAAAACCAAGCTATCCAAAATGTTGTACATGGATCAGATTCAGAAGAGTCAGCTAAGCGAGAAATTGCTCTTTGGTTTTAAGAGTGGATTGGATCAATCAATTGGTTAAAAGCTCAGTTAAATAGAAAGTATAGTCAATTAGTTTAAGACATGACGCATGATATCAAACTTTTTAGTCTTTGATATGGTGCGTTTTTTGATTAAGTGACTATTAGTTCGTCTCGCTCCGTTAGGTGCGAGACAAAAAAACACCCGCTATGCGGGTGCGCGTCGAAGGTTATACCCAAAAAACTCCAAACGCGATACAATAAAGGTGTTTAAGCCAATTGTAAAGCGAAAGGAGAAAAATATGGCACAAAGGCTCTTTTGTCCTGTTCTTGTTTCAATTGACTATATTTCTATACTTTTTCTTCCTTTATCAAGAAAAAGTTACCTCAATATTGATAAAGTACAATTCTAAATTAACTCCAATTATTGATTCATGATAATATTTCAGTAACTCATAGTGCAATTAAAAACAAGTATTTTTATTTCAGACGATCCATCGTGAACACTTCATCAGCCATCTCCCAAATTGCCGGATTATGTGTTGCGATAATGATTAGCCTATTATCATCTCGAAGAGATAGCAAAATCTCCATAATCAACTGAGAGGTTGCTGGGTCTATTGAAGCTGTTGGCTCATCTGCCAGAATAAAGGGTGGATTCTTTAAGATAATTTTTGCCAAGGCAACCCGTTGCGATTCTCCGCCCGATAACTCAAAGATGCGCTTATCTAGGTCAAGATAATCCAGGCCGACCTGTTCTAAAGCCTGCTTCTGCCTCAACCGCCGTTCCGCCCGACTCAACTTTTGACCAATGAGACCTAGCTTAAGGTTTTCTTCAATACTTTGGTTTTCAATTAAGCCAAAGTTCTGGAAGAGGTAGCCCAATTCGTGACGGAAAAAATCACTCGATTTATAATTGGCCAAGTCTTTACCTCGGTAAAAAATCGTCCCATCATAAGATTCTAATTTCCCAATCATGTTCATCAAGGTTGTTTTTCCGCTACCACTTGAACCAATTAAGGCATAGACTTTTCCAGCCTCAAATGTCATTGAAAGATTCGAAAATAACTCTCGTTCTCCAAAAGATTTACTCACCTGTTTAAGTTCAATCATATTAACCTCCCTTCAAAACAAGCATGGACATCTTGTTTTCTTTCTGCATTTGGACATGTAACTGTAAAAGAGATAGACCAGTAAAGAGTAACGAGACTAAGAAAGCAACTACTATCTCTACCATAAGAAATACACTCGCAACAAATCCCAGTAAAAACACACCCAGTTGAGCAAAGAGATAAGTGCGATGGATTTCTAAGAACCTGAGACCTGCAATGCGTTTGATAAAAATGGCACGTCTAAATTCTTCAAAGTAGAGCCTATTCATAGTGTTAAACAACAAGATTGAAGTTGCAATCCCAAGCACAGCTCCTGCTAGCATTACCCAATGTTCCCTCTGGATATTATCCAATAATGTGATGTAGTTGTGGTAACCTGTTTGCATTTCTGAGACCCAATTTTCAATGCCTTGTCTCTGGATAAGCTCCTGGGCATCAGACAATTGATTAAAGAGAACGTAGTTCTGTACTGCGTCTACCCAAAACACAATGGACTGTGGACCAGTTGATTGGGGTGTTATAACAATGATGATTGGATCTTTCAAAAACTGCTGGTAAGAAATAGGGGTCGTATTATACACAAATCGATCCTGACCTGATTCCAAATAACCTACCGTAGCAGTCATTTGCTGTCGTTCATCTTGACTAGACATGCGACTGGTTAAGTCGTCTTCAAAAACAGATTTATAATGTTCTTCCTCTGAACGGAGGTGTTCAGGTAGCAATAAGACAAACTCCCCTACATCAAGGTGATTCATCTTTTGCTTAATAGTTGTATCTACAGGAATGTTTTGACGCTCCAAGTATTGCGGTGTGACGATAAGGACATTGCCATTCGGGTTGTAATCGTGCCATTCTGTAGAGGTTATAAAGTTTTTGGAGGAAGCCATGCCATTTTGCAAAGTACGGTCAATTAACTGGTGTCTAGATAAGAAAGCCTTTTGTTCTGAAACAGCCAGATCCATCAATTGATACCAAGTTCTGAGTTTCCTTTGAGCTTGTTCATCAAAACCAGGACTCGTTCCTTCACGGCTGATTGATAGGGTAATCAGTTGCCTTTCCTGGCTCCAAGCCTCTTGTCCAATCCGATGCTGTTGCCAGGCTTGGGAATACTTTAAGCTACTCCCTATTCCCAGCGTTACAATAATAATCGCTAATAGTTGACCGATTAAAATCAAACTAATGATTCCTCTGACAGGCACTTGCCCTTTTATAATCTGCATCAGGTGTATCTTTTTTATCCCAACTGCGAAGAGTTGAGCGAAAAACAGGGAGATCAACAACAAGATGAGATTATAACTGAGCAAGCCTTCTCCTATGGTCATTAGGGATTGCGTTGGAAGCGACAGAATTTTTTGCATAAGAATGGCGAGCACGCCAGCTAAACTGAAACCAACAGCTATCCCTTTCAAATCCTCACCAACTGGTCTAAGGAAAATGGACCACCGTTTCTCTCCTGAAATGAGGCGAATGCCCGACGACCGTAATTGGCTAATTTGACTAATTAAAGTCAGTGCTCCAAAGGTTAAGATGAAAATCAATAAACTGATTAACTGAAATCCGTTACTAAAGATAGCCATTAACGTAGATAGTTTAGATGGAATTGTCAGGTGCATGTTAGTCAAGCCAAGTTGACTTAGCTCCTCCCTTAGCAAGTGAATATCTAGGTTTCCATCGAATACAAAATAGTTTGTTTCAACACTACTACTTTGAGCATCTTCTAGATTTTTTTCCTGTAGCCCATCAGGCAACTTTCCGTCCCCAAAGGTCGTATAAGAAAACACTGGAGTACCTTCTGAGTTAGGATCTTGGTGTTGAATCGCAATAAAGCTATCCGTTTCTTCTGCTAGTTTTTCCAAGCGTGTAGCAACATGCTGAAAAGTTGTTTCAGGGGAAGAATCACGTACAACAACGTTGGGGTAATAATAGGAGACATATGTATCAGTCCAAATGGTAAATACCCAAACAAAGAACAAACTAGCAAGCAGGTTGGATATGAGTATAAATAATTTTTTCATAGTGCATTCCTTATTCTAAAACAGAGAGCAGAAATACCCCTGCTCTCTATAAAATAACAAGCTTACTAAACTATTGATAAAAGAATCTTCTTCAATTATTCTTTACTATCCCGCATCAAATTTTTAACATATTATTCCTCCTATGAATGAAATATTATGAAAATGAGCGAAATGCAACTACATATTTTAATTAGAAATCTCAGTCTGAATTATAGTATCCTATTTTTCCCTCCTTTCTAACTGCATGTTCCTTTCTACAGACAGAGACCTAATTTTATAAACCAATCTTAAATACTTTAGACTTTGTAACTCATAATTTTCAACAGTTGGTTAGCTATGAAAGCATTTTATCAAACATCTCCATTCTTATATCTATCTGGTATTGTTACAAGCTCTCATCAGAATACCTTTCTCTAAATAGTTGAATTTTAAAGTAATACGAAATCAATCAGTCTTCCCAACATCAAGACCATTGGACTTCTTTTGTGATTGGACTCGAATCTCCAATCGTTTATTCTTCTGAATAAAATGTTGGTAAGGAATTGTGTTACTAAACGTAAAAACATCTAGTAATGCTAATATAGCTAATTTTTGAATTCCACGATTTTTCTTCATTCGTGAAATCCTTTTCTTTTTTATTATCCTTATTTTAACAGATATATTTTATTTAGCCAAGCATTTTTATGTAATTTTTGACTTTTTTTTTATTTATTGCCATAAAGAATTTTTTATTTCTTTAACTTGCTATTTTGAACTAAAAATTTTATAATGAAATTAAGCAAATAGGAAGGTTTATTATCTTTAATGAATACACTCGCAGAGAAATTCAGATTGAAAAGAAAAGAGTTAGGTCTCTCCCAACAAACTCTTGCAGAAGGAATTTGTGAACAAAGCCAGATTAGTAAAATTGAGAGAGGGCATTTCATTCCCTCCGCAGACCTTTTGTTCAAACTCTCACAACGACTCGAAGTACCATTAGATTATTTTTTTAATGAACAAATTGAAATTAAATCTAACCTCTCTAATTTCAAGCAATTATCTGCTCTCCTATTAGATGACAGAAATTATGACAATTTGGAATATATTTATAGAATAGAGATTGAACGAAGTACTTTTCTAACACTAGAAGACCGAACTTACCTTGAGTGGATTAAAGCTATTATTGACTTCTATCAATATGACAGTAAGTGTGAGGCTATTTCTTCATTGGAAAATATATTATTAAAAGTCTCCTCAAATACTCTGATTTATTTAAAGGTATTGAATACTCTATCTAATTTCTATTCCTTAGTGGGTCGTGAACAAGAATATGAGGCAAACTACTCTCATTTAATGGAGTTATATCAGACAAAAAATTTTGAGCATCAAGAGTTTTTATTTGGCTACATCAGAGTTCGTTACAACTACGCTCACTACCTAGTATCAAAGGAAAAATATAATGAAGCTATCCAAGAAGCTCTTGAGACGATTGAACTCTGTAAACAAAGACAGACAAGCTACCAACTGGCTCCTCTACTTATTCTTGTAGGAAATGCTGGAGCCAAATTTCTAGACAAAGAACAAGTCAAAAATTATTATATAGAGGCAAAAGAGTTATGTAAGATTTATAACAATCCTTTAATGTTGATGAAGATAGAAAATTATTTGAAGGAATTAGATACTGTTTAGTTAATCTTGACATTATAGTTTTTCTGAAACGTTAAATAACCTGTAAGGCTGATAGTGAAATGAATACTATCAGCCTTATTTCAAGTTTATATTCTTCGAAAATCTCTTCAAACCACGTCAGCTCTATCTGCAACCTCAAAACAGTGTTTTGAGCAATCTGTGGCTAGCTTCCTAGTTTGCTCTTTGATTTTCATTGAGTAGTAGTCTCTCATGTTTGTTTAGCGTCTTAAAAAGACATTTGAGAAGATTAGAAACAGTTCTCTCTTTTCTCCTAGTATAATGATTGGTAGGAAGGGAGAGAAAAGATGAAATCAATGAGAATCTTATTTTTGTTAGCTTTAATTCAAATCAGTTTGAGTAGCTGTTTCCTATGGAAGGAATGCATCTTGTCCTTTAAACAAAGTACAGCTTTTTTCATCGGAAGTATGGTCTTCGTTTCAGGAATCTGTGCTGGAGTAAATTATCTTTATACCCGTAAGCAAGAAGTTCATAGTGTCCTAGCCAGTAAGAAGTCGGTGAAGCTTTTTTACAGTATGTTACTCTTAATTAATTTGTTAGGAGCTGTCCTTGTCTTGTCAGATAACTTGTTCATCAAAAATACGTTGCAGCAAGAATTAGTTGACTTTTTATTGCCATCCTTCTTTTTCCTATTTGGACTAGATTTGCTGATTTTTTTACCCTTGAAAAAATACATGCGCGATTTTCTTGCTATGCTAGACAGAAAAAAGACAGTGTTGTTGACTATTTTAGCAACACTTCTCTTCTTAAGAAATCCAATGACCATTGTCTCACTTCTGATTTATATTGGACTGGGTTTGTTTTTTGCAGCCTATCTTGTCCCGAATTCTGTTAAAAAGGAAGTTTCCTTTTATGGTCATATTTTCCGAGATCTTGTATTGGTCATTGCTACGCTCATTTTCTTTTAGAGAAAGCCTGTTTTTATGGATGTTATGATGGTAAGTTTAGCAGGAAAATAGACACAAAAGAAAAGTTTTTGGTATAATAAGAGTATGTACACAAAAAATGAAGAAGAGTTGCAAGCCTTAGGGGAGCGTTTGGGTCATCTATTAGAAAAGAATGATGTTTTAATCTTAACTGGAGAACTGGGTGCAGGTAAAACGACTTTTACTAAAGGACTTGCTAAAGGTTTACAGATTTCTCAAATGATTAAAAGTCCCACCTATACTATCGTAAGAGAGTATGAAGGGTGTCTTCCGCTTTTCCATTTAGATGTTTATCGTATTGAAGGAGATGCGGATTCTATCGATTTGGATGAGTTTCTCTTTGGTGGCGGAGTGACTGTTATTGAGTGGGGAAATCTCTTAGGAGATGCCTTGCCAGATACTTATTTAGAGTTGGAAATTCTAAAAGAAGAAGACGGTCGCCGTTTAAATTTTCAGGCAAAGGGTTTGCGTGCAGAAAAACTCTTGGAGGAGCTTCAACATGGAGTATGAATTGCTCATTAGAGAAGCAGAGCCTAAAGATGCAGCTGAATTAGTGGCCTTTTTAAATCGTGTGAGTTTGGAGACAGACTTTACCAGCTTAGACGGAGATGGTATTCTCTTGACCAGTGAGGAGATGGAAGTATTCCTCAACAAGCAAGCTAGTTCGGACAATCAGATAACCTTACTTGCATTCTTAAATGATAAAATTGCTGGTATTGTAAATATCACAGCTGACCAGCGTAAGAGAGTTCGTCATATTGGAGATCTCTTTATTGTGATTGGAAAAAGATATTGGAATAATGGCTTGGGAAGTTTGTTGCTAGAAGAAGCGATAGAGTGGGCACAAGCAAGTGGCATTCTGCGTCGTCTCCAACTGACTGTCCAAACTCGTAATCAGGCTGCAGTTCATCTTTATCAAAAGCATGGCTTTGTCATTGAAGGTCGCCAAGAGCGTGGGGCATATATAGAAGAAGGGAAATTTATCGATGTTTACTTGATGGGTAAACTGATCGATTAGTAGAAATATGGTTAAAAAAATTATTGGAATGGTGCTAGCTTTACTTTCTGTAACTGTAGTAGGAGCAGGTATTTTTGCTTATACTATTTATCAACAAGGGACAGAAACCTTAGCTAAAACCTATAAAAAAATCGGCGAAGAAACCAAGGTTATTGAAGCGACTGAACCTTTGACCATTCTGTTAATGGGGGTTGATACTGGAAATGCTGAACGAACTGAAACTTGGGTCGGTAGAAGTGATAGCATGATCTTGATGACAGTGAATCCTAAAACAAAAAAACAACGATGATGAGTTTAGAGCGGGATATTCTGACCCGCATTGAATCAGGGAATGGTCAGGCTCATGAAGCGAAACTGAATTCAGCATATGCAGATGGTGGAGCAGAGCTTGCTATAGAAACCATTCAAAAAATGATGAATATCCATATTGATCGCTATGTGATGGTCAATATGAAAGGGTTGCAAAAACTAGTGGATGCAGTAGGTGGTATTACAGTCAATAATACCCTAGGTTTCCCAATTTCTATCAGTGACCAAGAAGAATTTAATACCATTTCTATCGGTGTTGGGGAGCAACATATTGGGGGAGAAGAAGCCCTAGTCTATGCACGAATGCGTTACCAAGATCCTGAGGGGGATTATGGTCGTCAAAAACGTCAACGTGAAGTTATTCAAAAAGTCATGGAAAAAGCTCTCAGTTTAAATAGCGTTGGTCATTATCAAGAGATTCTAAAAGCTTTGAGTGACAATATGCAGACCAATATTGATTTGTCTGCAAAAAGTATCCCTAACTTGCTAGGCTATAAAGATTCATTTAAAACCATTGAAACTCAGCAGTTGCAGGGTGAAGGAGAGATGCTTCAAGGTGTTTCTTACCAGGTTGTTTCGAGAGCCCATATGTTGGAAATGCAAAATCTACTCCGACGTTCTTTGGGACAAGAAGAAGTTACCCAGGTCGAAACCAATGTTGTCTTATTTGAAGATTTGTTTGGACGGGTGCCTGTTGGTGATGGAGATAATCAAGAACAAGGTGTCTTTGTAACAAATGAAGTAGAATAGTTCATTTGTTGGTAAAAATAAAAAATCAATCGTAGGAAAATTCCTGCGATTTTTTCAAAAAAATACGAATAGATAGGTAGGAGGAAACATGAAAGCAGAAATCATTGCTGTTGGAACAGAGATTTTGACAGGACAGATTGTCAACACCAATGCACAGTTTTTATCGGAAAAACTAGCAGAGATTGGGGTAGATGTTTATTTTCAGACGGCTGTAGGAGACAATGAAGCTCGTCTCTTGTCTTTACTTGAGATTGCCAGTCAACGTAGCAGTCTGGTGATTTTGACAGGCGGTTTGGGGCCAACTGAGGACGATTTGACCAAACAAACTCTAGCTAAATTTTTAGGGAAAGAATTAGTCTTCGATCCTCAGGCTCAGGAAAAGTTGGATGTCTTTTTTGCCCAGAGACCAGACTATGCACGAACACCGAATAATGAAAGACAAGCTCAAATTGTAGAAGGGGCGATTCCACTCCCAAACGAAACAGGACTGGCTGTGGGAGGCATGTTAGAAGTCGATGGAGTGACCTACGTTGTCCTTCCAGGTCCACCAAGTGAATTAAAGCCTATGGTTTTAAACCAACTTCTACCTAAGTTGATGACGGGGAGCAAGCTGTATTCCCGAGTTCTTCGTTTCTTTGGAATTGGCGAGAGCCAGCTGGTGACGATTTTGGCTGATTTAATTGATAATCAGATCGATCCGACCTTGGCACCTTATGCCAAGACAGGAGAGGTAACCTTGCGTCTGTCAACAAAGGCTAGCAGTCAAGAAGAGGCGAATCAAGCGCTGGATATTTTGGAACATCAAATCTTGAATCGCCAGACCTTTGAAGGACTTTCTTTACGAGACCTTTGTTATGGTTATGGGGAAGAGACTAGTTTAGCCAGCATTGTGGTAGAGGAACTGAAAAAACAAGGGAAAACCATCACGGCTGCAGAGAGTTTGACGGCTGGTCTTTTCCAAGCTAGGGTAGCGGATTTTTCGGGTGCTTCAAGTATATTTAAGGGGGGTTTTGTAACCTATAGCTTGGAGGAAAAATCAAAGATGTTGGATATTCCTGTCAAGGATTTGGAAGAACATGGTGTGGTGTCTGAATTTACAGCTCAGAAGATGGCTGAGCAGGCACGAAGCAAGACCCAATCTGATTTTGGAATTAGTTTGACTGGAGTAGCAGGACCAGATAGCCTAGAAGGGCACCCAGCTGGGACAGTCTTTATAGGCTTGGCTCAAGAGCAAGGAACTGAGGTTATCAAGGTGAATATTGGAGGCAGAAGTCGAGCAGATGTACGACATATTGCGGTTATGCATGCTTTTAACCTAGTTCGCAAGGCTTTATTAAGTGACTAACTTTTGATATAATAGTAGATAGGTCTGAGGACTATTAGAATGTAGGAGAATAGAATGGCGAAAAAACCAAAAAAATTAGAAGAAATTTCAAAAAAATTCGGGGCTGAACGTGAAAAAGCCTTGAATGACGCTCTTAAACTGATTGAGAAGGACTTTGGTAAAGGATCCATCATGCGTTTGGGTGAACGTGCCGAGCAAAAGGTGCAAGTGATGAGCTCAGGTTCTTTGGCTCTTGACATCGCCCTTGGTTCAGGTGGTTATCCTAAGGGACGTATCATCGAAATCTATGGACCAGAGTCATCTGGTAAGACAACGGTTGCTCTTCATGCAGTTGCGCAAGCGCAAAAAGAAGGTGGGATTGCAGCCTTTATCGATGCGGAGCATGCTCTTGATCCAGCTTATGCTGCGGCCCTTGGTGTCAACATTGACGAATTGCTCTTGTCGCAACCAGACTCAGGAGAGCAAGGTCTTGAAATTGCAGGAAAATTGATTGATTCAGGTGCAGTTGATCTTGTCGTAGTCGACTCAGTTGCAGCCCTTGTACCTCGTGCGGAAATTGATGGAGATATCGGAGATAGCCACGTTGGTTTGCAGGCTCGTATGATGAGCCAGGCCATGCGTAAACTTGGTGCTTCTATCAATAAAACCAAAACAATTGCCATCTTTATCAACCAATTGCGTGAAAAAGTTGGGGTCATGTTTGGAAATCCAGAAACAACACCTGGCGGACGTGCTTTGAAATTCTATGCTTCAGTCCGCTTAGATGTTCGTGGTAATACACAAATTAAGGGAACTGGTGACCAAAAAGAAACCAATGTCGGTAAAGAAACTAAGATTAAGGTTGTAAAAAATAAGGTAGCTCCACCGTTTAAGGAAGCCGTAGTTGAAATTATGTACGGGGAAGGAATTTCTAAGACTGGTGAACTCTTGAAGATTGCAAGCGACTTGGATATTATCAAAAAAGCAGGGGCTTGGTATTCTTACAAAGATGAAAAAATTGGGCAAGGTTCTGAGAATGCTAAGAAATACTTGGCAGAGCACCCAGAAATCTTTGATGAAATTGATAAGCAAGTCCGTTCTAAATTTGGCTTGATTGATGGAGAAGAAGCTTCTGTAGAAGGTGTTAAAACTAAAAAAGATGAAGCAGTTCAAGCAGATTCTGTGAATGAAGAAGTCACCCTTGACCTAGGTGATGAACTTGAAATCGAAATTGAAGAATAATACTCTTCGAAAATCTCTTCAAACCACGTCAGCTTCACCTTGCCGTACTCAAGTACAGCCTGCTGCTAGCTTCCTAGTTTGCTCTTTGATTTTCATTGAGTATAAGCTGTTAAAGTAGTGGAGAAATCCACTGCTTTTTCGATTCTTTGTTCAAGATTTCAGATTGCCTATAGTTTGCTGTTTCTTGTCGCTCCTCTAGAAAGCTGATATAATAGCCTTATGAATAAAAAACGAACAGTGGACCTGCTACATGGTCCGATTCTTCCCTCGCTCTTAAGCTTCGCCTTCCCAATCTTGCTATCAAATATTTTTCAACAGCTCTATAATACTGCTGATGTCTTGATTGTTGGCCGTTTTCTTGGACAAGACTCCTTGGCTGCAGTAGGGGCGACAACAGCGATTTTTGACTTGATTGTAGGTTTTACTCTTGGTGTTGGCAATGGCATGGGAATTGTCATTGCCCGCTATTATGGGGCTCGAAATTTCACTAAAATAAAGGAAGCAGTAGCCGCCACCTGGATTTTAGGAGCTCTGTTGAGTATTGTAGTGATGCTGCTGGGCTTTCTTGGTTTGTATCCACTCTTGCAATACCTAGATACCCCTGCTGAAATCCTCCCTCAGTCCTATCAATATATTTCTATGATTGTGACCTGTGTCGGTGTTAGTTTTGCCTATAATCTCTTTGCAGGTTTGTTGCGATCTATTGGTGACAGTCTGGCAGCTCTGGGATTTCTGATTTTTTCTGCCTTGGTTAATGTGGTTCTGGATCTCTATTTTATTACGCAACTGCAACTGGGAGTTCAGTCCGCAGGACTTGCTACCATCATTTCGCAAGGTTTATCAGCGGTTCTCTGTTTTTACTATATTCGCAAGAGTGTTCCAGAACTTCTACCTCAGCTGAAACATTTTAAATGGGACAAGGCCTTATACGCCGATCTCTTGGAGCAAGGTTTGGCTATGGGCTTGATGAGTTCAATTGTATCTATCGGTAGTGTGATTTTACAGTCTTCTGTTAATACCTTTGGTGTAGTGATTATTAGTGCCCAGACGGCAGCTCGACGCATTATGGCCTTCGCCCTTCTTCCCATGACCGCTATTTCTGCATCAATGACGACCTTTGCCTCTCAGAATCTTGGGGCTAAGCGACCAGACCGCATTGTTCAAGGTCTTCGAATCGGTAGTCGTTTAAGTATATCCTGGGCAGTTTTTGTTTGTATCTTCCTCTTTTTTGCCAGTCCAGCCCTGGTTTCTTTCTTGGCCAGTTCGACTGATGGATACCTGGTAGAAAATGGCAGTCTCTATCTGCAAATCAGCTCAGCCTTTTATCCTATTTTGAGTCTCTTGTTGATTTATCGCAATTGTTTGCAGGGTTTGGGGCAAAAAGTCCTTCCGCTGGTTTCTAGCTTTATCGAACTAATCGGGAAAATCGCTTTTGTGGTCTTGATTATTCCTTGGGCAGGATATAAGGGTGTTATCCTTTGTGAACCTCTTATCTGGGTTGCCATGACTATCCAACTGTATTTCTCACTGTTTCGTCACCCCTTGATAAAAGAAGGTAAGGCCATCTTGGCAACCAAAGCGCTCTCCTAGCTGTATTTGCTAAATAAAATCTATTTCCTCTAGTGAAAATCGAAAAAACTTGTGCTGTCATCTTTAGTTTGGTCTTGAAAATAGTTTAACATACTTTTGACTTCTTTTATATGATATAATAAAGTATAGTATTTATGAAAAGGACATATAGAGACTGTAAAAATATACTTTTGAAAAGCTTTTTAGTTTTGGGGGTTGTTGTAGATAGAATGCAGACCTCATCAGTCCTATTTACAGTGTCAAAATAGTGCGTTTTGAAGTTCTATCTACAAGCCTAATCGTGACTAGGATTGTCTTCTTTGTAAGGTATAAATAAAGGAGTTTCTAGCTCTGGATTGTAAAAAATAAGTTATTTTAATTGATAAGGAGTAGAATATGGAAATTGATGTGAGTAAATTAAGAACAGATTTGCCTCAAGTCGGCGTGCAACCATATAGGCAAGTCCATGCCCATTCCACAGGCAACCGTAACTCAACGGTGCAAAATGAGGCTGACTACCATTACAGAAAAGATCCTGAATTGGGCTTCTTTTCTCACGTAGTCGGTAATGGTCGTGTTATGCAGGTAGGACCTGTTGATAATGGTGCCTGGGACGTTGGGGGCGGTTGGAATGCAGAAGGTTATGCACAAGTTGAACTGATTGAAAGCCATGAATCAAAAGAAGAGTTTCTGATTGACTATCGTCTCTATATCGAACTCTTGCGCAATCTAGCGGTTGAAGCTGGTATACCGAAAACACTTGATACAGACGACTTGGCAGGTATCAAGACACACGAATATTGCACCAATAACCAACCTGACAACAACTCAGATCACATTGACCCCTATCCTTATCTTGCCAAATGGGGTATTAGCCGTGAGCAGTTTAAGCAGGATATTGAAAACGGCTTGACGATTGAAGCAGGATGGCAACAGAACGATACTGGCACCTGGTATGTACACTCAGACGGTTCTTATCCAAAAGATAAGTTTGAGAAAGTCAATGGTACCTGGTATTACTTCGACGGCTCAGGCTATATGCTTGCAGACCGCTGGAAGAAGCACACAGACGGAAATTGGTATTGGTTTGACCAGTCAGGCGAAATGGCGACAGGCTGGAAGAAAATCGCTGAGAAGTGGTACTATTTCGATGGAGAAGGTGCTATGAAAACAGGCTGGGTCAAATATAAGGAGACTTGGTACTATCTTGATAGTCAAAATGGGGATATGGTTTCTAATGCTTTTGTCAAATCAAATGATGGCTGGTATTACCTCAAAGAAGATGGCACGATAGCAGACAGACCAGAATTTAGTATAGAACCTGACGGTTTGATTACGATGAAGTAGTTTTTTGGTGAAGGGTAGCAAATTTAACAAGAAATCATGATAGTAACAAGGTTATTGGTAAGGGAGAAGCGGCTTCTATTTCCTTAGCGAAAAAGCATAATGGGATATTAGGAAGTAATAACCTAAGAGATGTTGAACCATATGTAGAAGAATTTTCTTTAGAACATATGACGACAGGAGATATACTGGTTGAAGCGTTTAAAGCGCAATTTATTACTGAACAAGAGGGCAATCATATCTGGAATAATATGCTTAAAAAGAGAAGGAAAATTGGGGCGGATTCTTTTTCAGACTATCTTCGTGGAAGTGTTCATCAAAATAGACAAAAATAAATTTGGATAAATCGAACTCACTATTCAGTAGGCATATGAGCACTTCGAAGAAGAAAAGTGTCAAATTGAGCCTATAAGAGTAGAAATGACCTACATAGGGGATGAGAGAAAAGTTGTCCTTGAAGTTTCCCTGAACTATCAGTCGCATATCAAACGATATGTAGGGTGATGTGAGAGGGGATAGCGAGTAGTTTTTAGTTGTTTTATCAAAAAGCTTGTATTTTATCATACAGAATGATAAAATGTAATAAAAATGATAGAATAAGGGAACGCCATGAATGTCAAAAAGATAATGTCGATTTTTCAATCCTTTTATGTTGATGTCAGTATTGAGGAACTGACTTTGACTTTACCAATCAGTTTTGTAAAAAGGTTTGAGTACACTCAAATGACTTTTCATAAGGAATCATTTTTATTGATTAAAGAAAAGAGAAAGGGCAGTTTGAGTTCATTTGTTACTCAGGCTCGTACTATGGGTGAAAAAGCCAATATGGCTGTTGTTTTGGTGTTTTCAAAGTTATCAGACAGTGAAAAAAAGCAATTACTTCAAGCTAGAATTCCTTTTGTCGACTTCAAGGGAAACCTCTTCTTCCCTCCATTGGGACTAGTACTGAATGCGAATGATACTGAAGTCCCTAAGGAATTAACACCTAGCGAACAATTAACATGGATTGCCTTTTTATTGACAAAAGATCAAAAAGTAGTAGATGTTGATTTGCTTTCACAAGTCACTGGACTTCCAAACTCAACAATTTATAGGTGTTTGAGGACTTTTAAAGCTTTAGATTGGTTAAACAAGCAAAATAAGCTTTACACATATACGGTGTCAAAGAAAGAATTATTCTTAAAATCCGTGTCATGTTTATTTAATCCCATCAAAAAACGGATTTTATTGCCAGATGACGATATAAAGCAGATAAAATCTGTTTCTAACCTTCTATATGGTGGTACTTATGCTTTGTCGCATTCAACTTTTTTAGCTGAAACGGATGAAAATACTAGCTATGTCATATGGCAGAGAAAATTCAATCAGTTATCCTTGCCACTTTCTCAGCATGTTTTAAAAGGAAAGATGCTAGAGATATGGAAATATCGTCCTTTTGTATCTGAGTTTTGGAATGATTTTAAAAATAATCATGATAAACAATTTGTAGATCCGATTTCTCTTTATTTGACCTTAAAAGATGATGGTGATCCACGTATAGAGGAAGAGAGTGAAGTACTAGAAAATATGATATTACAGTATCTGGGAGAAGATGATGCCAGCTAATACGAAAGCTATTTTTCAAGAAATGTTTGCGGATTTTAAGGACTATTATGTTCTGATTGGGGGAACTGCTACCTCTATCGTATTGGATTCGCAAGGATTTAAAAGTCGCACAACAAAAGATTATGATATGGTCATCATTGATGAACTAAAAAATAAGGAATTTTATAATACCTTGAATCATTTTTTAGAATTGGGAGAGTATCAAGGAAGTCAGAAAGATGAGAAAGCACAGCTTTTTCGATTTACAACAACTAAACCTGAGTTTCCTTCTATGATTGAACTATTTAGTATCTTACCACAATATCCATTAAAGAAGGACGGCCGAGAAATTCCCTTACATTTTGACCAAGATGCTAGTTTATCAGCCTTATTATTGGATGAGGATTATTATAATATATTGGTGCATGAAAAAGGAACCGTTCAGGGGTATTCGGTATTGAGTAATTGTGGCCTAATTATTTTTAAGGCTAAAGCTTGGCTGGATATGAGGGAACGCTCTGCTACAGGTGCTCAAGGTTTGAGTAAGTCCATTAAAAAACATTTGAATGACATTACCCGTTTGACAGCTTCCTTGCTAGGAGATGAAAAGTTATCGGCTATAACATCAAGTAGTGCGGTAAAAGCAGACATGCACCGTTTTGTGATAGAATTAGAGCCTGTGAAGTCAACTATTCCTCAAAATGATGATATTTCATTGGATCAAAATGAAATTTTTGAAATCCTGAAAAATTTTCTCGATGGTTAAAATAATTGTAGTGAGATGGCTATATTGAATTTGTCTATCTCTGGAAACTAGGCAAAACTTCAATTTCAGGAGAAAATGAAGGCAATCTTCCCACAATCAAACGTATAGTATCAAGGTTTTTCAAGACCTGATATTATGCGTTTTTTGCTTTTCAAAACTTTTTGCCCAGTCTTTGTTTTTATCCTCTAGTCACTTGATTGTTTCAGGTGGTTTTTTAGTAGTTAAATCTGCGGTCAAGTCCTCTGTAGGCATTAGCTACTGGTGAATCTATGATGTAATACTCTTCCAAAATCTCATCAAACCCGTCAGCGTCGCCTTGTCGTAGGTATCTTACTGACCAAGCTAGTGATGGACTTAGAATAGGTGATTTGGAGCGTCCTAGTGGCTAGGAAATGCTGATCATAGTCCTTTGCTGGGGATAGGGTGTAATGCTCAACTGTTGACCTAATTGATAGGAAGAGAATTACTATAAAATACTCAGGCTTCTATTATATATTTCGAAATGTTTTTGTAATCAAAATGTAACAATGTTGTAACATTGGCACAGAGGATGTTGTACATATATAAATGTAGTACAATTCTTATATATTTGTTAAAAAATAGGCTGTATTAAAAGGTTTTACACATCTTTATATATATATAATGTCGCTTTTTTCTTGCCTTTCCTGACTCTATCTTGTCAGCGAGGGGGTTGATTTGTATGTCAGAAGTGTTACCATATAGTTGATATATTATCGTCTGTCGGCTTTTTGCGCGCTTTCTAAGCTTGGGGAAGCTCTCAGATGAGGAAAGGATTCACTTATGTTCAAGAAAAAGAATGATGGTAATGGAGAGAAAATTTTCCGTTATTCCATTCGTAAATACCATTTTGGGGTTGCTAGCGTTGCGGTTGCGGCTCTGATGTTCTTTGCAAATGGGGTGCAAGCGCAGGCACCTGCAGTATCTTCGGCAATAGCCAGTGATGTAGTTGCTGAATCTGCTGGAACACCAGATAAGGATAAGGATAAGCAGGAGTCAGATGGGGAAGAGCCAGAGAAGGTCTCTCAGACTGAACCGTCGGCTGAGCTCAAGTCTACAGGGGAGTCAAACTCTCCAGAGACTAAAGCCGAGGACGCTAGTAAGAGATAGGAAACAGCTGGCCTTGCTCCTACCAAACCAGAGGCAAAACCAGCTGTTCAAGAAACTTCTCAATCAGAGAGAGAAAAAGAGCAAGACCAGCCCACATCTGCCACTAAAACGACAGAAGCTAAATCACTCCAAGGCAATCTGCAAGCTTTGTTGGAAAAACTAACTCTTAGCTCCATGAAAGCGCTCCACGATGAAGTGGAAGCAGGTCTAGCAGCAGCTAAGGCAGTTTTGGACGACCCAAATGCGACGCAAGCGCAGGTTGATGAGCAAGTAAGACTGATGGAAGAACTGACGAGCCGTGTCAATCAAGCCTTGAAGCCATCGCTACCAAAATTGACAGACTTGGGTGAAGCAAGTTCGACAAATAATAAGCTTGTCGAACCAAACGGAACTGCAACTGAGCAAGCAACTGGTGGAAAGCGTCGTAAAAGAGGTAGTTTGAGCCAAGCCACACCAGCTGTGGATCAGGTGAGCCCAGAAACTGTAGGTAACTCAGAAAAAACTGAATCTAGTGAAAAGCCTAGTCGACAAGAACTCCCAACCTACACCAATACGACAGAAGGTGAGAACGGCGTCTATGGACTAAAAAAGGAATTGGAGGATATCACAAAGGAACTCCGACGGTACGGAGCGTCGGAAGATAAAATCCAAGCAGCAAAAGTAGCAGCTGATAAGTTTAATGAAGCCTTTTCTAAAGGTGATACCATCAGCCAAGAAGATTTTGCGGCTGCCCTAGTCGACCTGAAAAAATCCCGAGACCTCATCGAAGGAGTGCTGGAAGAAAAATATGGTGAGGAAACTACAGCTGAAGGAGTAACTCCTCAACCACGTGATGGTGGCTACTCTGACTTTCGTAGTTCGAGAGCCACAAGAGTTACAAGAGCTGGCGAAAACTACTCTGAGGAATTTAAAAACGCAAGAGAAAGCTACTTTGAAAGGTCAGGTAACAAGGGAAATTCTCCTTATGATAAGTACACCTATGTATTCTTCTCAGACAGACGTCCGAGAGATAATTCTACTGCATTTATTAAGGATGGATATAAGTATCTAAACGTCACAGTAAAACCTACTAATAACGGTTTTAGATGGACAATTGAAATCAATAAAGATAATCATAGGACATTGCCAGGTCGTACAGAAGTGTGGTTCACTGTCCCAAGCGGGCAGACTGTTAAAACAAATACTGTAGGAATCAGTTATCATGACCGTGGCGGGGGAACGCATGCTCCGGCTCAAGATGGTCGAGATTTGGTAGACAAATTAAAGAATGCAAATATAGGACTCGGAGAAGTAACAAAAGGGACTGTTTTAAATAGTGGCTTACGTAGAACATTTGGGCCTACGGCTTTTCCGCGTAATAATTTAGAAGATTTAGCCCGAGGAGGACGCTATAATGCTCATCCTTATGAAAAACAAGCTGAAAGTCGGGAAGCTCAAGCTATATCCGATGAAAAGATAGGCAATATTAAAAAAGATGCTAGTGCATCGTTGTATTACTTCCAACTTCCTAACTCAGACCGTTCTTACAAGCTAACCTTTGACACTGAGGGAAATACTGATATTGCTAAACTAGATTATGCAGCTGGACTTCGTGGACAAGATGGGAATGAAGTTTTCCTTGTGAACCAATGGCATTCAAGAACCACTACGGAGTTCAAAGAGGATGCTCTTAAACAAATAGAACAAGCACGCAGAGATAAAAATAGCAGCATTACTGGCAATAGGAACTTGTCCGAAGTGGAACAAAATGGTGCCACTGCTACAGTTAATACCTATGCAAGGCGAGCTACAGATAAAATCAATAAAGCTCAGAATATCGGCCAAGTTGAGAACGCCCTAGACCAAGGATTGAGTGATATTAGGCGTGTGAACCCAGTAGGGAAAGAGAAAGCGATAGCAGAGCTAGAGAAGAAAGCTCGCGAGAAGAAAGCAACGATAAATGGTCTTGAACACGTAACAACAGAAGAAAAAGCAACCGCCACAAACCAAGTAGATCAAGCCTTAGAGAAAGCCAAAATGAATGTTGGTAAGGCAACTGACCAAGCTTCTGTAGAGAATACTAAAACGACGGCTTAAGCACCCTCGATAAAATTCTTGACGATATCATTGCTCGTAGTAACCAAGGAAGCTCATCCACACCAGGTAATGGTGGCAACCAAGCAGGTTTAGATAGTAGAGGGGATACGGCTAGCCAAGGAGATAGACCAGCTCCATCTGATGACGGCAGTCAAGGCGATGCAAATAACCAAGCTCAGCCTACTACTCCAAGCACTCCAGCTCATTCAGGTGATTCGACGGATCAAGCTACTGGTTTATCTAGTCAACAGAGGGGAACAGGAAATGCGACAGAAGCAGAGTCTCCACAAGGGCTATCTGAAAGTTCTGTGACGGTTCCAACTCGTAGCCGTAGAAGTGTAGCTTTCGCTAGAGGCGCTCAATCGAGTCAAGAGAAACAGGTTGATAAATCAGTCTTAAGAGATTTGATTCAAGACTTGGAAACTCGTTTGAAAGACTTGGATGGTATTGATCAATCTGTCATCGACGCTGCGAAGATCATTCTCGGAGAGGGTCAAGCAGCCCTTAGAAATGCTGACTTGACAGAGGCAGGCTTGAAAGAGATGACTGCTAAGGTCAAAGAAGCTCTCGAATCCTTGAAAGGCAAGCAAGCGACTAAGGATGAAGAAGAAACGAAAGAAACAAGCAAAGAGCAAGGTCATCTTCCATACGGTACCATGATTGGCAGCCTGCTCGCCCTTCTTGGTCTCCTTCTCTTCCTCATCGCTCGTCGCAAGAAAGAGTCAGAACTCAAGAAATTGACCAAGGAATTGACTAAGGTTCTGCAAGAAAGCGACCTTACAAATGTAGATGCGAAAGTCCTCGACCAAGCACGAGAAGCTCTCGCTCAAGCAGTTGCCTTCCTAGCCAATGAGAAAGAGTCTGACCACACAGAAGATGAGTTGATTGAGAAACTCAAAGCTATTCTTGCTCAGTTAAGATAAGCAAAGTTTAGACGAGTCGGAAACTAGCTAGAATAGTGACTGAAAGAATGTTGGAAAAACTCAATTTGAGGTGAACATTCAGAAAATCTTTCTCTGATAAAACGCATAATATCAAGCTTTTTAAGGCAAGGTATTATGCGTTTTTATCATTTTGAACCTTTTTGTTCCATCCTTTTTGTGATATTTTTCCCTCATTTCACAAATATTTCATATTTAGATTTTATAATAAGCTATAGTCCAGTTTTTACTATACTTTGATATTCAAATATGTTATACTATGATTATCAAAGTAAATGAAAGGGGTTACGAACATGACGCCAGAAGAAATGTACCTGACAGAGCGATTGGATGTACAGATAGCTCATTTTTTAAAGAAAAGCGTTCAACATCGTAGACGCTATAAGGTATTAAAAATAACAGAAATCGTGGCAGGTTTTCTCATAGCTGTTTTTTGTGCTATTCCTATGCCAGGTGATCGCTACCGTTTGATTTCGGTTGCCTTGTCCAGTCTAGGCTTGCTGTGTGAGGGGATTCTCAATTTGTATAATGCCAAGGAACACTGGATTTCTTACCAAAAGACTGCGCAACTCCTGGAGAGAGAAAAATTCCTCTATCAATGTCAAACGGAGAAATATGCAGGAAAAACCAAGGCTTTTGCTCTATTTGTCAAGACATGCGAAGGTCTTATCTCAGAGGAAATCAACCAGTGGGAAAGTATCCAGTCAAAAGAAGTGGCAGCTAGTGCAGATGCTCCAGAGAAAAAAGAATAGGAGGTGGAGGAAATGTCTCAATCCAGCTACCTTTTGCCCTTGCTCTGGTTGAAAAAAGAAGCCGATAAGGAAAAGATGAGCGCGACTCAGTGCCAGATATTTTTCTTTTACTATCAACTGTTTGAACTCTTATTTGCTAGAGAAAGCGACTTGAGAGACTTATGTCTGGGAAGGCAAGGTTTTTATTTCTCGCAGTTAGAGAAAGATTTGCTTTCTGGAGTTTCCCACTTTCTAAAAAACTTGGAGGGAAAAGGGACTCTCAAGGCTAATCAAGAAGTATCAGCTCGCAAAGCCCTTTTTCTAGCCTTGACAACTAGCCAGTCAGATTGGCAGGAGTTAGCTCCTGTTTTTGATTTTTATCAGACTATCGGGAGACTTGAACATCCTTCTCTCTTGAGTTCTCAGGACAGACAAGATCTGATATGGATTTACCAGTCAGCTTTGGAGAAAGATTATAGTGTCAAGGTAATTGGCGACAAGCATTTTGTATTGAAGAGACAAGATGCTACTAAATTGACAGGGCGCCAAACTCAAACTTTGGAAATTCTGAGTCAATCAGAAGACTTGGTCAATCCTGTCTATGTTACATTAGGAGAAAAGGGGGTGCTCTTGCTTGATTAAGAGAGGAGATGTTGTAGCTCTTTATTTGCCTTTTCCGACTATTAGTAGCGATTTGGCTGTGAAGAATCATATGTATATTTGTATTGACAACAGCATGACTAAAAACAAAGAGTTAGTTAAAAATCAGACCTTCAAACCAGCTCTCTTGACTAGACGTTTGGTCAAGAACTTTATGATAGAAGAGCCGGATTTAGCTCGTAATCCTTTTACAAGACCAACCTTGATTGACTTAGATAAGGTATTTATGTTGGATAATACGGTCATTCCGACTTCTTATCTAGCCAGACGGCGACGCAATGTCTCAGAAGAATTATACGAGGAAATTTTGGATCACTTAGTCCAACCACAGCTGATTTCGCTGAACAAGTCTGAGTTTATGCAACTCAATCCAGGAACTTATTAGGAGGTAGAAGATGACAAATAAAGTAGTAAATGACTTTATACTAGCTATGGATTACGATAAAAAGAAACTCTTGACCCATCAGGGAGAGAGTATTGAAAATCGTTTCATCAAAGAGGGGAATCAGCTACCCGATGAGTTTGTTGTTATCGAAAGAAAGAAGCGGAGCTTGTCGACAAACACAAGTGATATTTCCGTGACGGCTACCAACGATAGTCGCCTCTATCCTGGAGCGCTTCTCGTAGTGGATGAGACCTTGTTAGAGAATAATCCCACTCTTCTTGCGGTCGATCGTGCCCCGATGACTTATAGTATTGATTTGCCTGGTTTGGCAAGTAGTGATAGCTTTCTCCAAGTAGAAGATCCCAGCAATTCAAGTGTTCGCGGAGCGGTAAACGATTTGTTGGCTAAGTGGCATCAAGATTATGGTCAGGTCAATAATGTCCCAGCTAGAATGCAGTATGAAAAAATCACGGCTCACAGCATGGAACAACTCAAGGTCAAGTTTGGTTCTGACTTTGAAAAGACAGGGAATTCTCTTGATATTGATTTTAATTCTGTCCATTCGGGCGAAAAGCAGATTCAGATTGTTAATTTTAAGCAGATTTATTATACAGTCAGCGTAGATGCTGTTAAAAATCCAGGAGATGTATTTCAAGATACTGTAACGGTAGAGGATTTGAGGCAGAGAGGAATTTCTGCCGATCGTCCTTTGGTCTATATTTCGAGTGTTGCTTACGGGCGTCAGGTCTATCTCAAGTTGGAAACTACGAGTAAGAGTGATGAAGTAGAGGCTGCTTTTGAAGCTTTGATAAAAGGAGTCAAGGTAGCTCCTCAGACAGAGTGGAAGCAGATTTTGGACAATACAGAAGTGAAGGCAGTTATTTTAGGGGGCGACCCAAGTTCGGGTGCCCGAGTTGTAACGGGCAAGGTGGATATGGTAGAGGACTTGATTCAAGAAGGCAGTCGCTTTACAGCCGATCACCCAGGCTTGCCGATTTCCTATACAACTTCTTTTTTACGTGACAATGTAGTTGCGACCTTTCAAAACAGTACAGACTATGTTGAGACTAAGGTGACAGCCTACAGAAACGGTGATTTACTGCTGGATCATAGTGGTGCCTATGTTGCCCAATATTACATTACTTGGGATGAATTATCCTATGATAATCAAGGTAAGGAAGTCTTGACTCCTAAGGCTTGGGACAGAAATGGGCAGGATTTGACGGCTCACTTTACTACTAGTATTCCTTTAAAAGGGAATGTTCGCAATCTCTCTGTCAAAATTAGAGAGTGTACCGGACTTGCCTGGGAATGGTGGCGTACGGTTTATGAAAAAACCGATTTGCCACTAGTGCGTAAGCGGACGATTTCTATTTGGGGAACGACTCTTTATCCTCAGGTAGAGGATAAGGTAGAAAATGATTAGGAGAGAAGAATGTTTGCGACAAAAAGAGGCAATGATCTCTCTGCGAATATCTGAAAGTTTATCTCTTGCCTAGCGATTTCCATTGGAGTATGCTCGTGATGTTAAAATGAGTCTATCAAACAGGGGCTGTAAGAAAAAGTAAAAAGGGTAGTGAAACTCCTTGCTATACAGGGAATTAGCTACCTTTTGCTTGTTTTAGAAGTGCCGTTGTACTAGTCTAACTTCAGTATTTTGTAAAATCAAAAAGAACATAAATTTCTGTTTCAGGAACATATAAATTATGGTTTTGTTTAGAAACTCTTCTATTGATTTCTTAGAATACAATAGTGCATATAAGAATTGTTAAATTTCAAAGTATTTACTTGAACTATGATATGTCTGGAGTAGACTGTCAACAAAAGGTGCAGTATGATTGTTTTTGTCGCTTATATCTACAAACTTCAAACAGTAATTTGAGCGGACTTTGTCAAACTTGTCCGAAACTTTCTATTTGCAGATAATGGTCTAGTTTGTTTTTTGAATGTTGATAAGGATGGAAAGGCAAGGAAATATTAGCAACCAAAGTGCTATCCTAGTTGGATTTACTGAATAAAATCCATTTCCTTTAGTGAAAATCGAAAAAACTTGTGTTATAATAAGAAAGATTAAAATGTGAAAAAAGGAGATTCCTAATGGGACGTAAATGGGCCAATATCGTAGCCAAGAAAACGGCTAAAGATGGAGCTAACTCTAAAGTATATGCAAAATTTGGTGTGGAAATCTATGTAGCAGCTAAAAAAGGTGATCCAGATCCAGAATCAAACTCAGCCTTGAAATTCGTTATCGACCGTGCTAAACAAGCCCAAGTGCCAAAACACGTTATCGATAAGGCTTTGGACAAGGCTAAAGGAAACACAGACGAAACCTTTACAGAAGGACGTTACGAAGGTTTTGGACCAAATGGTTCTATGCTGATTGTTGATACCTTGACTTCAAATGTCAACCGTACAGCGGCCAATGTCCGTGCAGCCTTTGGTAAAAACGGCGGGAACATGGGCGCTTCAGGTTCGGTTTCATACCTCTTTGACAACAAGGGAGTTATCGTATTTGCAGGTGAAGATGCTGATGCAGTCTTTGAGCAATTGCTTGAAGCAGATGTTGATGTGGACGATGTAGAAGCAGAAGAAGGTACAATCACAGTTTACACAGCTCCAACAGACCTTCACAAGGCTATTGTTGCCCTTCGTGAGTCAGGTGTCGAAGAATTCCAAGTGACTGAATTGGAAATGATTCCTCAGTCAGAAGTGGAATTGTCAGGCGATGACCTTGAAACCTTTGAAAAACTTTACAGCGTTCTTGAAGACGACGAAGACGTACAAAAAATCTACACAAACGTAGACGGGTTCTAATTTAACCTAGAGAACATAATCCTAAGTGAAAAAATCACTTGGGATTTTTTGAATCAAGAAAATAGTTCTCTAGGAAACTTTTTCTTGACATCTTTTCTGAAAATGATAAAATAGTTCCCATAGAAACTTATTTGGTTCCTAGGAGAACTAAATGTGATAGTTAGAAAGGAGTTAGTATGGATAAACCGATGTTAGTCTTTAAGCGTTTTGGTCATCAGATTCACCTGATGGTGCAAAAGGAAGCCAAACGTTGTGGTATTGAATTTATGGGTGGGCCTCAAGGTCAGGTTGTGCGTTTTTTGGATAATCGTGAGAAAAACCAAGACTTGGTCTTGATTAAAGATATAGAGCAGGAACTCAATATTACCAAGTCTGTTGCTAGTAATTTGGTCAAGCGTATGGTGCAAAATGGTTTGGTGGAATTGGAAGCGAGTCCTAGCGATAAGCGGGCTAAATTTGTTCGTCTGACGGACAAAGCACGTTCTCAGATGCAAGAGGTTAAGGCCTTTTTTGAACGAATTGACAAGCAGTTGATGGAAGACATTGATGAAGATGAATTACTGATTTTTGAGAAAGTCCTTGCTCAATTACAAGCCAATGTAGAAAGAATGGGAGGGGAAGATGAAGAAACTCGCTAAGCGTATCACAGGAAAAGAATGGGGTATGATTTTACTAGCCATTCTCTTTACCTGCTTTTCGGTCTATCTAGAGTTGGAAGTGCCGACCTATATCTCTAAAATCACGGATTTACTGGGAACTCAGGCTACCAACTTGGATGAGTTATGGCAACCAGCAGGTATGATGGTGGGAATGTCCTTTCTAGCCTTCTTATCCGCAGTTGCAGTTGGATTTTTTGCATCCAGAGTAGCCGCTTCTTATACTAGTAGGCTGAGAAGTGATATTTTTAACCGAGTTTTGGATTACTCGCAGACAGAGATTAAGAAATTCTCTATTCCCAGTCTCCTAACTCGTACCACCAATGACATTACTCAGGTTCAGATGTTGATTACCATGGGCTTGCAAGTGGTTACGCGTGGTCCGATTATGGCTATCTGGGCTATCGGGAAGATTTTAGGTCATTCAGAATACTGGCTCTGGGCCGTACTTGTGGCAGTGATTGTCAACGTTTTAATGACGACTGTTTTGATGACGTTAGCCTTTCCAAAACAGTCCTTGATTCAAAGTCTGACTGATAAATTGAACAGTATTACTCGTGAGAGTTTAACAGGTATTCGTGTCGTTCGCGCTTACAATGCTGAAGAATACCAAAATGAAAAATTTGCAGCAGCAAATGATGAATTGACACGCTTGAATTTGTTTGTCAACTGTCTTATGGCTATTTTGAACCCTATCATGATGGGGATTTCAAGTGGTTTGAGTGTGGCGATTTACTGGATTGGGGCCTATGTAATCAACGATGCTGCTGCGACAGCGCGTTTGCCTCTCTTTAGTGACATGGTTGTTTTCATGTCTTATGCCATGCAGGTTGTCATGGGCTTCCTTCTCATGGGAGCACTCTTCATCGTTCTTCCCCGAACTATGGTCTCTGCCAAGCGGATCAACCAGGTTTTAGATTTACATTCTTCTATCCAAAACCCTGCTCAAGTGCAGCTGGATGATGAAAACCTCAAAGGTCAGGTCGAGTTTAAGGATGTGACCTTCCGCTATGCGGCAAATTCGGAGGCGGTTATTGAGCATGTTAGCTTTAGAGCAGAAGCTGGTCAAACAGTGGCCTTTATTGGGTCAACAGGTTCTGGTAAATCAACTCTAGTTAATCTGATTCCACGATTCTACGACGTATCAGCAGGAGAAATTCTGGTGGACGGTGTCAATGTTCAAGACTATGCCTTAGAAGATTTGCGCAACAAGGTTGGTTATATTCCTCAGAAAGCAGTTCTCTTTTCAGGGGATGTCAAGGGCAATCTAGACTTTGGAAAGAGTCAAGAAACACCGCTGAATGAACAAGCTATGTGGCAAGCCTTGGAATTGGCCCAGTCTAAGAACTTTATCGAAGACAAGGAAGCGGGCTTAGCGTCAGAAGTAGCCCAAGGAGGAACCAACTTCTCAGGTGGTCAAAGACAGCGTCTAGCAATTGCGCGTGCCTTAGCTCGGAAGCCAGAAATCCTCATCTTTGATGCCTCCTTCTCAGCCTTGGACTACAAGACAGACCGTGTCCTACGCCAAGAGTTAGCAGAGAAAACCAAGTCTATGACCAAGCTTATCGTCGCACAGCGTATTTCAACGATTATGGACGCAGATTTGATTTTGGTCTTGGATCAAGGGAAAGTCGTGGGACAAGGCACCCACAGGGAACTTCTAGCTAATAACGAAGTTTACCAAGAAATTGCCTATTCACAACTATCGAAGGAGGAATTGGAACATGGAAAATAAGAAAATGTCTCTTTGGAAACAGAGTAAACCCTATCTTGCAGGTCTCCAGTTTGCCCTTCTGATAGCCTTTCTAGCAACAATCTTATCCAATATCATTACTGTATATGGTCCAACTCGTATCAAGGAAATGACCAATATTATTGCAAGTGGTCTAGAAACAAGTGTGGATGTTGCTGCGGTTGCAGCTATTGGTGCTTTTTTGGCCGTGATTTATGTGATCGGACTTCTATCAAATTATTTGCAGGCATTTCTGTTTACAACAACTATTCAACGTTTTTCAGAGCGTTTGAGAAGAGCTATTGCAGAGAAAATCAATAGCCTACCATTGGGATATTTTGATGGACACTCTCAGGGGGATACTTTGTCTCGTGTAACCAATGACGTTGACACTGCAGCCCAGTCCCTGAATCAAAGTCTGGGAACAGTTCTTTCATCTAGTTTACTGGTCTTAGCAGTCTTGGTAACCATGTTTGGGATGAACTGGATTTTAGCCTTGGTGACGGTTGTTTCAACCCTTATTGGTTTTGTTTTCGTGTCCGTCTTTATGGGCAAATCACAGGGATTTTTTAAGAGTCAGCAACAAGATTTGGCAGCTGTCAATGGCTATGTGGAGGAAATGTACTCTGGCCATAATGTGGTGACCAGTTACAATGCTATCGAGAGCACGAAAGAAGAATTTGCAACATTAAACCATCGTCTGTATGACAGTATCTGGAAGTCTCAGTTTATTTCAGGGATTATGATGCCGATTATGATGTTTATTGGGAACTTTAGCTATGCCTTGGTGATTATCGTTGGTGCAGCCTTGGCTCTGAATGGGCAGATTAGTATCGGGATTATCGTTGCCTTTATGGCCTACGTTCGTATCTTTTCTCAGCCCCTTTCACAAATTGCCCAAGGGATTACTAGTTTGCAACAGGCTAGTGCAGCCATGGGACGTGTCTTCGAATTCCTAGCTGAAGAGGAGATGGAAGATGAATCCCATAAAGCAAGACAATTGAGCGATATGAAAGGTCAAGTGGTCTTTGATCGAGTTTCCTTTGGCTACACACCAGATCGAACTATTATCCATGACTTTTCTGCGACAGCTCATGCAGGTCAAAAGGTTGCCATTGTCGGACCGACCGGGGCTGGTAAGACAACCATTGTCAATCTTTTGATGAAGTTCTATGAGATTGATAAGGGAAGTATCCGCATCGATGGCGTGGATACCAAGGAGATGAAGCGTTCGGAAGTACATGATGCCTTTTCAATGGTCTTGCAGGATACTTGGCTTTTTGAAGGAACCATTCGCGACAATCTTATCTATAACCAAGAGGGTATTAGTGATGAGCGCGTGATTGAAGCCAGCAAGGCTGTAGGGATTCACCACTTTATTATGACCCTACCAGATGGTTACGATACAGTATTGGACGACACAGTGACCTTGTCTGTCGGACAAAAACAACTCTTGACCATTGCTCGTGCTTTGCTGAAAGATGCGCCACTCCTAATCCTAGATGAGGCGACTTCTTCTGTTGATACTCGGACGGAAGAGTTAATTCAGAAAGCTATGGATCGTTTGATGGAGGGCAGAACTTCCTTTGTCATCGCCCACCGCTTGTCAACCATCCGTAATGCTGATCTTATTCTGGTTATGAAAGATGGAAATATCATAGAGCAAGGAAATCATGATGAGCTGATGGCGCAAGCTGGTTTCTATGCAGATCTCTATAACAGTCAGTTTACAGAAGACGAAGCAGAAGAATAAACCAAAAGAAGGCTTGACGGCCTCCTTTTTCTGCACTATACTAGAAGACAAGTGCTTCCCTGCAAGTAAAATTTGAGTAAGTGATGAGAAAATATATGAAAAATTATCAAGAATGGTATGGTCACGTTGCTGCTAATATTAAAAATAAGCCCTTTCTTCTGAGCTTGTTAAGAACTTTCAATCGGTTCATGACGGTAGTTGTGCCTATAGTTTATCTGACCTTGTTAGCCACTACCTATTTCCAAAAAGGACTTGGGAGACAAATCTTGATTTATATTTTTATCCCAGCGTCAGGTTTTGTAATTTTATCCCTTCTTCGTAAGAAAATCAATGCCCCTAGGCCTTATGAAGTTTGGGAAATTGTACCGCTACTTGATAGAGATAGCCCTGGTCAGTCTATGCCCAGTCGTCATGTCTTTTCAGCAAGCATTATCTCCATGGCTTGCTTGCATGCTAGTCTAACTATGGGGATGATTTGTTTGATATTATCAGCCTTCCTAGGTCTAGTGAGAGTCTTGGGTGGCGTTCATTATCCAAAGGATGTAGTGGTTGGCTATATGTGTGCTCTTGTGTGGGGTGTGATTTTCTTTCTATGTTGACCTGTAAGTTAGGGTAGCCTTACAACCACTTACGGGTCTAAAGTAACCACTTACTTTTTTGCTCTTGTTTTCTTATTTTAGCTTTGATATAGTAGAGTCAGAAAGGAGATGGAATGAAGTTACGAATCGAAATTGACTGCAATTTAGAGGAAACTGAAATTGTCATCAAGGCAGCGGCTTTGACAGATGAGATTGCGGATTTACAGCGGCTCTTGCAAGAGTCCAAGTCTCCTCGGTTGATTTTTTACAAGGGAACAGGTGAATATTATCTGGACTTATCGGAAATTCTCTTCTTTGAGACAGAAGGAAGCAAGATTTATGCCCATACCCAGAAAGATGCCTACGAAGTTCGGCTCAAACTCTATGAGTTAGAGGCTATCCTTCCTCGCTATTTTAGTCGGGTATCCAAGTCAACTATCACTAATATTCGGCAAGTTTATTCGGTGGACAAGTCCTTTTCAGGAACGGGCACCATTTCCTTTTATCAGACCCACAAGGAGGTTCATGTGTCACGGCATTACCAATCCCTCCTAAAAGAAAATCTAAGAAACATGAGGTAAGAACATGAAAAAGAAAGCATTTGGTATTGTGTTGTTAGTATTGGCAGCTTTAGTATTATTACAGGGGAATTTTGGAATCCCTTCTCTGGGAGGGCAAATTTGGCCCTTGTTCGGTATTGCTTTTTTTGCCTATCAATCAGTTGGAGCTTTGTTGCGTCGCCACTTAACTTCAGCCTCTTTTACAGCCCTAGTGGCCCTCATGATTGCTAATCATTTTTATGACATTTTACCGATTCCCAATCAGTCATTGTTCTGGGCAAGTATTTTAATCGTAATGGGTGTCAGCGCACTCACTCATTCTAACAGAACTTGGAACGGGAAAAAATGGTGGTATGATGGTAAAAAGACCATTCTTACAGATAAGGAAGTTGCTTTTGGGACTGGGACTTTCTACAAGCAAAACCAAGAATTGGTAGAAGACCAAGTAGAAGTTGGTTTTGGCAATGCCAAGATATATTATGATAATGCAGAGATTTTAGGAGATACCGCAACCCTGAAGGTGGAAGTTGGTTTCGGAAGTGCAGTTATTTATGTTCCTCAACATTGGGAAGTTGATTTAAAGGTAGAAACTTTCTGTGGTGTAGCCAAGGCAGATGCCCCTCTAGCCCCAACCAGCAAAACTTTGATTATCCGTGGGGATGTGGCTTTTGGGAAATTGGGAGTTGTCTACGTTAAATAAAAAAATCTTCCAATCCCCTTGCCAAAACAGAGAAAGTGTGATAACATAGTACAGTATGTGGTGCTAGCACATCCGCTATATTAGATCTAATAGGAGGAAAACACAATGGCTAAAGTATGTTACTTTACAGGTCGTAAGACTGTATCAGGAAACAACCGTTCACACGCGATGAACCAAACAAAACGTGCCGTAAAACCAAACCTTCAAAAAGTTACTGTTCTTATCGATGGTAAACCTAAAAAAGTTTGGGCTTCAGCTCGTGCTTTGAAGTCAGGTAAAGTTGAACGCGTTTAATAATAAAAGTAAGGAGACCTTAGGGTCTTTTTTCTTTTACTGTAGATATAAAATCATTTGAAAAACGGAGTAAATATCCGCTGATACAGTATTCTGCTTTTACACTTGGGCTGAAATATGATAAAATAGAGTATCAACTAGTTGAGGTAAAAAGGATGACTGTAAAAATTAATACAAAAGATGGTCAAATCGAACTAACAGATGAAGTGATTGCAACTGTCGTAGGCGGTGCAACAACTGAGATTTTTGGTGTGGTCGGTATGGCTAGTAAAAATGCCCTCAAAGATAATTTCCAAGCCCTTCTAGGTAAGGAAAATTATTCCAAAGGTGTCGTCGTAAAGGCGGCCGAAGATGGCAGTATTGCAGTTGATGTATATACCGTGTTGAGCTACGGAACAAAGATTAGCGAAGTGTCAAAAAACATTCAAGAGCGTGTCCGTTTTAGTTTGGAAAACCAACTTGGAATTACTGCTCAGACTGTAAATGTCTACATTCAAAATATCAAAGTTGTAGGAGAATAACCGTGTCAAAAATTACTACTAGCTTATTTCAAGAAATGGTGCAGGCTGCATCAACTCGCTTGAATAAGCAAGCTGAATATGTCAATTCATTAAACGTCTTCCCCGTTCCAGATGGAGATACCGGGACAAATATGGGAATGACCATTGAAAATGGAGCTAAAGAAGTTGCAGACAAGCCAGCTTCTACAGTTGGAGAGGTAGCGAGCATTCTTGCCAAAGGGCTTTTGATGGGTGCGCGGGGGAACTCAGGAGTTATTACGTCTCAGCTTTTCCGTGGATTTTCACAAGCTATCAAGGATAAAGATGAGTTAACAGGTCAAGACTTGGCCCTCGCCTTCCAATCAGGTGTGGAAGTTGCCTATAAGGCAGTGATGAAACCAGTTGAAGGAACGATTTTGACGGTTTCTCGTGGTGCTGCTATCGGTGCTAAGAAAAAAGCTGAGCAGACAGATGATGCTGTTGAAGTGATGCGCGCAGCCTTGGAAGGTGCTAAAACAGCTCTAGCTAAAACGCCAGACATGCTTCCAGTATTGAAAGAAGTTGGCGTTGTGGATTCAGGTGGTCAAGGACTGGTCTTCATCTACGAAGGTTTCCTTTCAGCCCTTACTGGTGAATATATCGCATCTGAGGACTTTGTAGCGACTCCTGCCAATATGAGTGAAATGATTAATGCAGAGCACCACAAGTCTGTAGCTGGTCATGTAGCGACTGAGGACATCACCTTTGGTTACTGTACTGAAATCATGGTAGCTCTTAAGCAAGGCCCAACCTATGCCAAAGATTTTGACTACGACGAATTCCGTAACTACTTGAATGAACTTGGGGATTCTCTCCTCGTTGTTAACGATGATGAAATTGTCAAAGTCCATGTCCATACAGAAGATCCAGGACTTGTTATGCAAGAAGGTCTTAAATATGGTAGCTTGGTCAAGGTAAAAGTTGACAATATGCGTAACCAACACGAAGCACAGGTTGAGAAAGAAGCTGCTCAAGTTAGCAAACCATCTGAAGAAAAAGAGTATGCTTTGATTGCTGTAGTGGCTGGTAAAGGTCTAGCAGATATCTTCCGTTCTCAAGGTGTGGATTATGTTATCGAGGGCGGTCAAACTATGAACCCTTCAACAGAAGACTTTATTAAGGCTGTTGAACAGGTCAATGCTCGTAACATTATCTTCCTACCAAACAACAAAAATATCTTCATGGCAGCTCAATCTGCAGCAGAAGTTTTGGAGCAACCAGCAGTAGTGGTAGAGGCTCGTACTCTTCCTCAAGGTTTGACAAGTCTTCTTGCCTTTGATCCAAGCAAGTCCATTGAAGAAAACCAAGAGCGTATGGCTGCTGCTCTTAGCGATGTCGTTAGCGGAAGCGTCACAACAGCTGTTCGTGATACAACCATTGATGGTTTAGAAATCCATGAAAACGATAATCTTGGTATGGTTGATGGGAAAATCCTCGTGTCAAATCCTGACATGCACCAAACCTTGACAGAAACCTTGAAACATATGTTGGATGAAGATAGTGAAATCGTAACCTTCTATGTCGGTGAAGACGGAAGCGAAGAACTTGCCAATGAAATTGCTCAAGAAATCGCAGAAGAATTCGAAGACATTGAAGTCGAGATTCACCAAGGTCAACAACCTGTTTACCCATACCTATTTAGTGTGGAATAAGATTAATGAAGAACTGAGAAATCAGTTCTTTTTTTCTTTTTAAATAATGAAATCGGTATCTTTTAAATAAAAACCAAAATAACATTCATAAATAAACGTTAAAATAGAAAATTCAGAAAATTTCTTCTTTTGTCTTGAAAAATTTTGAAAAAGTGGTATGATAGTAACAAGTTATTTTTAAGAGGAAAGAAAGGGGAACAATGGAGAAAATCAGTTTAGAATCTCCTAAGACGGGGTCTGACCTAGTTTTGGAAACACTTCGTGATTTAGGAATTGATACCATCTTTGGTTATCCTGGTGGTGCAGTCTTGCCTTTTTATGATGCGATATATAATTTTAAAGGCATTCGCCACATTCTAGGACGCCATGAGCAAGGTTGTCTGCATGAAGCTGAAGGTTATGCCAAATCAACTGGAAAGTTGGGAGTTGCCGTCGTCACTAGCGGACCGGGAGCAACCAATGCCATTACAGGGATTGCAGATGCCATGAGCGATAGCGTTCCCCTTTTGGTCTTTACAGGTCAGGTGGCGCGAGCAGGGATTGGGAAGGATGCCTTTCAGGAGGCAGACATTGTGGGAATTACCATGCCAATCACTAAGTACAATTACCAAGTTCGTGAGACAGCTGATATTCCTCGTATCATTACGGAAGCTGTTCATATCGCAACTACAGGACGACCAGGGCCAGTTGTCATTGACCTACCTAAAGACGTATCTGCTTTAGAAACCGACTTCATCTATTCACCAGAAGTGAACCTACCAAGTTATCAACCGACTCTTGAGCCAAATGATATGCAAATCAAGAAAATCTTGAAGCAATTATCCAAGGCTAAAAAGCCAGTCTTGCTAGCTGGTGGTGGGATTAGTTATGCTGAAGCTGCTGCGGAACTAAATGAATTTGCAGAGCGCTATCAAATTCCAGTGGTAACCAGTCTTTTGGGACAAGGAACGATTGCAACGAGTCACCCACTCTTCCTTGGAATGGGAGGCATGCACGGGTCATTCGCAGCTAATATTGCCATGACAGAAGCTGATTTTATGATTAGTATTGGTTGTCGTTTCGATGACCGCTTGACAGGGAATCCTAAGACTTTCGCTAAGAATGCTAAGGTTGCCCACATTGATATTGACCCAGCCGAGATTGGCAAGATTATCAGTGCGGATATTCCTGTAGTTGGAGATGCTAAGAAAGCTTTGCAAATGTTGCTGGCTGAACCGACAGTTCATAACAATACTGAAAAATGGATTGAAAAAGTTACTAAAGACAAGAACCGCGTTCGTTCTTATGATAAGAAAGAGCGTGTGGTTCAGCCGCAAGCTGTTATTGAACGAATTGGTGAATTGACGAATGGAGATGCCATTGTGGTAACAGACGTTGGTCAACACCAAATGTGGACAGCCCAGTATTATCCCTACCAAAATGAACGTCAGTTAGTGACTTCAGGTGGTTTAGGAACCATGGGATTTGGAATCCCAGCAGCAATCGGTGCTAAAATTGCCAACCCAGATAAGGAAGTAGTCTTGTTTGTTGGGGATGGTGGTTTCCAAATGACTAATCAGGAATTGGCGATTTTGAACATTTACAAGGTGCCAATCAAGGTGGTTATGCTGAACAACCACTCACTTGGAATGGTTCGTCAGTGGCAGGAATCCTTCTATGAAGGTAGAACATCAGAGTCAGTCTTTGATACCCTTCCAGATTTTCAACTGATGGCACAAGCTTACGGTATTAAAAACTATAAGTTTGACAATCCTGAGACCTTGGATCAAGATCTTGAAGTGATCACTGAGGATGTTCCTATGCTAATCGAGGTAGATATTTCTCGTAAGGAACAGGTGCTACCAATGGTACCAGCTGGTAAGAGTAATCATGAGATGTTGGGGGTGAAGTTCCATGCGTAGAATGTTAACAGCAAAACTACAAAATCGTTCGGGAGTCCTCAATCGCTTTACAGGTGTCCTATCTCGTCGTCAGGTTAATATCGAAAGCATCTCTGTTGGAGCAACAGAAGATCCGAATGTATCGCGCATCACCATTATTATTGATGTAGCTTCACATGATGAAGTGGAGCAAATTATCAAGCAACTCAATCGTCAGATTGATGTGATTCGCATTCGAGATATTACAGATAAACCACACTTGGAACGCGAAGTGATTTTGGTTAAGATGTCAGCACCAGCTGAGAAACGAGCTGAGATTCTAGCCATTATTCAACCTTTCCGTGCAACGGTGGTAGACGTAGCACCAAGCTCGATTACCATTCAGATGACAGGAAATGCTGAAAAGAGTGAAGCTCTATTGCGAGTCATTCGACCATACGGTATTCGCAATATTGCTCGTACGGGTGCAACTGGATTTACCCGCGATTAAAAATCCAACTTAAATTTGTTAAACCAGCCTAAAAGGCAATAAATAATAGAAAAGAGAGAAAAACTATGTCAGTTCAAATGGAATACGAAAAAGATGTTAAAGTAGCAGCACTTGACGGTAAAAAAATCGCCGTTATCGGTTATGGTTCACAAGGACATGCGCATGCTCAAAACTTGCGTGACTCAGGTCGCGATGTCATCATCGGTGTACGTCCGGGTAAATCTTTTGACAAAGCAAAAGAAGACGGATTTGACACTTATACAGTAGCAGAAGCTACTAAATTGGCTGATGTTATCATGATTTTGGCACCAGACGAAATCCAACAAGAATTGTACGAAGCAGAAATCGCTCCAAACTTGGAAGCTGGAAATGCAGTTGGATTTGCCCATGGTTTCAACATTCACTTTGAATTTATCAAAGTTCCTGCAGATGTAGATGTCTTCATGTGTGCTCCTAAAGGACCAGGGCACTTGGTACGTCGTACTTATGAAGAAGGATTTGGTGTTCCAGCTCTTTATGCAGTTTACCAAGATGCAACAGGAAATGCGAAAAACATTGCTATGGACTGGTGTAAAGGTGTTGGAGCAGCTCGTGTAGGTCTTCTTGAAACAACTTACAAAGAAGAAACTGAAGAAGATTTGTTTGGTGAACAAGCTGTACTTTGTGGTGGTTTGACTGCCCTTATCGAAGCAGGTTTCGAAGTCTTGACAGAAGCAGGTTACGCTCCAGAATTGGCATATTTTGAAGTTCTTCACGAAATGAAATTGATCGTTGACTTGATCTACGAAGGTGGATTTAAGAAAATGCGTCAATCTATTTCAAACACTGCTGAGTACGGTGACTATGTATCAGGTCCACGTGTAATCACTGAACAAGTTAAAGAAAATATGAAGGCTGTCTTGGCAGACATCCAAAATGGTAAATTTGCAAATGACTTTGTAAATGACTATAAAGCTGGACGTCCAAAATTGACTGCTTATCGTGAACAAGCAGCGAACCTTGAAATTGAAAAAGTTGGTGCAGAATTGCGTAAAGCAATGCCTTTCGTTGGTAAAAACGACGATGATGCATTCAAAATCTATAACTAATTAGAAAGCAAAGAATTTTGCTAAAATAGTAGCTTCAGCTATTCGTGGGATATTAGATATACTTATTTAGGGGTTGAAATCATATGAATATTACCAATTTGTTTTCTATCAAGACAGGATGTGATGAAACTGATAGGCAACTGCAAAAATTATTTTTTCAGTTGGATTTACAATTGGGAGAATTGACAGATCAACTAAGAAAATTAGATTCTAATTTTGTTCCTCGTAGTCAATTTGTAGACACGCTGGATTTGAATGATGTAGAATATAAAGAAATTTTAAACTATTTTATCTTCCATCGTAATGATAGTGAAGAAAGTTTGGCAGAATGGTTATATGATTGGATTTCCACAAATCGTTATGAACTTCCTAAAGAGTTTTCAATTCGTATGGCTCATAAATATCATGAAAGTGTTGCTGAAGTTTTTGGAGATGAATAACTAAAAAAACAGTCATTAGTGACTGTTTTTTATAGAAAAAGAGGTTTTATATGTTAAGTTCAAAAGATATCATCAAGGCTCACAAGGTCTTGAATGGTGTGGTTGTGAATACCCCACTGGATTACGACCATTATTTATCGGAGAAGTATGGTGCTAAGATTTATTTGAAAAAGGAAAATGCCCAACGTGTTCGTTCTTTTAAAATTCGTGGTGCTTATTATGCCATTTCCCAACTCAGCAAGGAAGAGCGTGAACGTGGGGTAGTCTGTGCTTCTGCGGGGAATCATGCGCAGGGAGTTGCCTATACTTGTAATGAAATGAAAATTCCTGCTACTATCTTTATGCCCATTACCACTCCGCAACAAAAGATTGGTCAGGTTCGCTTTTTTGGTGGGGATTTTGTAACCATTAAATTAGTTGGAGATACCTTTGATGCCTCGGCCAAAGCAGCTCAAGAATTTACAGTCTCTGAAAATCGTACCTTTATTGATCCCTTTGATGATGCCCATGTTCAAGCTGGTCAAGGGACCGTTGCTTATGAGATTTTAGAAGAGGCTCGAAAAGAATCGATTGATTTTGATGCTGTTTTGGTCCCTGTTGGCGGCGGTGGTCTCATTGCTGGGGTTTCTACCTATATCAAGGAAACAAGTCCAGAGATCGAGGTTATCGGGGTAGAGGCTAATGGAGCGCGTTCCATGAAGGCTGCTTTTGAAGCTGGTGGTCCAGTCAAACTCAAGGAAATTGATAAATTTGCAGACGGGATTGCTGTACAAAAGGTGGGACAGTTGACCTATGAGGCAACTCGCCAACATGTTCAAACCTTAGTAGGTGTCGATGAGGGATTGATTTCTGAAACCTTGATTGACCTCTACTCTAAGCAAGGGATTGTTGCAGAACCTGCTGGAGCGGCTAGTATTGCTTCTTTAGAAGTTTTAGCTGAATATATCAAGGGGAAAACTATTTGTTGTATCATTTCTGGAGGAAATAATGATATCAACCGTATGCCAGAAATGGAAGAACGTGCCTTGATTTATGATGGTATCAAGCATTACTTTGTGGTCAATTTTCCACAGCGTCCAGGGGCTTTACGTGAGTTTGTAAATGATATCCTGGGGCCAAATGATGATATCACACGTTTTGAGTATATCAAACGAGCTAGCAAGGGAACAGGCCCAGTATTAATTGGGATTGCCTTGGCAGATAAGCATGATTATGCAGGATTGATTCGTCGCATGGAAGGTTTTGATCCAGCTTATATTAACTTAAATGGGAATGAAACGCTTTATAATATGCTTGTCTGAGGACTAATAAAAAAATATCATATTATTTGCACAATTGATGTATAGGTGCTATAATGAAAATGAAGAAAGGGGGCGATTCCTATGGTTTTAGGAAGCTTATCGTGCAATTCTTACTTCTGTTCATTATAGCACTTATGATGTTTGGCTCAGATTTCCATCCTTCATTTTGATTTCCCATCTATTTTGAAAAGTAAACTCACACGGTCTTTAAGATGTGATTTGCTTTCTTTTTATCGACAAATATACCATATTAAAAGGATATATAAGTAATTGACTGAGCTTATCTGTCTTGTTATCTTTATTAAGGATGGTTTCGATAATCGGGTGTCTGCTTCTAGGCTAGCACCTCAATATCCAAATGAGTGATGAATTTGAAGAATATAAGGAATAGCTATCTATCAGATGATTTCTTGAGGAAGAAAGATAGGAGTTTTTGAGCTAGTGAATGCTTGGATTTCTAAAGGTTAGGACTGTCATCTTCAGTTCTTAAATCGAAGAAATAAGCTATCTTACGGAAATGGAGAAGCATTTTTTAAAAGCTTGAATAATTTTGCACCTTAAGAGGGTAATAATACAATATTTTTATTAGCAAATATTTATGGTGTAGAGGCTAGCAAAATCTATATATTATAGGCTTTAAAAAGGAAGTAAGAAAATTCTGAACTAATTATTTTCGTTGAATATATGTTTTTTTATTGACAAAAGTAGTAAAAACGTATACAATTAAATATTGTAAAGAAGAAAATAGGAGAAAAACATGGCTAAGTCAAACTTTGAAAAAGTAGAATCAGTTGTTGGCTGGGTTCGTGATAAGAAAATCACAGGCTACCGTATCTCTAAAGAAACGAATGCGCGTGAAATGTCTATCATTGCTCTGGCGCAGGGTCGTGCAAAAGTAAAAAATATTTCATTTGAAACAGCCCTAGGCCTAATTGATTTCTATGAAAAAAATCATGAAAAATTTGAAGATTAATCTTTGGATAACGGCGGATTCTTGACCCTCAAGTAGTAGAGATAGAGAATCTGCCTTTTCATTTTGAACAGTAAAAAGACTGCATGGTTGATGC
>NZ_KQ970263.1:121852-168431 GCF_001579045.1 Streptococcus mitis | reverse complement strand
TGGACTCCGGTTATGCAGCCTTTTCTTTTTATTTGAGATAGCGTTGAAGGAATTCTTTTGTTCGGTCTTCTTTAGGATTAGTGAAGAGGTCTTCTGGTTTGCCTTCTTCAGCGATCACGCCCTTATCCATAAAGATAACACGGTGAGAGACATCACGGGCGAATTCCATTTCGTGGGTTACAACAATCATGGTCAAGCCTTCCTGAGCCAGGTCCTGCATGATTTTAAGGACTTCTCCAACCATTTCTGGATCGAGAGCTGATGTTGGTTCATCAAAGAGAATAGCGTCAGGATTCATTGAAAGGGCACGAGCGATGGCCACACGTTGTTTTTGACCACCTGAGAGTTGTTTTGGTTTGGCTTGCCAGTAGCGTTCTCCCATTCCGACTTTTTCTAGGTTTTCTTTGGCAATTTTTTCAGCTTCTGTACGTTCGCGTTTAAGGACAGTCGTCTGAGCGACGATTGTGTTTTCGAGAACGTTGAGATTTTCAAAGAGGTTAAAGGATTGGAACACCATCCCCAACTTTTCACGGTATTGCGTGAGGTCATAGCCTTTTTCGAGGACGTTTTGTCCATGATAAAGGATTTGTCCATCAGTTGGTGTTTCAAGTAGGTTAATGGAGCGTAGGAAGGTTGATTTTCCGCTTCCAGAGCTTCCGATGATAGAGATGACCTCTCCCTTGTGGACGGTGAGAGAAATGTCTTTTAGCACTTCGTTTTGGCCATAGGATTTTTTGAGGTGTTTAATTTCAAGGATTGCTTGTGTCATTATTTCAATTCCTCCGTTTGCAATTGGTTAGCACCTGTAGTATAGGTATCCATGTCCATGTGGCGTTCGATGAAGCGTAGGATACGTGTTACGGTGAAGGTGAGGACAAAGTAAATCACGGCGATGATTGTAAATGTCTGGAAGTATTGATAGGTTTGAGTTGCCACGGTATTTCCTGAGAAATACAGTTCGACAACCGAGATAACGTTCAATACAGATGTATCTTTGATATTGATGACAAACTCATTACCAGTTGCTGGTAGGATGTTACGGACTACTTGAGGGAGGACAATCTTACGCATGGTTTGGTTATGAGTCATACCAAGAGCAGTCGCAGCTTCAAATTGTCCCTTGTCAACTGCTAGGATACCACCACGTACGATTTCAGTCATGTAGGCACCAGTGTTGATTGAAACGATGAAGATAGCAGCTAGTGTACGGTCAAGGTTGATACCGAAAGCTTGGGCAGTTCCATAGTAGATAACCATCGATTGAACAATCATTGGTGTACCACGGAAAATTTCAATATAGACATTGAGGATCCAGCCGACTAGTTTTTGTAGGCCATAAATGGCTTTATTTTCAGATAGAGGAGCAGTGCGGAAGACACCAATAGCAAGTCCAATAATGAGACCTATGATGGTTCCGACAATAGAGATTAAAAGAGTGATACCAGCACCACGCAAGAGTTGTTGCCAGTTTTCAGAAAGAATTTTAGCGACTTGGCTAAAAAAACTACTGCTAGTTTCTTCAGTTGTTGTAGCTTCGGCAGGTTGTTCCTTGATCATACGATCCATCAAGGCAACTTGATCGTCTTTTGAAATGGTTTCAATGCTGGCATTGATTTGGCTAATACGATTGTCATCTTTACGAAGTCCAATAGCGATAGCTGTATCTTCTTCCCCAGTTTTGAAACCTGGCTCTACTTGGACCATCTTAAACTTAGAGTTCGCAGCTTCAGCGGTCAGAGCTTCTGGTCGTTCAGAAACATAGGCATCGATGACACCAGCCTCAAGAGCTTGGCGCATTTGAGCGAAGTCTCCCATGGCTGTTTCTTTTTTAGCACCTGGGATTTGTGCAATCAAGTCGTAGAGGTAGACACCTTGTTGAGAAGTGATTTTTGCACCGTTAAAGTCATTCAAAGATTTAGCATTTGAATAAGTAGAATCTTTTTTGACAAGTAGAACTGGTTCGCTAGTGTAGTAACTGCTTGAAAAGGCAATTTCTTGTTTACGCTCGGCAGTAGGACTCATACCTGCGATAATCATGTCAATCTTACCAGAAGTAAGGGCAGGGACCAGACCTTCCCACTTGGTTTTAACAACCAAAGGTTCTTTACCTAAGTCCTTAGCGATTTTCTTGGCAATTTGGACATCGTATCCGTTAGCATACTGGTTGGTTCCATCGATTTTAACAGCTCCGTTGCTATCATCATCCTGGGTCCAGTTAAAGGGAGCATATGCTGCTTCCATCCCGATGCGTAAATATTCATCGGCTTGAGCAACATTGACAAGTCCCAGCATCAGCAAGAGACTTGTGAAAATAGATAAGTATATTTTTCTCATGATTTCTCCTATTCTAATCTATTAAAAAATAACTGTCTCCTATTTTATCGAAAAAAACTCTATTTTTCAATATAGGTAAGCCCTTACTTATGAAAAAATGATATAATGATAGCAAAGATAAAAAGGGGGCTTAGTTGATGAAAAAAACTTTTTTCTTACTAGTGTTAGGCTTGTTTTACCTTCTGCCATTCTCTGTTTTTGCCATTGATTTCAAGATAAACTCTTATCAAGGGGATTTGTATATTCATGCAGACAATACAGCAGAATTTAGACAGAAGATAGTTTACCAGTTTGAGGAGGACTTTAAGGGCCAAATAGTGGGACTTGGACGTGCTGGCAAGATGCCTAGCGGGTTTGACATTGACCCTCATCCAAAGGTTCAGGCTGCGAAAAACGGTGCTGAACTAGCAGACGTTACTAGCGAAGTGATAGAAGGAGCAGATGGTTATACTGTTAAAGTTTATAATCCAGGTCAAGAAGGCGACACAGTTGAAGTTGACCTCACCTGGAATTTAAAAAATTTGCTTTTTCTATATGATGATATCGCTGAATTAAATTGGCAGCCTTTAACAGATAGTTCAGGGGCTATTGGAAAGTTTGAATTTCATGTAAGGGGAGAGAAGGGGGCTGAAAAACTCTTTTTCCATACAGGCAAACTTTTTAGAGAGGGAACGATTGAAAAGAGTAGCCTTGATTATACTATTCGTTTGGACAATCTTCCGGCTAAGCGTGGAGTTGAATTGCATGCCTACTGGCCTCGAACTGATTTTGCTAGCGCTAGGGATCAGGGTTTGAAAGGGAATCGTTTAGAAGAGTTTAATAAGATAGAAGACTCGATTGTTAAAGAAAAAGAGAAAAGTAAACAACTCCTTACTTGGGTCTTCCCTTCGATACTTTCTATCTCCTTGTTATTGAGTGTCTGCTTTTATTTTATTTATAGAAGAAAGACCACTCCTTCGGTCAAATATGCCAAAAATCATCGTCTCTATGAACCACCAATGGAATTAGAGCCTATGGTTTTATCAGAGGCTGTCTACTCGACCTCCTTGGAAGAAGTGAGTCCTCTAACCAAAGGAGCAGGTAAATTTACCTTTGACCAACTTATTCAAGCTACCTTGTTAGATGTGATAGACCGTGGGAATGTTTCTATTATTTCAGAAGGAGATGCAGTTGGTTTGAGGCTAGTAAAAGAAGATGGTTTGTCAAGCTTTGAGAAAGACTGTCTAAATCTGGCTTTTTCAGGCAAAAAAGAAGAAACTCTTTCCAATTTGTTTGCGGATTACAAGGTATCTGATAGTCTTTATCGTAGAGCAAAAGTCTCTGATGAAAAACGGATTCAAGCAAAGGGGCGTCAGCTCAAATCTTCTTTTGAAGAAGTATTGAACCAGATGCAAGAAGGAGTGAGAAGTCGAGTTTCCTTCTGGGGGCTTCCAGATTATTATCGTCCTTTAACTGGTGGGGAAAAGGCCTTGCAGGTGGGGATGGGACTCTTGACTATCTTGCCCCTATTTATTGGATTTGGTTTGTTCTTGTACAGTTTGGACGTTTATGGCTATCTTTACCTCCTCTTGCCAATACTTGGTTTTCTAGGTTTGGTTTTGGCTGTTTTCTATTATTGGAAGCTTCGATTAGATAATCGTGATGGTGTCCTAAATGAAGCAGGAGCAGAAGTCTACTATCTCTGGACCAGTTTTGAAAATATGTTGCGTGAGATTGCACGATTGGATCAGGCTGAACTGGAAAGTATTGTGGTTTGGAATCGCCTCTTGGTCTATGCAACCCTATTTGGCTATGCGGACAAGGTCAGTCATTTGATGAAGGTTCGTCACATCCAAGTAGAAAATCCAGATATCAATCTCTATGTAGCTTATGGCTGGCATAGTATGTTTTATCATTCAACAGCACAAATGAGCCATTATGCCAGTGTCGCAAATACAGCAAGTACCTACTCCGTATCTTCTGGAAGTGGAAGTTCTGGCGGTGGCTTCTCTGGAGGCGGAGGCGGTGGCAGTATCGGCGCCTTTTAAAGAGAACTGCCATAGACTGAAAAAGTATGCTATAATGGAAGATAGAAAAAAGGAGTAATCTATGTATCTTATTGAAATTTTAAAATCTATCTTCTTCGGTATTGTTGAAGGAATTACGGAATGGCTGCCGATTTCCAGTACAGGTCACTTGATTTTAGCAGAGGAATTTATCCAATACCAAAATCAAAACGAAGCCTTTGTGTCCATGTTTAATGTCGTGATTCAGCTGGGTGCGATTTTAGCGGTTATGGTGATTTACTTTAATAAGCTCAATCCTTTCAAACCGACTAAGGACAAACAGGAAGTTCGTAAGACTTGGAGACTATGGTTGAAGGTCTTGATTGCGACCTTGCCTTTACTTGGCGTCTTTAAATTTGATGATTGGTTTGACACCCACTTCCATAACATGGTCTCTGTTGCTCTTATGTTGATTATCTATGGGATTGCCTTTATCTATTTGGAAAAGCGCAATAAAGCGCGTGCTATCGAGCCAAGTGTGACAGAGTTGGACAAGCTTCCTTACACGACAGCCTTCTATATCGGCCTCTTCCAAGTTCTTGCTCTTTTACCAGGGACCAGTCGTTCAGGTGCAACGATTGTAGGTGGTTTGTTAAATGGAACCAGTCGTTCTGTTGTGACAGAATTTACCTTCTATCTTGGAATTCCTGTTATGTTTGGAGCTAGCGCCTTAAAGATTTTCAAATTTGTAAAAGCAGGACAACTCTTGAGCTTTGGACAATTGTTCTTGCTCTTGGTTGCGATGGGAGTAGCTTTTGCGGTCAGCATGGTGGCTATTCGTTTCTTGACAAGTTATGTGAAAAAACACGACTTTACCCTTTTCGGTAAATACCGTATCGTGCTTGGTAGTGTCTTGCTACTTTATAGCTTTGTCCGTTTATTTGTATAAGAAAAACCTTGAAGGGGCAACTCTTCAAGGTTTTAAAATCCAGTCACGGTAATCCCCAACAGGCGGACACCTCTTTCTTTCTCGCTTAGTTCTTCATAGAGTTGCAGGGCTATTTGGCTTATCTGACTAGCATCCTGTGTTTTTTGATCCAGACTTTTTCGTTTAGTAAGGGTTGAAAAGTCTTCGTAGCGGATTTTCAAAATGACAATTTTTCCAGCTTTTTCTTGTTGACTGAGATTGAGAGCGACTCTTTCTGATAGAAGAGTCAGCTCTTTTTTGATATCTTCCTCAGCACGGAGAATCTTTCCATAGGTTTTCTCCTTCCCGATTGATTTACGGATGCGATTGGATTTGACGGGGGAATTGTGAATGCCACGAGCCTTTCGATAAAGATCATAGCCCAGTCTGCCAAAACGGTCTATTAGGGTCACTTCAGGGACGTCAAGTAAATCAGCGCCAGTAAAAACACCCATTTGATGAAGTCTTTCCACCGTCTTTTTTCCTACTCCATGAAACTTGGCAATATCCATTTGTTTGAGAAAATCCTCAGCTTGGTCAGGTAGAATCACTGTCAGACCATGTGGTTTTTGATAATCGCTAGCCATCTTAGCTAGGAACTTGTTGTAGGAAACACCGGCAGAAGCAGTTAGATGGAGTTCTTGCCAGATATCCTCTTGAATAAGACGAGCAATTTTGACCGCTGACTTGATACCGAGTTTATTTTCTGTCACATCCAAATAGGCTTCATCAATGCTCATGGGTTCAATCAAATCTGTATAACGCTTAAAAATCGCTCGAATCTGGAGGCCCACAGTCTTGTATTTTTCATAATTTCCTGAGATAAAGACGGCCTGGGGACAACGTTCGTAGGCTTCCTTGGAACTCATGGCAGAATGGACACCAAAAGCTCGTGCCTCATAGCTACAGGTAGAAACGACTCCCCGTCCACCTGTTTGCCGAGGGTCGCTTCCGATAATGACAGGTTTTCCTCTGAGTTTAGGATTATCCCTGATTTCCACCGCAGCAAAAAAGGCATCCATGTCAATATGGATGATTTTTCTTGACAAATCATTTAATAAGGGAAAAATCAACATGCCTAGCACCTTTTTACTGCTTATTTTCTTTTATTATACCCTTTTTTCTGAAAAAAAGAAAAAAGACTTTATTTTTTTCAAAAATATAATACAGTTTGACATAAAGAACGGTCTGTGTTATAAAAGAAAGTGTAAAAATAAGGAATTTTCGCTTGTTGAAATCGGTTACTGTATGGTATACTAGTTTCATAAATGTAACAGATGACTGTTACTAGAAAGAAAACAGAGGACATTAACATGGTTGTTAAAACAGTTGTTGAAGCACAAGATATTTTTGATAAAGCTTGGGAAGGCTTCAAAGGCGTAGATTGGAAAGAAAAAGCAAGTGTATCACGCTTCGTACAAGCTAACTACACACCTTACGATGGAGACGAAAGCTTCCTTGCAGGACCAACAGAACGTTCACTTCACATCAAAAAAATTGTAGAAGAAACTAAGGCTCACTACGAAGAAACTCGTTTCCCAATGGACACTCGTCCAACATCTATCGCTGATATCCCTGCTGGATTTATCGACAAAGAAAATGAAGTTATCTTTGGTATCCAAAATGACGAACTCTTCAAATTGAACTTCATGCCAAAAGGTGGTATCCGTATGGCTGAAACTACTTTGAAAGAAAATGGATACGAACCAGACCCAGCTGTTCACGAAATCTTCACTAAATATGTAACAACGGTTAACGACGGTATCTTCCGTGCCTACACTTCAAATATCCGTCGTGCTCGTCACGCACACACTGTAACTGGTCTTCCAGATGCCTACTCACGCGGACGTATCATCGGTGTTTACGCACGTCTTGCTCTTTACGGTGCAGATTACTTGATGCAAGAAAAAGTAAACGACTGGAATGCAGTCGAAGAAATCGATGAAGAAACAATCCGTCTTCGTGAAGAAATCAATCTTCAATACCAAGCATTGCAACAAGTTGTTCGCTTGGGTGACCTTTATGGAGTTGACGTTCGCAAACCAGCGATGAACGTTAAAGAAGCAATCCAATGGGTTAACATCGCCTTCATGTCTGTCTGCCGTGTTATCAACGGTGCTGCAACATCTCTTGGACGTGTGCCAATTGTATTGGATATCTTTGCAGAACGTGACCTTGCTCGTGGTACATTTACTGAATCAGAAATCCAAGAATTCGTTGATGATTTCGTTATGAAACTTCGTACAGTTAAATTTGCTCGTACAAAAGCTTATGACCAATTGTACTCAGGTGACCCAACTTTCATCACAACTTCTATGGCTGGTATGGGTAACGACGGTCGTCACCGTGTTACTAAGATGGACTACCGTTTCTTGAATACTCTTGACAATATCGGTAACTCTCCAGAGCCAAACTTGACAGTTCTTTGGACTGACAAATTGCCATACAACTTCCGTCGCTACTGTATGCACATGAGCCATAAACACTCTTCTATCCAATACGAAGGTGTAACAACAATGGCTAAAGATGGATATGGTGAAATGAGCTGTATCTCATGCTGTGTGTCTCCACTTGACCCAGAAAATGAAGAACAACGCCACAACATCCAGTACTTCGGTGCTCGTGTAAACGTATTGAAAGCCCTTCTTACTGGTTTGAACGGTGGTTATGACGATGTTCACAAAGACTACAAAGTATTTGACATCGAACCAATCCGTGACGAAGTTCTTGAATTTGAATCAGTTAAAGCCAACTTTGAAAAATCTCTTGACTGGTTGACTGACACTTATGTAGATGCTTTGAACATCATCCACTACATGACTGACAAGTACAACTACGAAGCTGTTCAAATGGCCTTCCTGCCAACTAAACAACGTGCTAACATGGGATTCGGTATCTGTGGATTTGCCAACACTGTTGATACATTGTCAGCTATCAAATACGCTACAGTTAAACCAATCCGTGATGAAAATGGCTACATCTACGATTACGAAACAATCGGTGAATACCCACGTTGGGGTGAAGATGACCCACGTTCAAACGAATTGGCAGAATGGTTGATCGAAGCTTACACAACTCGTCTACGTAGCCACAAACTTTACAAAGATGCTGAAGCTACTGTATCACTTTTGACAATTACATCTAACGTTGCTTACTCTAAACAAACTGGTAACTCACCAGTCCACAAAGGTGTATACCTCAACGAAGATGGTTCTGTGAACTTGTCTAAACTTGAATTCTTCTCACCAGGTGCTAACCCATCTAACAAAGCTAAAGGTGGCTGGTTGCAAAACTTGAACTCACTTTCTAGCCTTGACTTTGGTTATGCGGCTGACGGTATCTCATTGACTACTCAAGTTTCACCACGTGCTCTTGGTAAGACTCGTGACGAACAAGTTGATAACTTGGTAACAATCCTTGATGGTTACTTTGAAAACGGTGGACAACACGTTAACTTGAACGTTATGGACTTGAACGATGTTTACGAAAAGATTATGTCTGGTGAAGATGTTATCGTACGTATCTCTGGATACTGTGTAAACACTAAATACCTCACTCCAGAACAAAAGACTGAATTGACACAACGTGTCTTCCACGAAGTTCTTTCTATGGATGATGCATTGAGCTAATCAAGTTCTTGAATAATGAAAAGGAACCCTCGGTCAGTCGACTGGGGGTTGTTTTTTGGGATCTTAAATTCCTTAATACTCCGAAAATCAAAGAGCAAACTAGGAAGCTAGCAGCAGGTTACTCAAAACACTGTTTTGAGGTTGCAGATAGAGCTGACGTGGTTTGAAGAGATTTTCGAAGAGTATAAGTCAGTATCTGAAGTGTTTCGCTTTGTTTAAAAAGAGTTGGTTGAATTGAGGAGGTAGTCTGAAATAAAAACACCACACTTTGTAAGGAAACAAGGTGTGGTTGTATTTTATCTCTTAGACCAAGTCCTCTTCATAAAGAGAAGTAGGATTGGGTAGATCTCCAAGCGCCCTGCAATCATTGCAAAGGAGAGGAGAATTTTTGAGATGGGACTAAAGATTGCGAAGCTAGAAGTGGTTCCTAGGATAGGTCCGATATTATTGAAACAACTAAAAACAGCACTGGTAACAACTAGGAAATCATTGCTATCTAGGCTGACAATAAAGATAAGTGCTAGCAAAATCATAGTATAGATGACAAAGTACTTGAGAATCTTATGCTGGGTATCTTTGTCAATCACCGTTTTATTAACATGGAGGGTCAAAACACGGTGGGGCGATAGGATTGACAAAATTTGGTTTTTGGCAATTTTTGAAAGGATGAGGCCTCGAATAACCTTGAGTCCACCTGCGGTTGAACCAGCAGAACCACCGATTCCCATGAGGAAGAGAAGGATAAACTGGGAGAAGAGGGGCCAGTTGGTAATGTCTCCGTAACCAAAACCAGTAGTTGTAATGATATTGGAAACCTGGAAGAAGGCCATTTCAAAACTCTTTGAAAACCCTGGATAGAGATAGAGGGTATTGAGGCTAATCAAGCCTGTAGAAAACAGTACAATGATTAAGTAAGCTCGAAGTTCTTCATCTCCAAAGAAGGCCTTGACGCGACGGAGCATAAGGTAGTAGTAGAGATTGAAATTTACCCCAAAAACCAAAACTCCGATACTAACCAGATAGGTAATCAGTGAGCTACCATAGTGAGCAATCCCGTCGTTATAGACGGTAAAGCCTCCGGTACCTGCTGTTCCCATGGCAATGACAAAACTATCAAATAGGGGCATGCCAGCTAGATAATAGATGATGACAAAGAGGGAGAAGAGAGCTAGATAAAGGAGGTAGAGAATCTGGGCAGTGTTTTTTAGTTTGGATACAACCTTACCGAAGACGGGACCAGGAACCTCAGCCTTCATCACTTCTAGGTGGCTATTCTTGGCATTGTCCATAATAGCAAGTGCAAAAACAAGCACTCCCATTCCTCCAATCAAGTGGGTAAAACTTCGCCAAAAGAGGAGGGAACGGCTGAGAACCGAAACGTCATTCAGAATAGTTGCTCCAGTAGTTGTAAAGCCAGAGCTGATTTCAAAAAAGGCATCGATAAGGCTGGGAATTTGCTTAGCAAAAACAAAGGGGAGACCTCCAAAGAAAGACCAAAGGATCCAACAGAGGGCCACAATCAAGATTCCCTCCTTGGCATAAATCCGTTGATTTTTTGGCTTTTGTAAAATTCCTGAACCGCCTAGTAATACGAGAATCCCAATCGTTGTAAAGAGGGCTGTAAAGACTTGGCTCGATTCACGGTAATAGATAGCAACAGCCACAGGAACCAAGAGGAGAACGGCTTCAATCAAAAGTAACTTTGAAAGGAGGTAGCGAATCATACTTTTATTCATTTCTTACCTCGCGATCAAGTCATAAATCTTGGTGATGTTTGGCAACAAGGTTGTTACTAGGAGCTTGTCTCCAACTTCCAACATATCCTCCCCAGTAGGGAAAATAGTCTTGCCTTTTCGAATGATAGCTGCAATAAGAACCCCTTTTTTCAGTTTTAGTTGAGAAAGAGGTTTGGCAGTCATTTTATTAGCTTCCTTGATATGGAATTGCAGGGTTTCGATTTGGCCATTGGCTAGATGGTGCATGGCTTGAAGGTCTGAATACTGGGCATTAACACGACCACGAATAAAGTGCATAATCGTATCTACAGCGATGATTTTAGGTGTGATGATACTTGAAAAATCAGGCGCATGGATAATTTCAAGGAGACTGGTACGATTGACCTTGGTAATATTTTTCTGTACACCTACCCTGTCCAGGAACATCGAAGTAATCAGATTTTCTTCATCAACTCCTGTTAGGGTTGCTACTGCATCATAGTTTTGGGCACTTTCTTCCAGCAGGATATCTTTTGCGGTACCATCTCCTTGGACTATATGAAGATTTGGAAATTTCTCGCTAAAGAAGCTAGCGATTTCAGGATTGATTTCAATAACCTTGGTTTCGATACGACTATCTTTGAGAATACCTAGTAGATAATAGGCAATTCTACCAGCTCCAACAATAAGAAGACTCTTCACAGCACGAGACTTGAAATAATTATGGAAGAGCATCATGTCAACACGGTTACCAGTGACAAAGATTCTATCTTTATCTTGTACAGTCATGTCACCACTTGGGATGATAATTTGATGATCTCTTTCTATCGCACATACAATGACATTGCCAAATTTTTTACGAAAATCAGAAATGGGCATTTGGCAAAGACCGCTGGAAGATTTAACAGTGAATTCCATCAAGCTGACCCGTCCACCAAAGAAACGTTCGACAGAGAGGGCGTTGGGGAAGTCAATGATATTCGCGATAGCGCGAGCAGCCAAGAGCTCAGGGTTGACGATAAGAGAAAAACCGAGAATATTCTTTTCTTTGAAATAAGAGTTAGAGTATTCAGGATTGCGCACCCGAACGATGGTTTCTTTAGCTCCCATTTTCTTAGCGAGAACGGCTGCAATCATATTCACTTCATCGTACTCGGTCAGGGCGATAAAGATATCACAATCCTGGACACTTGCTTGCTCAAGGATGGTAAAATCGGCCCCGTTACCAAGGATACCCATGATATCAAAGCGATTAACAATATGATTGAGGACAGCTTCGTCTTGCTCAATCAGCAAAACATCGTGCTTTTCTGCAACCAAGGAGCGACAGAGGGCAAAACCAACTTTTCCCCCTCCGACAAGGATAATTTTCATAATAAAACCTACTTCTTCATGATGTAACTATCATACCTTTTTTCAAGAAAAAATGCACCTACTAGCTAATAACAATAGCTTTTAGTAGGAAATTTGCTATAAGGTAAAACTATACCCTAATCAATTGAAATAGCTATTAGCACCTTTCTCTGAAATATGGTATGATAAAGGATATACAAGGAGATAAAATGAATAATAATTTACTGGTATTACAATCAGACTTTGGTCTGGTTGATGGTGCGGTATCGGCTATGATTGGAGTGGCTTTAGAAGAATCTCCAACCTTAAAAATTCATCACTTGACGCACGATATCACGCCTTATAATATTTTTGAGGGGAGTTACCGTCTCTTTCAGACGGTGGATTACTGGCCTGAGGGAACGACTTTTGTATCGGTTGTTGATCCAGGTGTCGGCTCGAAACGTAAGAGTGTGGTTGCCAAGACTGCAAAAAATCAATACATTGTCACGCCAGATAATGGGACGCTTTCTTTTATCAAGAAACACGTTGGCATTGTAGCCATTCGTGAGATTTCGGAGGTGGCCAATAGGCGTCAAAACACAGAGCATTCTTATACCTTCCACGGTCGTGATGTCTATGCCTATACTGGTGCTAAACTGGCCAGCGGTCACATTAGGTTTGAGGAAGTGGGACCAGAGCTCAGTGTGGATCAGATTGTAGAGCTTCCAGTCGTAGAGACCATCATTGAAGATCATCTGGTAAAGGGAGCTATTGACATTCTGGATGTGCGTTTTGGTTCGCTTTGGACCTCTATCACGCGAGAAGAATTTTACAAGCTGGAACCAGAATTTGGTGACCGTTTTGAAGTGACTATCTATCACGCTGATATGCTGGTCTATCAAAATCAGGTTGTTTATGGCAAATCTTTTGCAGATGTGAGAATTGGGCAACCCATCCTTTACATCAATTCCCTCTATCGTTTAGGTCTGGCTATCAACCAAGGTTCCTTTGCCAAGGCCTATAATGTGGGTGTCGGTTCATCTTGGACCATTGAAATAAATAAAATAGAATCATAAAATAGGAGAATATAGATGAAAAATCAATCAATTAAACAAGTTGTTGCTATCGGTGTTGGAGCTGCGCTCTTTGTTGTTATCGGGATGATCAGCATTCCGACACCTGTTCCAAATACAAGCATCCAGCTTCAGTATGCGGTACAGAGCCTCTTGTCTATCATTTTTGGCCCTCTAGTGGGATTACTTGTTGGTTTAATTGGTCATGCAGTGAAGGACTCTCTTGCTGGCTACGGTCTTTGGTGGACTTGGATTATTGCTAGTGGTCTCTTTGGTCTAGCCGTCGGACTCTTTAGAAAATACATTCGAGTAACTCAGGGTATTTTTGAATTGAAGGATATTGTTTTCTTTAACCTCATTCAGATTGTCGCAAATGCTCTGGTTTGGGGTGTCTTGGCACCACTTGGAGACGTTGTGATTTATCAAGAAGCGGCAGAAAAAGTATTTGCCCAAGGGATTGTTGCAGGTATTGCAAACGCTGTAACTGTAGCTATCGCAGGTACCCTTCTTTTGATAGCTTATTCACGTACACAGACTCGTTCAGGAAGTTTGAAAAAGGATTAACATAAAGGAAAAGGCTGGGCAACCAGTCTTTTTCGATGTTTATAGATTAGTTAGGCAAGTAAGTTAGGATAGGAATCTTTTTGGCACTAAGATTTTAAGAGAAGAGACTGCAAGAAGGGGTAGATTTATGATAAAATAGAAGTCTAAGAAGCGAATGAAGAGAGTAAGATGAAAGAAGCTATAATTGAGTGGAAGGATTTCTCTTTCCAGTATGAAACGCAACAAGAACCGACCTTGCAAGGAGTGGACTTGACCATTTACAAGGGAGAGAAAGTCTTAATTGTTGGGCCATCTGGGTCAGGTAAGTCTACCTTGGGTCAGTGTTTGAATGGGATTATTCCCAATATTTACAAGGGTCAGACATCTGGAGAATTTTTGATCAAGGGGCAAGCAGCCTTTGATATGAGCATCTATGATAAATCTCATCTAGTCAGCACAGTTTTGCAGGATACAGATGGGCAGTTTATCGGTTTATCCGTGGCAGAGGATTTGGCTTTTGCCCTGGAAAATGATGTAACAGGTCTAGAAGAGATGAAAAATCGTGTTCATAAATGGGCTGAAAAGCTGGACCTTCTTGATTTACTAGCTCAGCGTCCCCAGGATTTGTCAGGTGGACAAAAGCAGCGGGTCAGTCTGGCTGGTGTCTTGATTGATGAAAGTCCGATTCTTTTGTTTGATGAGCCACTCGCCAATCTGGATCCCAAGTCAGGTCAGGATATTATCGAATTGATTGACCAGATTCATAAGGAAGAAGGAACGACGACTCTTATTATTGAGCACCGTTTGGAAGATGTTCTGCATCGCCCTGTGGATCGGATTGTCTTGATAAACGATGGTCGTATCCTCTTTAATGGGAGTCCTGACCAGTTACTAGCGACTGATTTATTGACTCAAAATGGAATTCGGGAACCCCTTTATCTAACTACTCTCCGTCAATTAGGTGTGGATTTAGCTAAGGAAGAACAATTAGCAAATTTGGACAACTTGTCTATCTCAAAAGGCCAGGTTCAGTTGCGGACGGAACTGGCAAAAGAGGCCCCAGAGTTGCAGTCACTCTTTAGACTAGAGGATGTGTCTTTTTCTTATGATGATAGACCGATTTTGAAATCCCTTCATCTGGATATTAAAAAGGGTGAAAAGATTGCCATTGTCGGAAAAAATGGAGCAGGGAAGTCAACCCTAGCCAAGGCCTTAAGTAGCTTTATTCAGACTGAAGGCCGCTATCTTTGGGAAGAGCAGGATATAAAAGGGGATTCGGTAGCAGAACGGGCGGAACGAGTAGGCTATGTGCTGCAAAATCCCAATCAAATGATTTCGACCAACATGATTTTTGATGAGGTGGCTCTGGGACTTCGTTTGCGAGGTGTGGGCGAGCAGGAAATTGAAACGAGAGTTTATGAAACCTTGAAAATCTGTGGTCTCTATGAATTTCGTAATTGGCCCATTTCTGCCCTGTCATTTGGTCAGAAAAAACGTGTCACTATTGCCTCGATTTTGGTTTTAGGAGCTGAAATTATCCTCTTAGATGAACCGACAGCAGGTCAAGACCAGAAGAATTATACTGAGATTATGGAATTTCTCGAAGAGTTGCATCAAAAAGGGCATACCATTGTCATGATTACCCATGATATGCAATTGATGCTGGATTATTCTGATCGTGCTCTTGTCATGGTTGATGGAGAATTGATTGCTGATACTGATCCAGCTAGTCTCTTGAGCAATCCTGAGCTGTTAGTAAAAGCCAATCTAAAAGAAACTTCAATCTTCAACTTGGCTAAAAAACTAGATGTGGATCCACTTGTTTTAACGGCATTTTACAAAGAAAGGAGAGAAGGATGCAAGCTAAATTAATTGGTTACCAGCATAGAGATACTGTGATTCATCGCTTGTCAGGAGCTGGGAAACTCCTCTTTTTCATCCTCGTGTCATTGGCGGCTATGATTAGCTATGATACCAGACTGCTCTTGCTGATTGCCATCTTTTCAGTCTTTCTCCTCTATTTATCAGAAATCCGCTTTAAAGATGTCTCCTTTGTAGCCGTTTTTGCGACGGTATTTGCCGTTTTAAACGTTTTGATGGTCTATCTCTTTTCTCCCGAGTATGGGGTTGGACTTTATGGAGAGAGAAGTGTGATTTGGCAGGGAATCGGTGTCTACACTCTAACCAGCCAGGAGCTCTTTTATCTGCTAAATCTGGCCATTAAGTACCTTTGCACGATTCCTCTGGCTATTATCTTTTTGATGACAACCCACCCTAGTCAGTTTGCTTCCAGTTTAAATCAAATCGGTGTGCCTTACAAGATTGCCTATTCAGTCAGCCTGACCTTGCGCTATATTCCAGATTTGCAGGAAGAATTCTTTACCATCAAGATGTCTCAGGAGGCGCGTGGGATGGAATTATCCAAGAAAGCTTCTCTTATGCAACGAATCAAAGGCAATCTGCGCATTATTACTCCCTTGATTTTTAGCTCGTTAGAACGTATTGATACCATCGCGACTGCCATGGAGCTTCGACGCTTTGGGAAAGAGAAAAAACGTACTTGGTATAGTTATCAGGCCTTGAAAAAAGGAGATTATATTACCTTGCTCTTGGCAGCCTTGTTTTTAGTAGCTAGTTTACTACTTATCTTGCAGAATCAGGGACGATTTTACAACCCTTGGAAATAGCTTGAAAAAATTGAAAAAATCAAGTCGTTTCTATTGACAATGATTCTGAAAGTGTTATACTAAGAAAGTAGTTTCGCTGATTTACTTCAAACCTGTTGTGAGGTAAGTTAACGATGCCTTAACCACGCTGTTTGCTGAGCTTGACTCCGGGCAGTGTGGCTATTTTTTTGCAATGGTGAAAGGAAGCAAGTCATGACAAATCACATTGTATTATTTGAACCACAAATTCCACAAAATACAGGCAATATCGCGCGTACTTGCGCTGCGACCAATTCTCCCCTCCATATCATCAAGCCAATGGGCTTTCCTATTGACGACCGCAAGATGAAGCGAGCTGGATTGGATTATTGGGATAAGCTAGAGATTTATTTTTACGAGAGTTTGAAGGATTTCATGTCTCAGATGAAGGGAAAACTCTATCTGATTTCGAAATTCGCGGAAAAAGTCTATTCTGAGGTGGATTTATCGACTAATGAGGACTATTATTTTCTCTTTGGACGTGAAGACAAGGGCTTGCCTGAGGACTTTATGCGAGAACATCCTGAGAAAGCTCTCCGCATTCCTATGAATGATGAACATGTCCGCAGTCTCAATGTGTCTAATACCGTCTGTATGATTGTCTATGAGGCTCTTCGCCAGCAGAACTTTGTAGGTCTTGAGCTTGTTCATACCTATGAAGTGGATAAATTGAAATAAAAAATGAAAATGAACAAAATGCTTGCGCTTGCAAGCGTTTTTTGTTATGATAAAAGAGTCTTCAGGGCTGGGTGTAATTCCCGACCGGCGGTAAATTTGACTATCTATTTTAGCTTTCTCGTCGTTGTCTTGTCTCGATATACTTTAAGTATTATCTTCGACTGCGACGCCTAGATAAATCTAAAATATCTTAGCCAAATAAGTCCGCGAGCGTAAGCTGATGTGGTGAGATTCCACAACCGACAGTATAGTCTGGATGGGAGAAGACGAAAGAATAGCTTTGTCTGTTCTGATAGATTTATAGCTAAACTGTAACCGCTTGCTTGAATTTCCTTAATAGAGTGAGAAGGAACTTTTGGGATATAAAAAGTGAGAATAGATAGAGGAATCCTTTCTAACTTCTTCTGATTTTATAGAAAATTGGAGGAACCTGTTATGACAAACACACGTCGACTTTCGACCATTGCAATTCTATCAGCCATCTCATTTGTGCTGATGTACTTTGACTTTCCGCTCTTGCCAGCGGCATCCTTCCTCAAGATCGAATTTAGTATCTTGCCAGTCCTTGTGGGCTTGGTGGTCATGGATTTGCCTGCTGCTCTAGGAGTTCTCTTGCTTCGATCACTCTTGAAACTGCTTCTTAATAGTCAGGGAGTGAATACCTACATTGGTTTGCCGATGAATATCGTAGCTTTGGGAGTTTTTGTCATCGTATTTGCTTTGATTTGGAAAAAGGAACGGACAACCCTTCGTTTCCTACTAGGCTCTCTAGCTGGGACTATTGGTTTAACCGTGGCAATGTTGGTTCTCAACTATGTTTATGCTGTTCCTTTGTACGCTAAGTTTGCTAACTTTGATATTGGAAAAATTTTGGGACTTTCCAACTACCTAATGACTATGGTGTTGCCTTTTAACTTGATTGAGGGTGTAATCTTTTCCGTTTCATTCTGGTTGTTGTATGTTCTCTTGAAACCAACTTTAAAACATTATGAGAGATAAACAAACATTTTTAATGAAGGGCAGTTTTGCCCTTTTACTTTTCGTTATTCTTGGCTACATGGTCAAATTTTACCCTGAAACGTTGGTAAATTTTGACCAACCGATTCAGACGGCCGTTCGAGGAGACTTACCAGATTATTTGACTATTCTTTTCCGAGCCATCACACGCCTGATTGATATCCCAGTGATTATCACTTGGGTTGTTATTACAGCTTTTGTCTTTTATCGTAAGCGATGGAAGATAGAAAGTTTCTTCATGCTGGGAAATCTGGCTTTGGCAGGTCTTTTAATCGTGACCTTTAAAAATATCTACCAGCGCCCACGACCAGATATCTTACACTTGGTTGAGGAGAAGGGATTTTCTTTCCCAAGCGGCCATTCTCTGGCTGTAACCTTGATGGTCGGCTCTCTGATTATCATTCTCAGTCAACGGATGAAAGATTCAGTCTGGAGAAAAATCGTGCAAATCGTCCTTGCTCTCTACCTAGTTAGTGTGCTGGTATCAAGAGTCTATCTGGGAGTTCATTATCCATCAGATGTCCTTGCCAGTCTCTGTGTGGGCTTGGGAGTCCTGTTTATCGAGTTTCCCTTCTATGACAAGCTCCGCTTCCAATGGCGATTTAAAGGCAAGCAGAAGTGAGTATCAAATTCCCTTGAGGAGAAAGAAATGAAAGTCAATATAGCAGATTTTCATCCGACTCAACTATACTTATCAGAAAAGAAGTTGCAAGATATTCAGATGCTTTACCAGTCGGCAGAAACAATCCAAGTCGATCCAATCAGTATTCTTGCCTTTGGAGATTACTTGCTGATTACAGATGGGCATCACAGGGCTTATCAGACTTTATTGGCAGGTCGGGAGACGATTTCTGCTGAGTTTGATAGAGACGGCGGTGATGAACTATATCATCTCTATGCGCAAGCTTGTGAGAAAAGAAAGATTTACTCTGTTCTGGATTTAAAAAATCATATCTTACCTCAAGATGAGTATGAAGCAAAATGGTATAACTGGTGTGATGGTTTTAATCAAGCAGCAACTCTTTTGTTGAAAAGGAAAGCAGATGAAACAGGCCCTACAAATAGATAATGCACTGCGTCTTGTTCCTTATTATAAGGTCAATCATTGTGAAGAAGCTTTTGCTTGGTATCAGGATGTGAACTTGGTTCACCTCGTAGATGGTGTGAAGAGACCTTATAGTCAAGAAACTTTGGAAGCTATGTATTCCCATTTGGATCAGCATGGTGAACTTTTTTGGATTGAAGTCAAGGAGAAGGGAGAATGGTTTCCAATTGGGGATGTCACACTATCTCAGGATAATCTCCCTATTGTGATTGGGAATTCCGCTTACCAACATCGAGGACTTGGGAAAAAGATTCTAAGCGCTTTGATTGAATTGGCTCGAGTAAAAGGATGGAAAGAATTGAGAGTCAAGGAAATCTACACCTACAATCATGCTTCTAGGAGGTGTTTCAAGTCGCTTGGATTTGTGGAAAATGGAGCAACAGAAAAAGGAATGAGTTTTATATTGAAATTAGTCTAATCTAACTTGTTTTTTAACTAAAAATCTGATAAACTATGTAGTAATTGAATAGAAATCTGCAAGACTAGTAGCCCAAGAGAAGTATATCAGGGAGGAGAGCCGTGACTGCAAGCTCTCTATATGAAAGCTGGGTGAATTCACTTGCGCATGGATTTAGAAATGAAGGTCTGACTCGTCAGATGAAAACGGATGGTACCGCGTGTCAACGCTCCGAGTGGAGTTTTTGGCATGTGGTTTTCTTTTTATCTACGAGAGACTGATGGAGGAATTATGTCAACTATTGAAGAACAATTAAAAGCGCTTCGTGAAGAAACGCTGGCTAGCTTGAAGCAGATTACTGCTGAAAATGAAAAAGAGATGCAAGATTTGCGTGTCTCTGTCCTTGGTAAAAAGGGTTCGCTCACTGAAATCCTCAAAGGGATGAAAGATGTTTCTGCTGAGATGCGTCCAATCATTGGGAAACACGTCAATGAAGCTCGTGATGTCTTGACAGCTGCTTTTGAAGAAACAGCTAAACTCTTGGAAGAAAAGAAAGTTGCAGCTCAACTTGCTAGCGAGAGCATCGATGTGACACTTCCAGGTCGTCCAGTTGCGACGGGTCACCGTCATGTCCTCACACAAACCAGTGAAGAAATCGAAGATATTTTCATTGGGATGGGTTACCAAGTCGTGGATGGTTTTGAAGTAGAGCAAGACTACTATAACTTTGAGCGTATGAACCTTCCCAAAGATCATCCGGCTCGTGATATGCAGGACACATTCTATATCACAGAAGAGATCTTGCTCCGTACTCATACATCTCCAGTTCAGGCGCGTGCCATGGATGCCCATGATTTCTCTAAAGGTCCTTTGAAAATGATCTCACCAGGGCGTGTCTTCCGTCGTGATACGGACGATGCAACCCACAGTCACCAGTTCCACCAAATCGAAGGCTTGGTTGTTGGGAAAAATATCTCTATGGCTGACCTTCAAGGAACCCTTCAGTTGATTGTTCAAAAAATGTTCGGTGAAGAGCGTCAAATCCGTCTGCGTCCCTCTTACTTCCCATTCACAGAGCCATCGGTTGAAGTGGACGTTTCTTGCTTCAAATGTTGTAGAGCGGGATGTAATGTCTGTAAGAAAACAGGTTGGATCGAAATTATGGGTGCCGGTATGGTTCACCCACGTGTCCTTGAAATGAGTGGTATCGATGCGACTGTTTACTCTGGATTTGCCTTTGGTCTTGGACAAGAACGTGTAGCTATGCTCCGTTACGGAATCAACGATATCCGTGGATTCTACCAAGGAGATGTCCGCTTCTCAGAACAGTTTAAATAATGATTAGAAAAGTAGAAATCGCAGATGTTGAGGTGTTGGCTAAAATAGCCAAACAAACCTTTCGTGAAACATTTGCGCATGATAATACGGAAGAGCAGTTACAGGAATACTTTGAAGAGGCTTATAGTCTGAAAACTTTGTCAACTGAGTTGGAAAATCCTGACTCCGAAACCTATTTCATTATGCATGAAGAGGAGATAGCTGGTTTTCTCAAAGTCAACTGGGGAAGTGCTCAGACTGAGAGAGAATTAGAGGATGCTTTTGAAATTCAACGCCTCTATGTGCTACAAAAATTCCAAGGATTTGGATTCGGTAAGCAACTGTTTGAATTCGCTCTTGAACTTGCTACAAAAAATAGTTTTTTCTGGGCTTGGCTAGGTGTTTGGGAACATAATACAAAAGCTCAAGCGTTTTATAATCGATATGGTTTTGAAAAATTTAGCCAACATCATTTTATGGTTGGTCAAAAAGTAGATACGGATTGGTTACTGAGAAAGAAATTAAGGTAAGAAGATGATTCTTCTATTGAAATGATAGGAAAGGAAAAGAACTAGAGTGATAACTGTCATTCTGGAAAACTAAATTATGCTTGTATCTTATAAATGGTTAAAAGAATTGGTGGACATTGATGTTCCATCACAAGAGTTGGCTGAAAAAATGTCAACTACAGGGATCGAGGTAGAGGGTGTCGAATCACCAGCTGCTGGTCTCTCAAAAATTGTCGTCGGTGAGGTCTTGTCTTGCGAAGATGTGCCAGAAACTCACCTCCATGTTTGTCAGGTTAACGTTGGCGAAGAAGAAGCCCGTCAAATCGTTTGTGGTGCCCCAAATGTGCGTGCTGGTATCAAGGTTATGGTGGCTCTTCCAGGAGCTCGCATCGCTGACAATTACAAGATCAAAAAAGGGAAAATCCGCGGTCTTGAGTCACTTGGGATGATCTGTTCACTTGGTGAATTGGGAATTTCTGACTCAGTTGTGCCTAAGGAATTCGCAGATGGCATCCAAATCTTGCCAGAAAATGCCGTTCCTGGGGATGAAGTCTTCTCATATCTAGACTTGGATGATGAAATCATCGAACTTTCTATCACACCCAACCGTGCGGACGCTCTTTCTATGCGTGGGGTGGCTCACGAAGTGGCAGCTATCTATGATAAGGCAGTCAACTTTAAAGAATTTACTCTTTCAGAAACTGACCAAGCTGCAGCAGATGCTCTTTCTGTGGGCATTGAGACAGACAAGGCACCTTACTATGCAGCTCGTATCTTGGACAATGTGACTATCGCACCAAGTCCACAATGGTTGCAAAACCTTCTCATGAATGAAGGAATCCGTCCAATCAATAACGTAGTGGACGTGACCAACTACATCCTTCTCTACTTTGGTCAACCTATGCATGCCTTTGACTTGGATACCTTTGAAGGGACTGACATCCGTGTGCGTGAAGCGCGTGCTGGTGAAAAATTGGTGACTTTAGATGGTGAAGAACGTGACTTGGACATGAATGACTTAGTTATCACTGTCGCAGACAAGCCAGTAGCTCTTGCAGGTGTCATGGGCGGTCAAGTAACAGAAATCTCTGAGAGATCTAGTCGTGTCGTCCTTGAAGCTGCAGTCTTCAATGGAAAATCTATCCGTAAGACTAGCGGTCGTCTCAATCTTCGTTCTGAATCATCTTCTCGCTTTGAAAAAGGTATCAATGTGTCAACTGTTAACGAAGCCCTTGATGCGGCGGCTAGCATGATTGCGGAACTTGCAGGTGCGACGGTGCGTAAAGGCGTCGTTTCAGCGGGTGAGCTTGACACCTCTGATGTGGAAGTTTCTTCAACCCTTGCAGACGTTAATCGTGTCCTTGGTACGGAGCTTTCATATGCTGATGTCGAAGATGTCTTCCGTCGTCTTGGCTTTGGTCTTTCTGGAAATGCAGATAGCTTTACAGTCAGCGTCCCACGCCGTCGCTGGGATATCACCATCGAGGCAGACCTCTTTGAAGAAATCGCTCGTATCTATGGATATGACCGCTTGCCAACCAGCCTTCCAAAAGACGATGGGACAGCTGGTGAATTGACTGCGACACAAAAACTTCGCCGTCAAGTTCGTACCATTGCTGAAGGAGCAGGTTTGACAGAAATCATCACCTACGCTCTGACAACTCCTGAAAAAGCAGTTGAGTTTACGGCTCAACCAAGTAACCTTACTGAACTCATGTGGCCAATGACTGTGGACCGTTCTGTCCTCCGTCAAAATATGATCTCAGGTATCCTTGATACTGTTGCCTACAACGTGGCTCGTAAGAACAAAAACTTGGCCCTTTACGAGATCGGAAAAGTCTTTGAACAAACAGGCAATCCAAAAGAAGAACTTCCAAATGAAATTAATAGCTTTGCCTTTGCCTTGACAGGCTTGGTTGCTGAAAAAGATTTCCAAACAGCAGCAGTTCCAGTTGATTTCTTCTATGCTAAAGGAATCCTTGAAGCAGTATTTACTCGCTTGGGACTAGAAGTGACCTATACAGCAACATCTGAAATCGCTAGCCTTCATCCAGGTCGTACAGCAGTCATTTCACTCGGTGACCAAGTTCTTGGTTTCCTTGGTCAAGTACACCCAGTCACTGCTAAGGCCTACGATATTCCAGAAACGTATGTGGCTGAGCTCAACCTTTCAGCCATCGAAGCTGCCCTTCGACCAGCTGCTCCATTTGTGGAAATCACGAAATTCCCAGCAGTTAGCCGTGACGTTGCCCTTCTCCTCAAGGCAGAAGTCACTCACCAAGAAGTTGTGGACGCTATCCAAGCTGCCGGTGTGAAACGCTTGACAGATATCAAACTCTTTGACGTCTTCTCAGGTGAGAAATTGGGACTTGGTATGAAGTCAATGGCCTATAGCTTGACCTTCCAAAATCCAGAAGATAGCTTAACGGACGAAGAAGTCGCACGCTATATGGAAAAAATCCAAGCGTCTCTCGAAGAAAAAGTCAATGCAGAAGTGCGTTAACTCATCAATCCATCCTCCAGGGTGGATTTTTCTTTTCACATAACAATTCAGGACCAAAAATAGACAGTTGAGGAGCAGAGTGGATAAATTAACTTTACTACTGTATAATGGATTTATCACTAAAAACGCTCCATGCCATATTTTACATAGCATTAGTCTTCTAAAAATGGACGGAAAGCATTGTAAAGGCTATCAAAAAGGAGTATAATGAGTGCAAGACATTTCGGAGGTGAAAGATGCTAGAAGTAAGAAGTCTAGAGAAAAGTTTTGGACCTAAGCAAGTTTTGTTTGGTATTGACTTTCAAGCGCGACCAGGTCGTATTTTGGGACTAGTCGGGAAAAACGGTGCTGGGAAGACAACGATTTTCCATAGTATTTTGAAGTTTTTAGAATATCAAGGAGAAATCAGTCTGGATGGTCAGGATATTCGTCAGGAGACCTACGCTCGGATTGGCTATCTACCTGAAGAACGCAGTCTCATGCCTAAATTGACAGTCCTTGAACAAGTTCGCTACTTGGCGACTCTAAAAGGTATGGACGCTAAGGAAATCAAGGAAAAACTCCCTCAATGGATGAAGAGGTTGGAAGTGAAAGGAAAGCTGACAGATAAAATTAAGAGTCTTTCAAAAGGAAATCAGCAGAAGATTCAGCTCATCATAACTCTGATTCATGAACCAGACTTGATTATCTTGGATGAGCCTTTCAGTGGATTGGACCCAGTCAATACAGAATTGCTCAAGCAAGTCATTTTTCAGGAAAAAGAGCGAGGGGCAACCATTATCTTCTCCGACCATGTCATGACCAATGTTGAGGAACTTTGTGACGATATTCTGATGATTCGAGATGGCCGTGTGGTCTTGCATGGACCAGTTCAGGATGTCCGCAATCAATACGGGAAAACGCGTCTCTTTGTTTCAAGTGAACGAAGCAAGGAAGAATTGGAAAATCTTCCTCATGTTAAACAGGTGAGCTTGACCAAGCAAGGCAGTTGGAAATTAATCCTAGATGATGAGAGTGCTGGAAGAGAACTCTTCCCAATCTTGACTCAGGGGCAATATATCGCAACCTTTGACCAGCAAGCGCCAACAATCGATGAAATCTTTAAACTAGAATCAGGGGTGGAAGTATGAGAAATATGTGGGTTGTAATGAAAGAAACCTATCTTCGACACATCAAGTCGTGGAGTTTCTTCTTTATGGTGATTTCACCATTCTTATTTATCGGTCTATCTGGGGGAATTGGCTATCTTCAAGGCTCTTCTATGGCTAAAAATGATAAAGTGGCAGTAGTGACAACAGTGCCATCTGTAGCAGAAGGACTGAAGAATGTAAATGGTGTTAACTTTGACTATAAAGACGAAGCAAGTGCCAAAGAAGCGATTAAAGATGAAAAATTAAAAGGCTATCTGACTATTGATCAAGAAGATAATGTTCTAAAGGCAGTTTATCATGGCGAAACATCGCTTGAAAATGGAATTAAATTTGCAGTTACAGGTACACTCAATGAACTGCAAAATCAGCTTAATCGTTCAACGGCCTCCTTGTCTCAAGAGCAGGAAAAACGCTTAGCGCAGACAATTCAATTCACAGAAAAGATTGATGAAGCCAAGGAAAATAAAAAGTTTATTCAAACAATGGCAGCAGGCGCCTTAGGATTCTTTCTTTATATGATTCTGATTACCTATGCGGGTGTAACAGCTCAGGAAGTTGCTAGTGAAAAAGGGACTAAAATTATGGAGGTGGTCTTCTCTAGTATCCGAGCTAGTCATTATTTCTACGCTCGCATGCTGGCTCTGCTTCTTGTGATTTTGACCCATATTGGCATTTACGTCGTGGGTGGACTTGCTGCTATTCTTCTCTTTAAAGACCTACCAATCTTGGCACAATCTGGTATTTTAAACCATATAGGAGAGGCTTTCTCGCTCAACACCTTATTGTTTGTCTTGGTTAGCCTCTTTATGTACGTTGTTTTAGCAGCCTTCCTAGGTTCTATGGTTTCTCGTCCTGAGGATGCAGGAAAAGCCTTGTCGCCTTTGATGATTTTGATTATAGGTGGTTTTTTTGGAGTGACAGCTCTAGGTGCAGCTGGTGACAATCTCATCTTGAAGATTGGTTCTTATATTCCCTTTATTTCGACTTTCTTCATGCCGTTTAGAGCTATTAATGGTTATGCAAATGGGTTAGAAGCTTGGATTTCACTTGCTATTACAGTGATTTTTGCAGTGGTAGCAACCGGATTTATCGGACGCATGTATGCTAGTCTCGTTCTTCAAACGGATGATTTAGGGATTTGGAAAACCTTTAGACGTGCCTTATCTTATAAATAGAAGAGCCTCGCGAAAGCGAGGTTTTCGAGAGGTAAAAAGAGTGGAATTAAAACTAAAAAGTTTTGTACTTTTCCTTAGACAGTAGATAAATCCTTGATACAACTGGGTTAAAGGCGTAATGTAAACTCTTTGAAAAATGTACTGTCAATCGAAAGTGATTATGTTCCCCAAAAATGGAGATATTGAGGGCAATTATTTTGATTTCATTTGACACGAGGCCCCCTTGAAGCTGTTTTGTTAGCTAAATCAAGACTAGTCTTAGCCTTGGCTCGCCAGCCTAACAGATCCAAGCCTCTTATCAAATGAAATCGAGGACTAGCTATCAGCTATAGTTGAACCATCTAATTTTTAGGAGAGCTGGGTGGCTAACTTCATTATAGAACTTTCATATCACATTCGAATCACAAAAAGCTGGAAACATTTACCTAGAGCTATTGACAAAAGTGAAAGAATCAGATAGAATAGTAAAGTATGTTTAGTAACTGATCACTTTATAGCCGGCTAAACGAATACAAAATCTATGAGGAGGTATTCATCGTGAAACGTACTTATCAACCAAGTAAACTTCGTCGTGCGCGCAAACACGGATTCCGTAACCGTATGTCAACTAAAAACGGTCGTCGCGTATTGGCAGCTCGTCGTCGTAAAGGACGCAAAGTTTTGGCTGCATAATCCAAACGAATTAGAACAAAAATCAGTAGGAACTCGAGTCTACTGATTTTTATTTTTGTAAAAAAGTTCAAAAGACTTTATATTTTTGCTCAAATGGTGTATAACATTTCACATACTGTAAAAAAATGGAGAATAATCATGAAGAAATCAAAAGTTATGCTTTTTGGAGCTATGGCTTTGACAGCAGGTCTAGCTTTAGCGGCATGTGGGTCTTCCCAATAAAGTAATGCAGACAAGACTTACTCTTATATCTTTGTCAGCAACCCTGATACCTTGGATTATATTACCTCTACACGAGATTCTACATCTAGTATCACAACCAACTTGATTGATGGGTTGTTGGAAAATGACCAGTATGGCAATCTCATCCCATCTATGGCTGAGTCATGGATAGTGTCAAAAGATGGTTTGACTTACACTTATAAGATTCGTCAGGGAGCTAAATGGTACACTTCTGAAGGAGAAGAGTATGCGGACGTAACATCTCATGACTTTGTGACTGGTCTCAAGTATGCGGCTGATAAAAAGGCTGAAAACTTGTACTTGGTACAAGACTCTATCAAGGGTCTAGCAGACTATGTTGAAGGGAAATCATCTGATTTTGGAACTGTTGGTGTGAAGGCAGTGGATGATTACACTCTACAATACACTCTCAACTGACCTGAGACTTATTGGAACTCTAAAACAACAGCAAGTATCCTTAATCCTGTAAATGAAGCCTTCTTGAAGTCTAAGGGGGATGACTTTGGAAGCGTAACACCATCAGGTATCTTGTCAAATGGCCCTTACTTGTTTAAATCTTTCTCATCAAAATCTTTGATTGAGTTTGATAAAAACCCTAATTACTGGGATAAGGACAATGTTAAAATTGAGAAAGTGAAACTTTCTTTCTTTGACGGTTCTGACCAAGACAGCATTGCAAGAGGTTTCTTGGATGGTAACTATACAGACGGCCGTATTTTTCCAACTAGCTCAGTCTTTGCTGAACTCAAGAAGTGAAATGAGGACAAGATTACCTACACACCACAAAACTCAGTTACTTTCTACTATCTTTTCAACGTCAACCGCCAAAGCTACAAGCAAACTATGAAACAGTCTGATAAGGAAAAGACAGATTCACGCGCAGCTATGCAGAATAAAGATTTCCGTAAGGCCATCAACTTTGCCTTTGACCGTCATGCTTATGCAGAACAGACAAATGGTGAAGATGGAGCAGACCGTATCTTGCGTAACACAGTTACACCAAGTAACTTTGTCCAAGTTGGCGATAAGAACTTCGGTGATATTGTCAATGAGAAAATTGTCAATTACGGTAAAGATTGGGCAAATATCAACCTAAACGATGGTAAGCAAGACTTCTTAAATCCTGACAAGGCCAAAGAGAAATTTGCTAAGGCCAAAGAAAGTCTGCAAGCACAGGGAGTAACTTTCCCAATTCATTTGGATATGCCAGTTGACCAGACTGCTAAATTAGATGTGCAACAGGCCGGCTCTTTCAAACAAACAGTGGAGGAAACCCTTGGTAAGGAGAATGTGGTTATCGATGTTATCCAACTTTCTCAAGACGAGAAGGATCAAGCTACATTCTTTGCAGATACAGCAGAGCAAAAAGACTACAATATCGACATCTCGGGATGGGGTGGAGACTACTCAGATCCTAAGACTTACCTAGCCATCCCTGATCCAGAGACAGGTTCTCAGTTGAAAAACATGGGCTTGTCTGAAGGAAAAGATAAGGAAGTGAAGGACAAGATTGGTCTTGCTGACTACAAGAAACTCTTGGATCAGGCAGACGCGGAAATCACAGATACTCAAGCTCGCTATGAAAAATATGCTGAAGCCCAAGCTTGGTTGACAGATAGCGCCCTCTTCCTACCAGTTCAAAGTGGTGGAGCCAACCCAATCTTCCGTAAGACTGTACCGTTTACAGGCCCATTTTCATTCGTTGGGAATAAAGGAAATGCTGACAACTACAAATATGTTGAATTGCAAAAAGAGGCAGTAACTGCTAAACAGTACCAGGAACTTTATGAAAAATGGCTAAAAGAAAAAGCTGAGTCAAATAAAAAAGCTCAGGAAGGTTTAGCTAACCACATTCAATAATATGCCTAGTCATGCTTTTCAGTTAAGCATAGTGATAGGATTCAGAAAAAGGCCTTACCAGACGCTTTTTGGTTCTGGTAGGGCCTTTTCTTTATTCTTTTAAGTGATAGGAGTAGCTAGCGACAACGACGTCTTGATGCCAACGAAGGGCGTATTTGAGTTTGAGACTCATCTGATTGTGCAGGATATTTTGCCAAGGTTTATTAGGGATAAACTGGGGGACGAGGACAGTAACCGTGTAGTTCTTTTTCTGGGCTTCCTCGGAAATCCGTTTGACATACTTGACGGTAGGGGTGATAATGTCGCGGTAGCTGGTCTTGATATTTTTCAGAGTAATGGTTGGGAAGTAATCGGCAAATTCTTGGAGAATTTCTTGGTCTTTTTCTGATGTTTCCTTGGTAGAAATATGCATGGCTAGGACTTCGTCACCGATACTTTGAGCGTAGTTAATGGCCCCGACGCTGACTCGGGTGACATTTCCTACTAGTACCAGAACCAGATTGCCGTCGTAAGTACGTTTTTCGATGCCTTCATAGAGTCGTAGTTGTTGGGCTACTTTTTGGTAATGACTGTGAATTGCCAAAAAGAGTAGGGTGAGTACGAGAATAATCGGGAAGAAAGGCCAGATATCACTGAGACGGAAAAAGAGCAGGATTAGCACAATCGCGTAGCAAATGATTGCTCCAAGGATATTGGCAAGAGCAGGTTTTAAGAAGTTGGCCCCTTTTTCCTTTTTCCAATGACGAATCATCCCAGTCTGAGATAGGGCGAAGGGAACGAAGACCCCGATAGTATAAAGAGGAATCAAGCGTTCTGTATTGCCATTAAAAATGAGAAGAAGAATCATAGCCCCAAAAGCCAGAGTTAAAATTCCATTGGAGTAGCCTAGGCGGTCTCCTTTTTCCATAAAGAGATGGGGCATGTATTTGTTTTTAGCCATATTGTAAGCCAGCATAGGGAAGGCCGAAAAGCCTGTATTTGCAGCTACGGCCAAAATCAAGGCTGTGGAGAATTGGAAGGTATAATAACCAAGGTGGCCTAAGAAGGAATTACCAAGGATGCCTTGAGCCATCTGTGAAAGAATAGTTTCTCCGTGTTGAGGCATAATCCCCATCCAGTAGTTTAGGAAGGTGATACCAGCAAAAAGAAAACCTAAAATCAGTGACATAATGGTCAAGGTTTGAGCGGCATTCTTTTCTTTTGGAGCCTTGAAAAAGGGAACGGCATTTGAAATAGCTTCAACCCCTGTCAGAGAGGCAGATCCGCTGGTAAAAGCTCTTAGAATGAGAACGATAGATAGGCTTGGAACAGCATGCCCGATAGGTGAAGTTGCCTGATAGCTGAGAGAACCTGTCATTAGTTGAAAGATTCCATAGAGCAAGAGAAAGACAGTACTGATGATAAAGAGATAGACAGGAATCATCAGTGAGCTGGCAGATTCTTTTAAGCCCCGTAAGTTCAGGAGCATGAGCAAGCAAACCAGAAAAATGGAGATGTGGAGGTTGTAAGGGTGAAGAGCAGGGAGAGCTGCTGTGATAGCGTCAGCTCCAGATGCAACAGATACCGCTACGGTCAACATATAGTCAACCAGAAGACTACCTCCAGCGATCAAGCCAAGTTGGGGAGATAGATTTTCTCGAGTAACCATATAGGCCCCTCCCCCTTGAGGGTAGGCGTGGATGATTTGACGGTAGGAAACGGTCAGACTAGCTAGGAGCAGGAGGACAAAGAGGCCGATAGGAAGGCTCCACCATATAGCTAGAGGAGAGAGACTAGCCAAGACCAGGACTACTTGCTCAGGTCCATAGGCGATGGAGGACAGAGCGTCGCTTGACAACATGGCCAGTGCCTGCATTTTTCCCAGTAGCCCCCCTTCGCCTTCGGTTAAGGACTTAAGAGGACGACCGATAAAGGTCTGTTTTATTTTTGTAAACATAGTTGTTTCCTTTGTTGAAAAATTCAATAAGTGTTATTATACTACTTTGGAAAAAGAGCGTCAAGAGATGGTGGGTTTTAGAATATTTTTTTCAGATGAGGAGAGAGGTCAGTTTTTTTGCTATAATAGTAGATAGAAAACGAGGTTAGAAGAGATGATTTTTGATACACATACACACTTGAATGTAGAAGAATTTGCAGGTCGTGAGGCAGAAGAAATTGCCTTGGCTGCTGAGATGGGTGTGACACAGATGAATATTGTGGGTTTTGATGAATCAACGATTGAGCGTGCTTTGGAGCTGGTAGATGAGTATGACCAACTTTACGCGACTATTGGTTGGCATCCGACAGAAGCAGGGACTTACACAGAGGAGATTGAAGACTATTTGCTTGATAAGCTCAAGCATCCAAAGGTTGTTGCTTTAGGTGAGATTGGTTTGGATTATCATTGGATGACAGCGCCAAAAGAGGTGCAGGAGCAGGTTTTTCGCCGTCAGATTCAGTTGTCTAAGGACTTGGATTTACCTTTTGTTGTCCATACCCGTGATGCGTTGGAAGATACCTATGAGATTATTAAGAGTGAGGGCGTTGGCCCTCGAGGTGGCATTATGCATTCTTTCTCAGGAACTCTTGAATGGGCAGAGAAGTTTGTCGCGCTTGGTATGACCATTTCCTTCTCAGGAGTGGTGACTTTTAAGAAAGCAACTGACATCCAAGAAGCAGCTAAAGAGTTACCTTTGGACAAGATTTTGGTGGAAACGGATGCGCCTTACTTAGCACCTGTACCCAAGCGTGGTCGTGAAAATAAAACAGCCTACACTCGCTATGTAGTGGACTTTATCGCTGACTTGCGTGGCATGACGGCAGAAGAGCTAGCGGCGGTAACGACTGCAAATGCAGAACGAATTTTTGGATTGGAAAGTTAATTATGAAAGAGAAAATTTCCCAAGTCGTCGTGGTCGAAGGGCGCGATGATACGGCTAATCTCAAACGCTATTTCGATGTAGAGACATATGAGACACGAGGTTCTGCCATCAATGACCAGGATCTAGAACGGATTCAGCGCCTGCACCAACGTCATGGAGTCATTGTCTTTACAGACCCAGATTTTAATGGGGAGCGGATTCGTCGCATGATTATGACGGCCATTCCAACAGTTCAGCATGCCTTCCTCAAACGAGACGAAGCTGTTCCCAAGTCCAAGACCAAGGGACGTTCCCTGGGAATTGAGCATGCCAGCTATGAAGATTTGAAAACAGCTCTAGCTCAGGTTACAGAACAATTTGAACATGAGAGCCAGTTTGATATCAGTCGTAGCGACTTGATTCGCCTTGGTTTTTTAGCAGGGGCAGACAGCCGTAAGCGCAGAGAATATCTGGGAGAGGTTCTCCGAATCGGCTATTCCAATGGCAAGCAACTCCTCAAGCGCTTAGAGTTGTTTGGAGTTACCTTGGCAGAAGTGGAAGAAGCTATGAAATTTTATGAGTAGGAAAGATGTAGCCGTTACAATTTTTTAAGTTTCACAATATTTTTCGAAACAGGTAGAAGAGGAGGCATCTGATGTTAATTGGTCAAAAAATTAAAGAGATTCGGATAGAAAAAGGAATTAGTCGTCCAGATTTTTGTGGAGATGAGCAAGAACTGACAGTTCGTCAACTGTCGCGAATTGAAAGTGGAGCTTCGCAACCGAGTTTACCCAAGTTAGACTATATTGCTCGTCGTTTAGGAGTTCCAGCTTATAGCCTTATGCCGGATTTTTCAGCTCTTCCTTCTGCTTATTTAGAATTGAAATACCAGATTTTACGTGAACCAATCTATGGTAAAGAAGAGGAGTACGATAAGAAGGAAGCGTGTTTGGAAGAGATAGAGGATTTATTTTATGAGCAACTTCCTAATGAGGAAAAAGTATGGTTTGAAGCTACTAGAGCAACGATAGATGTTATTCGAAGCGGACGACCAGAATATGGAGAAACCGTACTGGACGATTATTTTAAAACAATTTATGATAAGGAATTGTTTTTGATAAATGAATTAGAAGTTATCAACTTATATTTTGCTATAGTGCTTACAAAGATAAAACAAGGTCAAAGTCAGATTTCAGAAATTGAAAGAATTCATTCGTTTTTAGTTCGTTTGGCAAATCATGTAGAATTAATTGCACCAGAATATCTGTTTGCTTTAAGTAACACTTTGTTTTCGGGTCTTGCCTGTTTGGATAATTTATCGACTTATGATTCACTAGAAACCTATATATTTAGCCTTAATCACATAATGGAAAAAACACAAGATTTTCAGAAGAAACCAATTATATTAATGTTGGAGTGGAAATTATCCCTAATAATAAAAAATGATTATGTCTCTGCCGAACAGTTCTATCAGAAATCGAAGCTATTTGCTGATATAATAGAAAATTCTTATTTAGTTACTATGTTAGAAAAACAATGGCAAGAAGATTTAAAAAAATATTTATAAATATCGTGAAGCAATGACAAAAATGTCCTTGTTCTAGTATTGAAATAGTTCTAAAGTTCGTCTTTAGGACTGTTTTTTTATATATAAGCTAAAAATGACACGAAATGGTTCTATTTTAAGGACATTGATGTCCTTTGAGTTTATTTAAGAATAATTTATAATTAATTAAAACGTGAAAGGAGATTACAATATGAACTTTTTTAGTTTATTTTATTTAGTTACTTGGTGGTTTAAATAAAATTTAGTTATGTCTACTTAGTTTCAAAATAGATTCTTTAGGGCAAAGTGTCAGTTTATTAGGATGGTTATGATAAAAATGTATATTTCGAGGAGAAAATAAAATGAAAAATAAGATTTTAACAAAAACAGCAATTGTTTTAAGTTGCTTTTTAACATTAAGTACTGTTGCTCTCCCATCTGCAACTGCTTTTGCTTCTACATATTCAGTTTCGGATAAAGCAACTCAAGTTTCAAAACGTTCTACGGCAACTAATGGTGAAGGAAAACATATCTACGTAGATAACGGACGTATATTAGAATTTGATAAAGATACTGTTTCGCAAGAGGATATCCAAGCTGCTAAAATGGACAGAGGAAAGTGGTCTTTTTCAGTTACAGCTATTCGAAAAGGTTATAGTAAACTCCCTTCGAATGTTAAAAGATGGATAAATCAATATATAGGATTGAATGCCATATTGAGTACACTAGAACACTTTACTGGTTGGATTGAAGATGGAATCTACCAGGCTTGTAAGCGTGCAGGTATGCCAGATTGGATGGCTTGGACAGTAGCTAAGGCTTTGACCTTGATAGCACTATAGTTTATGAAAAAATTAAAAAAATACCTTCCATTCTTTTTCTGTCTACTATACCTAATACACGGAATACTTGATTTATCAACTTTAAATATTTTAGGTGCAATCTTTAAAATTATAATTAGTACTTTGGGTATAATAGTTACATATCCGTTTTATAAAGAAAGAAACGAATAATTTAAAGAAATAATTCTGTACTCAGTCTTATTTAGTTGTTCTCATAGTAGTAGGAATAATCCGTGTTTACCATTTGCGAGTAATAAACAATAATCCTAAAAAAAGTCTCTGACAACTAGTGATTGATTTTTCTCGGATTAGTTTCACACAATTGTTTATACGAATGATTGGAGATTATGTTAAATTTACTTTGTGGTATTTTGCAATCAGAGTACATCAAATAGGCACCTTTTTATGTGTCCTTCGTTTTACAATATGGTAAGAATATTTATAAACATAGCGAAACAATGACAAAAATGTCCTTGTCCTCGTATCAAAACAGTTCTAAAGTTCGTCTTTAGAGCTGTTTTTTTAGATATAAGCCAAAAACAATATGAAATGGTTAGATTTTAAGGACGTTGACGTCCTTGATAGTTCTTGAAAAAACGGATATAATATATTTGAAGATGTTGCTAGTAGAAAGAACTTAATAAACTTCTTAACATCGCAGTGACTGTGGTCATCTTCTCACTAAGTGACCAAGTAACTTTTTGGAGGAAATGATGAAACGTTTATTTATTTTGATTTCAATGGTATTGGTATCGCTTTATATGGTGATAACTTCCGTTGACCATCGAGAAGAGATTTTATTTGGTAACTATCCCTCTGTTGATGTGACAGGAATGGTGATAAATCAACCAGTAGCTGGTCGCGAAGAGGTGACAGAGGCTTTGAGTCACTTGGCGGTAGAGCATAACAGTCTCATCGCCCGTCGGATCGTTGAGCCAAATGAAGCTGGAGAAACACGCTTTACCTATGCCACTTATGGTCAGGGAGAGCTTCCAGCAGGTCTGACCATTTCCTCCAAGGAGAGTGCAGAAACGAGTGATTTATTAGGGTCTTACTTGATTGTGTCAGGGAGTTTGGATGGAGTGAGTTTACAGACTACCTTGAAAGAACTTGGTTATCAAGGCTTTGTTTCGAATGGAGAAGATCCATTTTCGATAGTCTTACTATTGGCTGTCACCCCTATGGTGCTACTGAGTTTAGCTATTTTTCTGCTGACCTTTATGAGTTTGACTCTGATTTATCGGATAAAATCCCTTCGTCAGGCAGGGATTCGATTAATCGCTGGTGAGAGTTTGTTTGGGGTTGCTCTCAGACCAGTATTAGAAGATATGAGACAGCTTATCTTCTCGGTGCTAGTATCCAGTTTTTTGGGATTGGGGATTCTCTGGTATCAAGGTGCCTTGTTTATGGCAACGGTGCAACTGGTCATCATTGGTCTTTTGCTTTATGGATTGGCCTTGGTAGGGATTTCTACCTTATTAAATGTCGTGTATCTACTTGGTTTACAGGAAAATAGTCTGGTGGATCTATTGAAAGGGAAACTCCCTCTCAAACGTATGATGACATTGATGATGGTGGGGCAACTCTTGGCCATGCTGGTGGTCGGCTCGAGTGCGACTGCTCTCCTACCCCACTACCGTGAAATGCAAGAAATGGAGAGAGCTAGCGATAAATGGAGTCAGTCCTCAGATCGTTACCGTCTATCCTTTGGTTGGTCTAGTGCATTTGCCGATGAAGAAGGAATGCGTAAGGAGAATCGCGAGTGGCAGACATTTACTGAAGAACGGTTAGCCAATACAGACTCTTTTTATATCATGAGCAATGTTGACAATTTCTCAAATGGCGCAGAAGTGGACCTAGATGGCAATCGTCTCAGTGACTATACACCGTCAGGAAATGTCATCTATGTCTCACCGCGCTATCTGATAGAAGAAAAGATTACCGTTTCTTCAGAGTTTATGGACAAGATGCAAAACTTGTCTGAGGGAGAGTTTGGGCTGATCTTACCTGAGAGCTTGAGAGAGCAGTCTTCCTACTATCAAGGATTATTTACAGATTACCTGCAAAATTTTTCATCTGAAAGTGTAGAAGTGACGAGTCAGAAACACTACCTCCCACAGGTAAGGCTAGCTTTTACAGAAACAGGACAGGAACGCTTCCTCTATAACGATGGGTACAAGACGACACGTCAATATTTAAAAGATCCGATTATTGTGGTTTTAACGCCACAAGCGACTGGAACAAGACCTATTGCAGGAATGTTATGGGGAACTACGGCTAATAGTGCCTTAAAACTAGATCGATATAGCGACAGCATCACAGCTCTAAAAGAGCAAGGTTTGTATCACAAGGTTTCTTACTTGGTAAAAAGCCAGCTATTTTTTGCCAAGGTACTAAATGACAAACGGATGGAGTTTTACTCTCTCCTTATTGGGACTGTTTTGACTCTGTCTACGGCTATTTTGTTATTTGATTCCATGAATCTTCTCTATTTTGAGCAGTTCAGACGGGAGATCATGATTAAACGTCTTTCTGGTATGACAATCTATGAGCTTCATGGCAAGTACTTACTGGCGCAAGGAGGGGTTCTCTTGCTTGGCCTAATCCTATCTAGTGTTTTGACAGGAGATAGCTTGATTAGCGCTCTAGTTGTAGCTTTATTTACGCTTAACGCTCTGTTGATTTTAGTTAGACAGGATAAAAAAGAAGAAGCTGGTAGCATGGCAGTATTGAAAGGAAAATAAGATGATTGATATTCAAGGATTGGAAAAGAAATTTAATGACCGTGCGATTTTCTCTGGTTTAAATCTCAAGCTGGAGAAGGGCAAGGTTTATGCCTTAATCGGAAAGAGTGGAAGCGGAAAGACGACTTTGCTTAATATCTTAGGAAAGCTAGAAAAGATAGATGGTGGAAGGGTTCTTTATCAGGGGAAAGATTTAAAAACCATTCCCACTCGTGAGTATTTTCGAGACCAGATGGGCTATCTCTTTCAAAATTTTGGCCTTTTAGAAAACCAATCAATCAAAGAGAATTTGGATTTGGGCTTTGTTGGTCAGAAAATCTCAAAAGTAGAACGTTTGGAAAGGCAAGTGGAGGCTTTAGAAAAAGTTAATCTAGGGTATTTGGATTTAGAACAAAAAATTTATACTTTATCTGGGGGAGAGGCTCAACGAGTTGCCCTTGCGAAGACTATTTTGAAAAATCCACCCTTGATTTTGGCAGATGAACCAACAGCAGCTCTTGATCCTGAAAATTCAGAGGAGGTTATGAATCTCTTGGTGGACTTGAAAGATGAAAATCGAATGATTATCATTGCGACCCATAATCCCCTAGTCTGGAATAAGGCCGATGAAATCATTGATATGAGGGAGCTTGCTCATGTGTGAAAAAATCCGTATTCGCAGGGTATCTGATTATCCTAGTGCCAGAGGTGGTTTAGAAGATATTCTCATCATGGAAAATATGACCAATCATCTTCTTTTGGTTCAAATCCGAGTAAATGGATATTTGCTTGATTTTGCTAGCATTGAAGGTCAAAGGCAAAAGCATTATCGTTTGAAAAATTTACCTCAAACGGTTGAACTGACAGTGGACGATGTGGAGGAGGATGTAGATTTGACCCTACCTGAAAATAGAAGTTATCAAGAAGCTGATTTTTTTGAACGTATGTTTCGCGAGAAGCGCTAAGTCCACCTTTAAAGATTTTCAAGACTATCTTTCTTCATGAGGAAAGATAGTTTTTTGGTATGATTTTCACCCCCAAAATACAAGGGGAATGTGTTACAATAGTAGTAACAGATAATAGAAAAGAGAATAGATGAGAATTGCAGATTATAGCGTGACTAAGGCAGTGCTGGAGCGTCACGGTTTTACTTTTAAAAAGTCCTTTGGGCAAAATTTCTTGACGGATACCAATATCCTTCAAAAAATTGTGGATACGGCTGAAATTGATGACCAGGTCAATGTCATTGAAATCGGGCCAGGGATTGGTGCCTTGACGGAGTTTCTGGCTGAGCGTGCAGCAGAAGTTATGGCCTTTGAGATCGACCATCGTTTGGTACCGATTTTGGCAGATACCTTGCGTGATTTTGATAATGTGACCGTAGTCAACGAGGACATTCTCAAAGTCGATTTGGCGCAACATATCCAGAATTTCAAAAATCCTGACCTGCCAATCAAGGTAGTGGCTAATTTGCCTTACTACATCACAACGCCTATTCTCATGCACTTAATCGAGAGTGGGATTCCTTTTAGTGAGTTTGTTGTTATGATGCAAAAAGAGGTAGCTGACCGCATTTCAGCCCAGCCGAATACCAAGGCTTATGGCAGTTTGTCAATCGCTGTGCAGTATTACATGACTGCCAAGGTTGCCTTTATCGTGCCTCGTACGGTCTTTGTGCCAGCGCCAAACGTGGACTCTGCTATTTTGAAAATGGTGCGTCGTCCAGAACCAGCCGTAGTAGTAGAAGATGAGAACCTCTTCTTTAAGGTTTCCAAGGCAAGTTTCACCCATCGCCGTAAAACCTTGTGGAACAATTTGACAGGTTACTTTGGCAAGACTGAAGAGGTCAAAGACAAGCTGACCAAGGCTTTGGACCAAGCAGGCTTGTCACCAAGTGTACGTGGGGAAGCTCTCAGCTTGGCAGAATTTGCTAGCCTAGCAGACGCACTTAAAGGGCAAGGACTCTAAGATGCAGGGACAAATCATTAAAGCCTTGGCGGGGTTCTACTATGTAGAGAGTGAGGGTCAGGTCTATCAAACACGCGCGCGTGGGAATTTCCGTAAAAAAGGCCATACCCCTTACGTTGGGGATTTGGTCGACTTTTCTGCCGAGGAAAATTCAGAAGGTTATATCCTCAAAATTCATGAACGGAAAAACAGTCTGGTCCGTCCGCCTATTGTCAATATTGACCAAGCTGTGGTGATCATGTCTGTCAAGGAACCTGATTTTAACAGTAATTTACTGGATCGTTTCTTGGTTCTTTTAGAGCATAAGGGTATTCATCCCATCGTCTATATTTCCAAAATGGATTTGCTGGAAGATAGGTCAGAATTGGATTTTTACCAACAAACCTATGGTGCTATTGGTTACGATTTTGTGACCAGTAAAGAAGAACTTTTGCCTTTGTTAACAGGCAAGGTTACGGTCTTTATGGGGCAGACGGGTGTTGGGAAATCAACTCTTCTCAACAAAATCGCGCCTGACCTCAATCTTGAAACAGGAGAAATCTCAGACAGTCTGGGTCGTGGGCGCCATACCACTCGAGCTGTTAGTTTTTACAACCTCAATGGGGGTAAAATCGCAGACACACCAGGTTTTTCATCACTGGATTATGAAGTATCAACAGCTGAAGACCTCAATCAGGCATTTCCAGATATTGCTAGTGTTAGCCGAGATTGTAAGTTCCGTACTTGTACACATACCCATGAGCCATCCTGTGCTGTCAAGCCAGCTGTAGAAGAAGGAATTATTGTCACCTTCCGTTTTGACAACTACCTGCAATTCCTCAGTGAGATTGAAAATCGCAGAGAAACCTATAAAAAAGTCAGCAAAAAAATTCCAAAATAAGGAGAAACCTATGTCTCAATACAAGATTGCTCCGTCAATTCTGGCAGCAGATTATGCCAACTTTGAACGTGAAATCAAACGTCTAGAAGCAACTGGGGCAGAATATGCCCATATCGATATCATGGATGGCCATTTTGTCCCGCAAATCAGTTTTGGTGCGGGTGTGGTCGAGAGTCTTCGTCCTCATAGTAAGATGGTTTTCGATTGCCACTTGATGGTGTCAAACCCTGAGCATCATTTAGAAGATTTTGCGCGTGCGGGAGCAGATATCATCAGTATCCATGTGGAAGCGACACCTCATATTCATGGCGCCCTCCAAAAAATTCGTTCACTCGGTGTCAAGCCATCAGTTGTCATCAATCCTGGTACGCCTGTTGAAGCTATCAAGCACGTCCTTCATCTAGTTGACCAAGTTTTAGTCATGACAGTTAACCCAGGCTTTGGTGGACAAGCCTTTCTACCAGAGACCATGGATAAGGTCCGTGAGTTGGTTGTACTTCGTGAGGAAAAAGGTTTGAAATTTGAGATTGAAGTGGATGGTGGGATTGATGACCAAACTATTGCTCAAGCCAAAGAAGCTGGTGCGACCGTTTTTGTAGCAGGTTCCTATGTCTTTAAGGGAGATGTCAATGAGCGAGTACAAACTCTCAGAAAACAACTGGACTAGGGTTGCCGTTTTTGCAGGCGGAGACCGCGGTCACTATCGGACAAATTTTGATTGCTTTGTCGGTGTAGATCGAGGCTCGCTCTGGGTCTTGGAAGAAAACCTTCCTCTTGCTCTAGCAGTTGGAGATTTTGATTCTGTCACTGCAGAAGAATGTCAGTTGATTCAAAAACGTGCCCAACATTTTGTCCAAGCCCGACCAGAAAAGGATGATACAGATCTGGAATTGGCTCTCTTGACTATTTTTGAGAACAATCCTCAGGCTCAGGTTACTATTTTCGGTGCCTTGGGAGGCCGTATTGACCATATGCTGGCCAATGTCTTTCTGCCTAGCAATCCCAAGTTGGCGCCCTATATGCGCCAGATAGAGATTGAAGATGGACAAAATTTGATTGCCTATTGTCCAGAAGGGACCAGTCAGCTTCAACCTCGTTCAGACTACGACTATCTAGCCTTTATGCCAGTTCGGGATAGCCAACTTACCATTCTCGGAGCCAAGTATGAGTTGACAGAGGAAAATTTTTTCTTTAAAAAAGTGTACGCTTCTAACGAATATATAGATAGGGAAGTTTCGGTGACTTGCCCAGATGGCTATGTGGTCGTGCTGCATAGCAAGGACAGGAGGTAGGATGGAAAGTTTATTAGTTCTATTATTGCTTGCCAACCTAGCTGGTCTCTTTCTAATTTGGCAAAGGCAGGATAAGCAGGAAAAACATCTCAGCAAGAGCTTGGAGGATCAGGCAGATCACTTGTCAGACCAGTTGGATTACCGCTTTGAACAAGCCAGACAAGCCAGCCAGTTAGATCAAAAAGACTTGGAAGTAGCTGTCAGCGACCGTTTGCAAGAAGTTCGAATCGAGTTGCACCAAGGCTTAACTCAAGTTCGTCAAGAAATGACTGAGAATCTCCTCCAAACTAGGGATAAGACTGACCAACGTCTCCAAGCCTTGCAGGAATCAAATGAGCAACGTTTGGAACAAATGCGCCAAACGGTCGAAGAAAAACTAGAAAAGACCTTGCAGACACGCTTGCAGGCTTCCTTTGAGACAGTTTCCAAACAACTGGAGTCTGTCAATCGTGGTCTTGGAGAAATGCAGACAGTTGCCCGTGATGTCGGAGCCCTCAACAAGGTTCTCTCTGGCACCAAGACACGAGGAATTCTGGGGGAATTGCAATTGGGGCAAATCATCGAAGACATCATGACTCCTGCCCAGTATGAACGAGAATATGCAACAGTTGAAAACTCTAGTGAGCGAGTGGAGTATGCCATCAAGTTGCCCGGACAAGGAGACCAGGAATACGTCTACCTACCGATTGACTCCAAGTTTCCACTGGCAGATTATTACCGCTTAGAAGAAGCCTATGAAGCAGGTGACAAGGATGAGATTGAACGCTGTCGTAAGTCGCTCTTAGCAAGCGTCAAGCGCTTTGCCAAGGATATCAAGAGCAAGTACATAGCACCGCCTCGGACGACCAATTTTGGAGTTTTGTTTGTTCCGACAGAAGGTCTCTACTCAGAAATTGTACGCAATCCGGTCTTCTTTGATGATTTGAGACGGGAGGAGCAGATTATTGTCGCAGGGCCAAGTACCCTATCAGCTCTTCTTAACTCCCTATCAGTTGGCTTCAAAACTCTCAATATCCAAAAGAGTGCCGACCATATCAGCAAGACTCTTGCCAGTGTCAAGACCGAGTTTGGCAAGTTTGGTGGCATTCTGGTTAAGGCACAAAAACACCTCCAACATGCCTCTGGCAATATTGATGAATTATTAAACCGTCGTACCACAGCCATCGAGCGGACGCTCCGTCACATTGAGTTATCAGAAGGTGAGCCTGCGCTTGATCTACTCCATTTCCAAGAAAATGAGGAAGAATATGAAGATTAGTCACATGAAAAAAGATGAGCTATTTGAAGGCTTTTACCTAATCAAGTCAGCTGACCTGAGGCAAACTCGAGCTGGGAAAAACTACCTAGCCTTTACCTTCCAAGATGATAGTGGCGAGATTGAAGGGAAACTCTGGGATGCCCAACCACATAACGTTGAGGCCTTTACCGCAGGTAAGGTTGTCCACATGAAAGGACGCCGAGAAGTTTATAATAACACTCCTCAAGTCAATCAAATTACCCTTCGCCTGCCTCAGCCTGGTGAACCCAATGACCCAGCTGATTTCAAGGTCAAGTCGCCAGTTGATGTCAAGGAAATCCGTGACTACATGTCGCAAATGATTTTTAAAATTGAAAATCCTGTTTGGCAACGGATTGTCCGAAAGCTCTACACCAAGTATGATAAGGAATTTTACTCCTATCCAGCTGCCAAGACTAATCACCATGCCTTTGAAACGGGTTTGGCTTATCATACGGCGACCATGGTGCGTTTGGCAGATGCTATTAGCGAAATCTATCCTCAGCTCAATAAGAGTCTGCTCTATGCAGGGATTATGTTGCACGACTTGGCCAAAGTCATCGAGTTGACGGGACCAGACCAGACGGAGTATACAGTGCGAGGTAATCTTCTTGGACATATCGCTCTCATTGATAGCGAAATTACCAAGACAGTTATGGAACTCGGCATTGATGATACCAAGGAAGAAGTCGTTCTGCTTCGCCACGTTATCCTCAGTCACCACGGCTTACTTGAGTATGGAAGCCCAGTCCGTCCACGCATTATGGAAGCAGAGATTATCCATATGATTGACAATCTGGATGCAAGCATGATGATGATGTCAACAGCTCTTGCTTTGGTAGATAAAGGAGAGATGACCAATAAAATCTTCGCTATGGACAATCGTTCCTTCTATAAACCAGATTTAGATTAATAATTTAAGAAAAATGAGCATTTTTTAGGATAAGAATGTTCGTTTTTTTATGTGAATATGGTATAATAGATAAAATATCAAAATTAAATGAAGTGGGAAATAGAAATGAAATTAAGAAGAAGTGATCGGATGGTTGTCATTTCCAACTATTTGATTAATAATCCTTATAAGCTAACTAGTCTCAATACTTTTGCTGAAAAGTATGAATCTGCTAAATCATCCATCTCAGAAGATATCGTCATTATCAAACGCGCCTTTGAGGAAATCGAAATCGGTCATATTCAGACTGTGACTGGGGCTGGTGGAGGTGTCATTTTCACACCATCAATCTCAAGCCATGATGCCAAGGAAATGGTTGAGGACTTGCGTGCCAAGTTGTCAGAAAGTGACCGTATCTTGCCAGGTGGTTACATCTACCTGTCTGATTTGCTTAGCACACCAGCCATCTTGAAAAATATTGGTCGCATTATTGCGAAGAGCTTTATGGACCAAAAAATTGATGCGGTTATGACAGTAGCGACTAAGGGTGTTCCACTTGCAAATGCAGTTGCTAATGTCCTCAATGTTCCTTTTGTTATTGTGCGCCGTGACCTGAAAATTACCGAAGGTTCAACTGTCAGCGTCAACTATGTATCCGGTTCAAGTGGTGACCGTATTGAGAAAATGTTTCTTTCAAAACGCAGTCTCAAGGCAGGAAGCCGTGTCTTGATTGTGGACGACTTCTTGAAAGGTGGTGGAACTGTCAATGGGATGATCAGCCTCTTGCGTGAGTTCGATTCAGAATTAGCAGGTGTAGCCGTCTTTGCGGACAATGCCCAAGAAGAACGCGAAAAGCAGTTTGACTACAAGTCACTCTTGAAGGTAACCAATATTGATGTCAAGAATCAAACCATCGATGTTGAGGTTGGCAATATCTTTGACGAAGATAAATAGGAGATAGAACTAAAGGTTGGAACGATTGTCCCAGCCTTTCTTTGCAAATAGAATAGAAGGAAACTTATGAAAACACCATTTATCAATAAAGAAGACTTAGAAGCGATTGTTGCCGAGTTCCCAACTCCCTTTCACTTGTATGATGAGAAGGGGATTCGTGAGAAGGCAAGAGCCGTCAACCAAGCCTTTTCGTGGAACAAGGGCTTTAAGGAATATTTTGCAGTTAAGGCTACTCCAACACCAGCTATTTTAAAAATTCTCCAAGAGGAAGGTTGCGGTGTGGACTGCTCTAGTTATGTAGAGCTTTTAATGAGCCATAAATTGGATTTTCCAGGTTCTGAGATTATGTTCTCTTCAAACAACACGCCAGACAAGGAATACGCCTATGCGCGTGAATTGGGTGCGACCATTAACTTGGATGCCTTTGAAGATATTGAACATCTGGAGCGTGCAGCAGGCATTCCAGAAATCATTTCTTGTCGTTACAATCCTGGTGGTGTTTTTGAACTGGGGACCGACATTATGGACAATCCTGGAGAAGCCAAGTTTGGCATGACCAAGGACCAGCTCTTTGAAGCCTTTGCTATCTTGAAGGAAAAAGGCGCTAAGACCTTTGGAATTCACTCCTTTCTAGCATCCAATACCGTCACCCATCTCTATTATCCAGAATTGGCGCGTCAGCTCTTTGAATTGGCTGTTGAAATCAAGGAAAAGTTGGGCATTTCGCTAGACTTTATCAATCTTTCTGGCGGTATTGGTGTTAATTATCGTCCAGACCAGGAGCCAAATGATATTGCCTTGATTGGTGAGGGAGTTCGTAAGGTGTATGAAGAGGTTCTTACGCCAGCAGGTCTTGGTCAGGTCAAGATTTTCACAGAATTGGGTCGTTTTATGTTAGCCCCTCATGGAGCTTTGGTCACAAAAGTTACCCATAAGAAGAAAACCTACCGTACCTATCTAGGTGTGGATGCTTCAGCAGTCAATCTCATGCGTCCAGCTATGTACGGAGCCTACCACCATGTTACTAACGTGACCCATCCAGATGGACCAGCTGAGGTAGTGGATGTGGTTGGTTCACTCTGTGAAAACAATGATAAATTTGCAGTGAATCGCGAACTGCCTCATACAGAAATCGGTGATTTGCTGGTAATTCATGATACAGGTGCCCACGGTTTTTCAATGGGCTACCAGTACAATGCCAAACTTCGTTCTGCGGAAATCCTCTATACTGAAGAAGGAAAAGCCCGTCAAATTCGCCGTGCAGAGCGCCCTGAGGACTATTTTGCAACCTTGTATGGTTTTGATTTTGAAGAATAAAATGATAAGTAATTGAAAATGAAATTGAAAAACAGATTGCTTTCTAAAAAATAGGCAAAAATCTTGTTTTTCTTTCAAGTCATGATATAATAAAACTATAAAACGTTTTCAAGGAAGGTAACGATATGTCTGAAGAAACAATTGATTATGGACAAGTGACAGGAATGGTGCATTCGACAGAAAGCTTTGGGTCAGTAGATGGGCCTGGTATTCGCTTTATTGTCTTTTTGCAGGGCTGTCACATGCGTTGCCAGTATTGCCACAACCCGGACACTTGGGCTATGGAGTCCAATAAGTCACGTGAACGGACGGTAGATGATGTCTTGACAGAGGCCTTGCGCTACCGCGGTTTCTGGGGAAATAAGGGCGGTATTACAGTCAGTGGAGGAGAAGCCCTCTTGCAGATTGATTTCCTGATTGCCCTCTTCACTAAGGCTAAGGAACAAGGAATCCACTGTACCTTGGATACCTGTGCCCTTCCTTTCCGTAATAAACCACGTTACCTTGAGAAGTTTGACAAACTCATGGCTGTCACTGACTTGGTCCTCTTGGATATCAAGGAAATCAACGAAGAACAGCACAAGATTGTCACTAGCCAAACCAATAAAAATATCTTGGCTTGTGCCCAGTATTTATCAGATATTGGAAAACCTGTCTGGATTCGTCACGTGCTAGTTCCAGGATTGACAGATAGAGACGATGACTTGATTGAACTTGGTAAATTCGTCAAGACCCTTAAAAATGTTGATAAGTTTGAAATTCTGCCTTATCACACTATGGGTGAGTTCAAATGGCGTGAATTGGGAATTCCTTATTCCCTCGAAGGGGTTAAACCACCAACAGCAGATCGCGTCAAGAACGCTAAAAAACTCATGGATACCGAAAGTTATCAAGACTATATGAAACGTGTACATGGATAAAAAAGAAGCCTGATGGAAACATCGGGCTTTTAAGTTTATATAAATATCTATAGATGAATAGAATAGACTTAGTGACTGAAATTCTAGTAGATTAAAATAGAATGTGAACAAATCAATTAGAGAATTTAAAGCAATTCTTAACTGAAAGCAGATTTTCTATTCTAGGCATTTCAGCAGAAAAAATTAACATTTCAGAGAAATTTTTAATATAGACAT
>NZ_KQ970263.1:0-121407 GCF_001579045.1 Streptococcus mitis | reverse complement strand
CATTGTTAGCATTAGCTACAAAGTCAATCGTCGCGTAACAATCTAGTTTTAACCGAAAGCAGATTTTCTATTCTAAACATTTTAGCAGAAAAAATTAACATTTCAGATAAGTTTTTAATATAGATATCTGAAATAAGCTAAACTATTTGTATCAAGATAAAGGAGGAAATTATGAAAGCATTTAAAAAATTGTTCCAACGTCATACATGGAATTTCGGTATTGTTAGCATTAGCTACAAAGTCAATCGTCGTGTGACAATTTAATCTTAACTGAAAGCAGATTTTCTATTCTAATCATTTCAGCAGAAAAAATGAACATTTCAGATAAGTTTTTAATATAGATATCTGAAATAAGCTAAACTATTTGTATCAAGATAAAGGAGGAAATTATGAAAGCATTTAAAAAGTTGTTCAAACGTCATACATGGAATTTCGGTATTGTTAGCATTAGCTACAAGGTCAATCGTCGCGTAACAATTTAATAAACAGAATAACTAGTCTAATTAGATTAGTTATCAATCAGAGGAGATTATAAAGTCTCTTCTGATTGATAACTAAAGGAGATAATAAAATGAGCATAAATTTATTTACAATTTTTAGGACAATATGGTTAAGATCAGAAACAAAATTTTTATTTGCTTTTTCTCTACTTCCATTAGTAGTTCCTCTACTGACAAATAGTCCAGATATGGAAGTTTTTTACGTAGCAGGAGATAATGCAAGTTTTAGTTTTTTTGTTAACATTGTATTTCAATCACAATTTAAACTTGTTTTACCAACATTAATTTTTTCTTATATGATTTACTCTACTTTTCGAAATGAATTCAATTCTGGAATAATGTTTCTATACAAAGATTTACCGAAAAATAGAATTTTTCAAGCTAAGTTATTTTCTTTAATGGTTTTATACTGTCTATATACCTTGGTTACCTTATGTACATCATTGATAATTTTCTTTTTATTTTTAAATAAATCAAATATGTTATTCTCAGGTGATGAATTGTTAAGTAGAGAAATCTTAAGCATTTTCAGTATATTCTTTTCTAATTTAGTATCTATTTTAATTATGTCTTATACCTCGCTAAAAACGAATAGAGCAGCAACAATAGTTATCTCAATTTTCTTTGTTTTAGCTTCAATACTTTCTTCTAAGATGGGATGGATGGGGTATCTATTTCCCAATGCGTATATATCGCTATCAAATGTAAGTGCTTTTACAAGTTTAGCTGCTATGTGTTTGTTGAGCATGGTCTATATGACAGTTTTCTATATTTTATCGTATAAAAAATTTAAAAAAATGGAGTTTTAGAGAATGAATGATAAAACGACAAAATTATCTACTGCGATAGTAGCTTTAGGAATTTTGATGTTATCTATTGTTTTATATAGTATTGCCATGACTGGCTTAGTTTTTGTAGAGAAAGAACAACTAGTCAGTGTTTATTTCTATCTTTTAGTTGTTTTAATGCCAGCTTGTTTTATCATACTCCCAAATTATATAGCCAAAAAATATCATTTGTATACTAGTTGTGAGATTAAATTTTCGTGGTATAAATTTATTTTTTTAACAGCCTTACTATTTCTTATAAATCTATTTTTTATTAAAGGCGAAGAATTTTGGTATCAAATGGTTATTGCTAGTTGTGAAGAGTTCCTGTTTCGCTATTGTTTATATCGTATTTTACGAAATAATTTTTCTAAACCTCAGACCTTACTAATATGCTCTTTACTATTTGGAATTTTACTACATTTGAATTATGACATTATAGATAATTTATTGATTCGGAGTCCAATTGGTTTTATACTAGGACTTGTGACTATGCATTTTGGATTGCATTATTCTATTGCAGCACATTGGTTTATAAACTTATTAGCTGCATTATTTCAATAAGGAGAAAATATGATTTCAATATTGTTACTTTGCTTGTATTATACAGTATCTACACTATTTTTATTATTTTATTTACCAAATTTATCAGTTATGATACTTGCTTTAATTTTGTATTTATTCCCGATTATTATTCATGGTTACGTATTATATAATAGTAAAAATAAAAAGGATTTAATTTATAAAAGTATCAGTTTGCCTATCATTTCAAGTGCGGCTTATATGATTTTTGCTATTTTGTCTGAAAAAATGTCTATTTGGAAAGTATTTGTGGAAAGAAATATCGTTGTATCAGATGAAATGACAGTGCAGATAGCTCAATCTCCTCTGGAGATGTCTCAGATTATTTTTGTGGTAATTTTATATCTTTCTATATCAATTGTTACTTACTATATAAAGAGTCAGAAAAATAAAAAGGGAGTGAAAAATGTTAACAATTCATAATTTATCTAAAAAATTTGCAGGAAATGATTTCTATTCATTGAAAAATGTTAATTTGGAAATAAATAAGGGAGAAATTGTGGGATTGATAGGTAAGAATGGGGCAGGAAAATCCACCCTCATGAAATTAATCGCCAAATCCCTGAAGCCGACGGAAGGTGAAATTTATTATAATGAAGTTGAACTGAGTTCAAAAGATTGTTTACTTCAGGATGTAGGAATTATGATTGATCCTGTATTTTATCCTGAAATGACAGTTGAAGATAATCTAAAATTTTATTTGAGATTGCATAACAAGAAAGAACTTTTCACAAATATTGAATCGACATTGAGATTAGTAGAGCTATGGGAAGTAAGGAAAAGAAAACCGAAGAATTTTTCTTTTGGAATGAAGCAAAGAACAGCTTTAGCAATAGCTCTTGTTGCAGAACCTAATTTTTTAATTTTAGATGAACCCTTTGTAGGATTAGATCCAATAGGTGTTCAAAAATTGATTGTTATTTTGAAAGAATGGGCTAGTCAGAGAAAGATATCGATGTTGATATCGAGTCATCAATTGAGTGAATTAGAATCTCTATGTGATCGTTATGTATACATAGAGTCTGGTTGTTTAGCGGATGAATTTTCTAAACCATCTGGAAGAGATGTATTGATTGAGCTGATAGATGATGAAAACAGTTCAATCCTGGAATCTTATCTGTCAGATACTGTTTATTTAGAAGAACAGTATTTAGTCCTTTCTTCGCAATCTAGTAGAGAAGAATTAAATAAAGTCTTGCAATTTTTGGGTGAAAAACAGATGATTTCTTCGATTAGTATGAAAGAAAATCAGTTAAAGGATATTTTTATGGAAAGGTAGTGAAATGAAAGATATTTTTTGGGCCGTATTAAGCACAACATGGAATAGAAAAGAAAGTAAGCTATTTTTACTTTTTAGTCTAATTCCTATTCTATATTTAGCTTCTACATTTATGGAAACAAGTTTTATGAATGTAACTTCAATAGAAACTGGCGCAAAATTAAGTTTTTTAGAAATGTATGATGGTATTTTTAATCTTTCTTTCAATTCAACTCTACCAACCTTATCCTTATTTTTACTAATTTTATCTGTAGTAAGAAGTGATATAGAATTACACCGACTTTTCTTATATAAGGATATAGAGAGGAAAAAGATTTTATTATCAAAAATACTCAGTATACTTTCTTTATTTGCTTTATTTGTTTTGATTTTTTCTTTGCTAATGTTTGGTGTTTATTATTTAAGAATTATCCATCTTCCCTTCGCTTCAGGAGAATTTTTAGGTCAGGATAGTTTGTTGGCTATATTCTCTATTTTTGGAACGATTTTACATCATGTTTTTTATATATTTCTACTAACTATGATATCGCTGTTTTTCAGTAATGTTGCAAGTATTGTAAGTGGCATTATTCTACTTATTTTTACAGGGATGTTACCTCTATTTGGTAAAATTGGTTTGATTTTCCCAAATGGTTTTCGTTTATTAGCCGAGGAGGGGAATTTTCACTTAGCCTATATTGGAATTATTTCAATAACAACATTCTACTCACTTATTCTATTTTATTTTAGCTTAAAGAAATTTAGAAAGGTAGAATTTTAAAATGATAAAGCAAAAACAGTTTTATCAATATTTATTTCATTGTTTAGACAAACCAAGGTTCTTTATAGGTTTGTTCTTAAGTTTTATTAGCGCAGGAATGGGATTATTGATTCCTCAGTTTATAGGGAAAATGATGGATATGTCGTTTTTGACATTTATTTTATCAAATCCGCTAATGCTAATAGGGATGCTATTATTCTTTTTATCTGTTTATACTTTACAGGCGATATCTTCTTATTTACTGGGAATGAGTGGAAATCAAGCTATGAAAAAGATGCAGGAAAGTCTTCATAGAAAAATTTTATCTTTGTCAATAACAGATGTTGAAAGATATCAAGCAGGAGATTTATCAAACCGATTAACAAATGATATGTCGGTAGTATTAAAATTAATTTCGGTAACTTTTCCACAGGTCATTATGAATCTATTTATTATTGTGGGGACTGCTTATTTTTTAGTTTTAATTAATTTTTATTTAACGCTGGTTAGTCTAGTATTAATATTGTGCCTATTATTTGTAACGCTTCCCATAAATGCTAAACTAGAAATGTGTTTTTTAGATCATCAAAATTTATTAGGAAAATTAGCAGGAGATTTAGGTCATAAATTTTCTAAGTTCAGATTAATAAAGTCAATGAATGGTGAGAAGCAAGAAATAAAGATTATGTCTAAAGTTTTTTCTGAACTTTTCAAGAATTTTAGAAAAATATTAGCAATTTCCTCTTTTCAAAGTGCCTTGTTAAATAGTGTAATCATGTTTTTCATTTTAATTATTATCTTAATAGCTGGATGGCAAGTTCAGGAAGGAATAATGACGATAGTGACACTGACTACTTTCATTATTTATGTCATGCAGTTACTGGAACCGACTTCAGAATTAATCCAGTCTTTAGATGATTTTGCTGAAGTAAAAGGGGTAGGAACACGTGTAGTAGAGTTATTTAATTTAGCTTCAGAAGATAATAATTTCTCTTATACAGAAGTAAATGACTTCTCTATTTCCTTTGATGCAGTTTCTTTTAGTTATTCAGAACAAGAAAAACGTGTAATAGATAATTTAAGTTTTCATATTTCATCTGGGCAACATGTTGCGATTATAGGTCCAAGCGGTTCAGGTAAGACAACTATTTTTTCTTTATTGATGAAATTTTATCAATACGATGCAGGAGAGATATTGATTGGGGGAAAAAGATTAAGGGATTTATCTTCGGAGAATGTTCGTGATTTGATTAGTTATACTTCTCAAGATAATACTTTGTTTCATGGAACTCTAAGAGAAAATTTGAGTTATGGGAAAAATAGTAAGGTATCGGACGAGAGGATGTATTTTGTTCTAAAAGAATTAGACCTTCTTAGCTTGATGAATCAATTGCCTAAAGGTTTAGAGAGTCATATATCTGATTCTGGTCAAGGTTTATCTGAAGGTCAGAAGCAGCGATTTAATATAGCACGTTCATTAATGATTCCGAGTGATATCTATTTATTTGATGAAATTACTGCAAGTTTGGACGTAGAAACTGAGCGAATTATTACGAAGGCTGTGAACTCATTGACTGAAGGAAAGACACGACTAACAATTGCTCATCGATTATCAACGATTCGTGAAGCTGATATAGTGTTTGTTTTTGACGATAATGGAAGAATTGTAGATAAAGGTAAACATGAGGAATTACAATTAAGAAATACTAGTTACCAAAGTTATCTACAGGAACTAAATTAAAGACATTAGAAAAAGTAGTTAAGAAATTTCTGATAGAAAAATTCTTAACTACTTTTCTGCTATGTGTCTATCTCATTCTGTAAGGTGCGAGACAAATAAATACATATAATTAAATAAAACAAAATTTTATACTCTTCGAAAATCTCTTCAAACCACGTCAGCTTTATCTGCAACTTCAAAGCAGTGCTTTGAGCAACCTGCGGCTAGCTTCCTAGTTTGCTCTTTGATTTTCATTGAGTATTAAATCTTTCTACTCTTTAAATTCTGAAAAAAATCCGAAAATGAATGTGTAAGATATAGTTACTTTTAGAAATGTTAAATAGAATAGGAGAACATCATGGAACAAAGTATTACCATTAAAAATTTATGTAAGTCGTATGGCCAAACTCAAATTTTAAAAGATATTTCTTTTGAAGCAAAAGCAGGTAGAGTGACTGCTTTCCTGGGTCCAAATGGAGCTGGAAAAAGTTCAACCTTACGTATTTTATTAGGATTAGACAAAGCAACATCTGGTCTTACTAAAATTGGAGATCAAACTTATAAGGAATTAAAATTTCCTCTAAAGACTGTAGGAGCTTCATTTGACAGTGTAGGAGCTCCTGATGATCGGACTGTTTATCAACATTTGAAAATTGTTGCTGCTAGTAATGGGATATCCAGTCAGCGAATTGAACAAGTCTTGGATATGGTGGATATTAGCCATAAGAAAAAATCTAAAATTGGGAAATTATCATTAGGAGAAGGACAACGATTAGGAATTGCAACAGCTCTATTAGGAAATCCTCAATATCTGATATTGGATGAACCGACTAATGGCTTGGATCCAAGAGGAATTCGGTGGTTTAGAGAGTTTATAAAAAAACAAGCTCAAGAAGGGAAGACAGTCTTGCTATCATCTCATATATTATCGGAGGTGGAAGCAGTAACAGATGATGTAGTTATCATAAATAAAGGAAAAGTTCTTATAAAAGGAACTTTACAAGAAGTGATGAAAAATCTTTCTTCACTAGAAGAAGTCTTCTTTAGTTTAACAGAGGGAGGAAAGTGACATGGCACTTATTTACTCTCTTCATTCTGAAATATTGAAATTGCTTTATAGGAGAGCTACTCATGTTGTACTATTCTTGATACTGGTATTTCAAACATTTTTAGCAAATATTGGTGCTTCTCAAATTGTTTCAGTTGGTATTCATGCTACACCAGAGACAAATCCAGAATTAGCAGAAGCTATACCTCCTATTGAATTTTTAGGTTTTGATATCACTTTATTTGGTGTTTTTATTATGATTATCCTAGGCTCAATTTACGGAGCCGAGGAGTATAAATGCTTTGCTATTCGTACAAGCCTCCTCTCTATTACAAATCGAAGTACTTTCCTAGTTTCAAAAACATTAGTTTGGCTTGTATTTTCTTTTTTCATTTCCTTTCTATCAATATTCCTTACGATTAACATGACACATTATGTTTTAGGACAAGATGGCTTATTGCTTTTTTCACTAAATGGAACAGTTTGGTTCTATATATTTTTAGCCAGTATAGCTTGGACTTTGTTGGGACTGCTGGCCTATATTATGGCTTTGACATTTAAAACAGCCATTGTTCCTCTATTATTTTTGCTTCCTCAAGTCTACAATTTAGGAACATTCTTAGCAAACTATATATCGGTTGCAAAATTTCTTCCAGTTGCATTGGGGCAAGGATTGATTGCTACATCTCCTCAAATTTTAGAACAGAATAGTTTACAAAATATTTTATTGTTACTTTGTTGGAACTTCTCATTCTTGGCTTTAGCAATCTACCGATTACTTAAGTCAGATATTGGAGGAGGTGAATAAGTTGAAAGAGCAACTTAAAAGTGAGTATCTCAAGTTTATGATGAATCCTTGGCACTGGTTGATTATAGGTGCTCTATTACTGTGTGTTCCAGCGTTAGTTATTTTTTTAAATAATAAGCCAGACCAGTTGACCCTACAGTTTGTTTTGGAACAGCTACTGCAAAGTCTCTATTTAGGACAGGCAGGTTTCGTTAGTCTAGCGGTTCTATTTATAGGTCAAGAATTTATAGGTTCTAGCCTTCGTACCAGTTTTCTTACATGTCCAAATCGTTTGAAATTTATAATCTGTAAACTAGCTATTGTATTATGTATGGAAATTGTATTACTGGTTGCTGTATTATCATTATGCATACTAATCGCACAAGGATACTACAATATCAATCTTTTGAGTAATATTAAACATGTTCTAACAATTCTATTTCCAGCTTGTATTTCTATTCTAACCTTCTCTCTTTTAAGTGGTATTTTTGTATTTATTTCCCAGTCTTTTATCTTAATTTTGGGAATCAGTTTATCCCTTTTATTGGGGATGGGACAAATGTTATTACAATTCAGTTCTTTTTTTAGAAATTTACCATTACTGGCTAGTATGAATTGTTTTTATACCTATCCCTTGTCTCTTTATTATCCAGTGTGGCAAGGCTTAGGGATACAAATAGTTTGGTTATTAATTGTTTTTGTATTTGCTACACTGATACTTATAGGAAGAAATGTACGCTAAAGACAGGGGATATCCTGTCTTTTTCTCGGTTAGTGCTATAATATAGTTAGGAGGGTGAGTTATGGCTTATAAAATTTTGGTGGTAGATGATGATCTTGCTATTCTTCGCCTAATAAAAAAAGTACTAGAATATGAAAAATATGAAGTAGTCATACGAAATAAGATAGAAGAGATTGATCTTTGTGATTTTACAGGATTTGACTTGATTTTATTAGATATTATGATGCCTGTTAGTGGTTTAGAAATCTGTCAGATGATTCGCGAGCAGATAACTGTTCCTATCTGTTTTATAACTGCTAAGGATATGGATGAAGATTTAGTAGCTGGAATCAATGCAGGTGCTGATGATTATATTATGAAGCCCTTTAGTATGCAAGAATTGTTAGCACGTGTTAAAATGCACTTGCGTCGTGAAGAACGGACTAAAGGAAATGTTCATCAAATAAAGATTGGGAGGCTTATACTATATACGGATAGTAAGGAACTATTTGTGAACGATGATAAGATTGCCTTGACAAGGAGGGAATTCGACATAGTGAATCTTTTGGCAAGCAACCCAAGTAAAATATATTCTATTGAGGAAATTTATAATTATCTATATCCACAAAGTTCAGAAGCTCTTTTACGTTCGGTTTCAGAGTACATTTATCAAATTCGTCAAAAGCTGAAACCTTATCAATTAAATCCAATTAAAACCTTGTATGGTGGAGGATATCAATGGGTAGAATCAAAAGTTTTAGACAATTAATTCGAGAAACCTGTTGGAGAATTATTTGGCAGTTTAGTCTTGGCTTACTAATGGCCTATCTTATTCCCTTAGCTTCAGTATCTATACAAATAAATGAAGACGGGAAACCTCTAAAAAATAGTGGTGTTCTATCAATTTTTTTCAATGTGTCATCATGGATATATATTTGTGTTTTATTGATTGTTCTAATAAGTTATCACATTGGAAAATTGTTGAAAAAACTGAGTTATGAAATGACTTTGATTTATGAAAATAGTATGTGGTTGGAGAGGGAATGTACAGAAAGTTTAACGGTTAAAGAATTTCGTGAGACAGGAAATCGGATTATAGTGATGCAAGATAGAATTCGACAATTAATAGTTGATGAGAAACAGCAGAAAGAAGATTTGATGTTTCAGGTTTCAGCAGCTTCTCATGATTTAAAGACTCCCTTAACCATTATTAAGGGGAATGTGGAATTTTTGCAGGCGATAACTGAAAGCGACCAATCTCAAGAATGCTTAGCAGATATAGAAAGAGCTAGTCAACAGTTACTAGATTATTTCAATCAATTAATTCACTATTCTAAAACCTATTATGATGATGAGACAGGCTGGGTGGAATATTCCTCTTCAGATTTTATCAATGAGTTAGAGAAAGAAGTCTCTTTTTTGATAAAAAATCAGATGAAGTTTTCTTTTGAACAAAATGTGAAAGGAACTGAAAACTATTATATAAATCCATCTCTTCTGATTCGTGCCATACAAAATATTTTAACAAATGCTTTGGAGTATGCAGATAAACAGAATCCTAAAATTAACATTAGGGTAGAGCAAGAGGGGAAAGAATTGAAAATAGGTATATGGAATAATGGTTCGGAATTTCCAGATGAAGTTTTAACTCATTTTGGAAAGCTATTTTATCGTATGGATAAAGCTAGATCGGTTAAAGAGCAACATTATGGTATTGGACTTAGTTTTGTATGTAGAGTTGCAAAACTACACAAAGGCCGAGTTGAGCTTAGAAATAGAGACGCGGGAGCAGAAGTTTTAATAACTGTGAATTGTATTAAGTCATAGTGATTTACTTGTTAATTTATGATTGAATAGTTTTTAGAATATTTAACTTTTTCGACTATAGTATAAGATGTAACGGTAGATAATAAAAACGAATGATGATATCTAGTTGATGAAAACTATTTATCATTCATTCGTTTTTTTTTAATTATTGGATAATAGACGCAGCTTTATCTCGAACGTTGTTTTCCAGCGTTTCGATTTTTGTGTTTTTTCTTGCTTGTGATAGCAGTTGGTTGTTCAGGGGTAACATCTTTTCGTCCACTTGGTGTAGAGAAAGAACTTGCTTTTGGTGGGTTCTTTGCCAGTTCTTCACGGACTTTTTTGCGAAGTTTTGGACGAACGATATAGTTGACGATAAACTGTTGGAGAATCATCATGAAACCACCGACAACCCAGTAAAGTGTGACACTGGCTGGTGAAATGAGGGAGAAGCCGACAATCGTGACTGGGCTCACGTAAGCCATTTTCTTGATTTGTTCTCTTTGCGTTTCGTCTTCTACTCCGTGAAGTGAAAGGAGTGATTGAAGATAGTAAAGGACACCAGCGCAGGCAGCTAAAATCATACTTGGAGAGCCTAGAGGAATTCCTAGGTAACTTGCTTGAGCAACACCTTCAGTATGTTGGGCAGCAAAGTAAATTGCAGAGAAGAAAGGCATTTGAAGGAGGATAGGGAAGCATCCTACACCACCAAACATGCTGATGCCGTGTTCTTTTTGAGCGGCAAAGAGAGCTTGTTGGGCTTCGAGTTTTTCTTCTTGAGTAGTCGCTTCCTTGAGACGAGTTTGATGTGGCTCAAGGACGTGCTTGAGAGCGTTCATCTTCTCAGAGTGAAGCGTTGCCTTCCATGATTGGTAGATACCAAGTGGCAAGATAATCAAGCGCACGATAATAGTTACGATGATGATAGCAACCCCAAAACCAAGTCCCTTGTCATTGGCGAAGTATTTAATGGCTTCAGCCATAGGCGCTCCGATAGTATTCCAAATAAATCCTATTGGCTGTCCTGTGGCTTTATCGACGCTAACACAGCCAGTCAAGACTAGCAACATAGCCGCTCCCATAGCTGAGAGTGCAAAACGTTTAATAGATTTCACTGTTTTTATTCCTTCTTTAAAAATTATACCTTTCTATTCTACTGTTTTTTTACAAAATATACAATAGTTCTAGAGACCTAATTTGCGATTTTGAAGTCAGGGTAAGGAGGAAAGTTGCTTAGTTTGACATCTAAGTAGCTGACTTTTGAAAAAGGTGTGGGTCCTTTTCGGATTTCTTGGATAAATTTTGCCATGGTAGCAGATGAATCTGCTTGGGCTAAGATTTCGACTGTGCCATCGTCGTTATTCCATACCCGACCTGTGATGCCACCAATTTCAAGTGCCAAGCTGTAAACACCCCAACGAAAGCCGACTCCCTGCACTCTACCTTGGGCAATCATTCTAACCTTTTGCATACCAAACTCCTTTGATTGTGTTATAATATTTCTATGACTATTATAACCTCAAAAGCCAATTCTGTGGTAAAAAATGCCAAGAAATTACACAAAAAAAATACCGCAAGTCTGCCTATTTGATTGAAGGCTGGCACTTGTTTGAAGAAGCTGTTCAAGCTGGAGTGACGATTGAGAAAATCTTTGCCCTAGAAACTTACCGAGATCAGTTAGTTGCTTTTCCGCAAACTGTCTGGGTGTCAGAGGATATTTTGCTAGATTTGGCGGATTCTAAGACTCCACAGGGCATTGTTGCTGTCGTTCAAAAAGTAGAAGTAGGGCAAGCTGACTTTAGTCAGGGTAAGTTCTTATTTTTGGAAGATGTGCAAGATCCTGGTAATGTGGGAACCATCATTCGAACTGCGGATGCAGCAGGTTTTACAGGAGTGATTGTTTCAGATAAGTCGGCAGACATCTATAGTCTTAAGACATTGCGTTCTATGCAAGGCAGTCATTTTCATCTGCCCATTTATCGGATGTCGAGCCAAGCGCTTCTCGAGGAAGCTAAAAAAGCGGGTATTTCAGTCCTAGCGACCACTCTTTCCAAGGATTCTAAAGACTATCGTGACTTGCCTCATTTTGACCAGTTTGTCTTGGTTATGGGAAATGAAGGTCAAGGAATTAGTCCCCTCACGGCTAAAAGTGCAGACCAGTTGGTCCATATTAGCATGAAGGGTCAGGCGGAGAGTCTCAATGTTGCAGTGGCAGCAGGTATTTTGATTTTCCATTTAAGCTAATTTTAATTTTCTTTGTTATAATCAAGGAAAGACATTCATAGAAAAGGAGAAAAGATGAATTATACTATTATACAAGACCGTACTGGTCTCAATCAATTTTACGCTAAGGTTTATGCCTTTGTTGGGCTAGGAATCGGGCTATCCGCTTTGGTATCTGGCCTCATGTTGACAGTCTTTCAGTCTCAGTTGGTTTACTTTTTGATGCAGGGGCGTCTCTGGTTGACCATTGCAACCTTTGCAGAGCTAGCACTAGTCTTCGTTGCTAGTAACATGGCCTTAAGGAATAGTCCAGCTGCTCTTCCAGTATTTTTACTTTACTCTGTTTTAAACGGCTTTACCCTCAGTTTTGTGGTGGCCTTCTATACTCCAGGTACAGTTTTATCAGCCTTTGTATCGAGCGCCCTTCTCTTCTTTGTCATGGCGGCAGTTGGTATCTTCACCAAGAAAGATTTGAGTGGCCTTGGTCGGGCTATGATGGCGGCTCTTATCGGTTTGCTGATTGCTATGGTAGTCAATATTTTCTTGGCTAGCGGTTTCTTTGATTATATGATTAGCGTAGCCATGGTTTTGGTTTTCTCAGGGTTGATTGCTTGGGACAATCAAAGAATTCGTCTCGCTTATGAACAATCACAAGGTCGTGTAGCGACAGGTTGGGTTGTGTCAATGGCTCTCAGTATCTATCTTGATTTTATCAATCTCTTCCTAAGTATTCTCCGTATTTTCGGTCGCAATGACTAAAAGGTCTATGAAATCAGTGTTTTGAGTAACACTGATTTTTTTAAATTTTCTCTTTTCTTTTCTTGAAAATAGGTGTATAATACGTTTATTAAATTTTTGAGGAGTAGCCTATGAAGAAAAGTTTTATTCATCAACAAGAAGAAATTTCCTTTGTCAAAAATACTTTTACCCAGTATTTGAAAGATAAGCTAGAAGTCGTCGAAGTTCAAGGTCCTATCTTGAGCAAGGTCGGTGACGGGATGCAGGACAACCTATCTGGTGTGGAAAATCCAGTATCTGTCAAGGTTTTGCAGATTCCTGATGAAACCTATGAAGTGGTTCATTCGCTTGCTAAATGGAAACGCCATACTCTAGCTCGTTTTGGTTTCGGTGAAGGTGAAGGTCTTTTCGTCCACATGAAGGCCCTTCGTCCAGACGAAGACTCGCTGGATGCAACCCACTCTGTCTTTGTGGATCAGTGGGACTGGGAAAAGGTCATTCCAAATGGTCAACGAAACATTGCTTACCTAAAAGAAACCGTTGAGAAGATTTACAAGGCTATTCGCCTGACTGAGCTAGCAGTAGAAGCCCGCTATGACATCGAGTCTATCTTGCCAAAACAAATCACTTTTATCCATACAGAAGAGTTAGTAGAGCGCTACCCAGACTTGACACCAAAAGAGCGTGAAAATGCGATCTGTAAAGAATTTGGCGCTGTCTTCTTGATCGGTATCGGTGGTGAATTACCAGACGGTAAACCGCACGATGGACGTGCACCAGACTACGATGACTGGACAAGCGAGTCTGAAAATGGCTACAAGGGTCTGAATGGCGATATTCTTGTTTGGAATGAGTCTTTAGGTGGAGCCTTTGAGTTGTCGTCTATGGGGATTCGCGTAGATGAAGAAACGCTTCGTCGTCAGGTTGCCATCACAGGTGATGAAGACCGCTTGGAATTGGAATGGCACAAGGCTCTATTGAATGGCCTATTCCCATTGACAATCGGTGGAGGAATTGGACAATCTCGGATGGCTATGTTCTTACTTCGTAAAAAACATATCGGAGAAGTGCAAACAAGTGTTTGGCCTCAAGAAGTCCGCGATACTTACGAAAATATTTTGTAGATAAGGATTTTAAAAGTTTCAAAATGATAAAAACGCATAATATCAGTTCAGTAAAGGTTGATATTATGCGTTTTATTGTGGGTAGATTTTACGAATCATATCCTCAGAATGAGTTTTTAGTTGGTTTCACTTGATTATAATTGGTAGTTTCAATTCGTTTAATATAATCGCTAATTATAGCTGGTAATTCTTCTTCTTGATAACCAAAGTGAGCCATGGAGAAAATGAAGTCCTTTAATTGTTTTTCTGCTAGTTATTTACGAGATTTAGAGATGAGTTCTTGATTTTCCGTTACAAAACGTCCAGCTGTTCGCTTACAAAAGACAAATCCTTCTTGTTCGAGGTTTGAAAAGGCTCTTTGGATGGTATTTGTATTGACCCCAATTTCGCTAGCTAGTTCTCTAACAGTAGGAAGTTGTTGATTGGCTTCTAGTTCATGGGAAATAATCTGAAACTTGATTTTTTCCATAATTTGTAAATAGATAGGTTTTTTATTGTCAAATGACCAGGACATCTTGTTCTCCTTTTTTTCTTATTTGTGTATTAGTTAAATAATACAACAAAACAAACAAAATGTCAAACACAATAAGTCTTGTTTAAGAAATATCTCAAAGAATGCTGGAAATTATGTTATCAATTAGTTGATTTGGGTTAAATACATTATTTTTTAGCAGATAAATAGAGATCTCTCATCAAAAATTAGTTACATAATCATATTTTTTGTGTTTGCTTTAAAAAACATAGTTTTTTACGATGATTTTCTTCAATGGCATAAGTAAAATACGAATATAAATCAATATTTTGAAAAAAATGTTATTTTTTTGAAGAAAACTCTTGACATAGATATAAAACATTGTATAATTAGAATGTAATCAAAGAGTTACAAAAAATTTGAGTTTTGCTGCACGTTATGGCTCTCAAGCAGTTCGTTGGGCTTGGGCTCATAAATGGGAACTGATAAATGCTGGAGATTTAGCATACCGTATGATTAGAGATCACTTCTCATGGTAGAAAGATAGTGTGGGATTCACTTGAATCCCACCTATTTCGTTTTTGAAAGGAAATGCCATTATATGTATATTAACCAGATTGCTCATGCTTATTCTAATTTTAGACTGCAGATTACTAACTTGAAATTACCAGAAGGAGAAATTATTGGTCTTTTAGGAGAAAATGGAGCTGGTAAAACAACCTTAATGAACATGCTGTCAGGATATTATGAAGCAAATCAAACTTTTGATGTTGAGGATTTTGATGTAGATAATATTTTATATATCCCTTCTGATTTAGAACCTTATCCATTTTTGACTGTTAGTGAGTTTGTAACTTTAATTATAAATCATACAGGGGGAATAAAAACTGCTGAGCAATTGATCAGTGAGTTGAATTTGAAGGGGAAAGAAGATACTAGGATTGAAGAATTGTCTCAAGGAATGAGAAAAAAATTATCTCTGATTAATCTATTTATTCGCGATATTGGTCTACTTATCTTAGATGAACCATTTAATAGTATTGATGTAACATATATCACACAACTTAAATCAATCTTGAAGACTTTCAAAGGTAAAACAACTATTCTAATTTCTTCTCACATTTTGGACACTTTAAACGATTTGTGTGATAGTTTTATTCTCTTAAAGAATGGAGAAGTTGCCAAAACATTTGCCAATACAGGTTCTATTCGTGAGTTGGAGGAGCAGCTCTATGACTAAACTATTTTTACTTAAATTAGAATTATTCCGAAAGAAGTTCGGGATATATGGATTGTGGAATATTTTGAGTTTGATAGCGGTTCTTTTAATTATATTTTTCTCATTAAAAATATTGTTTTTTAAGATATTACCATATGAAAATAGCATGCAATTGTTGACGTTATTACTTGTTTTATCTAATATTTTTGTAGTTACTAAAGAGAGAGAAGAATTGTCCAAGTTGGCTGTAAAATTTCAATCCTTTTTCCATAATTTTTCTCGAGTAGAAGTGTTGAAGTACTATACTTTTAGGAAATATATAATTTTGTGTATATTGTCGGTGTTGCTTCTATTTCCGTTAGATTTAGTCTTTAGATCACAAAAATACTTTCTATTTTATATGGTTCTTCTCCAAATTTTTAGTTTAGTAAGTAGCTTAGGTGGTTGTTTTTTTAAGAAAAAATATCAGGAGACTGTTAATTTAACGATTCGTATAGGGTTTGCTTTGTTTTTAGCTCTGAATGTACGAAAAGTGATGCCGTTTTATTTAAATCAAATCATTGAAGCTAGTTCTGTAAGTTTAATGTTAGTACTCTTACTCGCTTTGTGTTTAATCAATAGTTTAGTGCTTGTATTTAGTCGGGTGAAAATATGGTGAAAGTATTTTTTTTGACTGTTGTTAGGACTAAGTTAGCTTTGGAATTGTTATCTTTTTATGCATTGTCTATCATATCGTATATAGGTCAAGGTGATTTTAAAGATGTAAGTGTTTTTTCTTTTACGGTTTTATCCCTCCTCTATCTAGTGTATTATGGTATTTTAATGGTTCATGAAGGTCGTTATTACTTTTTTTATCATCCTAAGAAGATTTTAAAATTTCGTATAGATTTGATTAGATTTGCAATTGTATTTTCGCTTGTGTTTTTACCGTATTTATTATTTCTATCGATAGTGTCAGGTGTTTATTTTAACTATTTATTAGCTTATATATTTCCTGTATTGATTTTCTTTAGTGTAAACACACGCTTACCATTATATATAGAAAAAGGGAAAGATACGAAATTAGTAAATGTGAAGCAAATTTTTATGAGTTGCATTACCTCTATCGTATTATTATTTATCTTTTTAATTTTTGTTTAGATAACCACTAAAAACGCATAATATCAGGTGTAGTAAAGCTTGATGTTATGCGTTTTATTATAGACAGATTTTCTGAATTTTATCCTCGAATTTAGTACTAGCCAGCCTCTTCTTTCTCTTTTTGTCTATAATTTGGTATAATAAACGGTATGAAAATCATATCAGGAATCTATGGGGGACGTCCCCTCAAGACACTAGAGGGCAAGACGACAAGACCTACTTCAGATAAGGTTAGGGGAGCTATTTTTAACATGATTGGTCCCTACTTTGAAGGGGGGCGCGTCTTGGACCTTTATGCAGGTAGTGGTGGTTTATCTATTGAGGCAGTATCGCGTGGTATGTCCAGTGCTGTTTTAGTGGAGAGAGACCGTAAGGCTCAGACTATCGTAGCTGAAAATATCCAGATGACTAAGGAAGTTGGGAAATTTCAACTCCTCAAGATGGATGCAGAAAGGGCGTTGGAACAGCTATCTGGGGAATTTGACCTCATTTTCTTAGACCCTCCTTATGCCAAGGAACAAATCGTAGCAGATATTGAGAAAATGGCTGAGAGAGAGCTTTTTTCTGAAGATGTCATGGTCGTGTGTGAGACGGATAAGGCCGTTGAACTTCCAGAAGAAATTGCCTGTCTTGGCATCTGGAAGGAAAAAATTTATGGAATTAGTAAGGTGACAGTTTATGTCAGATAAGATTGGCTTATTTACAGGCTCATTTGATCCGATGACAAATGGGCATCTGGATATGATTGAACGGGCTAGCAAACTCTTTGATAAGCTCTATGTCGGTATTTTTTTTAATCCCCACAAGCAAGGATTTCTTCCTATCGAAAATCGTAAACGGGGGTTAGAAAAGGCTGTGAAACATTTGGGAAATGTTAAAGTCGTGTCTTCTCATGATGAATTGGTGGTCGATGTCGCAAAAAGACTGGGGGCTACTTGCCTAGTGCGAGGCTTGAGAAATGCGGCGGATTTGCAATATGAAGCCAGTTTTGATTACTACAACCATCAGCTGTCTCCTGATATAGAGACCATTTATTTACATAGCCGACCTGAACATCTCTATATTAGTTCATCAGGCGTTAGAGAGCTTTTGAAGTTTGGTCAGGATATTACCTGCTATGTTCCTGAGAGTATTTTGGAGGAAATAAGAAATGAAAAAAAAGATTAGATGGCCCTTATATGTCATTGCGGCCTTAATTGTGACTTTCTTGGCCTTTGTAGTGCCCTTGCCCTACTATATAGAAGTTCCAGGTGGTTCGGAAGATATTCGCCAAGTCCTTAAAGTCAATGACACAGAAGATAAGGAAGCTGGTGCCTATCAATTCGTTACAGTTGGTGTCCAACACGCAACTTTAGCTCATATGATTTATGCTTGGTTGACGCCTTTTACAGATATTCGCAGTGCCCAAGAGACTACAGGTGGCTCTTCCGATGTTGAATTTATGCGGATCAATCAATTCTACATGCAGACATCGCAAAATATGGCCAAGTATCAAGGACTAAAAACAGCTGGTAAGGATATTGAACTTAAATACCTTGGGGTTTATGTTTTGACTGTGACGGATAATTCGACCTTTAAAGGGATTCTCAATATCTCTGATACGGTCACCGCAGTCAATGATCAGACCTTTGATAGTTCCAAAGATTTGATTGATTACGTCAATTCTCAAAAATTAGGAGATTCCGTCAAGGTCACCTATGAAGAGGATGGGCAAACCAAGTCTGCAGAAGGTAAGATTATCACCTTGGAAAATGGCAAAAATGGGATTGGAATCGGTTTGATTGACCGTACGGAAGTGACCAGTGATGTCCCAATTCGCTTTTCAACAGCTGGTATCGGCGGACCAAGTGCTGGTCTCATGTTTAGTCTGGCCATCTATACCCAAATAGCTGACCCTGGCCTTCGTAATGGTCGTATCGTTGCCGGTACAGGAACCATTGACCGTGATGGTAATGTGGGGGACATTGGAGGTATTGATAAAAAAGTTGTAGCTTCGGCTAGAGCAGGTGCTACGATTTTCTTTGCCCCTGATAACCCTGTTAGCGAAGAAGAACAAAAAGCGCATCCAGATGCGAAAAACAACTACCAAACAGCCCTAGAAGCAGCCAAAACAATCAAGACAGATATGAAAATCGTGCCTGTTAAAACCCTACAAGATGCAATTGATTACTTGAAAAACAATCCCTAGTTTTAAGGTAAGTTTCCAAACTAGCGCACAAACAGAGAAGATGGTATAATAGTCAAATGGTTCAATTATTATTCACTCTAAGCAGTCATATGCTCTTTATTTATGTGAGTTTTTACCTTTTAAAGAATCTTGTTAGATGGGAAAAGGTTTTAAAAGTGACAGCTGAGAATACAGGAAAAGTTCGTTTATTAGTAGCCTTTTTCAGCATTGTCATGGGCTACATCATGAGTTCTTTCTTTATAAGTCTCTATCAGTTGTGGCAAGAAGCGCTTAGAGGATTATTATAAAATCAAATGTAAAGGAAATAAGTATGGAAAAAATTGTGGTTCAAGGTGGCGATAATCGTCTGGTAGGAAGTGTTACGATTGAAGGAGCAAAGAATGCAGTCTTGCCCTTGTTGGCAGCGACTATTCTAGCCAGTGAAGGAAAGACCGTCTTGCAGAATGTTCCTATCTTGTCAGATGTTTTCACTATGAATCAGGTGGTTCGTGGTTTAAATGCCAAGGTGGATTTTAATGAAGAAGACCATCTTGTTGAGGTGGACGCGACTGGCGATATCACTGAGGAAGCTCCCTACAAGTATGTCAGCAAGATGCGTGCATCTATCGTTGTCTTGGGACCAATTCTTGCCCGTGTAGGTCATGCCAAGGTATCCATGCCAGGTGGTTGTACGATTGGTAGTCGTCCTATTGATCTTCATTTGAAAGGTCTAGAAGCTATGGGGGTTAAGATTAGCCAGACAGCTGGTTATATCGAAGCCAAGGCTGATCGCTTACATGGAGCTCATATCTATATGGACTTCCCAAGTGTTGGTGCTACGCAGAACTTGATGATGGCGGCGACGCTGGCTGATGGGGTGACAGTGATTGAGAATGCTGCGCGTGAGCCTGAGATTGTGGACCTAGCCATTCTCCTCAATGAAATGGGAGCTAAGGTTAAGGGTGCTGGTACAGAGACCATTACCATTACCGGTGTTGAGAAACTTCATGGTACGACTCACAATGTAGTCCAAGACCGTATCGAAGCAGGAACCTTTATGGTAGCTGCTGCCATGACTGGTGGTGATATCTTGATTAAAGACGCTGTCTGGGAGCATAACCGTCCCTTGATTGCCAAATTGCTTGAAATGGGAGTGGAAGTGACAGAGGAGACTGAAGGAATTCGAGTTCGCTCTCAACTAGAAAATCTAAAAGCTGTTCATGTGAAAACCTTGCCTCACCCAGGATTTCCAACAGATATGCAGGCTCAATTTACAGCCTTGATGACTGTCGCAAAAGGGGAATCAACTATGGTGGAGACAGTTTTCGAAAATCGTTTCCAACATCTAGAAGAAATGCGTCGCATGGGCTTGCACTCTGAGATTATCCGTGATACAGCTCGTATTGTTGGTGGACAAGCTTTGCAGGGAGCAGAAGTTCTTTCAACTGACCTTCGTGCCAGCGCAGCCTTGATTTTGACAGGTTTGGTAGCGCAAGGAGAAACCGTTGTTGGTAAATTGGTTCACTTGGATAGAGGTTATTACCGTTTCCATGAGAAGTTGGCGCAGCTAGGTGCTAAGATTCAGCGGATTGAGGCAAGTGATGAAGATGAATAAGAAATCAGGCTACGTAGTCAAGCGTTTACTTTTAGTCATTCTAGTACTGATTTTAGGTGCACTAGCCCTAGGAATCGGTTTAATGGTCGGTTATGGAATTTTGGGCAAGGGTCAAGATCCATGGGCTATCCTGTCTCCAGCAAAATGGCAGGAATTAATTCATAAATTTACAGGAAATTAGGCTGGAAAACCAGCCTTTTTTAAAGATAAGGAGAAATATGAACAAAAAAATAAGACAGACACTGATTGGTTTACTAGTGTTATTGCTCTTATCTGCGGGGAGCTACTATATCAAGCAGATGCAGTCGACAGCTAATAGTCCTAAAACTAAGGTGAGTCAGAAAAAACAAGCGCCTGAAGCTCCTAGTCAAGCATTGGCAGAAAGTGTCTTAACAGATGCAGTTAAGAGTCAAATAAAAGGGAGTCTGGAGTGGAATGGATCCGGTGCTTTTATCGTCAATGGTAATAAAACTAATCTAGATGCCAAGGTTTCAAGTAAGCCTTACGCTGATAACAAAACAAAGACAGTTGGCAAGGAAACTGTGCCAACTGTAGCCAATGCCCTCTTGTCTAAGGCAACCCGACAGTACAAGAATCGTGAAGAAACTGGGAATGGTTCGACTTCATGGATTCCTCCAGGATGGCATCAGGTTAAGAATCTAAAGGGTACTTATACCCATGCGGTTGATAGAGGTCATTTGCTAGGCTATGCCTTAATCGGTGGTTTGGATGGTTTTGATGCCTCGACAAGCAATCCTAAAAACATTGCTGTTCAAACAGCCTGGGCAAATCAGGCGCAAGCTGAGGATTCGACAGGGCAAAACTACTATGAAAGCATGGTACGTAAGGCCTTGGATAAAAACAAGCGTGTCCGTTACCGTGTAACCCTTTATTACGCTACAAATGAGGATTTAGTTCCTTCAGCTTCACAGATTGAAGCTAAGTCTTCAGACGGAGAATTGGAATTTAATGTTCTAGTTCCCAATGTTCAAAAAGGACTTCAACTGGATTACCGAACTGGAGAAGTAACGGTTACTCAGTAAAAGATAACATAAACTCCTATGTCACTTGTGGATATAGGAGTTCTTTTTTGGACAATTTAAGTATAACTAGAATAGACACTGAGAAAAATAATATGTACTGAGCTAATTTTTGTGATATAATAAGTGACAAGATACTATTTTAGGAGAAGAACTATGGAAGACCCAAGTAGTCAGAATTTGTTGCTACAATTTGTTTTGTTGTTTATCTTGACAGTGTTAAATGCTTTTTTCTCAGCCACAGAAATGGCCATGGTTTCACTTAACCGTGCGCGGGTTGAACAAAAGGCAGAAGAAGGAGATAGACGCTATATCCGTCTGCTGAGGGTACTAGAAAATCCTAACCACTTTTTATCAACCATTCAAGTAGGGATTACCCTGATTACGATCTTATCAGGGGCGAGTTTGGCAGAAACTCTGGGACGAGAAATTGCATCTTGGCTTGGAAATGGCGAAACATCTTATGCCGTTGCAAGTTTTCTATCTTTAGCATTTTTGACTTATATTTCCATCGTTTTTGGGGAATTGTATCCTAAGAGAATCGCTCTTAATCTAAAGGATGCCTTGGCGATTCGTACAGCGCCAGTTATCATTGGGCTGGGGAAACTAGTTAGTCCTTTTGTTTGGCTTTTAGCTGCTTCGACCAATTTCTTGAGCCATTTGACTCCTATGTCATTCGATGATGCGGATGAAAAGATGACCCGTGATGAAATTGCCTATATGCTGACAAATAGTGAAGAAACACTAGATGCTGACGAAATTGAAATGTTACAAGGGATTTTTTCACTGGACGAATTAATGGCCAGAGAAGTCATGGTTCCTCGGACGGATGCCTTCATGGTCGATATTCAGGATGATAGTCAAACCATCATCCAAAGTATTTTAAAACAAAATTATTCTCGTATCCCTGTCTATGATGGGGATAAGGACAATGTGATTGGGATTATTCACACCAAGAGTCTCCTTAAGGCGGGCTTTGTGGACGGTTTTGACAATATTGTTTGGAAGAAAATCTTACAAGATCCACTTTTTGTTCCTGAAACCATTTTTGTGGATGACTTGCTAAAAGAATTGCGCAATACCCAAAGACAAATGGCAATCTTGCTGGATGAATACGGTGGGATGGCTGGTTTGGTGACCCTAGAAGACCTCTTAGAGGAAATCGTTGGCGAAATCGATGACGAAACAGATAAGGCTGAAATCGAAGTTCATCAAATTGGAGAAGATACTTATATCGTTCAAGGTACTATGAATCTCAATGATTTTAATGACTACTTTGATGTTGAACTGGCAAGTGATGACGTTGATACCATCGCTGGTTACTATTTGACAGGAGTTGGGACCATTCCAACGACTGAGAAACTTAGCTATGAATTGGTAAGCCAAAACAAACAGCTTATCCTAACCAATGATAAGGTGAAAAATGGACGTGTTACCAAGGTAAAAGTCCAAATTACCGAAGTTGAAATAGAAGAAGAAACAGAGTAAACTAGAGGCTTTTGTCACCAGGAGTGACGAAGCTTTTTCAGTTGATTTCATACTCTTCGAAAATCAAATTCAAACCGCGTCAACGTCGCCTTGCCGTACGCAAGTACAGCCTGCGGCTAGTTTCCTAGTTTGCTCTTTGATTTTCATTGAGTATCAAAAGATTGTCTCCTAAAAAGAAGTCTGTCCCAAATTCGCTCCAAAAATTTTTGTAAGTTATATGTATCCATTAGAAGAAAAAGAAAAAAGCCCTTTAAATTGGGCTTTCTGTTTAAATGAAACCTGATAAATCAAGTTATAGAAGGCGGTAGACGGATTTGAACCGACGATCAAGCTTTTGCAGAGCCGTGCCTTACCACTTGGCTATACCGCCTTAACGTTTATTATTATACCTTGAAAATCATTCTCAGTCAATAGTTTTTTCAGATTTTTTGTATCAATAAGCCTAAATATTCTGAAAATTCGTTTACTTTTCTTGAAATCTATGATATAATTGATGATGACCTATACTTTATTACGAGGAGTGAAGAAATGAAAAAAAGTCAAGTGCTTGCTGTAGCAGGAGCTACCTTATTAGCGTCAGGAGTTCTAGCTGCGTGTTCAAACACTAGTTCAAGTAATGCTAAACTAGCAAAAGATTACCAATATGTTTATCAAACAGATCCAGAAACCTTGGATTATATCGTCAGCAATATCGATTCAACATCTTTCATCACAACAAATGCTGTAGATGGTTTGTTGGCTAACGATAAATATGGTAATCTGGTTCCTTCTATTGCTGAATCATGGACAGTTTCAAAAGATGGTTTGACTTATACCTATAAAATCCGTAAGGATGCTAAATGGGTGACAGCAGAGGGTGAAGAATATGCTCCTGTCACTGCTAAAGACTTCGTTACTGGTTTGAAACATGCGGTAGATGGAAAATCAAAAGGACTTTCAATCGTTAGCTCTTCTATTAAGGGATTAGAAGCATATATCAAGGGTGAAACAAGCGATTTTTCAACCGTCGGAGTAAAAGCACTTGATGACCAAACACTAGAGTATACCTTGAACCAGCCAGAAACTTTCTGGAATGACAAGACCACTAGTGGTGTTTTGATGCCAGTTAATGAAGAATTCTTAGCTTCAAAAGGGGAAGGTTTTGGTTCTCCAACAGATGCTAACTCTATTCTTTATAACGGTCCATTTGTCTTGAAGGCTGTAACTCCTAAATCATCTATCGAGATGGCTAAAAATGACGCTTACTGGGACAAAGAAAATGTAAAAATTGAGAATGTTAAGTTCACTTTCTGGGATGGTAAGGATCAAGATGTAATTGCCAAAGGTTTTGCCGATGGTCAATATAGCAAGGCTCGTATCTTCCCTACAAGTTCTACATATGAAAAATATGCAGCTGACTTCAAAGATAACATTTACTTTAATGAACCAGGAGCGGGTGTTGCAACTGTCAGCTTGAACTATGGTCGTACAACCTATAACCACACTGCCAAAACAAGTGATGCTCAAAAGACATCTACTCAGAAAGCATTGCTAAACAAGGAATTCCGTCAAGCCTTGAACTTTGCTGTCGATCGCAATTCTTACTCAGCTCAAACAAATGGTACTGATGGAGCTGCAGTAGCCATCCGTAATACGTTTGCACCTTATAATCTTCAAGTTGGTAAGAAAACATTTGGTGAATTGGTACAAGATAGCTTGGCTAAGACAAATTCTTCTACTTGGTCAAACGTATCTCTAGCAGATTCTCAAAATGGACTCTACAATGAAGAAAAAGCTAAAGAAGTCTTTGCTAAAGCTAAATCAAGCCTACAAGCTGAGGGTGTTGAATTCCCAATCCACTTGGATGCCTTGGTTATCCAAGAATCAACAGCGGTTGTAAACCGTGTTCAATCATTGAAACAATCAATTGAAAAAGTATTGGGTTCAGATAATGTTGTTGTAGACTTACAACAAATGACTCAAGCAGAAGCTTTACCAATTTCATTTAGCGCTCCAACAGCTAAAGAGCAAGACTGGGATATCCATACCTTGCTAGGATGGAACCCTGACTATCAAGATCCTTCTACTTTCTTGGATCAATTCGTCCTTAAGGGAGGAAGCACTCGCCTTTACCTTGGTATTGACCAAAACACAGATGCATCAGTAGTAAGCAAACTTGGTTTAGCTGACTATGGAAAATTACTTGATGACGCAAACAGCGAAAACCAAGACGTTCAAAAACGTTATGAAAAATATGCAGTAGCACAAGCTTGGTTGACTGACAATGCTTTGACAATTCCAGTAATGGCTTCTCCTAAAGAAACAGCCGTTTCATATGTTTCAAAAGTTCTACCATTTAGCTCTTCATATTCAGTAGCCGGCCTTAAAGGTGAAAATGCAGGATACTTGAAGTACACTGAAGTTGGTGAAAAAGCAATCACCAAAGAAGAGTATGAAAAAGCTCGTGAAAAATGGTTGAAAGAAAAGACTGAGTCAAACGAGAAAGCTCAAAAAGAATTGGCAAGTCATGTGAAGTAAATAATTTTCAATAGAACTTTCTCTCCATGAGGAGAAGGTTCTTTTGGGATTTTTAAAGGAAATGATATGAAAAAATATATTTTTATGCGTGTTTTGCGGTCATTGGTTTCTATCTTCTTAGTAACAACCTTGACCTACACGATTATCTATACAATGGTTCCTCGAAAATTGATTTTCAAACAGGATACCAACTATAACAAGATTGCGACAACTGCTGATAAACGTGATAACTATGAGAATACCGTTTATGAGCGTATGGGTTATATCGAGTACTACGATACCAAAGAGTTGCAAGAAAAAGCTAGCCAGATGGATGCCTCTGTAACAGTTGAAGCTAATGATACCAACAAGGCTATCTATGAAAAATACATCAAACAAATCGGTCATGGTTGGACCTTGGGAGAATTTACTGAAAGCGGTCAATTCTATGCGACTCGTGAAATTCCAATTTTTGAACGTGTTTTTCACTTCTATGCTAACTTGATTGACATTGACCATACTAATAAAATTCAAGACCCTGAAAATCCAGACTTGAAACGTTACCTTCGTTTTGAAAACGATCCAGCGATCGGATGGTCATTGGTTGGTTCAGGAACTAAACATAAATATCTCTTGTACTTCAATAGTCAGTTCCCATTTGTGCATCAAAACTTTGTGAACATTAATTTAGGTGACTCTTATCCAACCTATGCTAATAGCCCTGTTTTACAGGTTATTACTCAAGGACAAGGGCAAACAAAAACATCTCAAGTTCAATTCCCAACAGGTAAGAAAACTTCTTCTGTAAATATTTACTCAAGAACCTATAAATCACCTAGTCAGGCTGATTCTCGTGAAGTAGCTAACTATGGGAAAGATGATCCTTATACAGCTACTGAAAGCAACTACCAATATCCTTCTATGATTACCAGCTCTGCTGTCGCTGGATTGATTGGTTTGGTGATTTCTTATGCGATTGCCGTGCCGCTTGGTTCAGCCATGGCTCGTTTCAAGAACACTTGGATTGATAGCTTTTCGACAGGTGCTTTGACCTTCTTGATGGCTCTTCCAACGATTGCCTTGGTTTACATCGTTCGTTTGATTGGATCATCAATTGGTCTTCCAGATTCATTCCCTATCCTGGGAGCTGGAGATTGGCGTTCTTACGTTTTACCAGCAGTTATCCTTGGTTTGTTGGGGGCTCCTTATACAGCTATTTGGATTCGTCGTTATATGATTGACTTACAGTCACAGGACTTTGTTCGTTTTGCTCGTGCAAAAGGTTTGTCTGAAAAAGAAATTTCAAACAAACACATCTTTAAAAATGCCATGGTTCCATTGGTTTCAGGAATTCCTGGTGCCGTTATCGGGGTTATCGGTGGTGCAACCCTTACTGAAACAGTCTTCGCTTTCCCGGGTATGGGTAAAATGTTGATTGACTCTGTAAAAGCATCTAATAACTCTATGGTCGTTGGTCTTGTCTTCATCTTTACATGTATTTCTATCTTCTCACTTCTTTTGGGAGATATTTGGATGACCATTATTGACCCACGTATTAAATTGACTGAGAAAGGAGGCAAATAATGTCTACAATCGATAAAGAAAAATTTCAGTTCGTAAAACGTGACGATTTTGCCTCTGAAGCCATTGATGCGCCAGCCTATTCTTACTGGAAATCAGTGTTTAGACAATTTATGAAGAAAAAATCAACTGTAGTCATGTTGGGAATCTTGGTAGCCATCATTTTGATGAGTTTCATCTACCCAATGTTTTCTAAGTTTGATTTCAATGATGTCAGCAAGGTAAACGACTTTAGTGCTCGTTATATCAAGCCAAATGCTGAGCATTGGTTCGGTACAGACAGTAATGGTAAATCTCTCTTTGACGGTGTCTGGTTCGGAGCTCGTAACTCTATCCTCATTTCTGTGATTGCGACAGTGATTAACTTGGTTATCGGTGTTTTTGTCGGTGGTATTTGGGGAATTTCAAAATCAGTTGACCGTGTGATGATGGAAGTTTATAACGTCATCTCAAACATCCCATCTCTCTTGATTGTCATTGTCTTGACTTACTCAATCGGAGCTGGATTCTGGAATCTGATTTTTGCCATGAGTGTAACAACATGGATTGGGATTGCCTTCATGATTCGTGTGCAAATCTTGCGTTATCGTGACTTGGAATACAACTTGGCGTCACGTACTCTGGGAACACCAACCTTGAAGATTGTTGCTAAAAACATCATGCCTCAATTGGTATCTGTTATTGTGACAACCATGACCCAAATGCTTCCAAGCTTTATCTCATACGAAGCCTTCTTGTCTTTCTTTGGTCTTGGATTACCGATTACAGTGCCAAGTTTGGGTCGTTTGATTTCGGATTATTCACAAAACGTAACAACCAATGCTTACTTGTTCTGGATTCCATTGACAACCCTTGTCTTGGTATCCTTATCCCTTTTCGTAGTTGGTCAAAACTTAGCGGATGCTAGTGATCCACGTACACATAGATAGGAGTAGAAATGACAAAAGAAAAAAATGTAATTTTGACTGCTCGCGATATTGTCGTGGAATTTGACGTTCGTGACAAAGTATTGACAGCCATTCGCGGTGTTTCTCTTGAACTAGTTGAAGGAGAAGTATTGGCCTTGGTAGGTGAGTCAGGATCAGGAAAATCTGTTTTGACAAAGACCTTCACAGGTATGCTTGAAGAAAATGGTCGCATTGCCCAAGGAAGCATTGACTACCGTGGTCAAGATTTGACAGCTTTATCTTCTCACAAGGATTGGGAACAAATTCGTGGTGCTAAGATTGCGACTATCTTCCAGGACCCAATGACTAGTTTGGACCCAATTAAAACAATTGGTAGTCAGATTACAGAAGTGATTGTAAAACACCAAGGCAAAACAGCTAAAGAAGCGAAAGAATTGGCCATTGACTACATGAATAAGGTTGGGATTCCAGATGCAGATAGACGTTTTGATGAATACCCATTCCAATATTCTGGAGGAATGCGTCAACGTATCGTTATTGCTATTGCTCTTGCCTGCCGACCTGATGTCTTGATCTGTGATGAGCCAACAACTGCCTTGGATGTGACTATTCAAGCTCAGATTATTGATTTGCTCAAATCTTTACAAAACGAGTATCATTTCACAACAATCTTTATCACCCACGACCTTGGTGTGGTAGCAAGTATTGCGGATAAGGTAGCGGTTATGTATGCAGGAGAAATCGTTGAGTATGGAACGGTTGAGGAAGTCTTCTATGACCCTCGCCATCCATATACATGGAGTCTCTTGTCTAGCTTGCCTCAGCTTGCTGATGATAAAGGGGATCTTTACTCAATCCCAGGAACACCTCCGTCACTTTATACTGACCTGAAAGGGGATGCCTTTGCCTTGCGTTCTGACTATGCAATGCAGATTGACTTCGAACAAAAAGCTCCTCAATTCTCAGTATCAGAGACACATTGGGCTAAAACTTGGCTTCTTCATGAGGATGCTCCAAAAGTAGAAAAACCAGCTGTGATTGCAAATCTCCATGATAAGATTCGTGAAAAAATGGGATTTGCCCATCTGGCTGACTAGGAGGAAGGAAATGTCTGAAAAATTAGTAGAAATCAAAGATTTAGAAATTTCCTTCGGTGAAGGAAGTAAGAAGTTTGTCGCGGTTAAAAATGCTAACTTCTTTATCAACAAGGGAGAAACGTTCTCGCTTGTAGGTGAGTCAGGAAGTGGGAAAACAACTATTGGTCGTGCGATAATCGGTCTCAATGATACAAGTAATGGAGATATCATTTTTGAAGGTCAAAAGATTAATGGTAAGAAATCGCGTGAACAAGCTGCGGAATTGATTCGTCGTATCCAGATGATTTTCCAAGATCCTGCGGCAAGTTTGAATGAACGTGCGACTGTTGATTATATTATTTCTGAAGGTCTTTATAATCATCATCTGTTCAAAGATGAAGAAGAACGTAAAGAGAAAGTTAAAAATATTATCCGTGAAGTGGGGCTTCTTGCTGAGCACTTGACTCGTTACCCTCATGAGTTCTCAGGTGGTCAACGTCAACGTATCGGTATTGCCCGTGCCTTGGTCATGCAACCAGATTTTGTTATTGCGGATGAGCCCATTTCAGCCTTGGACGTTTCTGTACGTGCCCAAGTCTTGAACTTGCTTAAAAAATTCCAAAAAGAGCTCGGTTTGACCTATCTCTTTATCGCCCATGACTTGTCTGTCGTTCGCTTTATTTCAGATCGTATCGCAGTTATTTACAAGGGTGTTATTGTAGAGGTTGCAGAAACAGAAGAACTGTTTAACAATCCAATTCACCCATATACTCAAGCCTTGCTTTCAGCAGTACCGATTCCAGACCCAATCTTGGAACGCAAGAAGGTCTTGAAGGTTTACGACCCAAGTCAACACGACTATGAGACTGATAAGCCATCTATGGTAGAAATCCGTCCAGGTCACTATGTTTGGGCTAACCAAGCTGAATTGGCACGTTATCAACAAGGATTAAACTAATATTGGTTTTATAATTTCCATGTCAACTTTTATGGAAATTATAAACCTTTTTTCTATCCTTAAAAGAGATAGGTTTAAAAATTTTAAAATGATAAAAACGGATAATATCAGATGTAGGTTAGCTTGATATTATCCGTTTTTATTATGTAAAGATTTGATGAATTTCTCCTAATACTCTTTGATTTTCATTGAGTATAAGCTTGAGTTTTTCTATAGCTTCAAACTTATGTATAGAGAATTTTAGAAATTGGAGTATGTTAGATTAGTGAAGTGAATATCAAATTCTAATAAGTTACTATCAATTGCTTATAATCATCTTATTTGATAATCTGTATCTGTTTCCAACTATTATACAATTGTTTATCCCATATTTTTATTTAAAATTGACCAATAACAACTGTACTAGTTTTCTCTAAGGAAATTGAAGAGAGCGCATCTAATAGTTCATTATAGTAGAATCCATTTTTCAAATCTGTTTTAGTAGCTAGAGCGAACACTTCTAGCGTATATCGATGATCTTTATCAGGAGGAGTTGGTCCAACAAACATAGAATCAATTTCAGAAAAATCAGTTTCCAATAGAGGACTTGCGAAACTATTTTTCCCTTGCGCAATAGAGTCTTTATAATCTAGACTGTAATTTTCAGGAATAATGACTGTATTATTTTTAACTTCTATATCCGTAGCAAGCCAGTGAATCCAAGGGAATGAACAAACTGGAATCGCATCATAATCAATTAAAGTAATAGCTATATATTTTGTCCCTTCTGGTAATTCGCTAATTTCAAAAGGGAAAGAGCGTATAGGATTTCCCTTAATAATGTCGGTACAATCTGCTTCTTTTCCAAATCGTTTAGGCAATAAGTTCTGGTTAAAAGGTATATTAATTTTCATCATATTGCTCCTTTCATGTAATCGAATAAATTATTCTTGATTCTATGATATAATAAATACTAACTTTTTAAAATTTGGAAAAAGTTAATAATTCATTAAATATTATTTTAGGAAGGAGAGGAGATAATGAATTTAGATTGGTATTATACATTCTTAGTATTATCTAAACACCTCAACTATCATAGAGCAAGCGAAGAATTATTTTTAACGGAACCAACACTTCACCAGCAAATAAAAAAACTCGAAAAACACTTGCAAGTAAATTTATTTGAAACAGTTGGAAGAAATTTAACTCTGACTCCAACAGGACGAGAATTTATCCCTATCGTAAAAAAAATAATTGCGACATATGAAGATGGGATTAAAAAAATACAGTTAAAAAATAAAAAGTTGGAAACACATTTAAACATCGCAGTTTCACCTTACATAGCTACCTATCTGTTACCGAAATTTCTTCCAGAATTTTTTGAAGAACAACCATCTGTAGGTATTTCAATTACAGTTTTACAAAATGATATTGCTCGAGAAATTGAAAATAATCAATTTGATATTGGGATAGCTAGGGAAGAACCTTATACTACAAAGATTAATTCAGAAAAAATTTGTGAGGGTAAAATTGCTCTTTTTTATCCCAAAAATGATTCTCAACTAACTGAGGTGGAGTTATTTCAAAAATATAAGATTTTATCAGATAATCATCCTGTTTATTGGAATAAAGTAAAACAAGAAATTTCTGAAATTGTTCCGGAATCTCAATTTGTTTCTATAAAGGATATAGCAGTAACTGAGAAATTGATTGAAATGGGACAAGGAATATCTTATCTTCCTCTATACCTTAAAATGACTTTAAATCCTAATATTGCTACTCGAATACCAGAAGAAATTTCTATTCCACTATCCTTTACTTACATAATGACTAGAAAAAATTCGGAAGCTATTGAACTTTTCAAAAATAAATTTAAGGAATTTATTGTTTTTGAACAAAATAAAGTAAATTTTTGACTCTTAAAAAGATGACTTGTGTATCTAGAAACTAGTTAGTATTAATGTATAAAATTGAAATTTCGCATCATACTTTCTGAGTTTAGACGGACTTTGTTATTAGTTTGAAACAGAGATAGAAAAACTTTGAAAGAATTTTCGAAAAATTTTAAAAAATTCTGAAATATTCTTGACAGCTAATGAAAAAGGTGGTAAGATAGGAAACATCAAAAAAGAAAGCAGAAAAAGAAATGAATAAGAAACAAGCTGTAACGATGAATCAAAACTTTTACTTTAGCTACTTTAGATAGTGTTTGTAGACATGTCACCATGGATGCAAACAGTTCAAGCAATTTGTTTGTATCTATGTGGCTAAGATTTTTGATTGTGGTCCATATAGATGAATATCTAAATGGACTAGCTAAGTTATAACTTGTTAGATTATTTCAAGCATCCGTTTAGGTATTATCTAGGCGGTTTTTTGTTTTATACTCTTCGAAAATCAAATTCAAACCACGTCAACGTCGCCTTGCCGTACTCAAGTACAGCCTGCGGCTAGTTTCCTAGTTTGCTCTTTGATTTTCATTGAGTATTATCTTTTCTGAGAAGGAGTTTCATTATGAAAGTTGTTCGAAAATTACTAGCCCCTCTCTTGGTAGTGGGAATCCTCTTGACCTCTCTGATCAGTTTGCATCAGTTGAAGGCAGATAAGAAAAAAGATGTTTTTCGTATCGGTATTTCGCAGTTTATTACTCATCAATCTTTGGACGCTACTAGAGAAGGTTTTGTGGATGAGCTGGCCAAGCAAGGCTATGTTGAAGGGAAAAATATCGAGATTGATTTGCAAAATGCACAGGGAGAACAACGAAATCTAAAAACCATTTCCCAGCAACTAGCAGAATCTAGTGATGTCGTTCTAGCCATCGCAACGCCTTCTGCTCAGAGCTTGGCCAATACAACACAAACGACACCTGTTATCTTTTCAGCGGTAACAGATCCTGTCAGTGCCAAGTTGGTTGAGTCAAGAGAGCATCCTGGGGGCAATGTAACTGGGACAAGCGATCAGTCATCAGATGCCATTTCAACCCAAATCAATTTGATAAAGAAAGTGTTGCCAAAAGCTAAAACAATTGGAATTCTTTATACTCAGAGTGAGCCCAATTCGGTTGTCCAAAAGGATGAAGCTAAGCGTCTTTTGGAAGAAAAAGGCTTTACCGTTGTTGAAAAAACAATCTTGGACAGTAACAACGTCAAGGCGGCTGCAGAAAGCTTGATGGCAGAGGTGGATATGGTTTTTGTACCAACGGATAATATCATTTCGTCAACCATGGAAACAGTCAAGCAGGTTTCTATTAAACACAAGGTTCCAGTATTTGGTGGTTCAACAGAAATGATTGCTGTGGGTGGCTTGTATAACTACGGAACCAATTATGAAGAATTGGGAAGACAGACAGCTCGCATGCTGATTCGTGTTTTAAAAGGTGAGAAGCCAGAAAATATAGCAGTTGAGTTGCCTGAAAAACTGGAATTGCATACCAATCAAGAAATGGCAGATGCATTGGGAATTGATATTAGTAAGTTAGAAGGCAAGGAATAAGGAGGTTTAAGATGAATTTTGTATTATCTAGTTTATCAGAAGGTTTGCTATGGTCGATTATGGCTATTGGGGTCTACTTGACTTTCCGTATTTTGGATATTGCGGATATGACTGCTGAAGGAGCCTTTCCACTGGGGGCGGCTGTCGTCGTATCTCAGATACAGGCAGGGACAAATCCTTGGATTGCGACCTTACTTGCTTTGTTTGCAGGTATGGTAGCAGGTCTTGTATCAGGAATGCTTCATACCAAGATGAAAATCCCTGCTCTCTTGACAGGGATTGTGACCTTGACAGGGCTTTATTCGATCAATATTAAAATCATGGGAAGTGTGCCCAATCTTTCCTTGGGAGATTCTTCAACTGTCTTTAAACAGTTGGCTAGCTTGGGAATGACAACTGAAGAAGCTGTTTTCTCATTCAGTTTAGTCTGTCTCTTACTTGTTTGTCTAGTCTTGACTCTTTTGATGAAAACAGAGATTGGTTTGGTCTTGCGTTCGACTGGGGACAATATTCCGATGAGTGAAGCTAACGGAGTCAATGTAGACACCATGAAGATTGTTGGTTACATGATTTCAAATGGTTTGATTGCCCTATGTGGTTCGTTATTTGCCCAAAATGATGGATTTTCGGATGTAACTTCTGGGACAGGAACTATCGTTGTTGGTTTGAGTGCAGTCATTATTGCGGAAGTCTTGATTCACGACTTGACCATTGGAGGTCGCCTGTTATCTATCGGAATTGGTGCTATTGTATACCGTTTGATTATTTTAAATATCTATGAAATTCCAAATCTAGATCAAAATCTGGTTCGTCTCTTTAATGCAATCTTGCTTGCCTTGGTTTTATTTGCGCCAGAATTGCAAAAGCGATTAAAGATTCGTGGTCTAAAATTGAGAAATGAATAGGAGGAGAAAGTTATGGCAAGTTTGTTAACACTTGAAAATATTCACAAAACATTTGAAGCAGGGACGGTCAATGAGAACCATGTCCTCAAAGGATTAGATTTAGAGGTTGAAGAGGGAGATTTTATCTCTGTGATTGGTGGAAATGGAGCAGGGAAATCCACTTTGATGAATATCTTGGCCGGCAATCTATCGGTGGACGAAGGGGACCTTCTACTGGCCGGCAAATCCATTAAAAATCTGAGTGTAAGAAAGAGAGCCAAGGATATCGCCCGTGTTTTTCAAGATCCTAAGATGGGAACAGCTTCTCGTTTGACGATTGAGGAGAATATGGCCATTGCCTTGAGACGCGGGCAGAAGAGAGGGCTTAGCTGGGGTGTGAAGGAGAAGGATAGAATCCAGTTCCAAGAGGCCTTGAAGGAGTTGAATATTGGTCTTGAAAACCGCTTAAAAGTAGATACTCAATATCTCTCAGGAGGACAAAGACAGGCTTTGACCCTAGTCATGGCAGCTCTGGTGAAACCCAAACTTTTGCTTTTGGATGAACATACTGCGGCACTTGACCCGAAAACGAGTCAAATGGTGATGGATTTGACGCAAAAGATTGTGGAACACCATCAGTTGACGACTTTGATGATTACCCACGATATGAACCATGCTATTGAGTACGGAAATCGTCTCATTATGCTCTATCAGGGCAAGATAGTGGTGGATGTCAAAGGAGAAGAGAAAAAGCATCTGACGGTTGAAGACCTCATGCATCTCTTCCAGAAAAATAGTGGCCAAAGTCTAGTTAGTGATGAATTGGTTTTGGGATAAAGAAAAAGGCTGAGATCTAGTGTCTCAGTCTTTTATTTCTTACGTTTTGCAAAATCTACAAATAGAAATTCTTGTGGGACACCTTATATCTATATGGGTAAGGAAATCGGGATGATTGCCCCAGACTATGATTCAATGGCTGATTATGTGGATGTCGAATCGCTCAATGCTTATCAGATGCTCTTGGAGGAAGGGAAGAGTCAGGAAGAAGCCTTCCTGATTATTCAGGCTAAGTCGCGTGATAATTCACGAATTCCCATGCAGTGGGATGTTTCTGAAAATGCAGGATTCACAGTAGGCACACCTTGGCTCAAGGCAGGAAAATCCTACCCTCACATCAACGTTGAAAATGAAATCCAAGGCCCGATTTTCACCTTCTATCAAGACTTGATTCGACTTCGCAAAGAAATGCCTATCATCTCAGAAGGAAGTTACAAACCAGCCTTTGAAGATAGCAAACAAGTCTATGCTTTTGAACGCCAGTATGAGGATCAAAAGTTGCTAGTGCTCAATAACTTTTATGCCACAGAAGTGGAAATCGACTTACCAGTAACCTACCAAAATGGACAAATTTTGCTTTCAAACTATGAAGATGCAGAAGTGTCTGAAAAAATTTTACTCAAACCTTATCAAACACTGGCTATCTATGTAAATTAAACTCAGTAAGGAGCCCTCTTTTTGCTATCTATTCCCTCCCTGAAAGTGTAGAACAAACTGGTCAGGGTGGCTAGTTTATGGTATAATGAAAGAGACTCAAAAAGAAACAGGAGAAAAATGATGGATTTACTATTAGCAATTGTATTGATTGTGCTAGCTTTTCTAGGAGGAGCTCTTGGAGGAATGTACTTGGTTCGTAAGCAAATTGAAAAAGAATTCGCTGACAACCCACGTTTGAATGCTGAAGCAGTTCGTACTCTTTTGAGTGCAAATGGTCAAAAACCAAGCGAAGCTAAGGTACAACAAGTTTACCACCAAATCATCCGCCAACAAAAAGCAGCCCTTGCTAACAATAAAAAGAAAAAATAAATAAGGAAAAGTCTGGGATGAAAGTTCCAGACTTCTCACTATGTTGGTTATGGTTTAGGGATGAGACTTTTTCCTTGCATTCTATTGATATTTGATTATGATTAAGAGAGATAGTTGTTGCTTAGGCTGCCATTCAGTTCATAGAGACAAGTAATCATAATGAGCTATCAATCAGAAAAAAGACTAGAAAGAAGACTGTATGGATAATCGACCGATTGGTTTTTTGGATTCGGGTGTCGGGGGCTTGACCGTTGTGCGCGAGCTCATGCGCCAGCTTCCCCATGAAGAAATCGTCTATATTGGAGATTCGGCACGGGCGCCTTATGGGCCCCGTCCTGCTGAGCAAATTCGTGAATATACTTGGCAGTTGGTCAACTTTCTTTTGACCAAGGATGTCAAAATGATTGTCATTGCTTGTAATACTGCGACTGCCGTCGTCTGGGAAGAAATTAAGGCTCAACTAGATATTCCTGTCCTAGGTGTTATTTTGCCAGGAGCTTCGGCAGCTATCAAGTCCAGTCAAGGTGGGAAAATCGGAGTGATTGGAACGCCTATGACGGTACAATCAGATATCTACCGTCAGAAAATCCATGATTTGGATCCTGACTTACAGGTGGAGAGTTTGGCTTGTCCCAAGTTTGCCCCCTTGGTCGAGTCAGGTGCCCTGTCAACCAGTGTTACCAAGAAAGTGGTCTATGAAACCCTGCGTCCCTTGGTTGGAAAGGTGGATAGCCTGATTTTGGGCTGTACCCATTATCCGCTCCTCAGACCCATTATTCAAAATGTCATGGGACCAAAGGTTCAACTCATTGATAGTGGAGCAGAGTGCGTACGAGATATCTCAGTCTTACTTAATTATTTTGAAATCAATCGTGGTCGCGATGCTGGACCACTCCAACACCGTTTTTACACAACAGCTAGCAGCCAAAGTTTTGCACAAATTGGTGAAGAATGGCTGGAAAAAGAAATTCATGTGGAGCATGTAGAATTATGACAAATAAAATTTATGAATATAAGGATGACCAGGACTGGTATGTCGGATCATATAGTATTTTTGGTGGTGTCCGGACATTGACTGATGAAGACTTGGATTTTCCTCTATTTGAGTTTGCCCAAAGATTTCGAGATGAGGATCGAGGTTTTCCTGTTTCTGTTACTGTTTTACGCTATGGTTCTCTCTACCGTTTATTGTCTTTTGTGGTAGATATCCTCAACCAAGAAATGGGACGAAATCTGGAAGTCATCCAACGTCAGGGAGCTTTTCTCTTGATTGAAAATGGGCAACTCCTGCATGTAGCATTGCCTAAAGAAGGGGTCAATGTTCATGATTTCTTTGAGACAAGCAAGGTCAGAGAAACCTTATTGATTGCGACTCGAAACGAAGGCAAGACCAAGGAGTTCCGAGCTATCTTTGATAAGTTAGGCTACGATGTGGAAAATCTTAATGACTATCCTGACCTGCCTGAAGTAGCTGAAACAGGCATGACCTTCGAAGAAAATGCCCATCTCAAGGCAGAAACCATTTCTCAATTAACGGGCAAGATGGTTTTGGCAGATGACTCAGGTCTCAAAGTCGATGTCCTTGGTGGCTTGCCAGGTGTCTGGTCAGCTCGTTTCGCAGGTGTGGGAGCTACTGACCGTGAAAACAATGCCAAACTCTTGCACGAATTGGCCATGGTCTTTGAACTCAAGGACCGCTCGGCTCAATTCCATACAACCCTAGTCGTAGCCAGTCCAAACAAGGAAAGTTTGGTTGTTGAAGCAGACTGGCCTGGCTACATTAACTTTGAACCCAAGGGTGAAAATGGATTTGGTTACGATCCTCTCTTCCTTGTAGGAGAGACAGGCAAGTCCTCAGCTGAGTTAACCCTTGAAGAAAAAAATAGTCAATCTCACCGTGCCTTAGCCGTTAAGAAACTTTTGGAGGTATTTCCATCATGGCAAAGCAAACCATCATTGTAATGAGCGATTCTCATGGCGATAGCTTGATTGTGGAAGAAATCCGTGATCGCTATGTAGGCAAAGTTGATGCCGTTTTTCATAATGGCGATTCTGAACTGCGTCCTGATTCTCCCTTTTGGGAAGGCATCCGCGTTGTTAAAGGGAACATGGACTTCTATGCCGGCTATCCAGAACGTTTGGTGACCGAGCTTGGTTCGACCAAGATTATCCAAACTCATGGCCACTTGTTTGACATTAATTTCAACTTTCAAAAGTTGGACTACTGGGCTCAGGAGGAAGAGGCCGATATCTGCCTTTATGGTCACTTGCATGTGCCAAGTGCTTGGATGGAAGGTAAGACTCTCTTTCTAAATCCAGGTTCCATCAGTCAACCACGTGGTACCGTCAGAGAATGTCTTTATGCTCGTGTGGAGATTGATGATAGTTACTTCAAAGTGGACTTTTTGACACGAGACCATGAGGTGTATCCGGGCTTGTCCAAGGAGTTTAGCCGATGATTGCCAAGGAGTTTGAGACTTTCTTGTTGGGGCAAGAAGAAACTTTTTTGACTCCTGCTGAAAATCTAGCTGTGTTGATTGATACCCACAATGCGGATCATGCAACCCTCTTGCTTAGTCAGATGACCTATACCCGTGTTCCCGTTGTGACAGATGAAAAACAGTTTGTTGGGACGATTGGGCTCAGAGATATTATGGCTTATCAGATGGAGCATGACTTGAGCCCAGAAATCATGGCGGATACGGATATCGTTCATATGACGAAAAGGGACGTAGCGGTTGTTTCGCCTGATTTTACCATTACGGAGGTCTTGCACAAGCTGGTAGATGAGTCTTTCTTACCAGTTGTGGACGCAGAAGGTATTTTCCAAGGGATTATTACGCGTAAGTCCATCCTCAAGGCTGTCAATGCTCTCTTGCATGACTTTAGTAAGGAATATGAGATTCGATGCAAATGAGAGACAGGATTTCAGCCTTTTTAGAGGAAAAGCAGGGCTTATCTGCCAATTCCAAGCAGTCCTATAAGTATGATTTGGAGCAATTTTTAGACATTGTAGGCGAGCGGATTTCTGAGACCAGTCTTAAGATTTACCAAGTCCAACTAGCCAATCTAAAAATCAGCGCCCAGAAGCGAAAGATTTCGGCCTGTAATCAATTTCTCTACTTTCTCTATCAAAAAGGAGAAGTGGATAGCTTTTACCGCTTGGAATTAACCAAACAAGCTGAAAAGAAGACAGCAAAGCCAGAATTGTTAAACCTAGACTCTTTTTGGCAGGAAAGTAATTATCCAGAGGGGCGTTTACTGGCTCTACTTATCTTGGAAATGGGGCTCTTGCCGAGTGAGATTTTAGCTCTCAAGGTTGCGGACATCAATCTGGACTTTCAGGTGTTGCGAATCCAGAAGGCTTCCCAACAGAGGATTGTCACCATTCCTACAACCTTGCTTTCAGAATTGGAACCATTGATGGGGCAGACCTATCTTTTTGAAAGGGGAGGGAAAGCCTATTCCCGTCAGTGGGCCTTTCGTCAGCTAGAGTCCTTTGTCAAGGAGAAAGGTTTTCCATCCTTATCAGCTCAAGCCCTACGGGAACAATTCATTCTACGACAAATTGAAAACAAGGTCGATTTGTACGAAATTGCAAAAAAATTAGGATTAAAAACAGTCCTGACCTTAGAAAAATATAGATAATGGATATTAAATTAAAGGATTTTGAAGGGCCCCTGGACTTGCTCTTGCATCTGGTTTCTAAGTACCAGATGGATATCTACGATGTGCCTATTACGGAAGTCATCGAACAGTACCTAGCCTATGTCTCAACCCTGCAGGCCATGCGTCTGGAAGTGACAGGGGAGTACATGGTTATGGCCAGTCAGCTAATGTTGATTAAAAGCCGCAAGCTCTTGCCAAAGGTAGCAGAAGTGACAGACTTGGAGGATGACCTGGAGCAGGACCTCCTCTCTCAAATCGAAGAATACCGCAAGTTCAAGCTCTTGGGGGAGCACTTGGAAGCCAAGCACCAAGAACGGGCCCAGCACTATTCCAAAGCGCCGACAGAGTTGATTTACGAAGATGCGGAGCTTGTTCATGACAAGACGACCATTGACCTCTTTTTGGCTTTTTCAAATATCCTAGCCAAGAAAAAAGAGGAGTTTGCACAGAATCACACGACTATCTTGCGGGATGAGTATAAGATTGAGGACATGATGGTTATCGTGAAAGAGTCCTTGACTGGACGAGATCAATTGCGCTTGCAGGATTTGTTTAAGGAAGCCCAGAATGTCCAAGAGGTCATCACCCTCTTTTTGGCAACCCTAGAGTTAATCAAAACCCAGGAGCTGATCCTTGTGCAAGAGGAGAGTTTCGGAGATATCTATCTCATGGAAAAGAAGGAAGAAAGTCAAGTGCCTCAAAGCTAGACTTGATAGAGAGGAAAGATGAGTACTTTAGCAAAAATAGAAGCGCTCTTGTTTGTAGCGGGTGAAGATGGGATTAGAGTCCGCCAGTTAGCTGAACTCCTCTCTCTGCCACCGACAGGTATCCAACAGAGTTTAGAAAAATTAGCCCAGAAGTATGAAAAGGACCCAGATTCCAGTTTGGATCTGATTGAGACTGGTGGAGCTTATAGATTGGTGACCAAGCCACAATTTGCAGAGATTTTGAAGGAATACTCTAAGGCACCTATCAACCAGAGTTTATCTCGGGCTGCCCTTGAAACTTTGTCCATCATTGCCTACAAACAACCCATCACACGGATAGAAATTGATGCCATCCGTGGGGTCAACTCGAGTGGGGCCTTGGCAAAGTTGCAGGCCTTTGACTTGATCCGAGAAGACGGGAAAAAAGAAGTGTTGGGTCGCCCCAACCTCTATGTGACAACAGATTATTTCCTAGATTACATGGGAATGAACCATTTGGAAGAATTACCAGTGATTGATGAGCTTGAGATTCAAGCCCAAGAAAGCCAATTATTTGGTGAAAGGATAGAAGAAGATGAGAATCAATAAGTATATTGCCCACGCAGGTGTGGCCAGTAGGAGAAAAGCAGAAGAGCTGATCAAGCAAGGTTTGGTGACGGTTAACGGCCAAGTGGTACGTGAACTCGCAACGACTATCAAGTCAGGCGACAAGGTCGAAGTTGAAGGTCAACCTATCTACAACGAAGAAAAGGTCTATTATCTGCTTAACAAACCACGCGGTGTCATTTCCAGTGTGACAGATGACAAGGGCCGCAAGACGGTTGTCGACCTCTTGCCCAACGTGAAAGAGCGCATCTACCCTGTAGGTCGTTTGGACTGGGATACATCAGGAGTCTTGATTTTGACCAATGATGGGGATTTTACGGATGAGATGATTCACCCTCGTAATGAGATTGACAAGGTTTATGTCGCGCGTGTTAAAGGTGTGGCCAATAAGGACAATCTTCGCCCCTTGACCCGTGGTCTTGAGATTGATGGCAAGAAAACCAAGCCAGCTGTTTATGAAATTCTCAAAGTGGACCCAGTTAAAAATCGCTCTGTGGTACAGTTGACCATTCATGAAGGACGTAACCATCAGGTTAAAAAGATGTTTGAAGCTGTTGGTCTTCAAGTGGACAAGTTGTCGCGGACACGTTTTGGACACCTAGACTTGACAGGACTCCGTCCAGGAGAATCTCGTCGTCTTAATAAAAAAGAAATCAGCCAACTACACACCATGGCTGTAACCAAGAAATAATGAAACGAATTTTAATAGCGCCTGTGCGCTTTTACCAACGTTTTATCTCACCCGCCTTTCCCCCCTCTTGTCGCTTTGAGCCAAGTTGTTCAAATTATATGATTCAGGCTGTTGAAAAACATGGCTTCAAGGGTGTTTTGATGGGCTTGGTTCGGATTTTACGTTGTCACCCCTGGTCGAAAACAGGTAAGGACCCCGTCCCAGACCATTTTTCTTTAAAGAGAAATTCAAAATAATACTCAATGAAAATCAAAGAGCAAACTAGGAAACTAGCCGCAGGCTGCTCAAAACAGTGTTTTGAGGTTGTGGATAGAACTGACGAAGTCAGCTCAAAATACTATTTTGAGGTTGCAGATAGAACTGACGAAGTCAGCTCAAAATACTATTTTGAGGTTGCAGATAGAACTGACGAAGTCAGTAACATCTATACGGCAAGGCAATGTTGACGTGCTTTGAAGAGATTTTCGAAGAGTATAAATTGGATTCTAATGTATAAAACACAGATAGATGATACTTGGTATTTATCAAGTGCCATCTATCTGTGTTTTTATTTATGATTGATGTTTCTGCTATTTATTCCAAAATGTTTTTACCTTCTTTAACCCGCCAATGATAATCCGATAAAATAATATCTTCGAGGGAGTAGCTAGCCTTCCAATCAAGATATTTTTTAGCTTTTGATGCGTCTGCTAGGACGCTAGCTGGGTCACCAGCACGGCGAGCAACAATTTCGTGTGGTATTTTTTGATTCAGTAATTCTTCAGCAGTTTTAAAGATTTCTTTGACGGTATAGCCTTTTTCAGTTCCTAAGTTAAAGATTTGAGAAGAACTGTTTTCTTGAAAGAGGTAGTTCATTCCTTTAACATGAGCCTGTGCAAGATCCAAGACATGAATGTAATCACGAATACATGAACCGTCACGCGTATCGTAGTCATCTCCAAATATTTTTAGGCTATCATTTTGTTCCAATGCGGTCTTGTTGATATTTGGAATGATGTGAGTTGGATTTTTCACTCGCAGACCGTTTGAAGCATCCATTTCAGCCCCAGCTACATTAAAGTAACGGAAAATGACATATTTCCAGTCGTAGCGATTGGCCATCCAATAAATCATTCGTTCACCCATCAGTTTTGTCTCTGCATAAGGATTGACAGGGTCGAGCAGGGTATCTTCAGTTGCTGGCTTGTCAATACAGTTATTACCATAGAGGGAAGCAGTCGAAGAGAACATGATTTTTTGAATGCCAACTTCAGATAAGACTTTGAGAACTTGGTTCATACCAGCAACATTGGCAGTGAAGTATTTACTTGGATTTTCAATACTTTCGCTCACAACAATCTCACCCGCACAATGGAGAACAGCGTCAATCTTGTTTTCTTCCAAATAAGTTTTGAAGGCGCTAGCATCATAAACATTCAGTTCTTTAAAGCTAGCACGACTATCTACAGCCGCTCGATTTCCTGTAGAGAGATTATCTAGAACATGTACCTGATAGCCAGCATTTAAAAGAGCTTTAACGGTATGGGAGCCAATGTAGCCAGCCCCACCTGTGACAAGAATTGTTTTGGTCATGATTTTTCCTTTTCCTAGTTTTGTACTATTTTAAAGAAAGAGGGAAGGAAAGTCAACTATTTTCTGTAAATTTCATGAAAAGTTGAACAAATATAGTATTGAATTGTTTTTTGTTTGGGAATTAATAGTTTGGGTGGTCTTGGAATAGTTCTTATATTTCACCTCACATGCAAGAAAATACAAGCTTTTTCTAAGATAGAGCAGGACTAAGATACTAATTTAGAAATCCACCTTCCCGCTATCCTTCTCCTATAAAAAGTGGTAAAATGGATGAAAGAAAGAAGGAACTGAAATGACAACATTATTTTCAAAAATCAAAGAAGTAACAGAACTTGCTGCTATCTCAGGTCATGAAGCGCCTGTCCGTGCTTATCTTCGTGAAAAGTTGACACCGCACGTGGATGAAGTAGTGACAGATGGCTTGGGCGGTATTTTTGGTATCAAACATTCAGAAGCTGCGGATGCACCGCGTGTCTTGGTCGCTTCTCACATGGATGAAGTTGGTTTTATGGTCAGCGAGATTAAGCCAGACGGTACCTTCCGTGTCGTAGAAATCGGTGGCTGGAACCCCATGGTAGTTAGCAGCCAACGTTTCAAACTCTTAACTCGTGATGGTCGTGAAATTCCAGTGATTTCAGGCTCTGTTCCGCCACATTTGACTCGTGGAAAGGGTGGACCAACCATGCCAGCCATTGCCGATATCGTTTTTGATGGTGGTTTTGCGGACAAGGCTGAGGCAGAAAGTTTTGGCATCCGTCCTGGTGATACCATTGTACCAGATAGTTCTGCAATCTTGACAGCCAATGAAAAAAATATCATCTCAAAAGCTTGGGACAACCGCTACGGTGTGCTCATGGTTAGCGAGTTGGCGGAAGCTCTGTCAGGTCAAAAACTTGGCAATGAACTCTATCTTGGCTCTAATGTCCAAGAAGAGGTTGGTCTCCGTGGTGCACATACTTCCACAACCAAGTTTGATCCAGAAGTCTTCTTAGCAGTTGATTGCTCACCTGCTGGTGATGTCTACGGTGGTCAAGGCAAAATTGGGGATGGAACCTTGATTCGTTTCTACGATCCGGGTCACTTGCTTCTCCCAGGAATGAAGGATTTCCTTTTGACAACTGCTGAAGAATCTGGTATCAAGTACCAATACTACTGTGGTAAAGGCGGAACAGACGCTGGCGCAGCTCATCTGAAAAATGGCGGTGTTCCATCTACAACAATCGGTGTTTGCGCTCGTTATATCCATTCTCACCAAACCCTCTACGCTATGGATGACTTCTTAGAAGCTCAAGCTTTCTTGCAAGCCTTGGTGAAAAAATTGGATCGTTCAACAGTTGATTTGATTAAAAATTATTAAACTTAAGGAGGTGGTAGGGATGGTAGAACCAAACCTAGAAAGCCTTGTAAAAGATCTTTACAATCATGCTCGACATGATTTGAGTGAAGATTTAGTTGCTGCTCTCCTAGAGACTGCTAAAAAACTGCCTACTACAAATGAGCAATTGCTGGCAGTTCGTCTCTCAGGTCTGGTCAATCGTGAATTGCTCAAGAATCCCAAACATCCGGCACCTGAGTTGCTCAACTTAGCTCGCTTTATCAAAAGAGAAGAAGCCAAGTACAGAGGAACCGCAGCTTCTGCGCTTATGTATGGGGAGCTCTTTAAAATGCTTTGATTCCATTGTGAATCAAAGCATTTTTCTATATGTTAGAAAAGCAATTCTTGGTGAGGAGAAGAAAAAGCCATCCCATTTATACTCTTCGAAAATCAAATTCGAACCACGTCAACGTCGCCTTGCCGTAGGTATGGTTACTGACTTCGTCAGTTCTATCCACAACCTCAAAACAGTGTTTTGAGCAGCCTGTGGCTAGTTTCCTAGTTTGCTCTTTGATTTTCATTGAGTATTAGGATAGCTTCTTGGATCTTAGATTTGTTCAGCGATGACCTTTTCAGCAAGGTTCATAGCATGGTCAGACACTCGAGTGTAGTGGGAAATGATGTCGATAAAGTTGACCCCAGCTTGTGTTGAACACTCGCCCTTGTTGAGGCGTTTGATGTGGGTTTTTCTGAGAACACGCTCTATATTGTTGATTTCTTTATGGCGTTCAATCAGACTTTGAGCTTTTTCAATATCATTGTTTTCCACGCTATCAAGGGCATCCTTGATAAAACCAGTGGTTTTTTGATAGATATCAGCCAATTCCTCCAAAGCAGCTTCAGAAAACTCAACATTTTTACGTTGAAGATAGTCGGTCAGATTGATTAGAGCTTCTGCGTGGTCCCCAATCCGTTCCAAATCACGGGATGAATCTAGGATGTTGGTCAGCACTTCACTTTCTTTCTGGCTAAGGGCTTCACTTGAAAGAGTAATAAGGTAACGAGTCAATTTTTCATCAATGGTATTGATGGCTTCTTCCGTCTTGTGGCCTTTTTCAGCAACCTTTTCATTGAGGTCAATGATGTAGTTGTATGAAAGGTCAAAGGCTTTAGAAGCGTAGTTTCCTAAGTGCAAGAGCTCTTTCTTAGCATTTCCGAGAGCGATAGATGGAGCTTGTTTGATGAAATGCTCATCAAGATAAAGTGGCTCGTACTTCACAACTTCATCTTCACCAGGGATGAGCTTGGTTACAAAGAAAGCCAAGGCTCCGATGAATGGAAACTGGATAATAGTATTTGTAATATTAAAGGTTCCGTGGGCGAAGGCAATGGTCATTTCTGGAGCCAGATTGAGTGTAGATTCAAACCATTGAATCAAGCCAGTGAAAGGTACAAGGAAGACAATACAGATAACCGTACCAATCACGTTAAAGGCGACATGGGCACCAGCAACACGTTTGGCGGCGATATTGGCTCCAAGAGAAGCAATAATAGCTGTAATAGTCGTTCCGATATTATCACCAAACAAGACTGGTAGGGCACCTTGTAGATCAATCAAACCACTTGCGTAAAGATTCTGTAGGATACCGATAGTTGCGGAAGAAGCTTGAATGAGTAGGGTTAGTCCAGTTCCGACAAAGACACCTAGAATAGGACTCTTACTTAGTTCGACCATGTAGTCTCTAAAGACTTGCAGGTCTTTTAGAGGCTCCATTGCACCGCTCATGAGATTGAGGGCAAAAAAGATACCACCGACACCAAAAATGATACGTCCGATGTTATTGATGGAGCGATTCTTGGTGAAGAAGAGAAAAATCGCTCCGATGAAAAGCATTGGTAAGGCGTAATCTCCTAGCTTAAAACCGATGATAAAGGATGTAACGGTAGTTCCAATATTGGCACCCATGACAATACCGATAGCTTGACGCAAGGTCAAAAGTCCTGCACTGACTAGTCCCACTGTAATGACTGTGACACCAGAACTTGACTGAATTAGCGCCGTCATACCGATACCAACTAGCACACCGAAGAACGGATTGCTGGTATATTTGTCAATGTAAAAACGAAGGCGATCCCCAGCAGCTTGTTGTAAACCGTCTCCCATGGTCTTAATACTATATAAGAATAGTCCCAGACCACCTAAAAAGTGAAATAAAATTTCCTGCCAATTAATGGACATTTCTTTTTCCTCCGAAAAATAATCGCGGAATATCTCCTATTCTATTTTAAAGGATAAAAGTAAATCTAACAAGTGTTAAGCTAAGATTTTAGGAAGAAAAATTGTCAGAAAAAGTAAAAATAATATACTCTAGCATGTCACAAAGATTAAATATCGAAAAATCTTGTGAAATCTTTCCTTATATTTCCAAAGTGTGATATAATAGTTTCGAATAAAATAAATAAAGGGGTTTTTGTAACATGGCAAAACTTACTGTTAAAGACGTTGACTTGAAAGGTAAAAAAGTCCTCGTTCGTGTTGACTTCAACGTACCATTGAAAGATGGCGTAATCACTAACGACAACCGTATCACAGCAGCTCTTCCAACTATTAAGTACATCATCGAACAAGGTGGACGTGCAATTCTTTTCTCTCACCTTGGACGTGTGAAAGAAGAAGCTGATAAAGCTGGTAAATCACTTGCTCCTGTAGCAGCTGACTTGGCAGCAAAACTTGGTCAAGACGTTGTTTTCCCAGGTGTCACTCGTGGTGCTGAATTGGAAGCAGCTATCAACGCTCTTGAAGATGGACAAGTTCTCTTGGTTGAAAACACTCGTTACGAAGATGTTGACGGCAAGAAAGAATCTAAAAACGATCCTGAACTTGGTAAATACTGGGCATCACTTGGAGATGGTATCTTCGTAAACGATGCATTCGGTACAGCTCACCGTGCACATGCATCTAACGTTGGTATCTCAGCAAATGTTGAAAAAGCAGTTGCTGGTTTCCTTCTTGAAAACGAAATTGCCTACATCCAAGAAGCAGTTGAAACTCCAGAACGTCCATTCGTGGCTATCCTTGGTGGTTCAAAAGTTTCAGACAAGATTGGTGTTATCGAAAACTTGCTTGAAAAAGCTGATAAAGTCCTTATCGGTGGTGGTATGACTTACACATTCTACAAAGCACAAGGTATTGAAATCGGTAACTCACTTGTAGAAGAAGACAAATTGGATGTTGCGAAAGCTCTTCTTGAAAAAGCAAACGGCAAATTGATCTTGCCAGTTGACTCAAAAGAAGCTAACGCATTTGCTGGCTACACTGAAGTGCGTGACACTGAAGGTGAAGCAGTTTCTGAAGGTTTCCTTGGTCTTGATATCGGTCCAAAATCTATCGCTAAATTTGACGAAGCTTTGACTGGTGCCAAAACAGTTGTATGGAACGGACCTATGGGTGTATTTGAAAACCCAGACTTCCAAGCTGGTACAATCGGTGTGATGGACGCTATCGTGAAACAACCAGGCGTTAAATCAATCATCGGTGGTGGTGACTCAGCTGCCGCAGCGATTAACCTTGGCCGTGCAGACAAGTTCTCATGGATCTCTACTGGTGGTGGAGCATCAATGGAACTTCTCGAAGGTAAAGTTCTTCCAGGACTTGCAGCCTTGACAGAAAAATAAGATTTCATAAATGAATCAAAGAAGAGAGGGATGAAAGTTCCTCTTTTCTTTTGTTTAAAATAAAAACGCTTCCTCTCAACTATTCCTCATAAAAATCACCGATTTATGATAAAATGGAAATAGAAAGTTGAGATTATGAGTTATTTTAAAAAATATAAATTCGATAAATCCCAGTTCAAACTTGGTATGCGAACTTTTAAAACAGGTATAGCTGTTTTTCTAGTTCTCTTGATTTTTGGCTTTTTTGGTTGGAAAGGTCTTCAAATAGGTGCTTTGACAGCTGTGTTTAGCCTGAGGGAGAGTTTTGATAAGAGTGTTCATTTTGGGACTTCGCGTATTCTAGGAAATAGTATCGGTGGCCTCTATGCCTTGGTTTTCTTCCTAATAAATAGTTTTTTCCACGAAGCCTTTTGGGTGACCTTGGTAGTTGTTCCAATCTGCACCATGTTAACCATTATGACAAATGTAGCCATGAATAACAAAGCAGGGGTTATTGGTGGTGTAGCAGCTATGTTAATCATTACCCTATCGATTCCGAGCGGTGAAACGATTTTGTACGTATTTGCGCGTGTATCAGAAACTTTCATGGGAGTTTTTGTTGCAATTCTCGTAAATTACGATATTGATCGTATTCGGCTCTTTTTAGAGAAAAAAGAAAAATAATGTTACATTTTATAACATTATCAATTGACGTTTGTCTTTTTTTAGACTATAATAGACAGAAAGAAGGAAATTGTAAATGAAGGAAAAAGAATTTCGCCGAAATATGGCTGTTTTTCCTATCGGCAGTGTTATGAAGTTGACCGATCTATCGGCGCGTCAGATTCGTTATTATGAAGATCAAGAGTTGATTAAGCCTGATCGAAACGAAGGGAACCGTCGCATGTATTCCTTGAATGACATGGATCGTCTGCTTGAAATCAAAGATTATATCTCTGAAGGTTATAATATCGCTGCCATTAAGAAAAAATATGCTGAACGTGAAGCGAAATCCAAGAAAGCGGTGAGTCAGACTGAGGTGCGTCGTGCACTTCACAATGAACTCCTCCAACAGGGTCGCTTTGCTTCAGTACGGTCACCTTTTGGTCGCGGTTAGGCAACCGCAAGTAGTCATACATTAAGGAGAAAACTCATGCCAATCACAGCTGCAGATATTCGTCGTGAAGTCAAGGAAAAAAATGTTACCTTTATCCGTCTCATGTTCTCAGATATTTTGGGAACCATGAAAAACGTCGAAATTCCTGCTACAGATGAACAGTTAGATAAAGTCTTGTCAAATAAGGCTATGTTTGATGGATCTTCTATCGAAGGTTTTGTACGTATCAATGAGTCAGATATGTACTTGTACCCTGACTTGGATACATGGACAGTCTTCCCTTGGGGAGATGAAAATGGAAGTGTTGCAGGTTTGATCTGTGATGTCTATACAACAGAAGGTGAACCATTTGCAGGAGACCCTCGTGGTAATTTGAAACGTGCTCTTCGTCACATGGAAGAAGTGGGATTCAAGTCCTTCAACCTTGGACCAGAGCCAGAATTCTTCCTATTTAAGTTGGATGAAAATGGGGACCCAACACTTGAAGTGAATGACAAGGGTGGCTATTTTGATTTGGCACCTACGGACCTTGCGGACAATACACGTCGTGAGATTGTGAATGTCTTGACCAAAATGGGATTTGAAGTAGAAGCCAGCCACCACGAGGTTGCTGTTGGACAACACGAGATTGACTTTAAGTACGATGAAGTTCTCCGTGCTTGTGATAAGATTCAAATCTTTAAACTTGTTGTTAAAACTATTGCTCGCAAACATGGTCTTTACGCAACCTTTATGGCCAAACCAAAATTTGGTATTGCTGGATCAGGTATGCACTGTAATATGTCCTTGTTTGATGCAGAAGGAAACAATGCCTTCTTTGATCCAAATGATCCAAAAGGAATGCAGTTGTCAGAAACTGCCTACCATTTCCTTGGCGGTTTGATCAAGCATGCCTACAACTATACTGCCATCATGAACCCAACGGTTAACTCATACAAACGTTTGGTTCCTGGTTATGAAGCACCTGTTTACATTGCTTGGGCTGGTCGTAACCGTTCGCCACTTGTGCGCGTTCCTGCTTCACGTGGTATGGGAACTCGTCTTGAGTTGCGTTCAGTGGATCCAATGGCGAACCCTTACATCGCTATGGCTGTTCTTTTGGAAGTTGGTTTGCATGGTATTGAAAATAAAATCGAAGCACCAGCTCCTATCGAAGAAAATATCTACATCATGACAGCAGAAGAGCGCAAGGAAGCTGGTATTACAGACCTTCCGTCAACCCTTCACAACGCTTTGAAGGCTTTGACAGAAGATGAGGTTGTCAGAGCAGCTCTTGGAGAACATATCTATACTAGTTTCCTTGAAGCCAAACGAATCGAATGGGCAAGTTATGCAACCTTCGTTTCACAATGGGAAATTGATAATTATTTAGACCTTTACTAATACTAATATAGAAGAAAGATTGCCTGTGGGTGATCTTTTTTCTTGTGTTTTATATCGAGGTGTGATATATTATATAACGAGGTGCGATATATCGAACTGAATAGGAGGTGAATGCAAATGGAATTAACGGATAAGATTCGTCGGGTCTATCTTCCGATGACGGAAACGGGTTTTTATATCTTGTTCTGTCTGCAAAAGGAAGGTCATGGGTACAGTATTACGCAAAAGGTCAAGGAGATGACGGATTCGCAAGTTTCGATTAGTCCTGGAACTATGTATGGAACCTTATCAAAAATGGAAAAGGATGGTTTGATTTCCTTTGTCCGAGAAGAGGAAAAACGGAAAATCTATCAGATTACAGACTTGGGACGCAAAGTCTTAGATATTGAATTGAAACGTATTGAACGGCTCTATAGAAACAGTCGGGAGGAAAGATGATGGAAAAGAAAGTTGTTTATCGAATTTTTACAATTGCGGATTATGAGAGGGAGGCTCTATATTTTAGAGAAATGCATGCTAAGGGCTGGAAACTTAGGAAAGTAAGCTATTCTATCTTATTGTTTGTAGTTAAGTATACCTTTGAAAAATGTCAGCCTGAGCAAGTATCTTATCAGTTGGATTTTTACCCAATGGAAAAATCAGAGAGAGCCTCCTATTTACAACTGTTTAAAGACTGTGACTGGGAGCATATTACAGACTTTAATAGTTTTTCCTATTTTAGAAAAGCACATTCTGAAATTGAATCGGATGCCGAGTTTGAAATTTATAATGACGCGGCAGGGAAGTTAGCTATGGTTAATCGCATTTTAAGACTGCGATTAGTACCTGTTTTACTTTTGCTAGCCATACATATACCATTCTTACTTAAATTGCTCAATAGAAGTAATGCGTATGGTCTATGGAGTTTACTTGCGGTCGGGCTAGATGTTTTTTTGTCTTTAATCCTTTTGTTAATAGTTGCCTATATTAGCTGGAAGTTATGGCATAAAAAGAAGGAATTATCAGATTTATGATAGGGTAGGTATGCGCAAAATTGGAGGGGAAGTCATGATAAATAAAAAGCAATTTCGGATTTTCACCATTGTTGATTTGGACAAGGAAGAAGAATATTTACATGAGATGCATTTGAAAGGCTGGAGATATAGAACGAGTCGTTTTGGTTTTTTCTATTTTGACCAATGTCAACCAGACGATGTCATCTACCGTATCTATGATTCTAGATTTCTTAAAAAGTATCAGCATGAACTGCAAGATTTTAGAAATAGAGGTTGGGAATTGATAGAAACAGGTTTTTGTTCAATTCTTCGTAAATCATCTTCTGATTTACTTACGGAGGATCAAGTCTATATGAGTAAGGATCTCAGATGGGAAGTTATGCGATATAGACTTCGTTCATGTACAGCTACTTTCTTAGGTGGTTTGGTTGTTTGTATGAGTTTATTTAAAGAAGAACTTCCTATGTCTTTCTTTGTCATTTTTGCTCTCTATGCCTTTATGATTTCTTATCTAATCTATGGTTTTTTAAGACTTAAAAGGAAATATCAAGTAGATGAACAGTAAGGTTCTAGGTCTTTAGACTGATTTTTAGCACTCTTGACAAAAGAGTGCTAATTTTTTGAGTTTTTATCTTGACATTCTCTTTTAAGGGTGTATAATAGAATCATAAGTTAGCACTTGAGTGTATCGAGTGCTAATTGATCAGACAGAGAGGAGTGATGAGATGGTTACAGAGCGTCAGCAGGATATTTTAAATCTGATTATTGACATCTTTACCAAAACGCACGAACCTGTCGGATCCAAAGCCTTACAAGAGTCTATTAACTCTAGCAGTGCAACCATTCGTAATGACATGGCGGCTCTAGAAAAGCAAGGTTTGCTTGAAAAGGCTCATACTTCAAGTGGTCGGATGCCAAGTGTTGCTGGTTTTCAATACTATGTGAAACATTCACTGGATTTTGATCGACTGGCTGAAAATGAGGTATATGAGATTGTTAAAGCCTTTGATCAGGAATTCTTCAAGCTAGAGGATATTCTGCAAGAAGCTGCTAATCTACTGACAGACCTGAGTGGTTGTACGGTAGTGGCACTGGATGTTGAGCCCAGCAGGCAACGTTTGACAGCCTTTGATATCGTTGTTTTGGGGCAACATACAGCCTTGGCAGTATTTACCCTAGATGGGTCGCGAACGGTTACTAGTCAGTTTCTGATTCCAAGGAACTTCTTGCAGGAGGATTTGCTGCAACTGAAGGCAATCATTCAGGAACGTTTCCTCGGTCACACTGTTCTAGATATTCACTACAAGATTCGGACGGAGATTCCGCAGATTATCCAGCGTTACTTCACAACAACGGACAATGTTATCGATCTCTTTGAACACATCTTTAAGGAAATGTTCGACGAAAATATTGTGGTGGCGGGCAAGGTCAATCTCTTGAATTTTGCCAATCTAGCAGCCTATCAGTTCTTTGATCAGCCGCAAAAGGTGGCCTTGGAGATTCGTGAGGGTCTGCATGAAGATCAGATGCAAAATGTCCGTGTTGCGGACAGTCAAGAGTCCTGTCTAGCTGACCTAGCGGTGATTAGTAGCAAGTTTCTCATTCCTTATCGGGGAGTTGGAATTCTAGCGATTATCGGTCCGGTCAATCTGGATTACCAGCAGTTAATCAATCAGGTCAATGTGGTCAACCGTGTTTTGACCATGAAGTTGACAGATTTTTACCGCTATCTCAGCAGTAATCATTACGAAGTACATTAAGATTGAAATCATTAAAGGAGGCGAAAATGGCCCAAGATATAAAAAATGAAGAAGTAGAAGAAGTTCAAGAAGAGGAAGTTGTGGAAACAGTTGAAGAAGCAACTCCTGAGAAGTCTGAATTGGACTTGGCAAATGAACGTGCGGATGAGTTCGAAAATAAATACCTTCGCGCTCATGCAGAAATGCAAAATATCCAACGCCGTGCCAATGAAGAGCGTCAAAACTTGCAACGTTATCGCAGCCAGGACTTGGCAAAAGCGATTCTCCCTTCTTTGGATAACCTTGAGCGTGCACTCGCAGTTGAAGGTTTGACAGATGATGTGAAGAAGGGCTTGGAAATGGTGCAAGAAAGCTTGATTCACGCTTTGAAAGAAGAAGGAATCGAAGAAATCGCAGCTGACGGTGAATTTGACCATAACTACCATATGGCTATTCAAACCATGCCAGCAGATGACGAACATCCAGCAGACACCATCGCACAAGTCTTCCAAAAAGGCTACAAACTCCATGACCGTATCCTAAGACCGGCTATGGTTGTGGTGTATAATTAGAAAGGAATAGATGGAACAAATAAGTTTATTAATCCAATTGATAAAGGAATATGGTCCAGTAACAGTAATAGTGCTAATAGCAGTAGTGTTATTATGGTTATTGATTGTTTACCCAGTTTTACGTCTTTTTTGGGGGCTCTTAAAAAATCTTTTTACGACTAGAAAACGAGCTTCAAAAAACAATTGGAATTATCAAAGTCAGAAAACAGTTTTTAAGTTTGAACGAACTGAGAAAAAAAGGCTGGAATATTTTGAAGGGCTTAAACAATGGGGTGAAATCACTCTAAATGGTGGTAGTGTTTATGAAATTAATTATAAAGCTTATCCAAATAGAACTTTGAAACAGAAGATTTTGGAGTGGGATAAAGTGGTGATTGTTATTACATTGACACCTAAAAAATAAGAACTTGTCCGAAACGACAATAAACTATGAAAGAAAGATAAAAAGTAGTTCAGCTTTGCAATAGTGAGCGAAGCGAACCAAAGACGATACTCTTCGCCGTGGCGCTATTTGCGTAAACTTTTAGACCTTAGGCTCAAAGTTTAGTCAAAGAGATTGACGAAGTCAAGCTCTGACGGCGCCGCCACTTAAGAAGAGTATCAAAAAGAAAAATAGAATATAAAATTTAAGGAGAAAAACACATGTCTAAAATTATCGGTATTGACTTAGGTACAACAAACTCAGCAGTAGCAGTTCTTGAAGGAACTGAAAGCAAAATCATCGCAAACCCAGAAGGAAACCGTACAACTCCATCTGTAGTCTCATTCAAAAACGGCGAAATCATCGTTGGTGATGCTGCAAAACGTCAAGCAGTTACAAACCCAGATACGGTTATCTCTATCAAATCTAAGATGGGAACTTCTGAAAAAGTTTCTGCTAACGGAAAAGAATACACTCCACAAGAAATCTCAGCTATGATCCTTCAATACTTGAAAGGCTACGCTGAAGACTACCTTGGTGAAAAAGTGACTAAAGCAGTTATCACAGTTCCAGCTTACTTCAACGACGCTCAACGTCAAGCAACAAAAGACGCTGGTAAAATCGCTGGTCTTGAAGTAGAACGTATCGTCAACGAACCAACAGCAGCAGCTCTTGCTTACGGTTTGGACAAGACTAACAAAGAAGAAAAAATCTTGGTATTTGACCTTGGTGGTGGTACATTCGACGTCTCTATCCTTGAATTGGGTGACGGTGTCTTCGACGTATTGTCAACTGCAGGGGACAATAAACTTGGTGGTGACGACTTTGACCAAAAAATCATTGACCACTTGGTAGCAGAATTCAAGAAAGAAAACGGTATTGACTTGTCTACTGACAAGATGGCAATGCAACGTTTGAAAGATGCAGCTGAAAAAGCGAAGAAAGACCTTTCTGGTGTAACTTCAACTCAAATCAGCTTGCCATTTATCACTGCTGGTGAGGCTGGACCTCTTCACTTGGAAATGACTTTGACTCGTGCTAAATTTGACGATTTGACTCGTGACCTTGTTGAACGTACGAAAACTCCAGTTCGTCAAGCCCTTTCAGATGCAGGTTTGAGCTTGTCAGAAATCGACGAAGTGATCCTTGTTGGTGGTTCAACTCGTATCCCAGCCGTTGTTGAAGCTGTTAAGGCTGAAACTGGTAAAGAACCAAACAAATCAGTAAACCCTGACGAAGTAGTTGCTATGGGTGCGGCTATCCAAGGTGGTGTCATTACTGGCGATGTCAAAGACGTTGTCCTTCTTGACGTAACACCATTGTCACTTGGTATCGAAACAATGGGTGGAGTATTTACAAAACTCATCGACCGCAACACAACAATTCCAACATCTAAATCACAAGTCTTCTCAACAGCAGCAGACAACCAACCAGCCGTTGATATCCACGTTCTTCAAGGGGAACGCCCAATGGCAGCAGATAACAAGACGCTTGGACGTTTCCAATTGACAGATATCCCAGCTGCACCTCGTGGTATCCCACAAATCGAAGTAACATTTGACATTGATAAAAATGGTATCGTATCTGTTAAGGCCAAAGACCTTGGAACTCAAAAAGAACAAACTATTGTGATCCAATCGAACTCAGGTTTGACTGACGAAGAAATCGACCGCATGATGAAAGATGCAGAAGCTAACGCTGAAGCAGATAAGAAACGTAAAGAAGAAGTTGACCTTCGTAACGAAGTAGACCAAGCAATCTTTGCGACTGAAAAGACAATCAAGGAAACTGAAGGCAAAGGCTTCGACGCAGAACGCGACGCTGCCCAAGCTGCTCTTGATGATCTTAAGAAAGCTCAAGAATCAGGTAACCTTGAAGACATGAAAGCTAAATTGGAAGCTCTTAACGAAAAAGCTCAAGGACTTGCTGTTAAACTCTACGAACAAGCCGCAGCAGCCCAACAAGCTCAAGCAGGAGCAGAAGGTGCACAAGCAACAGGAAACGCAGGCGATGACGTCGTAGACGGAGAGTTTACTGAAAAGTAAGATGAAAAGCCCGTTAAAACCTCACAGTGAAAATAGGAAATCTGACGCAGAAACTTTAGTTTCTAGGAAGATTTGTCTTTTTCACCAAGAGGTTAGGGAGTGCTCGATTTAGCATTACTAGTTTGATTTTTAAAACTCGAACGTCGTAATGATAGGAAGAAATCCAGAGGTTGCAACCCAGCCTCTGTTTTTCGATAAAATAGAGGATGTTGCGTATGAAAAAAGTACTTTGTATCATTTATCCTAATTTTTCTCTTTATGAGATAACCACTTTAACGAGTACTTTAGCTCTGTCTTTTGATATCACGATTGATTATGTAGCTTCTGAGAATTCGATGGTGGTCTCTGAGGATGGTTTGTCCTGTCAACCGATGAAAACATTGGATCAGATCCGTATAGAAGATTATTCTTGTGTGATTTTGCCAGGAATGGTAAGTATAGGTCCTACTCTACAAGATGAGAAATTGATCTCGTTTTTGAGAAGTCTTAATGAGCAAGATATCCTAATTGCAGCCATTTCTTCAGCGCCTCTTTTATTGGCGAAAGCAGGCTTGTTGAACGACACGAAATTTACAGGTGGAATTTGGCAAAACTTCTTTGACTATTTTGAATTTCTTCCACGTGAGAATTTCCAACCGAAAGTTCTTGTCCAAGATAAACAAATCATTACGGCTATTGGTTTTGCACATCAAGAGTTTGCAAGAAAAGTGATTTTCGGTTTAGGGTTGGCAGAGAATACGGACAACTATTTTAAAGAACAGAACGAGTATGCTGAAGAGGATTTGATATTTACTCTATCAGATGAAGAGTTTAATCAAGTGAAGCAGAGTATAGAAAACAACCTCTAAATATTTACATGAAAATTATAGAAAGGAACAAAGAGTGTTCGCAACTGAACACGGGTTCCCAAATTTTTGACTCAATATAAAAGAAAGGAATTGAACCCGACCTAAATTCTCGGAAAAAAGATAAATCTGCCTAGGAGCATCGCTCCAGCGTCAGATTTCCTATTTTTCAGTCGAATTTTACGGTCTTGGTATCTTGTATGAACAATACTGAATTTTATGATCGTCTGGGGGTGTCAAAAAACGCTTCGGCAGACGAGATCAAAAAGGCTTATCGTAAGCTTTCGAAAAAATATCACCCAGATATCAACAAGGAGCCTGGTGCTGAGGAAAAGTACAAGGAAGTTCAAGAAGCATATGAAACTTTGAGTGACGATCAAAAACGGGCTGCCTATGACCAATATGGTGCGGCTGGTGCCAATGGTGGCTTTGGAGGCTTCGGTGGTGGAGCTGGCGGTTTCAATGGGGCAGGTGGCTTCGGTGGTTTTGAGGACATTTTCTCAAGCTTCTTCGGTGGAGGCGGTACTTCACGCAATCCAAATGCTCCTCGTCAGGGGGATGACCTCCAATACCGTGTGAATTTGACCTTTGAAGAAGCTATTTTTGGAGCTGAAAAAGAAGTTAAGTACAATCGTGAAGCAAGCTGTCGTACATGTAATGGCTCTGGTGCTAAACCAGGAACAAGTCCAGTCACTTGTGGACGCTGTCATGGTGCTGGTGTCATTAACGTTGATACACAAACTCCTCTTGGTATGATGCGTCGCCAAGTAACCTGTGATGTCTGTCACGGTCGTGGAAAAGAAATCAAAGATCCATGTACAACCTGTCACGGAACAGGGCATGAAAAACAAGCTCATAGCGTACATGTGAAAATCCCTGCTGGTGTGGAAACAGGTCAACAAATTCGTCTAGCTGGTCAGGGTGAAGCAGGCTTTAACGGTGGACCATACGGTGACTTGTATGTAGTAGTTTCTGTGGAAGCCAGCGACAAGTTTGAACGTGAAGGAACCACTATCTTCTACAATCTCAACCTCAACTTTGTCCAAGCGGCTCTTGGTGATACAGTTGATATCCCAACGGTTCACGGTGATGTTGAATTGATTATCCCAGAGGGAACTCAGACTGGTAAGAAATTCCGTCTACGTGGTAAAGGAGCTCCAAGTCTTCGTGGCGGTGCAGTTGGTGACCAATACGTTACCGTTAATGTTGTGACTCCGACAGGCTTGAACGACCGCCAAAAAGCAGCCTTGAAAGAATTCGCAGCTGCTGGTGATTTAAAAGTCAATCCAAAGAAAAAGGGCTTCTTTGACCATATTAAAGATGCCTTTGAAGGAGAATAAAAGTAAAAAGAGCCGTTGGGCTCTTTTTGTTTATAGATTTTTTAAGACTTTCCTTAAGTAATGACGGACGGTAGCGACCTTTTCCGAAGTTCCATACCTAAACTTTGGGCCTAGGTCTCAAAGTTTCCGAACACCTGAAACCAAGCTGTTTCAGGTGTTTTCATTACGGCGGAAAGTCTTCGATTTAGTTGTGACATGGTGAATGAGTTGCCTAAATTATGATGTATAGTTGATGGGATATAACTTGTTTACCTTTTAAAAAAGAGCTGAGTGGCTCTTTTTACTTATCTTCAATTTCCTGTGTTTCTTTGATGACAGCTAGTCTGGTCTGGATATCCTTTTCCAAGACCTTAAACTTGTAAGTTAGGTCTTCTTGGTATTCCTTGATGAGTTCTTTTTGCTGGTCAATGATTTGCAGGCTGTTTTGGATAATATCCACATCGTCCTTGATAGCTTGAACGCGGTCAGTGGTATTCAAGACTTCATCTGTGATGGTTTGGCGATTTTTTGTGACCAGATAACTTCCGACTGCAGCTCCTGCAAATAGCAGTAGATTGGATAATTTCATGGCAACTCCTTAGGCGTTTTTGATGGTTTCAGCGACTTGAGCAAGTTTGTCAAAGTCTGGTTCGTGGGCGATAAAATCAATCTTGAGGTCATCGTCAGCACTGTAGCGAGGTACAAGGTGAACGTGGGTATGAAAGACGGTTTGTCCTGCGACTTCTTCACAGTTGGCAATGATATTCATACCAGCAGCCTTGGTAGCTTTCATGACTTTTTGAGCTACTTTTGGTACTTGGGCAAAGAGTTGGCTAGCGCTGGTAGCGTCCATTTCTAAAAGATTGCGATAGTGTTCTCTTGGTACGACCAAGGTGTGTCCTGGTGTCACTTGAGAGATATCAAGAAAGGCAAGAACCTGCTCATCTTCATATACTTTTGAAGCAGGAATTTCCCCTGCGATGATTTTACAAAAAATGCAATCTGACATAAAATCTACCTCTACTGTATTGAATTTTGATATAATATAGCTACATTATACCAGATTTGGAGAAAATATGTTAGAAATTAAAAACCTGACAGGTGGCTATGTCCATGTCCCTGTCTTGAAAGATGTGTCCTTTACTGTTGAAAGTGGGCAGTTGGTCGGTTTGATTGGTCTCAATGGTGCTGGAAAATCAACGACAATCAATGAGATTATCGGTCTGTTGACACCTTATAGTGGCTCCATCAATATCAATGGCCTGACCCTGCAAGAAGATGCGACTAGCTACCGCAAGCAGATTGGTTACATTCCCGAGACACCTAGCCTGTATGAGGAATTAACCCTCAGAGAGCATATTGAAACGGTTGCCATGGCTTATGGTATTGAGCAGAAAGTAGCTTTTGATCGAGTAGAGCCCTTGCTAAAAATGTTCCGTCTGGATCAGAAATTGGACTGGTTCCCTGTTCATTTTTCCAAAGGGATGAAGCAGAAGGTCATGATTATCTGTGCTTTTGTGGTGGATCCAAGTCTTTTCATCGTGGATGAGCCTTTCCTTGGTCTTGATCCGTTGGCTATTGCAGACTTGATTCAGCTTTTGGAAGTGGAAAAGCAAAAGGGCAAGTCCATTCTCATGAGTACCCACGTGCTGGATTCGGCGGAGAAGATGTGTGATGCCTTTGTCATTCTCCACAAGGGAGAGGTGCGTGCCAAGGGGAATCTCCTGCAACTGCGCGAAGCCTTTGACATGCCTGAGGCTAGTTTGAATGATATTTACTTGGCTCTGACCAAAGAGGAGGGGCTATGAAAGACTTGTTTTTAAAGAGAAAGCAGGCTTTTCGTAAGGAGTGTATTGGTTATCTGCGCTATGTTCTCAATGACCACTTTGTCTTGTTCCTGCTTGTCCTGCTGGGCTTTCTAGCCTACCAGTACAGCCAACTCCTGCAACATTTTCCTGAAAATCATTGGCCTATCCTTTTGTTTGTAGGAATTACGTCTGTTTTACTTTTGCTTTGGGGAGGAATTGCCACCTATATGGAGGCTCCAGACAAGCTCTTTCTCTTAGTTGGAGAAGAGGAAATCAAGCTCCACCTCAAGCGTCAAACTGGCATTGCCCTAGTCTTTTGGCTCTTTGTCCAGACCCTTTTCTTGCTTTTATTTGCGCCCTTATTTTTAGCCATGGGTTATGGCTTGCCTGTTTTTCTGGTCTATGTGCTTTTATTGGGGGTAGGAAAATATTTCCTCTTTCGTCAAAAGGCCAGCAAATTTTTCACTGAAAATAGACTGGACTGGGACTATGTTATTTCCCAAGAAAGCAAGCGTAAGCAAGTCTTGCTTCGTTTCTTTGCCCTCTTTACGCAGGTAAAGGGAATTTCAAACAGCGTCAAGCGTCGTGCCTATCTGGACTTTATCCTAAAGGTTGTTCAGAAGGTACCTGGAAAGATTTGGCAAAATCTCTATCTGCGTTCTTATCTGCGAAATGGAGACCTCTTTGCCCTCAATCTCCGTCTGCTCCTACTTTCCTTGCTGGCGCAGGTCTTTATCGAGCAAGCCTGGATTGCGACAGCAGTGGTAGTGTTCTTTAACTACCTTTTGCTCTTCCAGTTGCTGGCCCTCTATCACGCCTTTGACTACCAGTATTTGACCCAACTCTTTCCACTGGACAAGGGGCAAAAGGAAAAAGGTTTGCAGGCGGTAGTCCGAGGATTGACCAGTTTTGTTTTACTTGTGGAATTAGTTGTTGGGTTGATTACCTTCCGAGAAAAACTAGCCCTTCTAGCCTTACTAGGAGCTGGTTTGGTTTTATTAGTCTTGTATTTGCCTTATCAGGTCAAACGTCAGATGCAGGACTAACATTGCCTATATGACACTAAAAAAGAAGTTGAGTTCAGTTTGTCTCAACTTCTTTTATTTTCTACAGGATAATGGTTGGTCCGTAGAGACTCAATTTGGTCTTGACCTGGTCAAAGTGGAAGCGGTCATAGGCCCGCCAAGCGGCGCGGGTAGGGGCATCTGGATCAAGAGTGCTGAGTCCCATGAGAAGACTGGAAGTCTGGTAAAATTTTTCCAGTTCAATCAAGACTCGATTATCCACTGTCTCAGCCTTGGCTAGAAAGCCAAGAATAGAGTTTAATTGCTCCTGAAAGCGGACGTCGTCAGCGGTTGCCTGTCTGCATGCTTGGTAGGCTTTGTTTAAGTCAGTTATCAGTGCCTGAGCAGTTTTAATTGGGTCTGTCATTTACGTGACCTCCTATATAATTTATGTTTTAAGGTAAGGGATTGTGTAAATCTCCTAGTGAGGCACCTATATTATTAGCAACATTGCCAACTATGTTGCCCCAATCAATGATACATTTACCATTATCAAGATTAGCTTTATTATATGAATATCCATTTCTACATAGTACATTATCGCTAATCATATGAAACGGAGAATACCATCCATATGGAATACTACCGCCATTTATATGAGAAAGTTCGATTGATGTTAATTGTTTTGTTTTATTTGACTTGGCCATAATTTTCTCCTTGTTATATTTACGTCAATTGCAATAGAGTATATTTATAGGGTGTTAATCATGGTGGATGTGAATAAATCATATGCACCCCTCCTTTTTTGATGATTTTTAAAGTTGTTGCAAACATAGTCTTTCTATAATCATAGTCTATCACTTTTATCTCCTTTTTCACCTTCAAATCTTTAATTGTCCTTGAAATGTCTTGAATTGCGCTGAGTGAATTTTATGATAAAATAGTTGTAAGCTCATCATGATGTTGTAGAAAAATAGTCCTTTTAGGAGTTTTCAAAGACTGTTTAGGATCGGGTGCGCTTGTGTGAGAACTTTTCTGTTATTCTTTTCTTAGGAGGAGAATCCAATGAAACATATGATTATTCAGACACAGAAAACAGTCTATAAAGTAAACGTCGACGATATCTACTATATCCAAGCACATCCAACTAAAGCCCATACCGTACAGATTGTTACAAAAGAAGCTAGTTTTAATATGGTTCAAAATTTAAGTAATCTTGAGAACCAATATGGGGAAACCTTGATGAGATGTCATCGAAATTGTTTGGTTAATCTTGATAAATTAAAATCGATTGATTTTCAAGAAAGAATCCTTTTTCTTGGAGAAGAAGGTCAATACGCTGTCAAGTATGCCAGACGTCGCTATAGAGAAATTCGTCAAAAATGGTTGAAAGAAGGAGAGTAAGAAGATGAGAATATTTGTTTTAGAAGATGATTTTTCCCAACAGACTAGGATTGAAACGACGATTGAGAAACTTTTGAAGGAACATCATATCATTCCTAGCTCTTTTGAGGTCTTTGGCAAGCCAGATCAACTGCTAGCAGAGGTGCATGAGAAGGGAGCTCATCAGCTATTCTTTTTGGATATTGAGATTCGAAATGAGGAGATGAAGGGTCTGGAAGTGGCTAGAAAGATTCGGGATCGAGACCCCTATGCCCTGATTGTCTTTGTGACGACTCACTCGGAGTTTATGCCCCTGTCCTTTCGCTATCAGGTGTCTGCTCTGGACTACATTGATAAGGCCCTTTCAGCAGAGGAGTTTGAATCTCGTATTGAGACAGCCCTTCTCTATGCCAATGGTCAAGATAGTAAAAGTCTGGCGGAAGATTGCTTTTACTTTAAATCAAAATTTGCCCAATTCCAGTATCCTTTTAAAGAGGTTTACTATCTCGAAACGTCTCCCAGAGCCCATCGTGTTATTCTCTATACCAAGACAGACAGGCTGGAATTTACAGCGAGTTTAGAGGAGGTTTTTAAGCAGGAACCCCGTCTCTTGCAGTGCCACCGCTCCTTTCTCATCAATCCTGCAAATGTGGTGCATTTGGATAAGAAAGAAAAACTCCTTTTCTTTCCCAATGGTGGAAGTTGTCTGATCGCGCGTTATAAGGTCAGGGAAGTGTCTGAAGCCATCAATAAATTACACTGAGCTAGGAGAGTTTATGAATATTGCTTGGATATTATTATATATACTTATTACTAATGGGCTAGAAATTGTCATTTTCTTTAAGGTAGATGGAATTGGTCTCACTTTTGAGAGGATTTTTAAGGCCTTTCTTTTTAGGATACTGTTGGCCTTTGTTTTTGTAATGATTAGCCATATAGTAGGAAATACTTACCTATCTTATTTCACGACTCCCTTGTACGGCATAGGCTTGTCTTTCTTATTGTTAAGAGGGATCCCTAAAAAACTCCTTTTCTTTTATGGTCTCTTTCCAATGATATTGGTGAATCTCTTTTATAGAGGTCTTTCTTATTTTGTGCTTCCATTTTTGGGACAAGGGCAAGTACATGATGATTACTCTTTGATTTGGTTGTGTATAATAATTTTCAATTTCTTCATTTCTCTAGCCTTTTTGAAATGGTTGGACTATGATTTCACTAGCTTGAGAAGGGAGATTCTAGATAAAGCCTTTCAAAAGTCCCTGACTAAAATTAACTGGATAATGGGGGCTTACTATTTGGTGATACAAACTCTGTCTTACTTTGAATATGAGCAAGGTATTCAATCAAAGACTATTCGCCATCTCATCCTAGTCTTTTACCTCCTCTTTTTTATGGGGGTTATCAAGAAATTGGATACCTATTTGAAGGACAAACTCCGTGAGAGACTGGACCAAGAGCAGGCCTTGCGCTATAGAGATATGGAACGCTATAGTCGGCAGATAGAGGAACTTTACAAGGAAGTACGGAGCTTTCGCCATGACTACACCAACCTCTTGACCAGCTTACGTCTGGGCATTGAAGAGGAGGATATGGAGCAGATAAAAGAGGTCTACGATTCGGTCTTAAAGGATTCTAGTGAAAAATTGCAGGATAATAAATATGACCTTGGACGATTGGTAAATGTTCGTGACCGTGCCCTCAAAAGTCTTCTAGCAGGGAAATTTCTAAAAGCCAGAGATAAGAACATTGTATTTAATGTCGAAGTTCCTGAGGAGATTCAGGTCGAGGGGATGAGCTTGCTTGACTTTCTAACCATTGTGTCTATCCTTTGTGACAACGCTATTGAAGCCAGTGCAGAGGCTAGTCAACCTCATGTTTCAATCGCCTTTTTAAAAAATGGAGCACAGGAGACCTTCATCATCGAAAATTCCATCAAAGAAGAGGGGATAGATATTTCTGAGATTTTCTCCTTTGGAGTTAGTTCTAAAGGGGAGGAGAGAGGTGTCGGTCTCTATACCGTTATGAAGATTGTGGAAAGTTATCCCAATGCCAGTTTAAATACTACCTGCCAAAATCAAGTCTTTCGTCAGGTGCTTACTATGATACCTACAGAATGATGAAAAAATAAGACCGAGAGTTCTTGTTACTCGGTCTTATTTTTTATAGTTGTATTGGATGATGAAGTCCTTTCGTATTGTTATGCTTAATTATATTAAGGTCGTATAAGATATCTTCCCACCATCCTCCACCTGTAATTTGGTTGAGTTCGGTAGTTGTTAGTTCTTGAAATGAAGTTAGGTTTTGCTTCTTATCCATGTTACAATTCTCCTTTTTGATAAGATAATAAATAGTTATAGAGTGTTATCTGAAAATTAATCAGAATGGGTTAAAATTTTATCTTTGAAATAATCAAAATATGTTTTCTTTGCAGTTACACTAGTGACGCGACCTTGTAAGCCGTATTGGATGAGTTTACTATCCTCATTAGATAGTTTTGCAAGAGCGGTTAATTTAAAGAGATTTCCTTGCTCTGTTCTGGTAGGAGTTTGATCAATTGTCTGAAGTTGACCGATGATGGTAATGCCGTGATTTCCAATCTTCTCCAGTTTTAATCTTACAGTTTGTCCTTTATCCAGTAGAGGTAGATAGTCAGAAGATACGTAGTAAGTGATTAGTACTTCTCTTGTATCTGTGATGATAGGGAATATTTGAGCAATTTCTGTACCAGTTGGAATTCTATTTTTACCTTCAAATTCGCTGTTCAGATGAACGATACCTTTACTTGGGGCGGTTAAGGTATTGTTTTCCAAACGCTGTGTTGCTTGATCTAGTTGTACTTTTAATTCTGTTAATTGATTTTCCACGGTTAGTTGTTGCTGAGAAGCTGTTTGTAAAAACTGAGTGCGGAGTACTTCAATTTTGGTTGCTAAACTATTATCATAAGTTGCTACACTTCCGATACCAGCTTGCTGAATTTTGAGGCTTGCGATAGATGATTCAAGACTTGCAACGTTTTGATTAATTTGAGATAAAAACGGCTCCTCTGCAGTTCCTTGTGTTTGTCCTTGTGAGGCTACAAGATAACGATTCAAAATTGACTGGTGTGGATTGCCAGTTGGTAAGCGAGCCCTTTTATTTATGATAGCATCTCTCAACTCTTGATATTCTCCAATTTGTTGTTGAACTTTTGTAATTTCTTGTTCGATGGCTGATGAACTGCTATTGGCAAGATTAGCTTGATTTGAAACCTCAGTGTTAGTCTTTGTGATACCCAGTTCAATATCATGAGCTTGTTTAGTAAAATTCATAAAGGTATTATGGTAGCCAAATTCATCCTCGCCAGAAAAAAGATCAGTCGCTGTTTCTAAGCTTTGCTTCAAAATTCCAAGTCCTTCTTTTTGCTTCTCAAGTCTTTGTAATTGAGTTTCTAAGGCAGTTTTCTGACTTTCTTCTATTGTTTCAGAGTATTTGATGAGTAAGTCACCTTTTTCAACTACTTGATTTGCCACTAAATGATTAGCAAGGATAGGATTATCACTGGTTGACTGAATGGATGCAATGACACTTGTAGGGGTGATTTCTCCTTGGGAAGTGACAGTAATTTCTTTTGTGGCAACGAGGGAGAAAATCAAGATGAAAGTAAACAGTAATGAAAGAGGTATGATTAATACTGTCGCATAGTTATGGTAACGTCTCTGATAAAACTCGACGCTTCTAAAAAGATTAGGATTCATGACATTCTCCTTATTTATTGAATAGATGATGGTAGAAACCTTGCGCCTGCATTAACTCTTGGTGACTACCAACTTCAATGATTTTCCCCTGGTCAAGAACAATGACACGGTTGGTTCGTTCGGCTATACTGAGACGATGGGCTACAAAGAGAATGGTTTTATCAGTTAGGGACATAAGATTATCTATAACTTTTTTCTCAGTCAAGACATCAAGACCGCTAGTAGCTTCATCTAGTATTAAAACAGGAGATTTAGTTAAAAGAGCACGAGCGAGGGCTATTCGTTGCTTTTGTCCTCCTGATAGACCAGCTCCATCAGAGAGCTGAGTTTGATAGCCCATAGGCATTCTTTCAATGTCTTGACGGATTTCAGCTAATTCACAAGCTCTTAGAATATCTTCTTGGCTAATCGTATTATTACCGCCCAAGGTTAAATTTTCCAATATAGATCCATTAAAGATATAGGCTTGTTGGGGTAGGTAATTAATATGACGGCGCAAGACTTTTTTATCAATGTTTTTAATATCCTGATGATTGATGGAAATATGTCCTTTGTAGGGTTCAAAGAAATTGACAATCATTTTGGCTAAAGTTGTTTTACCAGAACCACTAACTCCAACTAGGCTAACCTTATCTCCTTGTTTAATCGTGAGATTAATATCTGTTAAGGTATCTCGTCCAAAACCATACTTATAAGAAAGGTCATCAAATTCAATATCGCCCATCAAAAAATGTGAATGAACAGGGTTTTCTTGAACTTGAAATTCAGATTCGACTAGATAGACTTCGTTCAAACGGTTATTAGCGACCTTCGCAGATTGGAGTTTGGTTTGGAGGTTGATAATATTTTCCATAGGAGTTGTAAAGTAAGAAAGAAGTGTGTTAAAGGTAATCAGCTGACCGATAGAAATTTTACTTGACATGACTAATTGAGCGCCAAACCATAGGATAAGGATATTCAGAACTAATTTTGTTCCCTGCTTTAAACTCGTTTGTAAAATAGAATATTTACTGAGCTTAAAGGATTTTTCCAAATAATCTACAAATTCGCTGTCTATATTTTGATAGCGATTTTCTTCACTCGTGAGCGACTTTATAGTTTCAATCCCGTTGATATCTTCGATAATGGCAGAGCTAACCATAGAATTACTTTGCATGACATCATGGTTCATTTTTTCGAAAGGCTTCATAAAAGAAAAGATGATGAACATGTATATAGGAATAGAAATAAGAGAAAGAAGGAAGAGATTAGGGTTTTGTGCCAGTAAGACGCCTCCTACAAGAATCAGAATAGAAACATCCAGAAAAAGAGAAAGAATGGTAGAGGCCAAGGCATCTATAATAGAGTTAGCATCTGTGAACCGTGAAATGATTTCTCCTGTACGACGTGTTGCAAAGAAAGACATAGGAAGTTCAAAAATATGGCGAATATAGGATAAAATCACATCAATACTTAATCTCTGACTCAGAACAGTTAGGAGATAATCTCTGGAGAAACCCATGACTTGTTGGAGGATATAGGTAATAACCAGACCAACTGAGATGATTCCTAAAGTTGATTTCATCTGATTTGGGATGTATTCATCCAAGATTCCTTGAAGATAATAAGAACCACCTATATTGATAATCGTGACCAATAAGCTTGAGAGAACAATGTAAGCAATGAGAGATTTTTGTTTGAAAATCAGAGGAAGGAAGCTTAGTAGACCATTCTTTTTATCTTTATGGGGTTGATAGCTAGGTTTGGGAGCTAGAAAAATAGCTACTCCAGTCCATTCAGAGAAAAAGCGTTCTTTTGACATTTTGGTGATTTTTACAGAAGGGTCAGGATCACCAATAACCAGATAGTCTTTCTTTGTTTGATAGACAACATAGTAATGTTGGAGTTTTCCTTCTTTGTTAACGTGAACGATAAATGGATAGGGGACATCACTCATGTCAAATAGCGTTTTATCTGCTTGAACAGGTCTTGTTTCAAAGCCCATTTCATCAGCGGCTTTTACAATGCCAAGAGCAGTCGTTCCTTCTTTATTGGTCTTTGCAAGTTCTCTCAAGTGAGCTAGAGAAAAATCTGAACCATAGAATTTAGCAATCGAGGCTAAGGCAGCAACACCGCAGTCTCTAGCATCTATTTGAGGAACAAATGTACGTTTATAAGAAGTCATTGGCAATTCCTTTCATATAGTAGATAGGTATATTATGTCATAAAAATAGGTTCATATTTTATGAAATCTTGAATAGTCATTGAAACTTCCTGAATGGTAAAAAAGTGATTAGAAATTATCTTTAAAAAAAATTTAGAGGTGGTTTTAAATAAAAAAGCTAATTTAAGACGTTTCGATGACAATTCAAGATTTGGATGAAAAAAATTAATAAACGGTGATATACTAAACTTGTCAAGGTTGCAACAAGACAAAAATTAAAAATAAAAAGGAGGTATTCATCATGAATACAAAAACAATGTCACAATTTTCTGTTATGGATAATGAAATGCTTGCTTGCGTTGAAGGTGGAGATGAAGTAGGGGCTGGAGAAGTTGTTCAAGCATTGGGAATTTGTACAATAGGAGGTGCAGCTCTGGGGAGTGTTATCCCAGTTGTGGGAACTTTTGCTGGAGGGATTTTAGGAGCACAGTTCTGTACAGCAGTTTGGGGAGCTTTGAGGGCAAGTTAAATTTTTAGGGATATAGCAGATTAAAATATAATAGTAACAAATTGATTAAGAGATTTAAAGCAATTTCTAAAAATGCTTTAAAAACGACATTGTGCGATGCTAGATTCAATTTACTATAGTAGTAAAAGGAGGTGATTTATATGAGATACAGGTTATTTCTTGTTATTTTCTTGAGTAGTACGTTGGATATTCTTTTAGGGACATTTTTGAAAATCTCTAATGTATCGATTGGGTGGCTTGTTCTCTACAGTGGCTTGTTTGAAGCAGGAGTTTTCCTTCTTACTAATAAAGGTTTGGCGGTAAAAATCAAGGAAGCAGACATTCAAAATCGCTTTAAATTTATTTTTGGAAAAACGGTATGGTTTCAAATCCTTTTGCTCATCTTTTTGATTTTCAAACTTTATCTTGGTTTGGATGCGAAGATGATTTTATTCTATGGCCATGTTTTCATTATTTTTAATGTTTTAATCTATCTTTTATCTACTAGCCAAATTAATTTAACAAAGAAAGTGTGAAAATAATGGAACAATCAGTAAATAATTTCATCATTTTACCTGATGAAAAACTAACAACGATAACAGCTGGTGATAAACAACTTGCAGACAGATTTTTAAGTGGAGTAGGCGGTGCAGTTGAGGGGATTTCGCTTTGTATGGAGACAATCCCTTTCCCAACTCCTCAGATTTATTTGATTTGCGCAGCAGGTGGAGCGGCAGCTTCGTTTTTATGGCCACATTAGAGAAACCCGATTATTCATAAATAACACAAAAAAGCATCCAGAATCGATATGAAACCAAGGATTCTAGATGCTTTTCTCTTTTCCCCTATTGGGTGCTGTTTTTACTGGATAAAAAGGAGTTTCTCCTTTATGATATAAGTGCAAAAAATAAAAACAAAGGAAACTTCAATGCACAGTATATCAAATAAGTCTACGAAAAACAATACTTTATCACACTTTTCTTTCGATGGTGGAAATCTGACCAATCAAGCTGGTCTTCTGCTCTTCAAAGAACTCTTCACAAAGTTGAATCTAAAAGAAATTATTTCAAAACACCTTGTGACCGATAATAAACGATGCTATTATCACTATTTGGATGCCGATATTGTCATCCAATTTCTTTGAGTGATTATCAACTTGGTTTTTATCTTAGTTACTGTTAGGATAAGAGAGTTTGAAGATGATGATTTGGTTAGTCCTAGAACCAATCAACTTATATTCATCGGCTTGACAGGATTGATGTCTATTATTTGTTTGTATAGAAGTATCACAGCAGGAAAATTATACCAACAATTAATCGCTTATATTGGTGACATTCTCTGCTTGCTTATCATGCTTCTGCTTATGTGGGGCTTGAAGTATTATAAAAAGTAGAGCTTAATGAAGTATAAAGGGATAAGTGTTTTCGAAATACTTACCCTTTTATAATGAATTTTTTTGCAATTCAAGATGTTTCGATGACCATTTAAGATTTATATGAATTTGTAATCTTAAATAAGGTAAGATAAAGATAACAAATGTAAAGGAGTATTCTTATGAAGAATCAAAAGATAAAATCGCTATTACTTGTACCACTTGTATTTGCATCTATTACTACGGGTGTTGTATATGCAGAAGAGCAGCCTACTACTTCATCTATCCAGACGAATCCTAGTTCTGTTGTGGCACCAGATTTGCCATCGGCTAAGGAAAAGGTGGAGCATAAACCTTCTGTTGTAACCCCAGAAGAGTATGAGAAGAATGTTACGGACTTTAAAAAGATAGATATTGAAGCTGTACGTCAATCTTTTACAGAGGATCAATTGGAACATACTATTTATTTTGGTAGAAAAACTTGCTCTCATTGTCGTCAATTTTCTCCTGAATTGAAAGAATTTAATAACTTGATTGAAAAGAAGTTAGAGTATTATGATTTGGATGGTAAGGATTTTGATGGGGAAGCGAGAGAGTTTCTATTTAAAAAAGTCGGTATTCCAGGAACACCAACAATTTTGTATTTAAAAAATGGACATCCGATATCTGGATGGGTTGGTGGCGGAGCAACTGCACAACAGGTGTATGATTATATGTACTCGAGAAACTCACCTAAGCAAACGGAGACAGTGAAATCTTCTGAGGAAACAGTAACTGAAAGTGTCCGTGATGAGAATACTAGAAGTGACAGCATGAATATTAGTGATAAAGTTGTAAGTGACAGCAAAGGTATGAGTGATGAAAAAAGAACTGAAATGAAAATATCCAATGCTAATCCCAATTCTAATAGTGAAAATAGTGGGAAAGTGGAGAGTACAAACTCAACTTCTGAAGCTAAAACTACTCAATCTGACAATTTAGCAATGTTAGACAATAAGAATCAATTGGAAACTCCCAAACCTATTTTTGATGTTGCTCAAGAAAATAAAACTCCTTCAACTGATGTTAAGGGGACTGATTATGTAAGCAAATCTATTACTTCGAATGAAAAATTATTACCGAAAACAGGAGAGGAAGAAAGTTACCAACTGATTCGGCTAGCTGTCGCATTTTTTATGGCTTCTATAATGATTAAAGTGAAACAAAAAATTCATAAATAAAAATAGATAGTAAACAGGGGCAATGATATTATTTGTTTGTAATAACATATAGCTAACATTTGCCTATAGACAAGAGTGAGAAAATAGGTGTATTTATTTTATATATAAAAGATTATAATTGTATATGAAATGAATGGTAAAAGGTAAAGTATTTCCGAAATACTTTCTTTTTCGATTATTTTAACGCCTCAAGATGTTTTGATGACTATTTATGATTTGGATGGAAAATTTCAAAGAATAGTGGTATACTAACCTTGTTAAGGTTGTAGCCGAAAGTGGAATACCAACTCTTATAGGATTAAATAGTAGTTAATGCATAGGTAAAAAAGCATGGTAAATAGTTAGTATTAGCTGAAGTAGAAAATCGAAAATGAAGGGAAAATTATCATGAGTAAGAATAGTAGAACAGAAAAAGCTAGAGTAACAGAAAGTGCAGATTTTGGAGCATATTTTTTAATTTTAGCAGTTGTAGCCGTCGGGGCGCTTGCTTATTTTTCAGAAGATTTTGGGCCAAGGTGAGCAAAAGTTATAGAAATAGTCGGAGCGCCGTTTTCTTTAGGTTTAGGTTTTTTTGCTTTTGATAAAGGTTTTGAAATGCTGAACGATTATAAAGAAAATAAAAGAAAAGAAGACGAAGAGGAAGAAAAAAACAATGTTTCAATTTTCAGAAGCTAACAGTTAAAGTTTGTCTTTGTCCAGTTTGACTTTTACCATAGTATATGAGGTATATTAAATGAATAAGAAATCCTTTTTTATCATCTGTTCTACGTTGATCATAGCATCGAATCTTCTCATGATTTCCGTGGTGAACAAGGGAGAAGAAACAGGGGGCAACCTGTTTGTGATTGCTATAGCCTGTGTTATGTTACCATCATTCTTATATGCGGTTGAGAACCGAATGACTTCATTAATTCGGACAAGGTCAGTAGCTTTACTCTTATTGACAGTATTGTCTTTAGTCCGTCTTGTCAACAGAATAGAGAGGACGCCTGAAATTCTCAACATTATCATTACCCTCCTGGCTTTGGCAGGTGGGACAGCCTGTATCCTTGTTGCAATCATGAGAATCTATGAGAACAGACGGAAGTAAGGGTGAATCGTTTTCGATTATTGTTAAATTCCCATAGGGCAAGTATGTTTTCATGCTTGCTTTTTTAAATTTTTTACAATTCAAGATGTTTTGATGACCATTTGTGATTTGGATGGAAAATTTTAAAAAATAGTAGTATACTAACCTTATTAAGGTTGTAATAGGACGAAAGTAAAAAGAGGTATTCCTCGTGAATGCAAAAACAATTTTACAATTGGCTATTATGCTTGCTTAAAGGTTTGAGCTTGTATGTAGAGGAGCTGTACTTGGAGGTAATTATGGATTTCAAAAGTTTTCTTATTGCTTTTGTTGTTAGTATGTTTGTTTCTTTTATTACTTCTTTAATTAGGAAAAAATTTTTAAAATCTCCAAAGAAGAATAAAGATAGATCTAATTAGATAAAGAGATTTTTTATCGCTAGTTTAATCTACAGTGGAGTTTCTTTAATATTGTTTCGCCTGTTAAAATGATATGTGATAGCAGGATAAAAATCTACAAATTAAGTTGGTATCAATATGGTGTAAAGGGCAAGTATGTCTTTCATGCTTGCTTTTTAAATTTTTTAACAATTCAAGATGTTTTGATGACCATTTATGATTTGAGTGATCCAAGGTCAAAATGAGTGCTATACTAGCAGTGTAAAGGTTGTAGCTCAACTAAGATAAAGCATACATTTAGGAGGAAATCTTATGAAGAAAAAAATACTGATTATTTTCGTTTTGTATTTAATCATGTCCATCTTTCTTTATCCGCTTAGGGAAAGTATTTGGTATCAGCTATTTTATACTATAGCCTATATGATTGCGGTTATAATCTATCTTGCTTTAACTAAAAAGAAAGGAGCAAAGAAATGAAAACTTTTCTTGCTAAAAAACGGAACATCTTTCTTGCAAGATTGTTCCTAGGTCAGTTGCCCTTACTTGTATCTACTTATCTATTTCTATCTCGTCAGTTTTTAACTTTTTCATTGGTTTTCCAATTTCTTTTAGTGGTTATTAATTTGGCTTCTATTTTGGTCACTGTTTACCTCACTAGGGAAATGAGGATAAGAAAGTTTGAAGATGATGATTTAGTTAGTCCTAGAACCAATCAACTCATGTATATTGGTTTAACAGGTTTTATGTCTATTATCTGTTTGTATAGAGGTATCACAGCAGGAGAATCCTATCAACAACTAATCGCTTACATTGGCGCTATTCTCTGCTTGCTTATCATGCTTCTGCTCATTTGGGGCTTGAAGTATTATAAAAAGTAGAGGAAGAGCTTTCTTCTTAATCTGCGCTTAGTCCACAGTCTGGCAAGAGGAGGTCATCATGTATAAACACTTATTTTTCCTAGATTCCAAAACCTTAGACTGGTTGACACCCTATATTCTGGTCTTGGCTTCTGACACCATTGCTTTTAATGTTTTTGTGCTAACCTTTGTATCTGTTGTGGCCTTTTATTTCCTAAATCCCATGCTATCTTTAATGGCTATCTTCTTAGGGGGTGGTTATGTGGTCGGATTTTGGTTACTCAAATGGTTTGTTTTAGAAAGGCTAGAACTAAAGGATGACTTGTAGGGAAGTCTGTTTGTTGAGGAGGATAGTTTTATAGAGTTTTTTGATAAATTTCATGCCTTATGCTTTGGATTTTTAGTACTACTAATCGTCATTACAGTTCCTTATACGATTAACCATGGGGATTTTTTTCAAAATGAGCCTGCACTGATTATTGTAAGTCTTCTTGTAACCTCGATGAGTGTCGCTTATGCTAGACAGTTTGAAATGATTTCTTTTGGGATGTTAAGCAAGAAACAACTCTTGCTCTTCATTGAAATCTTTCTTCTAAGTCTGCTTGAGACGCTAGTTTATATTCATTTCTTCGCTATTTCTTCTGGCGCAGGAGTTCAACACTTGGCGGAAGTCAGCAGAGGAATTTCCCTGTCTTTGATTTTGATGCTAAGCTGGATTCTAGAAAATAGCTAAAATTCTTTGACAATTGGATTATTCTTTAGTATTATAGAGTCGGTGTAAAAAAATTACACTAAGGAGGAAACATGATTAAAACATTTAAAGTTAAAGGTTTTAAGAATTTTAAAGATGAATTAATCTTCGATTTTACCTCAGGGAATTACGAATATAATACTGATGCAATTCAAGATAACCTTGTTAAAGATTCACTAATCTATGGAGATAACGCCAGCGGGAAATCCAATTTAGGCTTGGCTCTTATGGATATAGTTTCACATTTGACAGATAAACATATTAGAAGAGAAGAATATGATAAACATTACTTAAATTTAGACAGTGATATAGATATAGCAGAATTTGAATATACTTTTCAGTTTGATAAGGATGAACTTATATATAGATATAAGAAATCTAGCTTTCTAAGATTAGTAGAAGAAATTGTTTTGATTAATGGAACTCCAGTAATAGACTCTCGTCAAAAAAATGAGAGAGAAAAAGCAACCTTGAAAGGTACCGAGCATCTAACATTTGATTTTGATACTGAGGATCTATCGTTAGTTAAATATATTAGGAATAATACCGCATTAAATCCTAAGACAGATAAAAATGTTGAAGTATTTTTACTTTTTATGGATTTTGTCAATAGAATGCTATCTTTTGATTCGCTGGACGGAAACAGGTATAGAGGTTTTAAAACAGGTTCGGAATCCATTGCCTCAGCAATTATTGAGACTGGAAACCTTAGTAACTATAATCAATTTTTAAAAGATTTAGGTATAGATTATAATCTATTTGAAAAAGAGGTTGATGGAGAAAAACAGATTTATGTGAAATTTGACTCAGGCAAGGAAGTAGAGTTTTGGGGCATTATGTCTAAAGGGACTAGATCACTAACACTTTTCTTTTATTGGTATTTATCGTTTGAAAAAGAAGTTCGTTTTGTTTTTATGGATGAATTTGATGCATATTTTCATAATGATGTTTCTCGTGAAATTATTAAAAGATTAATAAAAATACCATCTCTCCAATTAGTTATAACAACACATAATACCACTAATATGTCTAATACTTTATTACGACCAGATTGTTATTACATCATTGAAGATAATGAAATATCTAGTCTTTCAAATAAAACAGATATGGTTATAAGAAAAACACAAAATTTAGAGAAAATGTACAGAACAGGGTTCTTTGCTGATGTCAAAAACTAAAAGAATACTATTTATTACTGAGGGCAAAAAACCGGATACAAAATTCGTGAAATCGGTTTGCAATTTTCAAAGTGACTTTTTTTCTCATAAAATTGATTATGAAATAGTCATTTTTTCTACAAACATTTATTTCTTATATAATAAATTAAAAGAAAACCAATATGAACAAACAGTAGAACATATTTGTGAATTATCTGATGGGGAATTTGAATATACTAGCGAGGACTTCTCTTTAATTTATCTCTTTTTCGATTTAGATGCCCAACACTATAAAGAAGATAAAAAAGATAAAGATGTAGAAAAAATATATAACGAAATATATAACAAAATTGAGGAGATGTTAAACTTATTTGATAATGCAACCGAAAATGGTAAACTTTTTTTAAGTTATCCTATGGTGGAAGCCAATAATTACTTTCATGAAAGATTTATAAATTGTGATAGTATTAATCTTATTACATACCCTGTGTTTAGCGATGTTCACTTTAAAGATGAGTGTAAGATTTTTATTAAAGAAAATGGTCCATTTCAAATTAGAATGAAAGATAAAAATCAAATTTGGCTTAGTTTGATTCTTTATACAACTTATATATTATTTTATTTAAAAATCAATTCATTTATTCAAGAGGGGACTATAGATTCTAAAGACATATTTTTAAAGCAGTATAACGACTTTATATTACCTCTTGAACGAGTATTGTTACTTAGTGCATTTCCTCAATATTTACTTGATTTTTATGGAGTTGAAAGATTTATAGATAATGAACGACTGCAAATGTTATTAAAAAATGAAGTTGCTATGGAGATTACCCATGTTGGATAATTTTAGCTATGTTGAAAATTCTAAATTTTTACATTATTCACTTTTATTGTCACCTCCCAAAATAATAGATTTTCTATATCTTGTAGTCAAACACAGATAGTCGATAGGTGAATTTTTGAATTATCTAGTTTTTGTGTGAGACAATATAATTATTTTAGCATTTCGTAAAATTTTTGGCTCTTTGTCAACTGTAGTGGGTTGAAGTCAGCTAAGATCTAGAAAGGACAAATTTCGTCCTTTCTTTTTTGATATTTAGAGCGATGAAAATCCGTTTTTTGAAGTTTTCAAAGTTCCGAAAACCAAAGGCATTTCGCTTGATAAGTTTAATGAGATTATTAGTCGCCTCCAATTTGGCGTTAGAATAGGGTAGTTGAAGAGCGTTGACAATCTTTTCTTTATCCTTGAGGAAGGTTTTAAAGATAGTCTGAAAAAGAGGATGAACCTGCTTAAGATTGTCCTCAATAAGTCCGAAAAATTTGTCAGGCTCCGTATTCTGAAAGTGAAAAAGCAAGAGTTGATAGAGATGATAGTGGTGTTTCAAGTCTTCTTAATAGCTCAAAAGCTTGTCTAGAATTTCTTTATTCGTCAAGTGCATACGAAAAGTAGGACGATAAAATCGTTTATCACTCAATTTACGACTATCCTGCTGAATGAGTTTCCAGTAGCGTTTAATAGCCTTGTATTCATGAGATATTCTATCGAATTGATTCATGATTTGGACACGAACACGACTCATAGCACGGCTGCTACTATCCTAAAATCAAAAAAACATCTTATAATGGTAGTTATGAAACTTACAAACGAAGAAATACAGAAAATTGCAAAACTCCTAAGAGATTCATCGTACGCCAAATATCACAAACGTCTACAGATTATTTATTTTCGCTCAAAAGGAAAGAGTTATAAGGAAGTTACCCGAAATGCTTTTCTTTGAGAATCGGGTGTGGAGCGGTTGACGAATAGGCCAAAAACTAGTAGAATAGTAAGGAAACTTTATACGGAGGAAAGAAATGGATTTGGGTGATAATGAGCTAACACTGACTCCCATACCTGGGAAAAGTGGCAAGGCTTATATGGGTAGCTATCCTGATGGGAAGCGTATCTTTGTAAAAATGAACACCTCTCCAATCCTACCTGGTCTAGCTAGAGAACAAATTGCTCCACAATTATTATGGAGTCGCCGTTTGGCAGATGGGCGTGATATGTGTGCTCAAGAATGGTTGACTGGCAAGATATTGACCCCCTATGATATGAATCGTAAGCAAATCGTCAATATTTTAACCCGCCTTCATCGCTCACGTCCGTTGATGACACAGTTGAGTCGTTTGGGGTATGCCATGGAAACACCTGTAGATTTACTGCAGTCTTGGCAGGAAACGGCTCCAGATGCTTTGCGTAAAAATCATTTTATCAGTGAAGTGATGGCTGATTTACGTCAGACTATTCCAGGATTTAGAGAGGACCATGCGACCATTGTCCATGGAGATGTACGACATAGTAATTGGATTGAGACAGACAGTGGCTTGATTTATTTGGTGGATTGGGATTCGGTTCGCTTGACTGACCGCATGTTTGATGTGGCCCATATGCTCTGCCATTATATTCCAGAACATCAGTGGAAGGAATGGTTGACCTACTACGGTTATAAGTACAATCAAACGGTATTAAGTAAATTGTACTGGTATGGTCAACTGTCTTACTTGAGCCAGATTTCCAAGTATTATATGAACCAAGATTTAGAAAATGTCAATTGGGAGATTCATGGCTTGCGTCACTTCCGAGACAAGTATGGAAAGAGAAGATGAGAGTTAGAAATCGTAAAGGGGCGACAGAATTACTAGAGGCAAATCCCCAGTATGTGGTCCTCAATCCCTTGGAAGCCAAGGGAAAATGGAGGGGCTTGTTTGGCAATGATAATCCCATTCATGTGGAAGTTGGAAGTGGAAAGGGTGCCTTTGTTTCAGGTATGGCCAAGCAAAACCCTGACATCAACTATATCGGGATTGACATTCAAAAGTCTGTTTTGAGCTACGCTTTGGACAAGGTGCTTGAAGTTGGAGTACCTAATATCAAGCTCTTGTGGGTAGATGGTTCTGACTTGACTGACTACTTTGAAGACGGTGAGATTGATCGCTTGTATCTGAACTTTTCAGATCCATGGCCTAAAAAACGCCATGAAAAGCGTCGTTTGACTTACAAGACCTTCCTGGATACCTTCAAGCGTATCTTGCCTGAAAATGGAGAAATTCATTTCAAGACGGATAACCGTGGCTTGTTTGAGTACAGCCTAGTGAGTTTTTCTCAGTATGGCATGAAGCTCAATGGTGTCTGGCTTGATTTACATGCCAGTGATTTTGAAGGCAATGTCATGACAGAATACGAGCAAAAATTCTCCAACAAGGGGCAAGTTATCTACCGAGTTGAGGCAGAATTTTAAGAATTAACCTGAAATCAGGCTGTATAAGTGCTTTTGCTTTACATAAGTTGGCAAACGTGCTATACTAAGAGTAAGAATATGAAAAGTGAGGCGGGGAAATATCTTCGCCTCTTGCTTATGAGGAGGTGGACGCAATCGCAACAATCGTAGAATTAGTCAGAGAAGTTGTAGAACCTGTCATAGAAGCTCCTTTCGAACTCGTGGATATCGAGTATGGAAAGATTGGCAGTGACATGATTCTCAGTATTTTTGTAGATAAACCTGAAGGAATTACCTTGAACGACACGGCAGACTTGACAGAAATGATCAGTCCTGTCCTAGACACCATCAAGCCAGATCCCTTCCCAGAACAATATTTCCTAGAAATCACCAGTCCAGGCTTGGAGCGTCCTTTGAAAACCAAGGAAGCTATAGCTGGAGCAGTTGGGAAATACATTCACGTTGGTCTTTATAAGGCTATCGACAAGCAGAAAGTCTTTGAGGGAACCTTGTTGGCCTTTGAAGAGGACGAGTTGACTATGGAATATATGGACAAGACGCGTAAGAAAACCGTCCAAATTCCATACAGTTTAGTATCAAAAGCACGTTTAGCAGTTAAATTATAGAAAAAGAAAGGATAGCTTTTGAGGATTCAAAAGTGAAGAAAACATGAGTAAAGAAATGCTAGAGGCCTTCCGCATTTTGGAAGAAGACAAGGGAATCAAAAAAGAAGATATCATCGACGCAGTAGTAGAGTCGCTTCGTTCCGCTTATCGCAGACGCTATGGTCAATCAGACAGCGTAGCCATTGACTTTAACGAAAAAACAGGTGACTTTACCGTTTATACTGTCCGTGAAGTGGTTGATGAAGTATTTGATAGCCGTTTGGAAATCAGCTTGAAAGATGCTCTTGCCATCAATTCAGCCTATGAGCTTGGTGACAAAATCAAGTTTGAAGAAGCGCCTGCTGAGTTTGGTCGTGTAGCAGCCCAATCTGCCAAACAAACTATCATGGAAAAAATGCGCAAGCAAACACGTGCCATTACTTACAATACTTACAAAGAGCATGAGCAAGAAATCATGTCTGGTACAGTAGAGCGCTTTGACAACCGCTTTATCTATGTCAACCTTGGTAGTATCGAAGCCCAATTGTCAAAACAAGACCAAATTCCTGGAGAAGTTTTTGCTTCTCATGATCGTATTGAAGTTTATGTCTACAAGGTTGAAGATAACCCTCGCGGTGTCAACGTCTTTGTTAGCCGTAGCCATCCAGAAATGATCAAACGTTTGATGGAGCAAGAAATTCCAGAAGTTTATGACGGAACGGTTGAAATCATGAGCGTGGCTCGTGAAGCTGGTGACCGTACTAAAGTTGCCGTTCGTAGTCATAATCCAAACGTGGATGCTATCGGTACAATCGTTGGACGCGGTGGAGCGAATATCAAGAAAATCACTAGCAAATTCCACCCAGCTCGCTACGATGCTAAGAATGATCGTATGGTGCCAATCGAAGAAAATATCGATGTTATCGAGTGGGTAGCAGATCCAGCTGAATTTATCTACAATGCCATCGCTCCTGCTGAGGTTGACCAAGTTATCTTTGACGAAAACGACAGCAAACGTGCCTTGGTAGTTGTTCCTGATAACAAGCTTTCTCTTGCCATTGGTCGTCGTGGACAAAATGTTCGCTTGGCGGCTCACTTGACTGGTTACCGTATCGACATCAAGTCTGCTAGCGAATTTGAAGCCATGGAAGAAGCTGGTTCGGTAGATTTGGAAGCAGAAAACGATACTGTCGAAGAATAAAAGCTGCTAGAGGAGGGAAAGATGAAAACAAGAAAAATCCCTTTGCGCAAGTCTGTTGTGTCCAATGAAGTGATTGATAAGCGTGATTTGCTCCGCATTGTCAAGAACAAGGAAGGACAAGTCTTTATCGATCCGACAGGCAAGGCTAACGGCCGCGGCGCTTATATCAAGCTAGACAATGCAGAAGCCCTAGAGGCGAAAAAGAAGAAGGTCTTTAACCGCAGCTTTAGCATGGAAGTGGATGAAAGCTTTTATGACGAGTTGATCGCTTATGTGGATCACAAAGTGAAAAGAAGAGAGTTGGGACTTGAATAAGCAAAAGATAAGCAATCTCTTGGGACTTGCTCAGCGAGCAGGGCGGATTATATCGGGTGAAGAATTGGTGGTCAAGGCCATTCAAGACGGCAAGGCCAAGTTGGTCTTTCTAGCTCATGATGCTGGACCCAATCTGACCAAGAAGATTCAAGATAAAAGTCATTATTATCAAGTAGAAATTGTAACCGTGTTTTCAACACTGGAATTAAGCATAGCAGTCGGAAAATCGAGAAAGGTTTTGGCTGTAACAGATGCTGGATTTACAAAGAAAATGAGGTCTCTTATGGAATAGAAGAGGAGGACATGATTTGTCTAAGAAAAGATTGTACGAAATCGCAAAAGAGCTTGGAAAAGAAAGCAAAGAAGTTGTAGCACGTGCAAAAGAGTTGGGCTTGGATGTGAAAAGCCATTCATCAAGTGTGGAAGAAGCTGTCGCTGCAAAAATCGCTGCCAGCTTTAAGCCTGCAGCTGCTCCGAAAGTAGAAGCAAAACCTGCAGCACCAAAAGCAAGTGCAGAAAATAAAGGTGAAAAGAAAGCCGAAAAATCTGAGCCAGCTAAACCAGCTGTAGCTAAGGAAGAAGCAAAACCTGCAGAGGCAGTTGCTCCTAAAGCAGAAAAAGTAGTGGCTAAACCGCAAAGCCGTAATTTCAAGGCTGAGCGTGAAGCCCGTGCCAAAGAGCAGGCAGAACGACGCAAGCAAAATAAGGGCAATAACCGTGACCAACAACAAAACGGAAACCGTCAGAAAAACGACGGTCGCAATGGTGGAAAACAAGGTCAAGGCAACCGCGACAATCGTCGCTTTAATGACCAAGCTAAGAAGCAGCAAGGTCAGCAAAATCGTAGAAATGAGCGCCGTCAACAAGAGGACAAGCGTCCAAATCAAGCGGCTCCACGTATTGACTTTAAAGCTCGTGCAGCAGCTCTAAAAGCAGAACAAAATGCAGAATATGCACGTTCAAGTGAGGAACGTTTCAAACAGACTCAGGCTGCCAAAGAAGCCTTGGCCCAAGCAAACAAACGCAAGGAGCCAGAGGAAATCTTTGAAGAAGTGGCTAAGTTAGCTGAACAAGCGCAACAAGAACAGCAAGTTCAAGCAGTGGTTGAAGTCGTCCCTGAGAAAACAGAACCTGCAGTGGATACACGTCGTAAAAAACAAGCTCGACCAGACAAAAATCGTGACGATTATGATCACGAAGAAGATGGTCCTAGAAAACAACAAAAGAATCGAAGTAGTCAAAATCAAGTGAGAAATCAAAAGAATAGTAACTGGAATAACAACAAGAAGAACAAAAAAGGCAATAACAAGAACAACCGTAATCAGACTCCAAAACCTGTTACAGAGCGTAAATTCCATGAATTGCCAACAGAATTTGAATATACAGATGGTATGACCGTTGCGGAAATCGCAAAACGTATCAAACGTGAACCAGCTGAAATCGTTAAGAAACTTTTCATGATGGGTGTCATGGCCACACAGAACCAATCCTTGGATGGAGAAACAATTGAGCTCCTCATGGTGGATTATGGTATTGAAGCCAAACAAAAGGTTGAAGTGGATAATGCCGATATCGAACGTTTCTTTGTCGAAGATGGTTATCTCAATGAAGATGAATTGGTTGAGCGTCCACCAGTTGTAACTATCATGGGACACGTTGACCACGGTAAGACAACACTCCTAGATACCCTTCGTAACTCTCGTGTTGCGACAGGTGAAGCGGGTGGTATCACTCAGCATATCGGTGCCTACCAAATCGTGGAAAATGGCAAGAAGATTACCTTCCTTGATACACCAGGACACGCAGCCTTTACATCTATGCGTGCGCGTGGTGCTTCTGTTACCGATATTACTATCTTGGTCGTAGCGGCAGATGACGGGGTTATGCCTCAGACTATCGAAGCCATTAACCACTCAAAAGCGGCCAACGTTCCAATCATCGTAGCCATTAACAAGATTGATAAACCAGGTGCCAACCCAGAACGCGTTATCGGTGAATTGGCAGAGCATGGAGTTATGTCAACTGCTTGGGGTGGAGATTCTGAATTTGTTGAAATCTCAGCTAAATTCAACCAAAACATCGAAGAATTGTTGGAAACAGTCCTTCTTGTGGCTGAAATCCAAGAACTTAAAGCAGACCCAACAGTTCGTGCGATCGGTACAGTTATCGAAGCACGCTTGGATAAAGGAAAAGGTGCGGTCGCAACCCTTCTTGTTCAACAAGGTACCTTGAATGTTCAAGACCCAATCGTTGTCGGAAATACCTTCGGTCGTGTCCGTGCTATGACCAACGACCTTGGTCGTCGTGTTAAAGTTGCTGGACCATCAACACCAGTTTCAATCACAGGTTTGAATGAAGCACCGATGGCGGGTGACCACTTTGCCGTTTACGAAGATGAAAAATCTGCGCGTGCAGCAGGTGAAGAGCGTGCCAAACGTGCCCTCATGAAACAACGTCAAGCTACCCAACGTGTTAGCCTTGAAAACCTCTTTGATACGCTTAAAGCTGGTGAACTCAAGTCAGTTAACGTTATCATCAAGGCAGACGTACAAGGTTCAGTTGAAGCCCTTTCTGCCTCACTTCAGAAAATTGATGTGGAAGGTGTCAAAGTTACCATCGTCCACTCAGCGGTCGGTGCCATCAACGAATCAGACGTGACCCTTGCCGAAGCTTCAAATGCCTTTATCGTTGGTTTCAATGTACGCCCTACACCACAAGCACGTCAACAAGCTGAAGCTGACGATGTGGAAATCCGTCTCCACAGCATTATCTACAAGGTTATCGAAGAGATGGAAGAAGCCATGAAAGGGATGCTTGATCCAGAATTTGAAGAAAAAGTTATCGGTGAAGCAGTTATTCGTGAAACCTTCAAGGTGTCTAAAGTGGGAACTATCGGTGGATTTATGGTTACTAGCGGTAAAGTTACCCGTGACTCTAAAGTCCGTGTTATTCGTGACGGTGTCGTTATTTACGATGGTGAACTTGCAAGCTTGAAACACTATAAAGACGACGTTAAGGAAGTTACAAACGGTCGTGAAGGTGGATTGATGATTGATGGCTACAATGATATCAAGATGGATGATGTGATTGAGGCGTATGTCATGGAAGAAATTAAGAGATAAGATTTTTTGCTCCTTTCTTAGGTGGTGAGGGACGCAAGCAAACCGATGGTTTCATTGCTTATTTTTGAGCCTATGGTCTCAAAAATCCCCTGTGATGGGACTGATAAATCAGTTCCATCACTTTTACCACGGCGAAAGAAGCAGATGATTTCAAATTGAACTTCGTTCCAATTTGAAATGAAAATCAATAAATTTAAAAATAGCTAGGTCTGCTGGCCTAGCTTTTGGTTCAAAGTAGAGAAAGGAATATCATGGCAAATCATTTTCGTACGGATCGTGTGGGCATGGAAATCAAGCGTGAAGTCAATGAGATTTTGCAAAAGAAAGTCCGTGATCCGCGTGTCCAAGGTGTGACCATCACAGATGTTCAGATGCTAGGTGATTTGTCTGTTGCCAAGGTTTACTACACCATTTTGAGTAACCTTGCTTCAGATAATCAAAAAGCCCAAATCGGGCTTGAAAAAGCAACTGGTACTATCAAACGTGAACTTGGTCGCAATTTGAAATTGTACAAAATCCCAGATTTGACTTTCGTCAAAGACGAATCCATTGAATATGGAAACAAGATTGACGAGATGCTACGCAATCTGGATAAGAACTAAGAAGGAGGGGCAACCCTCTTTTTTGGTGGAGGAAATAGGTGGAATTTGAAATGGAAAAATATTCTTTTAAAAAAGGGATTCTATATTTTTTAATGTTAGCTAATCAGAAAATGCTTTTTTTTTAGGAAATATGATATGATGATTTCATAAATAAAAGGAGATTCTATCAATGAATAATGTAAAAAAAGTTTGTCGTTTAGCTTTGCTATGTCTTTCCGTCTCTACTCTAGTTGCTTGTAGTTCTCTTTCTGAAAAAACAAGTAGCTCTTCTAGTGAGAATCAAACAGAAGCTTCATCTAGTAGTTCTGAGAAGAAAGGGTTGTTTGCTAAAGCAAAAGAAAAACTCAGTTCAAGCGATTTTAACCCACAAGATGTTAGCGATACGACAATTGAGTCTATAAAAACCTATGAAGATTACTTGATTATGAATGAGAAAATAATCGATAATTACTATACAGAAGCAGATGAAGCCTTTAAAGGGACTGTTTTAGAAGATAGTGCTGCTATCCAAGAACTGAAAGATAGCACTAAAAAAGAAATGGAAGATTTGAAAAAACAATATGGTCCACTAAAGAAAGCACCGATTCAAGGGAAAGAAGAAGTGATTAAGACTCTAAAAGATTATCGTGATAATCTACATGAACAAGTGGAGCAGTGGAAAGCTAGTCTTTAATAGGAAGAGTGGAGTTCAATATGGATTATCAATTATTGCCACATGAATACATGGTTATGAATAGTGACCATGTGAGTTTTGGGAAAAATGGTTTGTCTACAGATGAATTAATTTTAACGAATCTACACTTAATACATATCAAAAAAGGTTTTTGGGGAGGGAAAAAAGATCAAGTTACCATACCTATTAACCAGATTAAAATTTTTGAAGGGAAACCTCAAGTTTCAGTAACCAAAACCAATGGTGTGAAACGGCTGGAAATTTATTATAATGGCGGACAAGCTATCTTTGCATTTAATAATACTAAGGATACTGACAAGTGGGCTAGAAACATTATTAAATTGATTTCAGGTGATACAAGTAATTTTGAAACCTTGGGAGATAGTAGCTTGTTTGGAGCAAATGTTTTGGCAGAAACATTTAAGGATACATTTGACACTTTTAAAGCAGGGCTTGGGATTAAGGATGCAGAGCCAGAAAAGATTTCAACCAAGTGTAGCTTTTGTGGAGCACCTTTGTCAGGTCAAGTGAAGCAAACAGTGAGATGTGCCTATTGTGATATGGAGCAAAGTTTATAAGGGGGCAATTAAATGGGGTTGATAAAAGCAATCACAGATTCTATTGGTGGGACATTTGCAGATCAGTGGAAAGAAATTATCACAGTTCATGCTTTTGATGAACATACAGCTGTAAGTCCAGGTATTGTTCAAGAAAGTAATAATGGTAGGGGTGTCAATACGAAGGGATCTGTAGGTGTTATTTCGAACGGATCCAAGATTTTTATTCCAGAAAATACTGCTGCCTTTATCTTTAGTCAGTCTGGTATCGAGGAAATTATTACAGAACCAGGTGGATATGAATACCAAAATGGTGAGAGCAGTGTTTTTAACGGTGATGGATTGAAAAAGTCACTGTTTGACAATGTTGTGAATCGTGTTGGATTCGGTGGTCAAAGTGATCAGCAAAAACAGATTTGTTTTGTTAATTTGAGAGAAATTCGTGATATTAAATTTGGGACTCGCGGTCCAGTCATGTATAATGATTTGTTTTATGGGACAGATTTAGAAGTACGTGCTTTTGGAACATTTTCTATCCAAATTACAGATGCTAAGCAATTTATCAGAAACTTTCTTCCTGCCAATGTGACTTATTATACCTTTGATAGCGCTCAAGCTAGATCACAAATAGTGACAGAATTTCTCCAATCTTTTATTGTTGCACTTAATTCTTTGTCAACAACTTATCGTATTTCACAATTGCCGTCACAAGCTACAGTTCTTGCGGAACAAGTATCAAATGATGGACAGTATGCAGGGACTTGGAAAGAACGTTTTGGATTTGAGATTGTGAAAGTTGCCATTGCTAATATTGAGTTCTCACCAGAATCTAAGGAATTGGTTAAACAATTTTCATCAAATAAGATGAATTTAAAAGCTTATGATGATGTATCGCAGAAAGCTTCTAATATTGCGGCACAACAAAAAATTGCATCAGGAGTGGAGCAACATGGTTTAGGTGATAGTGCTGGAATGATATTTGGAATGAATATGGCTCAAAGTTTAGATGAAAAAGCCATGAAACCAAATCTATCATTAGATGAGCAAATCGAAGCACTTACAAAACTAAAATCTCTTTTAGATGCAGGGATATTATCTCAGGAAGAATTTGATCGAAAGAAAAAAGAAATTATGGATTTATAAAATGAAACTCAAAAGTTCATAGTTAGTACGTATTCAAGGGACATTCTAGGTGAAACAATAATAGACTATCGTTCACAGATAGAATATCATGTTGTAAGGGTAGGAGTGGAATATTCGAGTTGTCTCTACAAAGACTATTAAAGTTCTTTAACAAATAAGTTGCCAAGGATTTTGATTTTGTGTTTTGGACTATTTATCTAAAAGAATAAGGAGTTTTTGAAAATTTTTGAGGGGGATTTGAAACATACTTTAAAAGAGTATGCTATCATAGAATATAACTTACAGAAGTAAAAGGAGTTTGTATATGGCTGAACAAGACTTAGCTATGCAAGTATTGCAACAAGTGGTAAAACTACCTGTTGTTAGGGTTGATCGTTCGAAATTTTTAGTGGATAAGTTTTCCAAAGAATTGGATCCACAGGACATTCCTACCTTATTGGAACAAGGTCCAACGACTCTCTTATCTCAAGAAATCTTAGATCGAGTGGCTAATGCCTGTATTCGGGATAATGTTTTATTAGCGAGTGGAACTTCTGTTGTTGCAGGATTACCAGGTGGACTTGCCATGGCAATTATCATACCAGCGGATGTAGCTCAATTTTATGCTTTTTCTTTAAAATTAGCTCAAGAACTAGGTTATATTTATGGATATGAGGATCTTTGGGCTTCACGCGATGAGTTGAGTGAAGATGCTCAAAATACCCTCTTGCTTTATCTAGGTGTCATGTTGGGGGTGAATGGAACCGCTGCTTTGCTACGTGCTGGTGGTATAACAATTGCCAAACAGGTAATGAAAACAGTACCTAATAAAGCGTTAACAAAGACGCTTTGGTACCCTATTTTGAAAAAAGTCTTAAAAATATTTGGTGTGAATCTTACCAAGGGAGGGTTGGCCAAAGGAATGGGGAAATTCATACCTATCTTGGGAGGTATCATTTCAGGTGGTTTAACCTTTGCAACTATGAAACCGATGGGTGAAAGCTTGCAGAAAGAATTGTCCAAACTAGTTAACTATAGTGAAGTTCAATATCAAGAAGATGTTGAAACAATCCGAAAAGAGGCTGAAATAATCGAGGGTGAGTGAGATGAATCCTATCAAAGCTTTTGCTAAAATTTATGGGAATTACTTTTTGACCGTGCAAGGTGTAAAAGTAATGAAAACGATAAAGAAAGATGACAATGTTATTGTCGGTCTGGGGAAACTTTTTATTGCAGACAAGTTAATGGATACGGCTCGGTGGCTCATCAAGCCAGAGGAGAGATAATGAAATTTTTTTTGGGTCTTCTTGCCATTATTTTTATCAAACCGATTATTGGAATTGTGAAATTCCTGTGGATAATCATCTCTTTTGCAGTCCAATTGCTGTTTTACAAGCTATTATTTAAGCTATTGGATTGGCTTTTTAAACTTTTTTAGGCCGTAATTCAGATTTCAGATAACTAGCAAGGTATGTACTGCTAGTTTTTTATTCACTTTCCATATGGTATAATATAAGCAGTAAAATCATTTTAGAACATACATGGAGGTCGTCATGGACAATATCATCGATGTGTCAATTCCCGTTGCAGAAGTGGTGGACAAGCATCCAGAAGTCTTGGAAATCCTAGTGGAGCTGGGATTTAAACCCCTTGCTAATCCCTTGATGCGCAATACAGTCGGTCGCAAAGTATCGCTCAAACAGGGTTCTAAGCTAGAAGGAACTCCTATGGACAAGATTGTCCGCACGCTGGAAGCAAATGGCTACGAAGTGATTGGATTAGACTAATGGCAGATGAACGGATTCATATCCTACGGGATATTTTGTTAGAATTGCACAATGGTGCTTCTCCTGAGTCGGTTCAAGAGCGCTTTGATGCGACCTTTACAGGTGTCTCAGCCATCGAGATTTCCCTTATGGAGCACGAGCTGATGAACTCAGACTCAGGTGTCACCTTTGAAGATGTCATGGAGCTCTGTGATGTCCATGCCAATCTTTTTAAAAATGCTGTTAAGGGTGTCGAAGTGGAGGATACCGAGCATCCAGGTCACCCAGTTCGCGTCTTCAAGGATGAAAATCTGGCTCTCCGCGCTGCCTTGATTCGCATTCGGAGATTGTTAGATACCTATGAGTCTATGGAAGATGAAGAAATGCTGGTGGAGATGCGCAAGGGTTTGGTCCGTCAAATGGGGCTTTTGGGACAATTTGACATCCACTACCAGCGCAAGGAAGAACTCTTCTTTCCTATCATGGAGCGCTATGGGCACGATTCACCTCCTAAGGTCATGTGGGGAGTGGATGATCAGATCAGAGAACTCTTTCAAACAGCTTTAGCGACAGCCAAGTCATTGCCAAAAGTGTCTATTAGTAGTGTAAAGGAAGCTTTTGAAGTCTTTGCGCCAGAGTTTGAAAGTATGATTTTCAAGGAAGAGTCTATCCTTCTCATGATTCTCCTTGAGTCCTTTACTCAGGATGACTGGCTTCAGATTGCGGAGGAGAGCGATACCTATGGCTATGCCATCATCCGTCCGTCTGAGAAATGGGTTCCAGAACGCCAGAGTTTTGTCGAGGAAAAGAGTGCAGAGGAGCCCATACAACTAGATACGGCAGAGGGGCAAGTTCAGCAAGTTATCGATACGCCAGAAGGGCAGTTTACCATTACCTTTACCCCTAAGGAAAAGGAAGCAGTGCTGGACCGTCATAGTCAACAGGCTTTTGGCAATGGCTATCTTTCAGTCGAGCAGGCTAATCTCATCCTCAATCACCTCCCCATGGAGATTACCTTTGTCAATAAAGACGATATTTTCCAGTATTACAATGACAATGCGCCAGCTGATGAGATGATTTTCAAACGGACACCGTCCCAAGTCGGGCGTAATGTTGAACTTTGCCATCCGCCTAAGTACTTGGACAAGGTAAAGACCATCATGAAGGGGCTTCGTGAGGGAAGCAAAGACAAGTATGAAATGTGGTTCAAGTCTGAGTCGCGAGGCAAGTTTGTCCACATCACCTACGCTGCAGTGCACGATGAAGATGGGGAATTCCAAGGTGTGCTGGAATACGTTCAGGATATCCAGCCCTACCGTGAGATTGATACGGACTATTTCCGTGGATTAGAATAAGGAGAAAAAATGAGTTACGAACAAGAATTTATGAAGGAATTTGAAGCTTGGGTTAATACCCAGATTATGATTAACGACATGGCGTATAAGGAAAGCCAAAAAGTCTACGAAGAAGACCAAGACGAGCGTGCCAAAGATGCCATGATTCGCTACGAAAGCCGCTTGGATGCTTATCAGTTCTTGCTTGGTAAGTTTGAAAACTTCAAAGCAGGCAAGGGATTCCATGATTTGCCAGAAGGCTTGTTTGGTGAGCGGAATTATTAGGAGGATACTACTATGGTTCAAAAACAAAATCGTAAAAAGCAGTTGCGTAAGAATAGTCGCGAGAAGAAGATTGTGTCTATTTATGATTATGATTTTGAAGATGATTTGAATGATTTTCCTGCTGATATTTTTGATGACTTTGATGTTGAAAATAAAAATGAAGAAATTCAAAATCGATATGATGCGTTTGACATCGAACGTTTTGCAACGATGCAATATTTAGAGAATTTTGGGCAAGCTTCTAGTTTTCAACATGTATTAGAGTATACACTTGATTTGGTAAGTCATCCTGAAAAATTGAAACCAGAATATCGGGAATTATTAGAGATTCTGGAGGAAGAAAATTCTAGTAAGCGACAAGAACGCTTAGAAGCTTATATTCGCGATTATCCCTATTCCTTGAACGGTAAATATGCTCACCTAGTGTTTACGATAGACATATTTGATGTAGGAGAACTGGATAGAATTGCGGCTCTATGTGAAGAGGCTAAGGCTGCATGGAAAAGGGAAAATTTTGTAGATTATAGCTTTATTGAACATAAAGAAAAATTAGAGATTTTTTCATTTGCAGTCCATTATTATATTTCGCATGGTTTCTTTGGTCGTGCTCTAGAATGTGTCCAATACCTTATAGGGAAACGTTTAGATACTTATCCACCACGATTTATAAATATGGCTCTTTGTTTGTATAACCAGCTGTTTCGTTATGATTTGTTACAGTCTTATTATCAAACGGCAAAGAAATTCAAAAAAGTAGATGATGTTTTGTTGTTTCATATGAGTATTGCCGAATTTTTACGTGGGAATAGAAATAGCGCAGCAGACTATTTCCAAGAATTACGGGAACTGAATCCCTTTACAGACCAATTATTTATAGATATAGATTGGGTTGAAGAGATAGAAGACTTAGAGACCGAGTTAGAGACTTATCTTCCAAACAGTAAGGAATCCCTTCAACTAGGAATGTATGTATTGTGGCCTTTTATCGCTCAACGTCCTTTTTTGTTTGAATTTATTATGGAACAAGTGGATTCTAATTTAGAAGAAGTGATGGAAGATTACAACCTATTTGCTACCTATCATTTATCTGAATCCCCTGCTCTCCAAGGAATTGGGTATGACAAAATTAGGATATTTAATCTAGAACTTGGGATTCAGAAAGTAGAAGATTTTTCTAAGTATACAGAGAAAGAATTATTGTCTCTGAAAGGAATTGGAGCAGTAACAATTCGTACTTTAAAAAATAATGGAGTTGTCTTTAAACAATGAAATTCTTGATTTTTTACTAAAATCTTGATAGAATATTTATATTAAATCCTTGTCAGAGCAGGGGTTTTTTATTGAAAGGATTTTATCATGTCAAAGAAACTCAATCGTAAAAAACAATTACGAAATAGCCTCCGTCGCGCAGGTGCCTTTTCAAGTACTGTGACTAAGGTTGTAGAAGAGACAAAAAAAGTCGTTAAGCGTGCAGAGCAATCAGCAAGCCAAGCTGGTAAGGCTGTTTCTAAAAAAGTTGAACAAGCAGTAGAAGCTACTAAAGAGCAAGCTCAAAAAGTAGCCAACTCTGTGGAAGATTTTGCAGCAAACTTGGGTGGACTTCCACTTGACCGTGCCAAAACTTTCTATGATGAAGGAATCAAGTCTGCTTCAGATTTCAAAAATTGGACTGAAAAAGAACTTCTTGCCTTGAAAGGAATCGGTCCAGCTACCATCAAGAAATTGAAAGAAAATGGCATCAAGTTCAAGTAATCTTTCTTGTCCCTTGCATTTCCGTCAAAATCTTGCTACAATAGAGCCATTAGAGGTGTTTTGAATCCCACATTTTACAGAAAGTGGCAGTGCTGAGAAGTCCACAAATGTGTCAAAACTGGTTGCTGATGGATGAAAAATGAAATAATATTGTCTTTTTGTTTTAAAGACGAGAGTGGCGGGCTCTGCCCGAAATTGGGTGGTACCGCGGATAAACACATTCGTCCCTGTCATGTAGATGGCAGGGGCGATTTTTTGTGTCTTAGGCAAAGGAGGTTGTTATGAAACAATCATTTAAAACTAATAAACTATACTATGGCTTTCCTGTTTTTATTTTAGGATATCAAGATCAGAATTTTGGATATAACATCACGACCTGTAGTTCCTCTTATAGTCTAGGAGATTGGATTGTGGTTGGAGTCGTTGCGAGAGAGAATGTCGCAGAGCAAATTAAACATTATCAAAAATTTACTGTGAATATCCCTGATGAAAATCTCATGCTCGAGATGGAGCAGGCTGGTTTTATCAGTCATCGAGAGAAATTGGAACGTTTGGGAGTGCATTATGAAATTTCTGAACGAACTCAGGCACCGATTTTAGAGGCCTGTCCAGTCGTTTTGGATTGTCAGGTAGATAGGATTGTTGAGGAAGGGGGAATTTGTCATATTTTCGCTAAGATTGTTGAGAGACTTGTTGATCCAGAACTTTTGGATGAAAAGGGACATTTTAGAAATGAACTGTTTGCCCCAACCTATTTCATGGGAGATGGATATCAGCGCGTCTATCGTTATCTGGACAAGCGTGTAGATATTAAGGGGAGCTTCATCAAAAAAGCGAGGAAGAAGGATGACAAGAGCTGAGTTACCAGAACGATTGGAAACAGAGCGTCTGGTCTTACGAGTTCGTACAGTGGCGGATGCTGAGGATATCTTTGATTATGCTAGTCGTCCAGAAGTTTCTTACCCAGCAGGTTTTCCACCTGTCAAGACCTTGGAAGATGAGATTTATTATCTGGAGCATATCCTTCCCGAACGCAATCAAAAGGAAAATCTCCCAGCTGGCTATGGGATTGTCGTCAAAGGAACCGATAAAGTCATTGGTTCTGTTGATTTCAACCATCGCCATGCGGATGATGTGCTAGAGCTTGGCTATACCTTGCATCCAGACTATTGGGGTCGAGGCTATGTACCAGAAGCAGCGCGTGCCTTGATTGATCTGGCTTTTAAAGAATTGAATCTACATAAAATTGAATTGTCTTGCTTTGGATATAACTTTCAAAGTCAACGAGTTGCAGAAAAACTTGGTTTTACTCTTGAAGCTCGCATAAGAGATCGCAAAGATGTTCAAGGAAACCGCTGTGACAGTCTGATATATGGTTTGCTGAGTAGTGAGTGGGAGGTAATTTGATGCATCTTTTCATCATTGGTGCTCCAGCATCAGGAAAAATGACCATTGGTCAAGAATTATCTCGACTGACGGATGCTACCCTATTTTATAACCATCAAGCCATCGATTTTGCACTAGAAATCTATCAGGACTACACAGAGGAAATGTGGGAATTTGTTCGTGGAATGACCTTTTCTTTCCTTGGAGCTAGCGCTAGAAATCAGCGATATGTGATTTTAACAGACGTGATTGATTTTTCAAACCAGTACCAGCTGCTGTATTTGAAGCAAATTCAGGATTTGTTGGATGACTATCATCAAGAGATTCTGTTTGTTGAGTTGGAAACAAGTCTTGAAGAGCGTTTACGTCGAAATCGAACGGAGAATCGATTAAAGCACAAACCCTTAAAACGACATATTGAGGTATCTGAAAGAGAAATTTTGGAGACTACTGAAACACTTCAATTAAATTCCCAACATCAACCGAATGAGTTGTACCACTACCTTAAAATAAATAATACAAATCTGTCTGCGGAAGAAGCTGCTAGGCAGATTCAAGAAAAAATTAACAAAATAGAGAAAGGACACACACATATCTAAACAACTTCATGAAGACGTTCTCAAGACTCAATAAGTTCAAAAGTCTCAACCTTTTTCGTTCGTGATTCCATCACCAAACGTAACTAGAAAACTCTACCTTAATCACACCTGGGGTACAACCTTCAAAGTAAACGAATCACAAAGAAGCTGAGATTTACCATTAAAACCTGTATCCGAGGCTGTAAGAATATTCAATACAGTTGAGATAGGATCTATTGAAGAATGAGTTAGAGGAGAAAATAGATGGCTAAAAAGAAAAATAGAAAAAAAGAATTAAAACGCCAGCAGAAGTTGGATATTAAAGTTATTTCTGAAGAAGAGGCTACCTGGACAGAACTACTAGCTACAAACCCAACTTTTGTAGAACGTCGTACCATTCAAAATTTCGATGAACTACATACAGCAGTGATGCAATATGCTGATGAACACGGAGAGTATCCAGATGTTCAGCTAATCAATTACCAACTGAAAAATAGGACTTTTGATTGGAATCAGGATCATGCTTTATTTAGAGAAGCTATGCATACTCCGAATACACAGAAGCGAAATAAATTGTTAAAGCAAGTTTTAAAAATAAATCCAGATTATTTTGCTGCTGATTTTCATTTATTCTTATCCGAGGTTGAAAGTTTTGATTTGTCAACCTTTAAAAAAGTATTGGATTTTGAAATTCTAGTTTTAGAAAAATGGAAAATGAATGGCTACAATAGTTGGAATTATTTTGAAGCCCGCCCTATCCTGTCTGCTCTGATGTTTCTGATTGAGTATTATATGAAGGAGAACTTCAATTCTAAGGCTATAGAATTGATTAACCTATATTTGAGTAAGCGACCAGACCGTTTTCCTCCTAATTTTGTCTTCTGTATGCTTTCCTTGTATCATATTACTGGTCAGGAACTAAATGTTGAACGTTTCTATCGTGAAGAATTAAATAAAGGGAAACGGGATGATACCATTCTTATTCATGCCATCATCTCTGCTTTTTCTCAAGGAAAAATTGAAGAAGCAAGTCAGCTATTTGCAAAATTAGTGGAAATCAATGATGAAGCTGTTGAATTCTTTATAGAGGAAGATTGGCAATTCAAAGTTATAGATATCGAAGACCAAGAATGTTATTGTCCAAATTCAGTTGAATCGCTACAAGCTAGTTTGTATCCTCTATTTGATTATTTACTAGAAAATATTATTTTAACGAAATTTTTAACAAACGAAGCCAAGAAGTTTCGCCGTAAACCAGTATTTTCGAATCATTCTAGTATGATAAGAAATTTATCCGAGGTCACTGACTGGCATTCCTTTATGAACGAGGAAGAAATGAAGGGAATTCGGATGGATTTTGTTCACATCTTTGTTGAAAATGGGATTCGTACATCTTCAGATTTCAAAAAATGGACTGAAAAAGAAGTTCTCGCTTTGAAGGGAATTGGTCCCGTAACCGTTAAGAAGTTGAAGGAAAACGGCATAAAGTTTAAAAACGAGAAGTAATTGTTTACTGAAGGGAGGAGGTGGAATTATCTTGAATGAAATTTCGAATTTCATCCTGTATACTACACCCAATGGCCATGTTCAGCTAGATATCCTTTTACAGGATGAAAATCTTTGGTTGACTCAAATAGGTCTTGCAGAGCTCTTTGAAGTTGAACGAAGTGTCATTACAAAGCATTTGAGAAATATTTATGATAGCGGTGAGTTGGATAAGGTATCAACTTGTGCAAAATTTGCACAGGTTCAACAAGAGGGAAATAGAACTGTTCGGCGTGAACTTGAATATTACAATCTGGATGCTATTATTTCAGTTGGCTATCGCGTAAATTCCAGCAAGGCTACTCAATTTAGAATTTGGGCAACCAAGACCTTGAAAGAATTTATCATCAAAGGTTTTGTTTTGAATGATGAACGCTTGAAACAAGGACAGACAGTTTTCGGACAGGATTATTTCCGTGAACTTTTAGAACAGATTCGCTCTATTCGTTCTAGCGAGCGCCGAATCTATCAACAAATCACGGATATCTTTGCTGAATGTGCCATAGATTATGATCGAAACTCAGATATTACTAAAAATTTCTATGCTATGGTGCAAAATAAATTTCATTATGCAATTACTGGAAATACTGCTGAAGAAATTATCTATCAGCAAGCCGATGCTAGTAAAGAAAAAATGGGATTAACTACTTGGAAGAATGCACCTAATGGACGAGTGCTCAAATCAGATGTAACGGTAGCCAAAAATTATTTGCAAGAAAAAGAAATTCGACAACTAGAGCGAACTGTTACAGCCTATTTTGATTATATTGAGGGTTTGGTTGAGCGCCGTAATACTTTTACAATGCGAGGATTGGCAGATAGTATTGATCGTTTTCTATCTTTTAATGAGTACGAAATTTTAGAAGGAAAAGGAAGTATTTCCAAGAAACAAGCAGACTCAAAAGCCATCCAGGAGTATGAAAAATTTAACCGAACTCAAAAAATTCTATCGGACTTTGATAAACATATTCTGAAGATAATGAGAGAAAGTTAATGTAAAATTTTTATACAGTTTCTTTTTTGCTAATAGAAGATACTGAAAAATCAGATGTGCTGAATCAAGGCCTATCTTCTACATACTAATTTTATTTAAAGATATTAACTAGAAAGGACAAACACATGTCTAAAGAACTTTCACCTAAATACAATCCAGCCGAGGTTGAGGCTGGTCGTTACCAAAAATGGCTTGATGCCGATGTTTTCAAGCCTTCAGGGGATCAAAAGGCTAAGCCTTATTCAATCGTCATTCCGCCACCAAACGTAACTGGGAAACTTCACCTTGGTCACGCTTGGGATACGACTTTGCAAGATATCATCATCCGTCAAAAACGCATGCAAGGTTTTGATACCCTTTGGCTTCCAGGGATGGACCACGCGGGGATTGCCACTCAAGCTAAGGTTGAGGAGCGCTTGCGTGGAGAAGGCATTACACGTTATGACCTAGGTCGTAAAAAATTCCTCGACAAGGTCTGGGAATGGAAAGACGAATATGCCACTACTATCAAGGAACAATGGGGTAAGATGGGGCTCTCTGTAGACTACTCTCGTGAGCGTTTCACTCTTGACGAAGGTTTGTCAAAAGCTGTTCGTAAGGTCTTTGTGGACCTTTACAAGAAAGGTTGGATCTATCGTGGTGAGTTTATCATCAACTGGGACCCAGCAGCTCGCACAGCCCTTTCTGATATCGAGGTTATCCATAAGGATGTCGAAGGTGCCTTCTACCATATGAACTACATGCTGGAAGATGGCTCACGCGCCCTTGAAGTTGCGACAACTCGTCCTGAGACCATGTTTGGAGACGTTGCGGTTGCGGTCAATCCAGAAGACCCGCGCTACAAGGACTTGATTGGTAAAAATGTCATCCTTCCAATCGCTAATAAACTCATCCCAATCGTTGGAGACGAACACGCAGATCCTGAGTTTGGTACGGGTGTCGTGAAAATCACACCTGCCCATGATCCAAACGACTTCTTGGTTGGTCAACGCCATAACTTGCCACAAGTCAACGTCATGAACGACGACGGAACTATGAATGACTTGGCCTTTGAATTTGCAGGCATGGATCGTTTTGAAGCTCGTAAGGCAGTCGTTGCTAAGCTGGAAGAAATAGGTGCTCTTGTCAAAATCGAAAAACTTGTTCACAGTGTTGGCCACTCAGAACGTACAGGTGTCGTGGTTGAGCCACGCTTGTCTACTCAGTGGTTCGTCAAGATGGACCAATTGGCCAAAAATGCTATTGCCAATCAAGACACAGATGACAAGGTAGAATTCTACCCACCTCGTTTCAACGATACCTTCCTTCAATGGATGGAAAATGTTCATGACTGGGTAATCTCTCGTCAACTCTGGTGGGGTCACCAAATCCCTGCTTGGTACAATGCTGAGGGTGAAATGTACGTTGGCGAAGAAGCTCCAGAAGGTGACGGATGGACTCAGGACGAAGACGTCTTAGATACGTGGTTCAGTTCGGCTCTTTGGCCATTCTCTACCATGGGCTGGCCGGATGTCGACTCAGAAGACTTCAAACGCTACTTCCCAACATCAACATTGGTAACAGGTTACGATATCATCTTCTTCTGGGTGTCTCGTATGATCTTCCAATCCTTGGAATTCACAGGTCGTCAGCCATTCCAAAACGTGCTTATCCACGGTCTTATCCGTGACGAGCAAGGACGTAAGATGTCTAAGTCTCTCGGTAACGGAATTGACCCGATGGATGTCATCGAGAAATACGGTGCGGATGCCCTTCGTTGGTTCCTTTCAAACGGTTCTGCACCAGGACAAGACGTGCGCTTCTCTTACGAGAAAATGGATGCTTCATGGAACTTCATTAACAAAATCTGGAACATCTCTCGCTACATCCTCATGAACAATGAAGGCTTGACTCTTGAGCAAGCAACTGCCAATGTCGAAAAAGTTGTTAACAAGGAAGCTGGAAATGTCACAGACCGCTGGATTCTCCACAACCTCAATGAAACGATCGGCAAAGTCACTGAAAACTTTGACAAGTTTGAATTTGGTGTTGCTGGACACATCCTCTACAACTTCATCTGGGACGAGTTTGCGGACTGGTACGTTGAGTTGACCAAGGAAGTCCTTTATAGCGATAACGAAGAAGAGAAAGTCATCACACGTTCTGTTCTCCTTTATACTTTGGACAAGATCCTTCGTCTTCTTCACCCAATCATGCCATTCGTGACAGAGGAAATCTTTGGACAAATCTCAGAAGGCTCTATCGTGACAGCAGAATACCCAACTGTCAATCCAGCCTTTGAAGACCTTGTTGCCCACACTGGTGTGGAAAGTCTCAAAGACTTGATTCGTGCTGTTCGTAATGCGCGTGCGGAAGTAAACGTAGCACCAAGCAAGCCTATCACAATCCTTGTTAAGACAAGTGATAGCGACTTGGAAGCCTTCTTTAACAGTAATGTCAACTACATCAAACGCTTCACAAATCCAGAACACTTGGAAATCGCATCAACTATTCCTGCATCTGAACTCGCTATGTCAAGCGTCATCACAGGAGCAGAAATCTACCTGCCACTGGCAGATCTCCTCAATGTCGAAGAAGAATTGGCTCGTCTCGACAAAGAACTCGCTAAATGGCAAAAAGAACTGGACATGGTTGGTAAGAAACTCTCTAATGAACGCTTCGTAGCCAACGCCAAACCAGAAGTCGTCCAAAAAGAACGTGATAAACAAACCGACTACCAAGCGAAATATGATGCGACCGTAGCACGTATTGATGAGATGAAGAAGTTGGTTTAGAAAAATCAAGGGTGATATTATGACAGAATTAATTACGTTTCTAAAAAAGCAATGGAAAATAGTTGATAAGTTAGATTTTAGAGAGCATAAGGAAAATAAGAAAAATCGAAATCGTGATTCTTTTCAAAGAGATTACGCGAGAGTTATCTACTCAACTTCTTTTAGACGCCAACAAGGTAAAATGCAACTATTTGAAGTAAACAGTAAATCTTTTCATAGAAATCGATTAACCCATAGTTTTGAGGTTTCACAAATAGCTCATGGAATTGTCGATGAACTCAAGAAAAAGGTTAAGAAAGAAATTCAAACTAAATCTAAGGACACCAACACAAAAAAACATATTCGATATGAGAAAAAGGTTGAAGAAAATTTCTCAAAAATGAGCATAGTGGTGGAGACAGGTTCCTTAATTCATGATGTTGGAAATCCTCCTTTTGGTCATCATGGAGAAAGAGTTTTGAATAATCTAGCTCCTGATATTGGATTTGAAGGAAACGCGCAAGGTATTCGAGTCTTAAGAAAAATTGAAAAGAAGTTTCCCCAATCTAGCGGTCTCAACTTGACTTATCGTACCTTAGCGGCAATCATCAAATATTTTATTCCTTACGACAAGAAAAAGAAAAAATTTTTATATAGAGATGATTATGATGAACTATCTGAGAGTCTAAAAGACGTTCTTGAAAATAATAACTTTCCGTTTAGAACAATAGATGTCCAAATAGTTGATCTTGCTGATGAAATCGCTTATTGTGCTCACGATTTAGAAGATGCATTAGCTAGCAACTACTTTACAATTGATGAGTTTATTTTTAGATTGGAAAATATAAAAGATAATGAACTAAATGTTGAATCTAAAAAAGCATTCAATGCATGGGTAAGAAATGCAAAAACTTTTGCAAAAGAGAAGGGAAATAAAGGACTTCAATCTGAAGATTATGATTTTTATTTCCGAAGAGAATTAATTTCTATTATTGTGAATAAACTAATCGAAGATATCGGTGTTATTACAGTAACTCCTGAATTTCAATCAAAAACAGGAACAAAGAACAAGAAAGAGCTCGGCTTTAAAAATTATAAAGATTTAGCAGAAGCACTTAAAACTACTATCTTTAAATGTGTGACAAGTTCAGATAATATCATGCTTTATGAAAGAGTTGGAACAAAAATTTTAACGAAACTCTTTGAATTATTTATGAATGATGAGTACAATGAAGATGGAATGCTAATGCCTGTAGAGTACAGATGGAACACTGAAGACAGTAAAGAGACTAAAGCTAGAAAAGTGTTAGACTATATCTCTGGCATGATGGACACATATGCTATAGAAGTTTACATGAAACACTTTGGAGAAGATCCGTTTAATGTGAAATATGATAAAGAAATATTTAGCTCACCAAAAAATAAATATAAATTATTCAGAATAAAAGAAAAATAGAATAAATTAATAATTTGGTTAATCTTATAGTGACTATATAATTATTAATTAGCAAAAATTTGAGTGATTTTATAATTTAGAAACCAGCTTACTACACAACAAACCCTCTAAGTTCGAACCGACCTGATAAGTACAACGTTGCAACTTTCTTCTCAGATAATGTGGGAATTGAGTTGGGATTTGAACAGACCAACGAGTTCATAGTGGTGTATGCCAATGAGTTTGATAAGTCTGCTCGTCAGACTTATTAGTTCATTTATCCAGAGATATCTCGATAATCATATTATTCAGTCAAAGAACATTCCAGATGACTGCATGATATATTGAGTGTAACTTGTTCACTATGAAGATGAAGTATATATTTCATAGAACCTATTATGAGGGCATTTTATAGTTTTAGCCAGTTTCCAACCAATTTCATGACTTACTGGTACTGAAGAAAAACAATTGAAAGGATCTTTCTATGAAACCAACTTACAACATTGACAATCCAAACTTGTCTTATGAAGCTAAGCGTGACTTATGGCAGATCGGTTTTGGTCTGCAGAAAGTTGACAATCTAGTGCCATCAGCTTATATGGAATCTTTGGCTGAGAAACAGGCTCGGGGTGAACTGACTTATGAGCAGGTTTATGAGGATGCAACGGCTTATCATCATACCATTGATGCAAGTACGGAAGAGGCAGACTTGGTTTCTCTACGTATTGTAGAACTATTGTCTCGAAGAGGCTTTAGCTTCAGTCCTGCGACCTTACTTGCTATTCATAAGGAGTTGTTTCAAGATATATTTGAATCCTCTATTCCGGTAGGGCAATTTCGTCAAACCAATATCACAAAGAATGAACCTGTTTTGAGTGGTGAAAGCGTTGTGTACTCTGACTACTCTATGATTCAAATGACCTTGGATTATGATTTTAATCAGGAAAGACAAGTTTCATATGCAACACTAACCCAGGCGGATATGGTTAAACAAATTCAGAGTTTTATTTCAGGAATCTGGCAGATTCATCCATTTCGCGAAGGAAATACTCGGACGGTAACGGTATTTTTGATTCAGTATCTTCGTGAGTTTGGTTTTGATATTGATAATACACCATTTCAGCAACATTCCAAGTATTTTCGTGATGCCTTAGTATTAGATAATGCAAAAATTTTACAGCGACGTCCTGAGTTTTTAACAGCTTTTTTTGAAAATCTCTTGCTCGGTGGTCAAAATGATTTGTCTTCAGAAAAAATGTATCTAGATTTAGACCTCGATTTTTCATAATCCTAATACTGAGTAAACATTGAATTTTAGTCAAAAATGAAGTAAATATTCTCATAAGAAAACGTATATCATCAAAGTTTTAGTGTACTGACCCCAAAAGTTAGATTTTTTCTGTCTAACTTTTGGGGTGCAGTTCATAGGTCGCTTGATAATATGCGTTTTTTAGTTTTATAGACTGCTCGTTTAAACTCTATTTACCTCGTACCTTACGGAGCGAGACGGACTATTAGTCACATACAAAATGAGTGCGATTCGAATTTTATTTTCGTGTACAATTTCAGCTATTCTTGTTATAATCAGCCTATAGGAATCAAGGAGGTGACTGTTATGGCTGTTTTTGTGTCTTTGGATGGAATTGTGGTAGAAGTACTTGATGTCTTTTCTTCTTTTAATGGGGATAGTGAGTTTTTCTTGTGTAAACGTCTTAAAGACAAGAGTCAGTTTGTTATGGAACGCTCTCAGTTCGAGGAGATGTTCCAACTTCAAAGTAGTCACTTGACGACGCAAGAAAAATTACAATTGTTTACCTCCGTGTTTGCTGGTCGTTATGATGTTTATGCTAAGAGTTTCATCAATGATCAAGGGAAAATTCAATATTTTCCATCCTATGATTATGGTTGGAAGCAGTTGCCGCCTGAAAAACGGAGTTTCCAGACATTGACGGATTCCGTTTTGAAATCTCATTTTCGTGGGGAGATAGCCATTGGTATCTTTCCTATGCACTTAGATGATAGCTGCTATTTTTTGGTACTGGATTTGGATGAAGGAGATTGGAAAGACGCCGGTTTAACCATTCGAAGAATAGCCAGGGAACGCCAGATGGAAGCCCATCTAGAGATTTCTCGTTCGGGTCACGGACTCCATATTTGGTTTTTCTTTGAGGAAGCGATTCCGAGTCGAGAGGCTCGCTTGTTTGGAAAGAAACTGTTAGAACTGGCAATGCAGGAAAGTATGCAACTGTCCTTTGATTCTTTTGATCGCATGTTTCCAAATCAGGATGTTCTTCCTAAAGGTGGATTTGGTAATTTGATTGCCCTTCCTTTTCAAGGAGAAGCTTATCATCAAGGGCGAACGGTCTTTGTGGATGAACAGTTTCAGCCTTATGAAGACCAATGGAGGTATCTACAAGAAATTCAGAGGGTTTCAACTGCTAAAGTAGCATTGTTAATCCAAGAGGAGTTAGGCAAGCAAGAATTGGACAAGGAGTTGCAGATCGTCTTATCTAATACTATCCAACTTGAAAAATCGTCTGTGACACCCAAGACACTGTTTTTCTTGAAAAATATGGCTTCATTTTCTAATCCCGAATTTTATTTAAAGCAGGCTATGCGACAGCCAACCTATCAAATTCCTGAGAGAATGTATTTATTTGGAGAATCCGATCATTATTTATGGTTGCCAAGAGGTTTGCTGTATCCATTGCAAGATAAATTTAAGCAGGTATCTGTGGAAGATAGGAGAAAGGTACAAAGGTCTATTAGCGTGGAATTTAAGGGAGAACTCACTTTTGAGCAAGAGTTAGCCCTGTCAGATATGACTTCTAAAGAAAATGGTTTACTTCATGCGGAGACTGGTTTTGGGAAGACCGTTTTAGGTGCTGCTCTTATCTCTGAACGGAAAACAAAAACAATTATTCTAGTCCATAATAAGCAACTCTTAGACCAATGGCTAGATCGCTTAAACTGCTTTTTGACTTTCGAAGAGGAGGAGGCTATCCGTTATACGGCATCAGGTCGTGAAAAGGTAATCGGCTATGTTGGACAGTACGGTGGGACTAAGAAATGGCTGAGTAAACTGGTTGATGTCGTTATGATTCAATCTCTATTTAAGTTGGAAAATAGTCAAAGTCTTTTGGATGAGTATGAGATGATGATTGTGGATGAGTGTCATCATGTCTCTGCCTTGATGTTTGAAAAAGTTGTTGCTCAGTTTAGAGGGAAGTATCTTTATGGTTTGACGGCTACGCCTGAGCGTAAGAATGGTCATGAGCCTATTGTTTTTCAGAGAATTGGTGAGATACTCCATACTGCTGATAAGAGGGAAACGAATTTTAAACGGCAATTGCAACTAAGATTCACTTCCTTTGGTCATTTGGAAATTGAAAAGACCAAAGCAAGTAATTTTATACAGCTTAGTGATTGGATTGCTACTGACTCAGTGAGGAATCAGATGATTCTTAAGGATATTCTAGACCAAGTGGCAGAAGGACGAAATATCTTGGTTTTAGTCAATCGAATTCAACAGATAGATGCCTTTGAAAAGTTATTGAAAGAGAAAGAGGTTGATGACTGTTATATTATTAACGGAAAAACCAAAGTTCGAGAGAGAACGAGTTTACTGGAGACGTTAGAACAGTTAGATAAAGGGTTTGTTTTGTTGTCTACTGGAAAATACATTGGCGAAGGTTTTGACTTGCCTCAGTTGGACACGCTGATCTTGGCAGCACCCTTTTCTTGGAAAAATAATTTGATTCAGTATGCAGGTCGGATTCATAGAAACTACAAGGATAAGTCTTTGGTACGTATTTTCGATTATGTGGATATTCATGTTCCTTATTTAGAAAAGATGTTTCAGAAACGACAAGTAGCTTATCGAAAGATGGATTATAGTGTCATTGAGGGTGAGGAGAAACAATTCGTTTATGTTGATAGTAGATATGAGAATGTGCTGAGAGAGGACTTAGCAGGGGAAAGACAGGAGTGTATACTTGTTTTACCTTATGTGCACCAGACAAAACTGATGAATTTTCTAAAAGAATTTAGGATTAGTCAAATTGAGATATGTATACCAGAGACGGTTGCAAATAAAGCATGGCTAGACCAGTTGAAGAGCCAGAAAATTAAAGTATCTTTTACTCAATCGAAAATAGTCACGCCTATTCTTTTGGTAAACAAAACCATTGTTTGGTATGGTGCAATGCCATTATTAGGGAAGGTAGATGAAATGACCATATTACGTTTGGAATCAGCTAATATAGTTTCTGAAATAGTGGCAGTTTTACGATAGAGAAAATTTTTAAAAATTTCTATGTATGATTTTCATTTTGAATCAAACGTCTCACACTTAATTCCACCATAAAAATTCGTTTTAGACTAATTTCCACTTTGGTCAGGCAAGTGGAAGTTACTTTGAGAAGTTAGCTCCGCTAAAGTCCTATTACTTTCTCCCATTTAACCTTTGACTATTCTGCAAAATTATCGTAAAATAAAGAGTAAATGATAAAATGAGGTCAGAGTCTGTTCGCTCTGGCGATAGTAGTATAAATGAGGAGAAACGCTTTGGAATTAGAAGTATTTGCTGGGCAAGAAAAAAGTGAACTATCTATGATTGAGGTAGCGCGTGCTATCTTGGAACTTCGTGGTCGCGATCATGAGATGCATTTTAGCGATCTTGTAAACGAAATTCAAAACTACCTTGGAACATCAAACAGCGATATCCGTGAAGCCTTGCCTTTGTTCTACACAGAGTTGAACTTTGACGGTAGCTTCATCTCACTTGGAGACAACAAATGGGGTCTTCGTTCATGGTATGGTGTGGACGAAATCGATGAAGAAATCATCGCTCTTGAAGAAAATGACGACGATGAAGTAGCACCAAAAGCTAAGAAAAAACGTGTCAATGCCTTCATGGATGGTGATTCAGATGCTATTGACTACAATGCAGATGACCCAGAAGACGAAGATGCATACGAAGCAGATCCAGCTCTTTCATACGATGATGAAAATCCAGATGATGAGAAAAACGAAGTGGAAGCTTACGATGCAGAAATCAACGAAATCGCTCCTGATGACTTGGGTGAAGACGTGGATCTCAACGAAGACGACGACGAATTTTCAGATGATGATGCTGAAAACATCGAGGAATAAAAGTTAGCTATTGACAATTATCCTATTTTTAGGTATCATATTGTTCGGGCACCTCTTTTAGAGGTCGGGGCTCCCTAGTTCTTAGGGAGCTATTTTTGTTTTTTCAAGAAGTTATCTTCTTGTATTTTATACTCAATGAAAATCAAAGAGCAAACTAGGAAGCTAGCCGCAGGCTGCTCAAAACAATATTTTGAGATTGTAGATAAGACTGACAAAGTTAGGAACACATATCTACGGCAAGGCGACGCTGACGCAGTTTGAAGAGATTTTCGAAGAGTATTAGTTGTGAATCTGGCGCAGTCGTCCCAGATTATCTTATTAGTAGGGTCTCGTTTCCTATGTCCCCTCGTAGTTAACAAGGCCTTGAGCATTTTAGAAAGAGGAATCTATGTCTACGAAATATATTTTTGTAACTGGTGGTGTGGTATCGTCTATTGGGAAAGGGATTGTGGCAGCGAGTCTAGGCCGTCTCTTGAAAAATCGTGGTCTCAAAGTAACTATTCAAAAATTTGACCCTTATATCAATATCGATCCGGGAACTATGAGTCCTTACCAGCACGGGGAAGTTTTTGTGACAGATGACGGAGCTGAGACAGATTTGGACTTGGGTCACTATGAACGTTTCATCGATATCAATCTCAACAAATATTCCAACGTGACAACTGGTAAAATTTACAGTGAAGTGCTTCGTAAAGAACGCCGTGGAGAATACCTTGGGGCAACTGTTCAGGTTATTCCTCATATCACAGATGCTTTGAAAGAAAAAATCAAGCGTGCCGCTCTAACGACCGACTCTGATGTCATTATCACAGAGGTTGGTGGAACAGTTGGGGATATTGAGTCCTTGCCATTCCTAGAGGCCCTTCGTCAGATGAAGGCAGATGTGGGGGCGGATAATGTTATGTACATCCATACAACCTTGCTTCCTTACCTCAAGGCTGCTGGTGAAATGAAGACCAAACCAACTCAACACTCTGTAAAAGAATTGCGTGGATTGGGAATCCAACCAAATATGTTGGTTATTCGTACAGAAGAGCCAGCTGGTCAGGGAATTAAAAACAAACTAGCTCAGTTCTGTGATGTGGCACCAGAAGCCGTTATCGAATCGTTGGATGTTGAACATCTTTACCAAATTCCGTTGAATTTGCAGGCTCAAGGTATGGACCAGATTGTCTGTGACCATTTGAAATTAGACGCACCAGTAGCAGATATGACAGAATGGTCAGCTATGGTGGACAAGGTTATGAACCTCAAGAAACAAGTCAAGATTTCCCTTGTCGGTAAGTATGTTGAGTTGCAAGATGCCTATATCTCAGTGGTCGAAGCTTTAAAACACTCTGGCTATGCCAACGATGCAGAAGTTAAAATCAATTGGATCAATGCCAATGATGTGACAGCAGAGAATGTGGCGGAACTCTTGTCTGATGCGGACGGAATCATCGTACCAGGAGGTTTTGGCCAACGTGGTACGGAAGGGAAAATCCAAGCCATCCGCTATGCGCGTGAAAATGATGTTCCAATGTTAGGTGTCTGCTTGGGCATGCAGTTAACTTGTATCGAGTTTGCTCGTCACGTTTTGGGTCTTGAAGGTGCCAATTCTGCAGAGCTTGCACCAGAAACAAAATACCCTATCATTGATATCATGCGTGATCAGATTGATGTTGAGGATATGGGTGGAACCCTTCGTTTGGGACTTTATCCGTCTAAACTAAAACGTGGCTCTAAGGCAGCAGCTGCTTATCATAATCAAGAAGTGGTGCAACGCCGTCACCGTCACCGCTATGAGTTTAACAATGCCTTCCGTGAGCAATTTGAGGCAGCAGGCTTTGTTTTCTCAGGTGTTTCTCCAGACAATCGTTTGGTCGAAATTGTGGAAATTCCTGAAAATAAATTCTTTGTAGCGTGTCAGTATCACCCTGAACTGTCAAGCCGTCCAAATCGTCCAGAAGAACTCTACACTGCCTTTGTGACTGCAGCAGTTGAGAACAGTAATTAGCAAGATCAAAACCTTTGAGAACAATCTCAGAGGTTTTTTGCTTGCATATTTAGGATATGAGTTGCAAAATAAAAATATAGTGATATAATTAACATAAAAAATCCTAAGGAGGATCTATAATGAAAAAAATCACATTATTTGGTTTGTCTCTAGCTGGTCTAGCTTTACTGGCTTTTCCACATTCAGGGCAGGCATTTGAGCTTAAAGAAGAATGGGTTGTTAAGTGTGGAGTACAGTATCAAGATGGCAAGATTCTTCGGTTTAACAATGGTCATGAAGTGGATATCAAAGTCTTGGATTTGCCAAAAACCGAGAAAATCGAGTGGACGGTTAGTCTCGATGGTCAAGATCAGACAGTCAATTTTCTAGGTCAAGAAAAGGACAAGTCTATGATTGGTATAGAAGGGCGTTACCTGAATTTCTATGTTCCATATGGCTATAGAGGAGATATCAAGGTAGAGGCCAAGAGCGGAAACGAAGTGAGGACCTGGTCAACGAAAGTTGTGGATGATATTCATAATGATAGTGGAAAGAGAGGTTACTATCGTATTGAAGAATCAAGTGATCAATACACCTACCTTGATACAAAATGGGACTATCAAACCAAGACTTACACTGCTACCTTACCAGAGACTGTCAATGGTCAAAAAGTATATGCTTGGGCAGACTATGACAATAGTGAGTTGAAACTTGAAAAACTAAAATCTATCAGTCGTAAATATGATGGAGGATCTTTCAAAGAACTTTATCCGATTGTAAAAGCAGAAAGTTGGCTAAAATCAAACCAAAACTGGTACTATCAAAAACAAGGTCAATTAGTGCAGAAGGATTGGGTTAAGGACAAGGGAATTTGGTACTTTATGAATGATAAAGGGGTCATGTTCAATCAAACTTGGCTTTATCAAGGTAGCAACTGGTATGCCTTTAAATCATCAGGAGCCATGATTGCGAGTGACTGGCTTTATGACCAAGGCAAGTGGTACTATTTATCAACTTCAGGAGTCATGAAAGCAAGCACTTGGGTTTATGACAAGGAAGACTGGTATTATGTAAGTTCTTCTGGAGCCATGTTAGCGAATGATTGGGTCAAAGATAATGGCAAGTGGTATTATTTAGCTTCATCAGGTAAGATGCTTCGCAATACCTACACCCCTGATGGTTACTACGTTGGTAACTCAGGTGCCTGGCAATAAGAATAATACTCTTCGAAAATCTCTTCAAACCATGTCAGCGTCATCCACAACCCCAAAACAGTGTTTTGAGCTGACTTCGTCAGTTCTATCTACAACCTCAAAGTAGTGCTTTGAGCAGCCTGCGGCTAGCTTCCTAGTTTGCTCTTTGATTTTCATTGAGTATAAGAAGTCCTTTTCCTTAAAGGGAGAGGCTTTTTACTTGCTTTTCTGCTGCTTCCTCATTTGTCCTAAAGCCTTTTTTGTGTTAAAATGAATGGTATGAAAGCTAAAAAAATGTGGATGGCAGGTCTGGCTCTGTTTGGTATTGGGAGCCTTGCCCTTGCTACTAAAAAAATTGCAGATGACCATAAGCTCATGAAGACTCAGGAAGAGTTGACAGCGATTGTGCGAGACCATTTTTCAGATATGGGGGAAATTGCGACCCTATATGTTCAAGTTTATGAAAGCAGTCTGGAGAGCTTGGTTGGTGGCGTCATTTTTGAGGATGGTCGTCATTATACCTTTGTCTATGAAAATGAAGACCTAGTCTATGAGGAGGAAGTCTTATGATACAACCAGCAAGTTTAGAAGAATTGGCATCTTTAGTGGAAAAAGAGGGTAAGAAGGTCTTCCTTTTTGTGGCGGACTGGTGTGGCGATTGCCGTTATATTTATCCTGCCTTGCCAGAAATTGAGGAGACCAATCCAGAGTTCACCTTTATTCGAGTGGACCGAGACCAGTATATGGATTTGGCCAAACTATGGGATGTTTATGGAATTCCTAGCCTTGTTGTTCTAGAAAAGGACAAGGAAATTGGTCGTTTTGTTAATCGAGACCGTAAAAGTAAGCAACAAATTAACGACTTTTTAGCAGGACTGAAATAGGAGAAAAGGAAACAATGATTTTTACATATAACAAAGAACATGTCGGTGATGTCCTTATGGTCATCGTGAAAAATAGCGGAGATGCCAAACTGGATGTGGAGCGCAAAGGCAAGGTAGTCCGTGTTTTTCTCAAAGAGAATGGGGAAACAGTGGCTTGGAATATTTTTGAAGTTTCAAGTTTGTTTGAAATTGCAGAGCGCGGTCAAGTCTTTTTATCAGATGAGCAAGTATCTCGTTTGAACCAAGAATTACAAACGGAAGGTTTTGCAGAGGAAATTGTTAATGACAAGGAACCTAAGTTTGTTGTTGGTGAAATTGTCGAGATGGTAGCTCATCCAGATAGTGACCACCTTAACATCTGCCAAGTTGCAGTTGCAAGTGACAAGACAGTGCAAATCGTTGCAGGGGCTCCTAATGCGCGTGTTGGATTGAAAACCATTGTAGCTCTTCCTGGAGCTATGATGCCAAAAGGGAATCTCATTTTCCCAGGTGAACTTCGTGGTGAAAAGAGTTTTGGCATGATGTGTAGTCCTCGTGAATTGCATTTGCCAAACGCTCCGCAAAAACGAGGGGTGCTTGAATTGTCAGAAGACCAAGTTGTCGGAACTCCATTTGACCCAGCGAAACACTGGACTGCCTAAGAGTTGTTAGTATCTGATAGACCAGCTAGAAGGAAATAAGATGGCAAAAAATGTAGTGATTACAGGAGCGACCTCAGGAATCGGTGAAGCGATTGCGCGTGCTTATCTGGAGCAGGGTGAGAATGTCGTTCTAACCGGACGACGGACAGACAGACTAGAAATCCTCAAGTCGGAGTTTGCAGAAACTTTTCCAAATCAAACCGTCTGGACCTTTCCACTAGATGTCACGGATATGACTATGGTAAAGACGGTCTGCTCCGATATTCTAGAAACGATAGGGAAGATTGACGTCTTGGTTAATAACGCCGGTCTGGCTCTTGGCTTGGCTTCATATCAAAACTATGAAGAGTTGGATATGTTGATCATGCTGGATACCAATGTCAAAGGTTTGATGGCAGTCACTCGCTGTTTCTTGCCAGCAATGGTAAAAGCCAATCAAGGACATATCATCAATATGGGGTCAACCGCAGGAATCTATGCCTATGCGGGTGCAGCTGTTTACTCAGCCACCAAGGCGGCAGTTAAAACTTTTTCAGATGGTCTGCGAATTGATACCATCGCAACGGATATCAAGGTGACAACCATTCAGCCTGGGATTGTCGAAACAGATTTTTCTACAGTACGTTTTCATGGTGACAAAGAGCGAGCTGCGTCCGTTTACCAAGGAATCGAAGCCTTGCAAGCTCAGGATATTGCAGACACAGTAGTCTATGTGACCAGTCAACCTCGTCGTGTGCAGATTACAGATATGACCATCATGGCCAATCAACAGGCGACAGGTTTCATGGTTCATAAAAACTAAAAAATTTTCTCGAAAAGTTACAAATTTCTGTAACTTTTTTTGATTTCCTACGAATAGATAAGTAGGAGGAAAAAATATGTATAATAAAGTTATCATGATTGGACGCTTGACGTCTACACCAGAATTGCACAAAACCAACAATGACAAGTCAGTAGCGCGAGCGACTATTGCAGTTAACCGTCGTTACAAAGACCAAAACGGTGAACGTGAAGCTGATTTTGTCAATATGGTCCTATGGGGCAGACTAGCAGAAACTTTGGCAAGCTACGCAACTAAAGGCAGTCTCATTTCCGTTGATGGAGAATTACGTACCCGTCGTTTTGAGAAAAATGGCCAGATGAACTACGTGACCGAAGTCCTTGTTACTGGATTCCAACTCTTGGAAAGTCGTGCCCAACGTGCCATGCGTGAAAACAACGCAGGGCAGGATTTGGCAGATTTGGTCTTGGAAGAGGAGGAATTACCATTTTAAACATTGAAAAGTCTGAGTTGGTCTCAGGCTTTTTATCTTGAGAAAGTCAGACTTTTTCCTTGACTATTTCTGACCAAGTGATACAATAGAACTATGAATTAGCACTCAGATATAAAGAGTGCTAATAATATGTAGTTCATCATGGAGGAAAACAGATGTTGAAACCATTAGGGGACCGTGTGGTCTTAAAAGTAGAAGAAAAAGAACAAACTGTTGGAGGTTTTGTCCTTGCAGGCTCAGCCCAAGAAAAAACAAAAACAGCTAAAGTTGTAGCTACTGGACAAGGTGTTCGTACCTTAAACGGTGACTTGGTTGCTCCAAGTGTTAAAGCTGGAGACCGTGTCTTAGTTGAAGCTCACGCAGGTCTTGATGTCAAAGATGGCGATGAAAAGTACATCATCGTAGGCGAAGCTAACATCTTGGCTATCATTGAAGAATAGAAGGAGAAAGTAAGTATGTCAAAAGAAATTAAATTTTCATCAGATGCCCGTTCAGCTATGGTTCGCGGTGTCGATATCCTTGCAGACACTGTTAAAGTAACCTTGGGACCAAAAGGTCGTAATGTCGTTCTTGAAAAATCATTTGGCTCACCCTTGATTACCAATGACGGTGTGACCATTGCTAAAGAAATCGAATTGGAAGATCATTTTGAAAATATGGGTGCCAAATTGGTATCAGAAGTAGCTTCAAAAACCAATGATATCGCAGGTGACGGAACGACAACTGCAACTGTCTTGACCCAAGCAATTGTCCGCGAAGGAATCAAAAACGTCACAGCAGGTGCCAATCCAATCGGAATTCGTCGTGGGATTGAAACAGCAGTTGCTGCAGCAGTTGAAGCCTTGAAAAACAATGCTATTCCTGTTGCCAACAAAGAAGCCATCGCTCAGGTTGCTGCCGTCTCTTCTCGTTCTGAAAAAGTCGGTGAATACATTTCTGAAGCCATGGAAAAAGTTGGTAAAGACGGAGTCATTACTATCGAAGAGTCACGTGGTATGGAAACAGAGCTTGAAGTCGTAGAAGGAATGCAGTTCGACCGTGGTTACCTTTCACAGTACATGGTGACAGATAGCGAAAAAATGGTGGCTGACCTTGAAAATCCGTACATTTTGATTACAGACAAGAAAATTTCCAATATCCAAGAAATCTTGCCACTTTTGGAAAGCATTCTCCAAAGCAATCGTCCACTCTTGATTGTTGCGGATGATGTGGATGGTGAAGCTCTTCCAACTCTTGTTTTGAACAAGATTCGTGGAACCTTCAACGTGGTAGCAGTCAAGGCACCTGGTTTTGGTGACCGTCGCAAAGCTATGCTCGAAGACATTGCCATCTTAACAGGCGGAACAGTTATCACAGAAGACCTTGGTCTTGAGTTGAAAGATGCTACGATTGAGGCGCTTGGTCAAGCAGCGAGAGTGACTGTGGACAAAGATAGTACAGTTATTGTAGAAGGTGCTGGAAATCCTGAAGCGATTTCTCACCGTGTAGCGGTTATCAAGTCTCAAATCGAAACTACAACTTCTGAATTTGACCGTGAAAAATTGCAAGAACGCTTGGCGAAATTGTCAGGTGGTGTAGCGGTTATTAAGGTCGGAGCCGCAACTGAAACTGAGTTGAAAGAAATGAAACTCCGCATCGAAGATGCCCTCAACGCTACTCGTGCAGCTGTTGAAGAAGGAATCGTTGCAGGTGGTGGAACAGCCCTTGTCAATGTCATTCCAACCGTGGCTAATTTGGAATTGGCAGGTGATGAAGCAACAGGACGCAATATTGTTCTCCGTGCCTTGGAAGAACCAGTCCGTCAAATTGCCCACAATGCAGGATTCGAAGGTTCAATCGTTATCGATCGTTTGAAAAATGCTGAAGTTGGTACAGGCTTCAACGCAGCAACTGGTGAGTGGGTTAATATGATTGATCAAGGGATTATTGACCCAGTTAAAGTGAGCCGTTCAGCCCTTCAAAATGCAGCATCTGTAGCCAGCTTGATTTTGACAACAGAAGCAGTCGTAGCCAATAAACCAGAACCAGCAGCCCCAGCTCCAGCAATGGATCCAAGCATGATGGGTGGGATGATGTAAGATTTCTATAGAAAAGAACTTATAAAAAACACAAAAGGAGGGAATGGCTATTCCTCCTTTTTATGCTATTCACTTCTAAATTGATTTGAGCTCTCCTGACTTATATGATAAAATAAGACTAGAAAAAGGAGAAGAACATGATCGATGTAGAAGAAATTCTGAGCAAGATGAACCCCAATCAGAAGATTAATTATGACCGTGTTATGCAGAAGATGGTACAAGTATGGGAGAAAAATGAGCAACGTCCAACTATTCTCATGCATGTTTGCTGTGCCCCTTGCAGTACCTATACCCTCGAATATTTGACCAAGTATGCAGATGTGACCATCTATTTTGCCAATTCTAATATCCATCCCAAGGCAGAATACCATAAGCGTGCCTATGTGACTAAAAAGTTTGTCAGTGATTTCAATGAGCGAACTGGCAATAACGTTCAATACCTAGAAGCTCCTTATGAACCTAACGAATATCGTAAACTGGTTCGAGGTTTGGAAGAAGAGCCTGAAGGTGGTGACCGTTGTAAGGTTTGCTTTGACTACCGACTGGATAAGACGGCGCAAGTGGCTATGGATTTAGGCTTTGACTACTTTGGCTCAGCCTTGACCATCAGTCCTCATAAGAATTCTCAAACCATCAATAGCATCGGAATCGATGTGCAAAAAATTTACACAACCCACTATCTTCCCAGTGATTTCAAGAAAAATCAAGGCTACAAACGTTCAGTAGAGATGTGTGAAGAGTATGACATCTACCGTCAATGTTATTGTGGATGCGTCTATGCAGCTCAAGCCCAGAATATTGACTTGGTTCAGGTCAAGAAGGACGCCACAGCTTTCTTACTGGATAAGGATGTTGAAAAAGACTATTCCCATATCAAATTTACTGTTACGAAATTAGATATATAAATGAAAACTTGCCTCAAGGTAGGTTTTTTGCTAGTAGAAAAGCGATAGACAGAAATTACTGGACCAATCTTTGAATTTCTAGTCCAAGTCTTGTGGGTCTTCAACAAGCCTTGGACTCTTAAAAAAATGAAGTTTTGCTCAAAAGAGCTTTTTAAATGAAAACGAGCAATTATCAGTTCAAATCTGTTTCAAAAGAAGAACGGATAAATTAATCGATGCTTTGTTTTTGAGTTAGGAAGTTAAGCATGCTAAACTGAGTCGTAGGAATAAATTTCTTTATAGAAATGTGTTACAACTTTGCTATAACGGAATATTCCTTTTTTGCATTTATACAACTTATTTAACACTATCTTTATTCTTGTGATATAATGTCAAATTATAGAGTGGAGGTCATTTAAAATGATTGATAAAGTAATTGAACAATATAAAAGTCATGATAATCTGGATATTCGAGTAGAATTGCATAAGAAGTATTCAAAAAATAAATTGGGATTTAATAATTGGATATTTTCTAACTACCAAATCACTGATGAAGTAAAGGTTCTAGAATTGGGATGTGGTACAGGAGAACTATGGACAAGTAATAGTGATTCTATAGATAAAATGAAGCAGTTGGTTGTTACAGATTTTTCTAAAGATATGGTAAAAACAACGAAGTCAGTAATTGGAAATAGAGACAACGTTAACTATAAAATAATGGATATTCAAAAAATTTCTTTTGAGAATGAAACGTTTGATATTGTTATTGCTAATATGCTTTTACATCATGTGAATGATATTCCTAAAGCTCTCTCTGAGGTGAATAGGGTCTTAAAAAACGGAGGAATTTTTTACTGTGCTACATTTGGTGAAAATGGAGTTGTAAATTATTTGGCAAGTTTATTTAAAGATGAGGTTAATCAAGATTTAGAAAATAAAACGTTTACTTTACAAAATGGTAAAAGGTACCTGAGCAAGTATTTTAACTCTGTCGATACATTACTCTATGATGATGAGTTGCAGGTAACTAGTATAGATGACCTAGTTAAATACATCCAATCATTTAAAGGAATTTCAGAAATAGGTTCACTAGAAGAGGAAATAATACGTAAAAGATTGGAAAGTGAGTTTTATAATGGTATGATGATCATTCCTAAAGAATATGGTATGTTTATCGCTCGAAAAGAAAGTTAAGGGAATGAAAGTGTGAAAAATTATGGAGAAGCTTTTCGATATTTTAGAAAATTAAACGGATATTCTTTAGAGTATGCTGCAGCTGATTCTATATCAAAATCTCAACTTTCTAGATTTGAAAGAGGAGAAAATGAAATTTCTCTTTCAACGTTCTTTAAATTATTATCAAATATCAATGTTTCGATAGAGAATTTTTGTAATTACCTAGAACATTATAAAAGATCGGAGCTCGATGATTTTTTTGTTAATTTATCTCCAAATTTTTATAGTTTGAATACTAAAGGATTGGAGGAAATAAAAAATGAGCAACAAAAACTTTTTGAGAAGAGTGGGGAAAAAACTCATAAAATAAATACAATTATGGTTCAGGGATTATTAAATCAGATAGATTGTAATCATGTAGTTAGTAGAGATGATCTAAATTTAGTGTATGACTATTTATTCCAGAAGGAACGATGGGAGTCCTATGAGATAACGCTGATTGGTAATTTATATCATCTTTTTGAAATAGATTATATTTACATGGTCGGAAAAGAAATACTAGAGCGTACACATTATTACGAAAAAATCGGCAAGAATAGAAATTTAGTTGTGTCAGCTTGTTTAAATTTTTGGTTCTGTTGCCTTGAAAATTCACATCTAATATATGCAGACTACTTTGAAATGAAATTAAAAAAATTATTAAAAGATGACACAAAAGTTTTTGAAAAATCTACATTCAAATTTATAGAAGGATATAAAATATACCTGACAGAATCTAAAGAATCTGGAATTAAGCAAATGAAAAATGTTATTAAATATTTTGAGTTTATTGAGTCTAAAAATATTGCGTTATATTTTAAAAAACGATTAAATGAGCTGATAGATTAAATAGCATTTTCTCTGTTGAGATATTGTTTTTAAAATATTGTACTAAATGATTGATGCTATGTGGAAATACAAAAAAATTTTTTTGATACGAAGTTGACCTGTATTTTTTATACTAATCATTTTCGTATTTTTTATATTAAACGATAGAAGTTTGTTGTAAACTTACAAGGAATAAAGACATTAAAAAATAACAGTATATCTATTTGTTTTATATATTTCGCGAATTTTGCATAAATCTCTTTCTAGTAATGTGTTGCAACTCTGCTATAATGGATTTATTCCTTTTTTGTGTTTACACAATTTATTTTACACTACCAAAAAATAAGGTCAGGATTTTGTTCCTGACCTTTGACAACTTTACCGATTCTTTAGTTCTACATAGCGCTTGTACCAAATGTTTACATAGGCTTCTGAGAAAGGACCTCGTCCATTGTTAATCCAATCAACAAGAATTTTGACATGTTCTTTTAAAATATAGTCCAAGTCATCAGAATAATTCATTTTGCGTTTGTGACGCTCATACTCCTCAACGTCCAAGAGACGTTTTTCCCCATCTGTAAAAATTTTAACATCCAAATCGTAATCAATATACTTCAGTGCTTCTTCATCCAGATAGTAGGGGCTAGCCATATTGCAATAGTAGGAAATTCCATTATCACGAATCATAGCAATGATATTAAACCAATATTTCTTGTGAAAGTAAACAATAGCCGGTTCTCGAGTAACCCAACGACGACCATCACTTTCGGTAACCAGTGTATGATCGTTGACACCAATAATGGCGTTTTCTGTTGTTTTTAGTACCATGGTGTCCTGCCAAGTTCGGTGGAGACTCCCATCATGCTTATAACTTTGAATTGTAATAAAGTCGCCTTCTTTTGGAAGCTTCATAACTAACCAACTTTCTACAATTTATAAGTTTATCATTTACTATTGTACCATAAAATTACCTAAAATCTGTGAATTTCACTTGGAAATATTAAAGATATTCTCTAAGAGCGCTTGCTATATCCGAAAAATCGTAGCCTTTTCGAGCTAAAACTTGAGTTAAACGCTGTTTAAGTTCGTATCCTTCATATTTTCGAGCATACTTAGCATATTGCTTATCAAGTTCCTTGAAGATGAGTTCCTGAGTCGTTTCTTGGTCAATTTGACTATCCAACTCGTCAAAGGCACTTTTAGCATCAGAATAGGAAAACCCCTTGTTGATCAGATTTTGGATTATCTTATCTTGCAAGGCGCGAGTTGGAAGTTTTCCTTCATATTTTTTCAATAGTTTATTAGCTACACGTTGAGCAACTTCAGAAAAATCAAATTCTTTCAAGTTCTCTTCTATAATAGATTTTGAAATCCCTTTTTGAGCTAGTTTCTGAGTCAGTACATAAGGACCCTTGTCTCCTGAAAGTTGATTGGCATTGATGATAGCATAAGCGTACTGGCTATCATTAATCCAATTATCTTCTTTAAGATTAGCAATGACTTGAGAAACGGTGTTTTTATTAATATCGTATTTTTTCAGATATTCTCTGATTTCTTTTTCAGTGCGTGCTTTAAAGGATAAATGGTAGAGGGCTAGATTTTTACCGTAAGAAAATTTGGCAAAGTCCTGAATCTCTTTCAATTCTTCTTCACTTATCACCTTATCTCTTGATAACATAAAACGAACAATAGTATCTTCAGTAATGTAGCATTTGTCGCCATTATCAAGCACCATCAGATAGAGTCTTTTTTTCTTTTCAAGTTTTGTGATTTTCATAGTTCTATTATAACTCAAAATGTGATAAGATAGGGGTATGAATCTGAAAGTGAAACAAAAAATACCATTAAAAATCAAGCGCATGGGAATTAATGGTGAGGGAATCGGCTTTTATCAAAAAACCTTAGTCTTTGTGCCTGGTGCTCTCAAAGGTGAAGATATCTATTGTCAGATTACTTCTATTAAACGTAACTTTGTAGAGGCAAAATTACTAAAGGTCAACAAGAAGTCTAAATTTCGAGTTGTGCCAGCTTGTACTATTTATAATGAGTGCGGAGGCTGCCAAATCATGCACCTGCATTATGATAAGCAGCTGGAGTTCAAGACGGACTTGCTTTATCAAGCGCTGAAAAAATTTGCCCCTGCAGGATATGAAAATTATGAAATCCGCCCGACGATTGGTATGAAGGAACCAAAGTACTACCGTGCTAAGTTACAATTTCAGACTCGAAAATTTAAGAATCAGGTTAAGGCGGGCTTATATGCACAAAACTCTCACTATTTAGTAGAATTGAAAGATTGTTTAGTTCAAGATAAGGAAACACAGGTTATTGCAAACCGCCTAGCAGAATTATTAACCTATCACCAGATTCCAATCACGGATGAGAGAAAAGTTCTAGGTGTTAGAACTATAATGGTACGACGAGCTAGAAAGACTGGACAGGTTCAGATTATTATTGTTACAAACCGTCAGCTTAACTTAACACAACTGGTAAAAGATTTAGTTAAGGATTTCCCAGAAGTTGTGACAGTCGCTGTGAATACAAATACAGCTAAAACAAGTGAGATATATGGTGAAAAGACAGAAATCATCTGGGGACAAGAGAGTATTCAAGAAGGTGTTCTCGATTATGAATTTTCACTATCCCCTAGAGCTTTTTATCAGCTAAATCCTGAACAAACAGAAGTCCTTTATAACGAGGCGGTAAAAGCCTTGGATGTAAATAAAGAAGACCATTTGATTGATGCTTATTGTGGAGTTGGAACGATTGGGTTTGCCTTCGCAAAGAAAGTTAAAACACTAAGAGGTATGGATATTATTCCAGAAGCCATTGAAGATGCCAAGCGAAATGCTAAAAGAATGGGATTTGACAATACTCATTATGAAGCTGGAACAGCAGAAGAGATTATTCCTCGTTGGTACAAGGAAGGCTACCGAGCAGATGCACTGATTGTGGACCCACCACGTACAGGTCTGGATGATAAGTTATTAGATACTATTCTTACTTATGTACCAGAAAAAATGGTTTATATTTCTTGTAATGTTTCGACTTTGGCTCGTGATTTAGTGCGCTTAGTAGAAGTCTATGATCTTCATTATATCCAGTCAGTTGATATGTTCCCCCATACCGCTCGGACTGAAGCTGTTGTAAAATTAATAAAAAAAGATTAAAAAAGTATTGACAAAGTTTAAAAAGCCTGTATAATAGTAAGAGTTGAAAACAACTCAGGTCCGTTGGTCAAGGGGTTAAGACACCGCCTTTTCACGGCGGTAACACGGGTTCGAATCCCGTACGGACTATGGTATGTTGTGGTTGAGGCACTTGATAAAAAAAGATTAAAAAAGTTTCAAAAAAGTGTTGACAAGCGAAAGCGACTGTGATATACTAATACAGTTGTCGCTTAAGAGAAGTAAGTGACAAAGACCTTTGAAAACTGAACAAGACGAACCAATGTGCAGGGCGCTACAACT
>NZ_KQ970262.1:628935-634063 GCF_001579045.1 Streptococcus mitis | reverse complement strand
CCAACTACATCAACTCCAACATTTACGGTAGGAACACAAAACCCACAAACAGGAAATGTTGTGGTAACAGTTGATGGGGTTCCTGAAGGTACTAAAGTCAAATTACCTGGTATTGCTAGTGAAAAAGTTGTAACTGGAGGAAAAGTAGAGTTAACTAATAACGAGTTGCCTGAAAATCCAACAACAGGAAAAGGAATTGCCCAAGAAGACGGTAAACTTCCAAAAGAAGGAACTAGTGATATTACAATTCCTGGTAAATTAACTAGCGCTAAAGGTGAACCAGCAAGAGAATTTGAAGTGACAATTCCACTACCAATTGTAGTTCCAGATCCAGAACACTTAACACCGAGAGAAATAGAAAAATTGGTGGATAAAGTTAAAGAATCTAATCCAAATACAATTGTTACTGCAGATGATAAGGGTAATGTTACCGTTACAGATAAAACAACTGGTGAATCAGTACTAATCCCAGTTAAAGATTTAACTGTTAAAGACTTTACCCCAGTGAAACCAACCGAAAAAGTTCCAGTGAAAGACAAAGCGCACTTAACTCCAGAAGAGAAAAAACAAGTGGCAGATAAAGTCAAAGACAAGAACCCAGGTAAGGAAGTAACAGTAGGAGACGACGGCACAGCAACAGTTAAAGATCCAACAACAGGAATCAGTCATACCATTCCAGGAACAGAGCTAGTGAACCAAGACTTTGAACCAGTGAAACCAACTGAAAAAGTTCCAGTCAAAGACAAATCCCACTTAACTCCAGAAGAGAAAAAACAAGTGGTAGACAAAGTCAAAGCGAAGAACCCAGGTAAGGATGTAACGGTAGGAGATGACGGCACAGCGACAGTGACAGATCCAACAACAGGAATCAGTCACACAATTCCAGGAAGCGACTTAGTGAACCAAGACTTTGAACCAGTGAAACCAACCGAAAAAGTTCCAGTCAAAGACAAATCCCACTTAACTCCAGAAGAGAAAAAACAAGTGGTAGACAAAGTCAAAGCGAAGAACCCAGGTAAGGATGTAACGGTAGGAGATGACGGCACAGCGACAGTGACAGATCCAACAACGGGAATCAGTCACGAAATTCCAGGAACAGACCTAGTAAATCAAGACTTCGAACCAGTGAAACCAACTGAAAAAGTTCCAGTCAAAGACAAATCCCACTTAACTCCAGAAGAGAAAAAACAAGTGGCAGACAAAGTCAAAGCGAAGAACCCAGGTAAGGAAGTAACAGTAGGAGACGACGGCACAGCGACAGTGACAGATCCAACAACAGGAATCAGTCACGACATACCAGGAACAGATCTAATAACAATTGTGCCACCTATAGTTGAAGTACCAGAATACACAGAAGGGATAGGGACAACAGGTGACGGCCAACAAGGACCAGCTACGCCATCTGCCGATACAAATCGTAGACCAGATACTGCTACCCCTGCTGAGGTGCCAGCTACTCAACCGGCTGAACAACCAAGTCAAACAGTTGAAGTACCTGCTCAATTGCCGAATGAAGTGTCAGAAACGAATCCATCAGTTTCTCAACCACAAGCAGTATTGCCAAATACTGGTACGAAAGCAGATCGTGCTACAGGTGCATTAGGAGTTCTCTCTCTTCTTGGCGCATTTGGTTTGCTATTTGCCAAAAAGAAAAAAGACGATGAAGAGGAAGCTTAAATAGATGATCTCATCTGATCCTTAGTAGCTTTCCCTACATAAAGTCTTTGTAAATCAAAAAGAACTAGAAAAATCACTCATTTGTGAGAATTCTAGTTCTTTTTTCGTATTTCATAAACATTTCATATTTGAATTTTATAATAGTCTTACAAATATGGAGGTGACAAATGAATCCAATCCAAAGAGCTTGGGCTTATGTCAGTAGAAAACGACTGAGAAGTTTTATTTTATTTCTGATTTTGTTTGTCCTATTGGCCGGAATTTCAGCCTGTTTGACATTGATGAAGTCCAACAAAACGGTTGAAACCAATCTTTACAAATCACTCAACACATCTTTTTCTATTAAGAAGATAGAAAATGGTCAGACATTCAAGTTGTCAGACCTAGCATCTGTAAGCAAGATTAAGGGGCTGGAAAATGTTTCTCCTGAACTGGAGACGGTCGCAAAATTAAAAGACAAGGAAGCGGTGAGTGGTGAGCAGAGTGTAGAACGTGATGATTTGTCAACTGCGGACAAGAACTTGGTTAGCTTAACGGCTCTTGAAGATTCATCCAAGGATGTGACCTTTACCAGTTCGGCTTTCAATCTAAAAGAAGGGCGACATCTTCAAAAAGGGGATTCCAAGAAAATTCTAATCCACGAAGAGTTGGCTAAGAAGAATGGTCTTTCTCTTCATGACAAGATTGGCTTGGATGCTGGACAGTCAGAATCTGGAAAAGGGCAAACAGTAGAGTTTGATATTGTAGGCATCTTTTCTGGTAAAAAACAAGAGAAGTTCACAGGCTTGTCTTCTGACTTCAGTGAAAACCAAGTCTTTACAGACTATGAAAGTAGCCAGACCCTTTTGGGAAATGGTGAACCGCAAGTCAGTGCAGCTCGCTTTTATGTGGAAAATCCTAAGGAAATGGATGGACTCATGAAGCAGGTAGAAAATTTGGCTTTAGAAAGTCAAGGCTACCAAGTCGAGAAGGAAAACAAGGCCTTTGAACAAATCAAAGACTCAGTGGCAACCTTCCAAACCTTCCTGACCATTTTCCTTTATGGGATGTTGATAGCAGGAGCAGGCGCCTTGATTTTAGTCTTGTCTCTCTGGTTGAGGGAAAGGGTCTACGAAGTGGGGATTTTACTTGCACTTGGAAAAGGCAAAAGCTCAATCTTCCTCCAGTTCTGTTTAGAGGTAGTTTTGGTATCGCTTGGAGCTTTGCTTCCAGCATTTGTTGCAGGAAACACCATCACATCTTACCTACTCCAAACTCTACTAGCAAGTGGAGATCAGGCAAGTTTACAAGATACACTAGCCAAAGCAAGCAGTTTATCAACCAGCATCCTATCTTTTGCAGAATCCTATGTTTTTCTAGTTCTGCTTAGTTGCTTGTCTGTAGCCCTTTGTTTCCTATTCTTATTTAGAAAATCACCGAAAGAAATTTTATCATCTATTAGTTAATACTCTTCGAAAAACTCTTCAAACCGCGTTAGCTTTATCTGCAACCTCAAAGCTGTACTTTGAGCAACCTGCGGCTAGCTTCCTAGTTTGCTCTTTGATTTTCATTGAGTATAAGAAGGAGAAATCATGACTTTATTACAATTACAAGATCTTACCTACCGTTATAAGAACACTGCTGAGGCAGTTTTGTATCAGATCAATTATCATTTTGAACCCGGGAAATTTTACAGTATTATTGGTGAGTCGGGAGCAGGGAAATCCACTCTCTTGTCCCTCCTTGCTGGTCTAGATAGTCCTGTTGAAGGTTCGATTCTTTTTCAAGGAGAGGACATTCGTAAGAAGGGATATTCTTACCATCGCATGCACCATATTTCCTTGGTCTTTCAAAATTATAACTTGATAGATTATCTTTCTCCGCTGGAAAATATCCGCTTGGTCAACAAAAAGGCAAGCAAGGATACACTGCTTGAGCTTGGTTTGGATGAAAGTCAGATCAGGCGGAACGTTCTCCAGTTATCAGGTGGTCAACAGCAACGTGTTGCCATCGCTCGTAGTCTGGTATCAGAAGCTCCAGTTATCTTAGCTGATGAGCCAACGGGAAATCTGGACCCTAAAACTGCTGGAGATATTGTCGAGCTGCTCAAATCACTTGCCCAGAAAACAGGTAAATGTGTCATTGTCGTAACTCACAGTAAAGAAGTGGCACAAGCGTCAGATATTACACTTGAGTTGAAGGACAAGAAACTGACTGAAATATAGAATCTAGTTATTAAACTTTAAAATAGTATTAGTTGGTAACCAGATACGTGTAAAGTAATAATAAACGAAGTGAGTCTTTAACAACTATTTCCCGCAGTAGTGATAGCCTAGATAATAACAAAGTTATTATCTAGGCCGGAATTTTTGAGAGTAAAATAGTTTGGGGAACTATTTTAGCCTGAGCATAGAAATTAAAGGGCGAAGGGCTCAAAAATTAGGGATGAAATTCCTTGGATTTCTAAAATCATCCACTGGATAATTTTACCTCCCGTCCGCACAATCTAAGGGAAATAGTAAAAAAATAATTTATATAAGTTATAAGACATAGAAATAAAATCAAACCTAGAAAGGGAACCTATGTTACACAACGCATTTGCCTATGTTACAAGGAAGTTTTTCAAATCGATTGTCATCTTCCTGATTATTCTCCTCATGGCGAGCTTGAGTTTGGTTGGCTTGTCAATCAAGGGAGCTACTGCCAAGGCTTCTCAGGAGACCTTTAAAAATATCACCAACAGCTTCTCCATGCAAATCAATCGTCGCGTCAATCAAGGAACGCCACGTGGTGCTGGGAATATTAAGGGTGAGGACATCAAAAAAATCACTGAAAACAAGGCCATCGAGTCTTATGTGAAACGCATCAACGCTATCGGAGATTTGACTGGATATGAACTTATCGAAACTCCAGAAACCAAGAAAAATCTGACACCTGACCGTGCCAAACATTTTGGAAGTAGCTTGATGATTACAGGTGTCAATGACTCCTCTAAAGAAGACAAGTTTGTCTCTGGTTCTTATAAGTTGGTCGAAGGTGAGCACCTAACCAATGATGACAAAGACAAGATTCTCATGCACAAGGACTTGGCAGCCAAACACGGCTGGAAAGTAGGGGATAAGGTCAAGTTGGACTCTAATGTCTATGATGCAGACAATGAAAAAGGTGCCAAGGAAACAGTTGAAGTGACAATCAAGGGACTCTTTGATGGCCATAATAAGTCGGCAGTCACCTATTCACAAGAACTCTACGAAAATACTGCTATCACAGACATCCATACGGCTGCTAAACTTTATGGATACACAGAAGACACAGCTATTTATGGGGACGCAACCTTCTTTGTAACAGCGGACAAGAACTTGGATGATGTTATGAAAGAGTTGAATGGCATCAGTGGTATCAACTGGAAGAGCTATACTTTAGTTAAGAGCTCCTCTAACTACCCAGCTCTTGAGCAATCCATCTCTGGTAT
>NZ_KQ970262.1:598808-628741 GCF_001579045.1 Streptococcus mitis | reverse complement strand
AACTACCCAGCTCTTGAGCAATCCATCTCTGGTATGTACAAGATGGCCAATCTCCTCTTCTGGGGCAGCTTGAGTTTCTCAGTTCTTCTCCTTGCCCTCTTACTCAGCCTTTGGATCAATGCCCGTCGTAAGGAAGTGGGAATTCTCCTTTCTATCGGTCTCAAGCAGGCAAGTATCTTAGGTCAATTTATCACCGAATCCATCTTGATTGCCATCCCTGCTCTTGTTTCTGCTTATTTCCTAGCCAACTACACAGCTCGTGCAATCGGAAACACTGTCCTAGCCAATGTTACTTCAGGTATTGCCAAACAGGCTAGCAAGGCTGCTCAAACCTCTAACCTTGGTGGTGGTGCAGAAGTAGATGGCTTTAGTAAGACCTTGTCGAACCTAGATATTTCCATTCAGACATCAGACTTTATCATCGTCTTTGTTCTTGCTTTAGTTCTAGTCGTTCTCGTTATGGCGCTTGCTTCAAGCAATCTCCTTAGAAAACAACCCAAAGAGCTCTTGCTGGATGGTGAATAATACTGATGCCAGACTGAAAAATGAGGCTAGCAACTGAAAGTTTTAAAATGATAAATGAAGCAGAAAGCAGTGGTGAAAATCATTGCTTTCAGTTACTTTCTTTGTACTTTAGTGCTTAAAATATGATATACTAAAGCTATGGAATTTATGAGAAAGGAATTTCACAACTTATATATGGAATTGTGCATAAAAATCTATAGAAATCTTATCTTGAAAATAGATAGATAAATCTGTAGAAGCCTATCCATATCGGAAACATAGGCTAGTAGACCTAGGCAGGGTCTACCTTGGAAAATATAGAATAGTGAGGAAAAATAAACATTATGAGACAAACAAATGTTAGAGGAAGCTTGTCCCTCCGTGGCTTTAGAAAATTGAGAACTGGTGCAATTGTTGCGACAGGTGTCATTTTGCTAGGTCTGGGCTTTTTAGCTCCAACTGTATCAGCCAGTGAACAAGATGGTGTCTGGGTAGCCAGAACAGTTGAGGAAGTGAAAGCTGACCTTCACAAAGAAGGTGATTTATTTAAGTATGTCATTAAGTGGGGAGATACGTTAAGTGTTATCAGCGAAGCAAGCAATATCCCTGTAGATGTACTTCAAGAAATGAATCAAGCTTCAGGCAAGAATTTATTCTTACCGCACAATGAATTGTACTTTACCGAAGCTGAAACGGTTTCAGATACAGTCACAAAACACAAGATTATCATCAAAGAAAGTGGTGCAAGTGGCGAAGTTCGCACTTACGAAGTCTTGCTCAAGAAAGATCAGGAAACAAAAGCTGTTACCTTTGAATTAACAGATGTCACTGAGAAAGTTGAAAAAATGACTGTGAACTATAGCCCAGTCTATCAGCCTGTATCAGCACCAGTAGTGGAAAGAGCGGAAGAATCAGGTGAAGATCCTGCCTCAGAAACATCAGCAGAGACAAGCCCAGAAGTTAAAGAAGAAACAGAAGCTCCAGTAGCGCCGAAAGTAGAAGACGCAGCGACTACCCCAGCACCAAAAGAAACCGCACCAGAGGTGGTAACACCAGCTGATCCAAAAGTAGAAGCTCCAACAGAAACAGCTAAACCAAAAGGAACAGAGTCAGAGGCAGCGACACCAGCTACACCAAAAGCAGAGGAGCCAGCGACACCCGCGCCGAAAGCAGAGGAGCCAGCGGCTCCAGCACCAAAAGCGGAGGAACCAGCAGCTCCAGCATCAAAAGCAGAGGAACCAGCGACACCAGCACCAAAAGCGGAAGAGCCATCGGTGACAGCACCGAAAGCGGAAGAGCCAGTATCTCCAGTACCGGTAACCCCAAGTGAAGAAGCACCGGTCACATCAGGCGATACCAATTCTACTACACAGCCAGCTGGAGAAACAGGTAAATCTGAAACAACATCAGAATCTTCCAATACTCCATCTGCAGATGCTACAAATGAATCAGGGAATGCAGCAGAATCAAGTTCAGTAACAGACAACGCCCCTTCAAACACAGGGGCTGCAGATCAACCTGTAGCTTCAAACCCAAGTTCTGAAGAACCCACGTCCTCAGCACCGAAAGACGATGAATCAGCTTCTTCGGTTGAATCTCCATCGACAAGTAATCATTCAGAAGAGTCTGGAGCGCCATCTACAACTCCTACAGGTGACTCAACAGCTACCCAACCAAGTGATTCAACATCGTCACCGGTAACCCCAAGTGAAGAAGCACCGGTCACATCAGGCGATACCAATTCCACTACACAGCCAGCTGGAGAAACAGGTAACTCTGAAACAACTGCAGAACCTTCCAATACTCCATCTGCGGAAGCTACAAATGATCCAGGGAATGCAGCAGAATCAAGTTCAGTAACAGACAACGCCCCTTCAAACACAGGGGCTGCAGATCAACCTGTAGCTTCAAATTCAAGTTCTGAATCACCGGCGACCTCAGCACCCAAAGCAGAAGAACCAGCAACAACTGAGCCGAAAGCGGAAGAGCTAACTTCTGAAGAAGCAAAAGCTAAAAAGGAACTAGCAGATGCACAAAAAGATGGGGAAGATATTATTAATGAACGAGTATCTTCAAAACTAGGTGAAATAGAAAAGGTTAAAGACGAAGCCGAAAAAGAAAAATTAAAAGCGGAATTAAAAACATTAAAAGAAGACGCACTAGCCGCAATAAATAATGCTAAAGATCATGATGCAGCGGTAGTTGCTGCGGATGAATATCAAACTAAAATTGATGAAATTAATGTTCCAGGTGAAGAATTACCAGCACCAAACTATAACAAAGATAATTTAACAAATGGCCGTAATGAAGGTACTACTATTGACAATGGAAGCACAGCGATAGGACATGGATCAGGTGAAGCTCCGACACAGCCTGCTAGTGAAGAAAGCACGACTTCGACAGCATCTCCAACACAACCTTCTTCAACTTCAGAAGGGGCTTCAAGTTTTAGACATGCCCCATCGGTTCAAGCAAGAGCAAGAAGAGTGGCACGTTCAACATCAGAACCAGATGGAACTGTAAATATTAGCTATAACTTCGCTGGAATGCCAGATATTCATGGCTTCCTATCTGATCCGGGAGAAAATAACACTGTCACAATTCCTGCAGGAACGAGTGAAGCACAGGCAAAAGAGCTAGTAAAAGAAAAAATTCAAGCCAAGATAAAAGACCTAGCTGCTAGAGGGTATCATGTGAAAAATGACATTATTTTTGAACAAGATACTACTGTGAAAAATTATAACTACGTAGTAACTTTCACTAAGGAGGCTACAGGAACTTCAGGTTTCAGAATGGCTCCAGCAGTTCAACCACGCGCTAGCAGAAATCGTAGAAGTCTAGAACAGCCAGCTCCTCAAAAGGTCAAAGTAAATGTATTTTATAACTTTGATCAAATGAAAGATATTGTAGGTTTCCTAGGAGATATCAATGAAACTCCTCTTGAAGTCGCAGCTGGTTCAACAAATGAACAGGTGAAAGCAGCGGTCAAGAGCCAAGTTGATGCTAAGAAAGAGGAATTACGTAAACGTGGTTATACTGTTAAAGAAGACTATCTCTATAAAAACAATGGGAAAGATTATAACTATATTCTAACCTTTTCAAAAACCAAATAACCTTCCTTCCACAGGGAGTGAAATGCAAGCAGAGAGAGCGATAGGCTCTCTTTGTTTTATCTAGTGGTCAGTTGCTTACAGACAAAAGGCCAGCAAGAGACTATAATAGAAAATAGAGTAGGTAGTTATTCTAAGAAAAATAAAAAATAGAGAGCAGTTAAAGTATGAAAATTTTAATTGTAGAAGATGAAGAGATGATCCGTGAGGGGGTCAGTGATTATTTGACGGATTGTGGTTATGAAACCATTGAGGCTGCAGATGGGCAAGAAGCCTTAGAAAAATTTTCTAGCTATGAGGTAGCCTTGGTTTTACTGGATATCCAAATGCCCAAGCTCAATGGCTTAGAAGTCCTAGCTGAGATTCGTAAAACCAGCCAGGTTCCTGTTTTGATGTTGACTGCATTTCAGGATGAGGAATACAAGATGAGTGCCTTTGCCTCTCTGGCAGATGGCTATCTGGAAAAACCTTTCTCCCTCTCCCTCTTAAAAGTGAGGGTGGACGCGATTTTCAAGCGCCATTATGATATGGGACGAGTCTTCTCCTATAAGGATGCCAAGGTGGATTTTGAAAGCTACAGTGCAAGCCTCGCAGGTCAAGAAGTGGCTATCAATGCCAAAGAGTTGGAAATTTTGGACTATCTGGTAAAAAATGAAGGACGAGCCTTGACCCGATCTCAGATAATCGATGCCGTATGGAAAGCGACAGATGAGGTTCCCTTTGACCGTGTCATTGATGTTTATATCAAGGAATTGCGGAAAAAGCTAGACCTGGACTGCATCCTCACTGTGCGCAATGTTGGTTATAAATTGGAGCGAAAATGAAACGAACAGGTTTATTTACAAAGATATTTATATATACCTTCTCGATTTTTAGTGTTCTGGTCATTTGCCTTCATTTAGCTATTTATTTTCTTTTTCCTTCGACTTATCTGAGCCACCGTCAGGAAACCATTGGCCAGAAAGCGACAGCCATTGCCCAGTCCCTAGAAGGGAAGGATAGGCAGAGTATCGAGCAAGTGTTAGAGCTGTATTCCCAGACTAGTGATATCAAGGGGGGCGTTAAGGGCGAGATGACTGAGGACAAGTTAGAAGTCAAGGACAGTCTTCCTCTGGATACAGACCGCCAAACCACCTCCCTCTTTATTGAGGAGCGCGAGGTAAAAACGCAAGACGGTGGAAGCATGACTCTCCAATTTTTAGCTTCTATGGATTTGCAAAAGGAAGCAGAGCAGATCAGTCTCCAGTTTCTTCCCTATACCTTGCTGGCATCCTTTCTGATTTCACTTTTGGTGGCTTACATCTATGCTCGGACCATTGTTGCCCCGATTTTGGAGATCAAGCGGGTGACCCGACGGATGATGGATTTGGATGCCCAAGTGCGATTGCGCGTGGATTCTAAGGATGAGATAGGTGATCTCAAGGAACAAATCAATAGCCTTTACCAGCATCTTTTGACTGTTATTGCGGACTTGCATGACAAGAATGAAGCCATTCTTCAACTGGAGAAGATGAAGGTTGAATTTCTACGAGGGGCTTCTCATGAACTGAAAACACCTCTGGCTAGTTTGAAAATCCTGATCGAAAACATGAAAGAAAATGTCGGGCGTTATAAGGATAGAGAACACTATTTGGGAGTAGCCTTAGGAATTGTGGATGAGCTCAATCACCACGTTCTCCAGATACTTTCTCTCTCGTCTGTGCAGGAATTAAGAGATGATAGGGAACAAATTGACCTACACCAGATGACGCAAAGTCTGGTTAAGGATTATGCTTTACTAGCCAAGAAAAGAGAGCTCCAGATAGACAATAGTTTGACCCATCAGCAGGTTTATCTAAACCCATCAGTTATGAAGTTGATTCTGTCTAACCTTATCAGCAATGCCATCAAGCACTCTGTTTCAGGTGGCTTAGTTCGCATTGGAGAAAGAGAAGGGGAGTTCTTTATCGAGAATAGCTGTAGTCCAGAAGAACAAGAAAAACTAGCCCAATCTTTTTCTGATAATGCTAGTCGCAAGGCCAAGGGTTCTGGGATGGGACTCTTTGTGGTCAAGAGTCTATTAGAACATGAAAAATTAGCTTATCGTTTCGAGATTGTGGAGAATCGTTTGACCTTCTTCATAGCTTTTCCAAAAGTCGCCCAAGACTAGGGTAAGAAAGGGTTTACATAGATGAAGCTAGAAGAAATTCAATCGAAACTGCGGGAAAAACTAGATTTTTTTGTCAAAAAGTGATAAAATGAACAATGTAAATGGGATGACCCATAAAAATATACAGGAGGCCTGATAAAATGGCAATCGTTTCAGCAGAAAAATTTGTCCAAGCAGCTCGTGACAACGGTTATGCAGTTGGTGGATTTAACACAAACAACCTTGAGTGGACTCAAGCTATCTTGCGCGCAGCAGAAGCTAAAAAAGCTCCAGTTTTGATCCAAACTTCAATGGGTGCTGCTAAATACATGGGTGGTTACAAAGTTGCTCGCAACTTGATCGCTAACCTTGTTGAATCAATGGGTATCACTGTACCAGTAGCTATCCACCTTGACCACGGTCACTACGAAGATGCACTTGAGTGTATCGAAGTTGGATATACTTCAGTTATGTTTGATGGTTCACATCTTCCAGTTGAAGAAAACCTTAAATTGGCTAAAGAAGTTGTTGAAAAAGCACACGCTAAAGGTGTATCAGTAGAAGCTGAAGTTGGTACTATCGGTGGTGAAGAAGACGGAATCATCGGTGATGGCGAATTGGCTCCAATCGAAGATGCTAAAGCAATGGTTGCAACTGGGATTGACTTCTTGGCAGCTGGTATCGGTAACATCCATGGTCCTTACCCAGCAAACTGGAAAGGTCTTCACCTTGATCACTTGCAAAAATTGACAGAAGCAGTACCTGGATTCCCAATCGTATTGCACGGTGGTTCAGGTATTCCTGATGAGCAAATCCAAGCAGCTATCAAACTTGGTGTTGCGAAAGTTAACGTTAACACTGAATGTCAAATCGCATTCGCTAACGCAACTCGTAAATTTGCTCGTGACTACGAAGCAAACGAAGCAGAATACGACAAGAAAAAACTCTTCGACCCACGTAAATTCTTGGCTGACGGTGTAAAAGCTATCCAAGCATCAGTTGAAGAACGTATCGACGTATTCGGTTCAGAAGGTAAAGCTTAATCTAGCTGAATAATACAGATGAAACCTGCCCATTGGGTGGGTTTTTTGGTGTCTAAATATATAGCGAATATACTGTAGAAGAACCAATCTTAAGTTGCTTAAAGGACTTATTTTTTGTACAATAATGCTATGAAAATACTGAAAAAATGGTTTCTTGCCTTTCTTAGTTTCATTCTTTTGTTTCTAGCGGCTACATTCATCTTTCATCGTATCAGTTTGGAAAAGGAACAAGCCTCACTGACACCTATGGGGAAACAAGTTCTTGTCAATGGACATCAAATGAATGTTTACGTTGAAGGGGATGGTCCTGAGACTATAGTAGTTCTCTCAGGTGCTGGTATTGCTTCTCCTATATTGGACTTTAAAGAAGTATCGGAATCCTTATCGAAACGGTATAAGGTAGTCATCGTGGAGCGAGCAGGGTATGGTTATAGTGATGATAGCAATCATTCAAGAGATGTGATGGAGGTTTTATCTGAGACGCGTCAAGCTCTCTCACAAGCAAATGTCAAAGGTCCTTTTATCATTTTGTCTCATTCCATGGCTAGTCTTGAGAGTTTAGCTTGGCAGGAAAAATATCCTGATGAAGTGAGAACCTTGGTTGGGTTAGATTGGGCACTGCCAGCTAGTTATGAGAATTTAAAGCAAAATCAGACCTTAATCACTGTGGCATTTTGGAGCAGCAAGATTGGTTTATTACGCTACTTCCCTGAGTCCTTCTATATAAAAAATTCAACTCTTACTGAAAATGAACGAAAACAATATAAACTTCTAGCTTATAAGCAGTTGATGTCACAAGCTATGCTAAATGAATCTCGTTTAGTAAAGGAAAATGCCAAGAAAGTTCCCTCAAGCATTAATCTGAAAATTCCTACCTTATTACTGGTGTCTAACGGTCAAGGTACTAGTTTTGGTCAATCAGAATGGCAGCATTTTGCAGAGAAATTTGCTAGTGAACAGTCTAATGTGAAAGTCATATATATGGATGTACCACACGACCTTTATCATTATCAAAATCATGAGGTTGTTTCTCGTATTGAAGATTTTTTTAAAGAGTAATTGAGGGGTTAGAAATCATTTTAGACTGATGACAATAATTAAATACTGAAGGATTAACAGTAGAATCGTGAGTTTTTTCGATTAAAAAATTTTTTTCTTAACCACCAGCCTGCCCCTAAGGGTGGGTTTTTTTGCGTATTTTCAGAAAACTATTAAGCTATAATTTTTGATTAAAAGTATTATTTTAAGAGAAAAATTTTCAATTTCATAAACTTTAGGCAAACGCTTGCATTCTAGTTTTTATTGGACTATAATAGGTTGGTATAAAACCTTCTGTAGCAATAAAATGTAGAAGGTGTAGAAAGTAAGGATTTAGAATACTTGTAGTAAAAGACAATGTTGCTATTCCTTACCATAGGGAGATAGATATGGCAATGATAGAAGTGGAACATCTTCAGAAAAATTTTGTGAAGACTGTTAAGGAACCGGGTTTGAAGGGGGCTTTGCGTTCCTTTATTCATCCTGAAAAGCAGACCTTTGAAGCGGTCAAGGATTTGACTTTTGAGGTCCCAAAAGGACAAATTTTAGGATTTATCGGAGCAAATGGTGCTGGGAAGTCAACCACCATCAAAATGCTGACAGGGATTTTAAAACCGACATCTGGTTTTTGTCGGATTAATGGTAAGATTCCGCAGGACAATCGCCAAGATTATGTCAAAGATATTGGTGTAGTCTTTGGACAACGCACCCAGCTATGGTGGGATTTGGCTCTGCAAGAGACCTACACGGTCTTAAAAGAGATTTACGATGTGCCAGACTCGCTCTTTCATAAGCGAATGGATTTTTTGAATGAAGTCTTGGATTTGAAGGACTTTATCAAGGATCCCGTGCGGACTCTTTCACTGGGACAACGGATGCGGGCGGACATTGCAGCTTCCTTGCTTCACAATCCCAAGGTACTCTTTTTAGATGAGCCGACCATTGGCTTGGACGTTTCGGTCAAGGATAACATTCGTCGTGCCATTACTCAGATCAATCAAGAGGAAGAAACAACCATTCTCCTGACCACTCACGACCTGAGCGACATTGAGCAACTTTGTGATCGGATTTTTATGATAGACAAGGGGCAGGAAATTTTTGATGGAACGGTGAGCCAGCTCAAGGAAACCTTTGGAAAGATGAAGACTCTTTCTTTTGAACTGCTACCAGGTCAAAGTCATCTCGTCTCTCACTATGAAGGCTTTTCGGATATGACAATTGATAGACAAGGAAATAGTCTCAACATTGAATTCGATAGTTCTCGCTACCAGTCAGCTGATATTATCAAGCAAACCCTGTCTGATTTTGAAATCCGCGATTTGAAGATGGTGGATACGGATATTGAGGATATTATCCGTCGCTTCTATCGAAAGGAGCTCTAAGATGGTCAAATTGTGGAGACGTTATAAACCCTTTATCAATGCAGGTGTTCAGGAATTGATTACCTATCGAGTCAACTTTATTCTCTATCGGATTGGCGATGTCATGGGGGCTTTTGTGGCCTTTTATCTCTGGAAGGCTGTCTTTGATTCCTCGCAGGAGTCTTTGATTCAGGGCTTTAGTATGGCAGATATCACCCTCTACATCATTATGAGTTTTGTGACAAATCTTCTGACTAGGTCAGATTCGTCCTTTATGATTGGGGAGGAGGTCAAGGATGGTTCGATTATCATGCGCTTGTTGCGACCAGTGCACTTTGCGGCATCTTACCTTTTTACAGAGCTTGGCTCCAAGTGGTTGATTTTTATCTCTGTTGGCCTTCCATTTTTAAGTGTCATTGTGTTGATGAAAATCGTATCTGGGCAAGGGATTGTAGAAGTGCTGGGATTAACTGTCCTTTATCTTTTTAGCTTAACGCTGGCCTATCTGATTAACTTTTTTTTAATATCTGCTTTGGATTTTCTGCCTTTGTGTTTAAAAATCTTTGGGGTTCCAACCTACTTAAGACTTCCATAGTGGCTTTTATGTCTGGAAGTTTGATTCCCTTGGCTTTCTTTCCAAAGGTTGTTGCAGATATTCTGTCCTTCCTGCCTTTTTCATCCTTGATTTACACTCCAGTCATGATTATCGTTGGGAAATACGATGCTAGTCAGATGATTCAGGCACTCGCTTTGCAGTTTTTCTGGCTCTTAGTGATGGTGGGCTTGTCTCAGTTGATTTGGAAACGAGTCCAGTCCTTTATCACCATTCAAGGAGGTTAGTATGAAAAAATATCAACGCATGCATCTGATTTTTATTAGACAATACATCAAACAAATTATGGAATACAAGGTGGATTTTGTGGTTGGTGTGCTGGGAGTTTTCTTGACTCAAGGCTTGAATCTCTTGTTTCTCAATGTCATCTTTCAACACATCCCATCCCTAGAAGGTTGGACTTTTCAAGAAATCGCCTTTATCTATGGCTTTTCCTTGATTCCTAAGGGGTTGGACCATCTCTTTTTTGATAATCTCTGGGCATTGGGGCAACGCTTGGTGAGAAAGGGAGAGTTTGACAAGTATCTGACTCGTCCTATCAATCCTCTCTTTCACATCTTGGTTGAGACCTTTCAGATTGATGCCTTGGGCGAACTCTTGGTCGGTGGTATCCTACTGGGAACAACAGTGACCAGCATTGCTTGGACTCTTCCAAAATTCCTGCTTTTCCTAGTTTGTATTCCCTTTGCGACCTTGATTTATACTTCCTTGAAAATCGCGACAGCTAGTATCGCTTTTTGGACCAAGCAGTCAGGCGCTATGATTTACATTTTCTATATGTTTAATGATTTTGCCAAGTACCCGATTTCGATTTACAATTCTCTTCTTCGTTGGTTGATTAGCTTTATCGTGCCTTTTGCTTTTACGGCCTACTATCCTGCCAGCTATTTCTTGCAGGACAAGGATGTACTCTTTAACATTGGAGGTTTGATTTTGATTTCCCTTGTCTTTTTTGGTATTTCCCTTAAACTATGGGACAGGGGCTTGGATTCTTACGAAAGTGCTGGGTCCTAAGATGAAGAAACTCAAAGCCTTGTCTCAGGACAGGCTTTTTCTAATAGAGATGAAAATTTCTTGACATTTATTCTCAGAGTGCTATACTGTAATTGTAATCGCCGATTTAGCTCAGTTGGTAGAGCAAGGCACTCGTAAAGCCTAGGTCACAGGTTCGATCCCTGCAATCGGCAAAGTGAAGAAGTCTCATCAGGCTTCTTTTTCTTTTTAAAGAAAATCAGACCACTTAGACCGATATAGCGACCAGATAGGCAAACGAACTTGTTCTTGAGAAACTCCTCTGCTATAATGTTCTTTGTAAGGGACGTGAGGTGTCGATACCAGATGGTTCAGGTTTCTAAAAAGAAATCGGAGATAAACAAATGAAAAAATTATTGGGGATTATATTTTTACTAGCAGCAGCGACAGTATTGTATTTTGGTTCTGTTGGCTGGCCAAGTTTAGATGTCAACCTCTGGTCACTGATTCCGGTAGGCTTGTTCCTCTATTTCACTCTAGAGAATCTTTGGAAAAAGGATTACAAGGCTAGTCTGATGTGTTTGATTATTGCCTTTATCATCGCAAATGCAATTTTGGATCTGTTGCCAATTTCAAGTGGCTTGGTGATTGGAGCAGGTGTGCTGGCTTGTGTAGGGATTGGTTACCTCTTTCCTGATAAAGAAGGAAAATAATACTCTTCGAAAATCTCTTCAAACCACGTCAGCTTCCATCTGCAACCTCAAAACAGTGTTTTGAGCAATCTGCGGCTAGCTTCCTAGTTTGCTTTTTGATTTTCATTGAGTATAAGAATTATTAAAAAAGATATAAAGAAAAACACTTCAATCACTGTATTTAGTTTGATTGAGGTGTTTTCGATTTAGTTTTTTATTTCTGAGCCATCAATTCAACAATCATCTCGATATACATGACAAGAGTCAATAAAAATCCTGCACGCCAGAAGAATTTGATGAATTTAGGATAGTAAAAGCTACGTTTTTTCAAAAGAAAGAAAAAAACGAGAATAATAGCTAGGACTGAGAGGGCTAGGCCCAGTCTAGGGAGAAAATTATGGGTAAAGGTTTTAGCTGTGATCAGGTAATATTCAAATACCAAGACTGGAAAAGCCAAATCCGCAAAATTTCGTCCTAGTTTTTTTAATCTAAAAAGTTTGGTTATGATGATGCAGACTACTAAGGTCAGTATCAATAATAAAATAGATGCTAATTTCATTAAAATCATATCCATATTGTATCATAAAAAATGGCTAATGGAAATGAGAAACAGAGGAATTTATAGGAAAGTCAGGCTTTTGAGATTGTGGGTGTTTTTTGTTATAATGAAAGTTATGAAATCTTATAACACCTTGAATGATTATTATCGAAAACTCTTTGGAGAAAAGACTTTTAAAGTCCCTATTGATGCGGGGTTTGACTGTCCCAATCGTGATGGAACTGTGGCACATGGAGGCTGTACTTTTTGTACGGTTTCAGGTTCTGGAGATGCTATTGTGGCACCAGATGCGCCTATCCGTGAGCAATTTTATAAGGAAATTGACTTCATGCACCGTAAGTGGCCGGATGTTCAGAAGTATCTGGTTTATTTTCAAAATTTTACCAACACCCACGAAAAGGTGGAAGTCATCCGGGAACGTTACGAGCAGGCAATCAATGAGCCAGGTGTAGTAGGAATCAATATTGGAACGCGGCCAGACTGTTTACCAGACGAAACCATCGAATATTTGGCTGAGTTATCGGAGCGCATGCATGTGACGGTTGAATTGGGCTTGCAGACTACTTATGAAACAACCTCTGACCTGATTAACCGCGCCCATTCCTATGAATTGTACGTGGAAACGGTCAAGCGTTTGAGAAAGTATCCCAAGATTGAGATTGTTTCTCATCTGATCAATGGTTTGCCTGGTGAAACCCATGAGATGATGATTGAAAATGTCCGCCGCTGTGTTACGGATAACGATATTCAAGGGATTAAACTGCATTTGCTCCATCTTATGACCAATACGCGTATGCAACGAGATTACCACGAAGGACGCTTGCAGTTGATGAGTCAGGATGAATATGTCAAGGTCATCTGTGACCAACTGGAAATCATTCCCAAACATATCGTCATCCATCGAATCACGGGAGATGCACCTAGAGATATGCTGATTGGGCCTATGTGGAGCCTCAATAAATGGGAAGTCCTTAACAGCATTGAGATGGAGATGCGACGTCGTGGAAGCGTTCAAGGATGCAAGGTTGAGGCATAGGAGTAACATGAGAAAGTATTTAGAAAAATTTAGTTCACGTAATGTCGACTTGAGCAATGCATTTTTAAAAGAGAAGGAAATAAGTGCAAACAATAGATTCAAACTAATTAATAATTGCTCTTTTATTATAATGTTTCTATCTTTTTTTCTAACTTTTTTCGACAGATATGACTGTGTGAAAGTTACAGTATTAATTATTGGATTAATATTCTCATTACTTTTGATATATGATTTTACAGATATAATGACGATACTTATAAATGAGGTGAAACCAGATAAATTTAACCCAAAAACTACAAAAAGAATCAATCAATACTTCACTACATACCAAAAAAATTTTAAAAAAATGAAAATGCTAGATAGGGTACGAACCTTAATAGAAAATGGGATATCGGTCTCAATTTCAATGATTCCTATATTTCAATGGGAAATTGTTAGTTTACAGAGTCTACTTTTATTATTTCCATTATTAATTAATTTAATTATTTTTGAAGTACTAACTTGGAAAAGTTATGATAAAAAATCTACTTTCTATTTAAGGAATATTATTTTACTTACTTCGCCTTTTCAAATATCAGTGAATATTCTTTTACTTAGTTACAAAAGTATCTTAGGAAATGGAGTAGCGCAAGTCTGTTGTTTAATTATAATTGTGATATTTATTTTATTGTATAAAAGATACAATAAAAGATGGGAGAAAGGTAAATGAAAAGACCACTTGAGATGGCACATGACTTTTTGGCTGAGGTAGTAACTCAGGACGATATCGTAGTGGATGCGACTATGGGAAATGGTCACGATACCCTTTTTTTAGCCAAGATATCCAAGAAAGTCTATGCCTTTGATATTCAGGAACAAGCCTTGGAAAAGACCCAAGACCGTTTAAATGAAGCAGGTTTAGAGAATGTCCAGTTGATTTTGCAAGGTCATGAAACACTGGACCAGTTTGTGACAGAAGCCAAGGCAGGGATCTTTAATCTGGGCTATCTGCCGTCAGCTGATAAGTCCGTCATCACCCAACCTCAGACGACTATTGAAGCATTAGAAAAGCTGTGTGGCTTACTTGTCAAAGGTGGACGGATTGCCATTATGATCTACTATGGTCATGAAGGAGGCGACCTCGAGAAAGATGCTGTCTTGGATTTTGTTAGCCAGTTGAAGCAACAAGAGTACACAGTTGCCATTTACCGAACTCTTAATCAGGTCAACAACCCACCATTTTTAGTAATGATTGAAAAATTAGAGAGATATAGACATGGATAAACAATACCTACGTGAAAAGCTGGATGCCATGCGCCAGAATTTTGTTGAATCAACCCACCGCGAACGAGCGGTGGGCGTGCTAGACCAAGCACATATGAGCAAAAAAATGCTTAAAATCAAGAAAAAATTAGTTGCTCTTGAAATGGAACGGTGCCAGAGAAAAATTGAGCACAAAGACTGTTCCAAGATTGATCAAAAAATAAAAGAGCAGAAGGAGATTTTTGAATCCTGTTGTAAAAAAGACTAAGGAGGAAGTACGTGGAATTACTGATTTACCTCATCCTATTTTTACTGGTTTTGATTGTCTCAAGTACCACCAATAAGCTCCTGCCCTTTTTGCCCCTCCCTTTGGTGCAGATTCTTTTGGGAATTGTGATTGGTCTCTTTTTACCCAATACCGACTTTCACCTCAATACAGAGTTGTTTTTGGCCCTGGTTATCGGGCCCTTGCTTTTTCGAGAGTCGGAAGAAGCGGACATTACAGCTATTTTAAAACACTGGCGAATCATTGTTTATCTCATATTTCCAGTGATTTTTATCTCGACCCTGAGTTTGGGTGGCTTGGCCCATCTTCTTTGGCTCAGCCTTCCCTTGGCAGCTTGTTTGGCTGTTGGGGCGGCCCTTGGGCCTACGGACTTAGTGGCCTTTGCCTCTCTTTCGGAGCGGTTTAGCTTTCCTAAGCGCGTGTCCAATATCCTTAAAGGTGAAGGACTTTTGAATGATGCTTCTGGCTTGGTTGCCTTTCAGGTGGCCTTGACAGCTTGGACAACTGGAGCCTTTTCCCTTGGGCAAGCTAGCAGTTCGCTCATCTTTTCAATCCTAGGCGGTTTTTTGATTGGATTTTTAACAGCCATGACCAACCGTTTCCTCCATACCTTCTTGCTAAGTGTGCGCGCAACGGATATTGCCAGTGAACTTTTATTAGAATTGAGTTTGCCTCTGGTGACCTTCTTCCTAGCAGAAGAAGTCCATGTTTCAGGGATAATTGCCGTTGTGGTTGCTGGAATTTTAAAGGCAAGCCGTTTTAAGAAAATTACGCTCCTTGAAGCCCAAGTGGATACGGTGACCGAGACGGTTTGGCATACAGTGAATTTTATGCTCAACGGTTCTGTCTTTGTGATTTTAGGGATGGAGTTGGAAATGATAGCAGAACCTATCTTGACTAATCCAATCTATAATCCTTTACTGTTATTGCTATCTCTTATAGCCCTCACCTTTGTCCTCTTTGCTATCCGTTTTGTCATGATTTATGGCTATTATGCCTATAGGACTAGACGTCTCAAGAAAAAGCTAAATAAGTATATGAAGGACATGCTTCTCCTGACCTTCTCAGGTGTTAAGGGAACCGTGTCGATTGCTACGATTCTTCTGATACCAAGTAATCTAGAGCAGGAGTATCCTCTCTTACTTTTCCTTGTCGCAGGTGTGACGCTTGTCAGCTTTTTAACAGGCCTCGTGGTCTTGCCTCATCTTTCTGATGAACAGGAAGAAAGCAAGGATTATCTCATGCATATCGCCATTTTAAATGAAGTGACGCTAGAGTTGGAAAAAGAGTTGGAAGATACCAGAAATAAGCTCCCTCTCTATGCAGCCATTGACAATTATCATGGACGTATTGAAAATCTCATCCTGAGCCAAGAAAATAAGGGGGCTCAAGAAGACTGGGAGGCTTTGAAACTTCTCATCCTCAGTATTGAAAGTGATGGTTTAGAACAGGCCTACGAGGAAGGTAAAATGAGTGAGCGTGCTTATCGAGTCTACCAACGTTATCTGAAAAACATGGAACAAGGTATCAATCGCAAGTTTGCTTCACGATTGACCTATTATTTCCTTGTTTCCTTGCGGATTTTACGTTTTCTCCTTCACGAAGTCTTTACCTTAGGCAAGACCTTCCGCAGTTGGAAAAATGAAGAATCACAGAAACTCAGAGCCCTTGACTATGACCAAATTGCAGAACTCTATCTAGAAAATACAGAGATGATTATCGAAAGTTTGGAGAACCTAAAAGGGGTTTATAAGAGTTCTTTGATCAGCTTCATGCAGGATTCTCGTCTCCGAGAAACAGCTATTATCACCAGTGGTGCCTTTGTCGAACGGGTTATCAACCGTGTCAAACCTAACAATATCGATGAAATGCTGAGAGGCTATTATCTAGAGCGCAAGTTGATTTTCGAATACGAAGAAAAACGATTGATTACGACCAAGTATGCCAAGAAGTTACGACAAAATGTCAATAACTTAGAGAACTATTCCTTGAAGGAAGCTGCCAATACCCTGCCTTATGATATGGTGGAATTGGTAAGAAGAAATTAGTTAATACTCTTCGAAAATCTCTTCAAACCACGTCAGCTTTATCTGCAACCTCAAAGCTGTGCTTTGAGCAACCTGCGACTAGCTTCCTAGTTTGCTCTTTGATTTTCATTGAGTATAAGATTGTAAGTGGAGGAGTGTGACATGAAGAAGTGGTGGAAAGAGCTGATAGACAAGCCTTTATTAAAAGCTTTTTTGCATTATTATCAAGCATCAGATAGTGAGTTGACCAGTGTCGCAGTAGCCTACTATTGGTTGATTTCGATTTTTCCCCTGCTTTTGGTGGTGGTCAATATCCTCCCATATTTTCAGATTCCAGTTTCTAATTTTTTAAAGGTTGTCAATGAATTTTTGCCAGATACGGTTTATGATGTGGTCGCAAAGATTATTACAGAAGTACTGACCCAACCGTCAACAGGCTTATTGAGTTTTGCGGTTTTGTCAGCCCTCTGGACCTTTTCAAAATCCATGAACTTCTTGCAGAAAGCCTTTAATAAAGCCTATGGAGTGGCAAAAAATCGTGGGATGATTTCCCATCAGCTTATGAGTTTGTTTGTCAGTTTTGGCTTGCAGATTCTATTTGCCTTAGCTCTTTTTCTCAGTGTCTTTGGTCGCATGCTTCTCAACCTTATCAAGAGCTACTGGAAATCAGATAGTCCTATTTTTGATTATCTGCAAGACCTGACAGGCCCCTTGGTCTATGCCTTGATTTTTGCAATCTTGGTCATGCTTTATTATTTCCTGCCCAATGTTAAGGTCCGACGAATTCGCTCTGTATTACCAGGTAGTGCCTTTGTCTTATTGACTCTGGCCTTACTGCTCAATATCTTTTCAGTCTATGTCAACAATTATGTCAATCACATAGTGGACGTCCGTTTTTTCAGTTCTATTGTCGTTGTGGTCATGATGTTCTGGTTTATTCTCATCGCTAAGATTTTGATTGTCGGCGCGGTGATCAATGCCAGTGTTCAGAGTTTGGAAAATCTGAATTTTAGAAAAGACTAACGAATTTTTAATTCATTACAAAACGCATACTATCAAGTTTTTATGCCTGATAATATGCGTTTTTTGATTATGTAAATTAATAGATAAACATGGCATCGCCGAAACTAAAGAAGCGGTAGTGTTCTTGGATGGCATGGTGGTAGGCATCTAAGACTAATTCACGGCCTGCAAAAGCAGAAACCAACATAACCAGAGTTGATTTTGGCAGGTGGAAGTTGGTTGAGAAGGCATCCACTATCTTCCATTCATAGCCAGGTTTGATAAAGATATTGGTCCAGCCAGAATCTGCTTGGATTTGCCCATCAAACTTGGAACCAATAGTCTCCAAGGTGCGGATAGAAGTGGTTCCGACAGCGATGACACGACTACCATTTTCTTTAACAGAGCGGAGAGTGGCAGCTGCCTCCTCAGAAAGTTGGTAAAATTCTGAGTGCATTTCATGTTCGTCTAGATTGTCCACAGAAACGGGTCTAAAGGTTCCGAGTCCGACATGGAGGGTCAGATAAACCAGATGGACCCCCTTAGCTTGGATTTCTGCTAGCAATTCTTTGGTGAAGTGAAGACCAGCAGTAGGTGCTGCAGCAGAGCCACTTTCCTTGGCGTAAACAGTTTGATAGCGTTCGCGGTCATCCAGTTTTTCATGGATATAAGGCGGTAGCGGCATTTCACCTAGACTTTCCAAAACTTCTAGGAAAATTCCTTTGTATTCAAAGCGGACAATGCGGCCCCCGTGGGTCAATTCTTCTGTAACGACAGCGCTGAGACGGCCGTCACCAAAGTTGACACGAGTGCCAACCTTGAGGCGTTTGGCAGGTTTTGCCAGGACTTCCCACTCATCTTCAGCAGTATTTTTGAGCAGGAGAAGTTCCACATGACCTCCAGTTTCTTCCTTTTGACCATAGAGGCGGGCAGGGAGAACTCGGGTGTCGTTCATGACAAGGGCATCACCGGGTTCCAGCATATCAATAATAGAGTGGAAGTGTTTATCCTGCATTTCTCCTGTCTCACGATTGACGATGAGGAGTTTGGAAGCATCTCGTTTTTCAAGGGGTGTCTGGGCAATCAATTCCTCGGGTAAGTGGAAATCAAAATCAGCTGTATTCATATATCTGTTCATTCTTTCTAAGTTCTAATCCTATCCATTATAACATGTTTCAAGTATAGTCGCTCTTTTTTTAGAAATTAAATCGTTTTCACTTGACAAAAATTGGTCTATACCATATAATAAATATAGATAGAAATGGAGGATGAAAAGATGAAAGTCATTAAAGTTGAAAACCAAGTCGAAGGTGGAAAAGTTGCTTTTGAGATTTTGAAGGAAAAATTGGCCAATGGAGCTCAAACTCTAGGACTTGCGACAGGAAGCAGCCCACTTGAATTTTACAAGGAAATTGTTGAGAGTGATCTTGATTTTTCAAATCTAACCAGTGTCAACCTTGATGAGTATGTAGGCCTTGATGGCGACAATCCTCAGTCTTACCGTCACTTCATGCAAGAAAACTTGTTTAACCAAAAACCATTTAAAGAAAGTTTCTTGCCTCGTGGGGTTAAGGATCATGCTGAAGCTGAAGTTGAACGCTACAACCAAATTTTGGCTGACCATCCAGTTGATCTGCAAATCTTGGGAATCGGTCGCAATGGACATATCGGCTTTAATGAACCTGGTACTCCATTTGACAGTCAAACGCATCTAGTCGAACTGGACCAGTCTACTATTGAAGCCAATGCTCGCTTCTTTGACAAGATTGAAGACGTCCCAACCCAAGCTATTTCAATGGGGATTAAAAACATTTTGGATGCTAAGTCTATTATTCTTTTTGCTTACGGTGAGTCGAAAGCAGAAGCCATTGCTGGAACAGTGTCTGGCCCAGTTACTGAGTCTCTACCAGCAAGTAGCTTGCAAAACCACCCTGATGTGACCATTATCGCGGATGCTGAAGCGCTTAGCTTACTTGAAAAATAAAAAGCAATGTTCTGTTGAACGCTTTCAACTCTTGTATAAATGTAAGAAAAAATCAAAATTAAACCGCATTTTTGCTTGACAATTATTCCTTTTACGTGTAGAATAAAATAGATATTGAACTTGAAGGGAGTGAAAAAAATGTCTAAAACAGTAGTACGTAAGAATGAATCTCTTGACGACGCACTTCGTCGTTTCAAACGTGCGGTTACTAAAGCTGGTACTCTTCAAGAAACACGCAAACGTGAATTCTATGAAAAACCTTCTGTAAAACGTAAACGTAAATCAGAAGCAGCTCGTAAACGTAAAAAATTCTAATTAGAAATGAAAGGCTGGAGAAATCTAGTCCTTTTTCTTTTCATACTCTTCGAAAATCTCTTCAAACCACGTCAACGTCGCCTTGCCGTACGTATATGTTACTGACTTCGTCAGTTCTATCTGCAACCTCAAAACAGTGTTTTGAGCTGACTTCGTCAGTTTTATCTGCAACCTCAAAACAGTGTTTTGAGCAACCTGCGGCTAGTTTCCTAGTTTGCTCTTTGATTTTCATTGAGTATAAATAAATACTCCAAAGCCTGCAAAAATCTGAAATATCCTCCTACAATTTGATATAATAGAGAGAAGAACTCATTTGAAGGAGGAAATGATGTCGGTTTTAGTAAAAGAAGTGATTGAAAAGCTTAGACTAGACATTGTCTATGGTGAACCGGAATTGCTTGAAAAGGAAATCAATACAGCGGATATCACGCGACCTGGTCTTGAAATGACAGGCTATTTTGACTACTATACTCCAGAACGGATCCAGCTCTTGGGGATGAAGGAGTGGTCATATCTGATTGGCATGCCTTCTAACAGCCGTTATGAAGTTTTGAAAAAAATGTTTCTACCTGAGACACCAGCAGTCATTGTTGCTCGTGGTTTGGTGGTTCCAGAAGAAATGTTAAAGGCAGCTAGAGAGTGTAAGATTGCCATTTTAACCAGCCGTACGGCGACCAGTCGTTTGTCTGGAGAGTTATCTAATTACCTTGATTCTCGTTTGGCTGAACGGACCAGTGTGCACGGTGTCTTGATGGATATCTATGGGATGGGCGTCTTGATTCAAGGTGATAGTGGTATCGGTAAGAGTGAGACAGGCCTGGAGCTTGTCAAACGTGGTCATCGCTTAGTAGCTGATGACCGTGTCGATATCTTTGCCAAGGATGAGATTACTCTTTGGGGTGAACCTGCTGAAATCTTGAAACACTTGATTGAAATTCGTGGGGTTGGGATTATCGATGTTATGAGTCTCTACGGTGCCAGTGCCGTCAAAGATTCTTCACAGGTTCAACTTGCTGTCTATTTGGAAAACTATGATACACATAAGACTTTTGATCGTCTTGGAAACAATGCAGAGGAACTTGAAATTTCTGGCGTATCTATTCCTCGTATTCGTATTCCAGTTAAAACAGGTCGTAATATCTCTGTCGTGATTGAGGCAGCTGCCATGAATTATCGTGCCAAGGAAATGGGCTTTGATGCGACACGTTTGTTCGAAGAACGCTTGACCAATCTCATTGCTCAAAACGAGGAGGTGCCTAATGCTTGATCCAATCGCTATTCATCTAGGCCCTCTAGCTATTCGTTGGTATGCCTTGTGTATTGTAACAGGCTTGATTCTTGCGGTTTATTTGACCATGAAAGAAGCGCCTAGAAAGAAGATCATACCAGACGATATTTTAGATTTTATCTTGATTGCCTTTCCTCTGGCTATTTTAGGAGCTCGTCTCTACTATGTCATTTTCCGTTTTGATTACTATAGTCAGAATTTAGGAGAGATTTTTGCCATTTGGAATGGTGGTTTGGCCATTTACGGTGGTTTGATAACTGGGGCTCTTGTACTTTATATCTTTGCTGATCGTAAACTCATCAATACTTGGGATTTCCTAGATATCGCAGCGCCTAGTGTCATGATAGCCCAAAGTTTGGGACGCTGGGGCAATTTCTTTAACCAAGAAGCCTATGGTGCAGCAGTGGATAATCTGGATTATCTACCTGGCTTTATCCGTGACCAGATGTATATTGATGGGAGCTACCGTCAACCGACCTTCCTTTATGAGTCCCTATGGAATCTACTTGGATTTGCCTTGATTTTGATATTCAGACGAAAATGGAAGAGCCTCAGACGAGGTCATATCACTGCTTTCTACTTAATTTGGTATGGTTTCGGTCGTATGGTTATCGAAGGTATGCGAACAGATAGTCTCATGTTCTTCGGCCTTCGAGTGTCTCAATGGCTATCAGTTGTCCTTATCGGTCTCGGTATTTTTATCATTCTATATCAAAATCGAAAGAAGGCCCCTTACTATGTTACAGAGGAGGAAAACTAAATGTTAGAAGTTGCATATATTCTTGTAGCTCTTGCTTTGATTGTCTTTTTGGTCTATCTGATCATTACTGTACAAAAGCTTGGACGTGTTATCGATGAAACAGAGAAGACGATTAAAACCTTAACTTCAGATGTGGATGTGACCTTGCATCATACCAATGAATTACTGGCTAAGGTCAATGTCTTGGCAGATGATATCAATGTCAAGGTAGCAACGATTGATCCACTCTTTAATGCTGTTGCAGATTTATCTATATCTGTTTCAGATCTCAATGACCATGCGCGTGTCTTGAGCAAGAAAGCTTCATCAGCTGGTTCAAAAACACTCAAGACTGGTGCAAGTTTGTCAGCTCTTCGTCTTGCAAGTAAATTTTTCAAAAAATAAAAAAGGAGAATCCTTATGGGTAAACTATCCTCAATCCTTTTAGGAACCGTTTCAGGTGCAGCTCTTGCCTTGTTTTTAACAAGCGATAAGGGCAAACAAGTTTGCAGTCAGGCTCAAGATTTTCTAGATGATTTGAGAGAAAATCCTGAGTATGCCAAGGAGCAGGTCTGTGAAAAACTGACAGAAGTTAAGGAGCAAGCTACAGATTTTGTTCTGAAAACCAAAGAACAGGTTGAATCAGGTGAAATCACTGTGGACAGTGTACTTGCTCAAGCCAAATCATGTGCTCGTCAAGTGACAGAAGTCTCAAAAGATCGATTCAATAATCTCAAAGAGCAATGGCAAGAAAAGGCCGAAACTCTTGATGAATCAGAAGAGATTGTGATTGATATCAAAGAAGAAAAAATCTAGATTTGATGAGACTGGGAGAAAACTCAATTCTAGGAGAAAATGAAGTAGATCTTCCCACAATTAAACGCATAGTATCAAGGTTTTTCAAGACTTGATATTATGCGTTTTTTGATTTTAATACTCTTCAAAAATCTCTTCAAACCACGTCAACGTCGCCTTGCCGTATATATGTGACTGACTTCGTCAGTCTTATCTACAACCTCAAAACACTGTTTTGAGCAGCCTGCGGCTAGTTTCCTAGTTTGCTCTTTGATTTTTATTGAGTATAAAGACTTTTCGACAAACCTTTTTTAAAACACATGAGTGTTATGATTTTTTATGGTATAATGGCAGTGTTGAAAGTGAAATATTTATACTCTTCGAAAATCTCTTCAAACCGCGTCAACGTCGCCTTGCCGTAGATATGGTTACTGATTTCATCAGTTCTATCTACAACCTCAAAGCAGTGCTTTGAGCAACCTGCGGCTAGTTTCCTAGTTTGCTCTTTGATTTTCATTGAGTATTACATTTTTTTATATTTTACTGATATTTTATTAACATGAAGCTATCCATTTTTCTATGATTAGAAATCAATGTGGTAGTTTATAATCAAGTAGAGGAAAAGCTTTAAAATTTTAGTCAAGAGACAATCTAGTATTTTGTCAAGAGAAAATATTAGAACCCTCTATTTTGTAAAAAATAGTGAGAAAGAAAGTTGGTAAAATGAAAGACATTTTTAATAAACGTCAACGTTTTTCGATTCGAAAGTTTTCTGTTGGAGTGGCTTCTGTATTAATAGGAATTGCCTTGTTTACACCATCCCAGGGAGTGCTTGCTTCTACGGAAAATTCTCTACCTTCTGTGGAGAAAAGAGAAGAAGTTCAACCTATATCAGATAATCAAAATAATCCTTCTTCTGAGTTAGATACCAGAGATGTTCCAATAGGATCTACAAGGACTACAGAACCCGGCACATCTGTGGATAAAGAAAATAATAGCTTGACCACAAGGGCTTCCGCGGCGGGTGAAGACAGATCAAGCACTCCAGCGGTGAGAGCAGCATCAAATCCTTCCGAGGTTAAAAAGTATGAATTAACTGATGAGTACGCTAAGCAAATAAAAGCAGGAGTAATCGGTTCGGAAGGTGATAAGCTTGATAGTTTATTGTTAAACGGCCCTCAATTAAGTCCAGACGCTTATACAGATGAAGATTACTTGAAGGATAAAGAAGAGCTTTACATTTATGAAAAAGGCGGGAAAAAGTATGTAGGCTATAATAGTCATCCCTTATTAGAAGATACTGATGGTGATGGTATTATTGACAGTAACGAAAAGCCAGATGAAAAATTAAAATGGAATGTAAGTGAGCGCGATATGATTATGTTCATGGAATTGTCCTACCGTGATGATAATTATATTGATAGAGTGTTGGATCATAAGAAACCCTTAACAGAATCAGAGTTGTATAAAAAGAATGGTGACAGTAGACCACGTTATGAATATATGATGATGAATAAGGAGTTGGCACCTTATTGGGAAAGGAAGAAAAGTTATCATACATCCAGTGGACTAGATGCTGTCTTGTATGAAACTAAGAGTGATTTCTTATATTTACCAAATGGAACTGCACAAGTATTAGCCTTTCGTGGAACAAGTGATGCGAAGGATATAGGAGCTGATATAACACTTGGATTAGGAAGCAATCCTCAACAAGGGATCGATGCAGAAAATATTATGCGTGAACTGGCCAAAGATAAGAGTATTACCAATCTTTATTTGACAGGCCATTCTTTAGGAGGATATTTAGTACAACGGGCAATGGTTGAAGCCTATCAGTTGGCATATTCTGACAGCAGAGTTATGTCTCCTAAAGAACAGCGGGCTTATAGAAACTTTTATAATAATGTATTAAAAAAAGGAACAACATTCAATGCTCCAAAAGTTGTGACCAATTTGCTTTCCAGTCGTGAATTTTGGCAAAAAGGTTTAGATAGCAAAAAAATAGCCAAGTCTGGTAAAATGATTCATTATATTGTTGATAATGATTCGACGATAAGAAAAGGCGTCAGCAATGATAGTGATGTTGTGATAAATGTTGGATCAACTAGCGGTGGACACAGTTCTCGTTCCTATTTTGAAGCCGATATGATTAATAGAAGACCAGAATTTATATCTGGGAAACGCATTTCTTTAGATGCAACTGGATATCAAAATCCAAAACTTACAACTATTAAATCTGTAGAAAAAGTTGGAGAAACTACTGTATATAGTAAACGCGGAGATGACATCATTAAGTCAATAACTGTTAGTATGAGAGATTCTGATACAGGACAGATTACTAACAATACTCTTGATGAAGTGTTTAAGAAAGATGGAGCCAAGTCTACAGTTGTCGATACCCAACTTGAGCCAAGTGTACGTTATGAAAAAGATGCCACAAGGGCTAAAGGTGAAGCAAATGTAACAATAGCTGGTACTCCAGGTACTAGTGCAGTAACTACGACTTATAGTGTAAATCCTAACACTGGAGATCTGATTGCACATATAGAACAACCAGTAGTTAAGCAACCGGCAATAGAAACAGTTGTCAAAGTCGCAGCCAAGGATGAAGTAGAATACATTAAAAAAGGATACGACGTTGTTAAGAAGACAACAAGTTACACAGTAAACTCAAAAACTGGCAGTCTTACTTCGACTGAGAAGGAAGAAGTAGTCAATAGAGGTGGCGCGAGGGATATAGTTGAGTATAATTCAGTTGAACCCAAACCAGTTTATTTAAAAGATGTGAACAGTCCAAAAGGTACGAATACCGTTCAATTTCCAGGGAAAGCAGGAAAAACTAAAGTCACCACAACCTATAGCGTAAATCCAGTAAATGGAACCCTAACTCCATCAAAAGGCAAACCAGAAGTCGTAACTCTACCAATAGCTAGAGTTGTAAAAGTGGGAGCGAAGGATAAAGTAGAAGTAGAAACAATCCCATCCCCAGTAACATACGAAAAAGATGCTAGTCGAGAAAAAGGTCAAGCCAATATTACTGTCCCAGGAAAAGCTGGAAGTAAAACAACCACAATGACTTATACAGTAAATCCAGACAATGGGGAAGTTACTCCAAATGTAGGAGAGCCAGTAATAGTAAATCCAACAGATACAATCGTTAAAGTTGCGGCTAAGGATAAAGTAGTAGAAACACCAATTGAACCCGCAGTGGTTTACGAAAAAGATGGCACTCGTGACTTTGGTACACCAGACGAGCCTAGAGAAGGAGCAAAAGGAAAATCTGTAACGACTACAAGGTATGACGTTAATCCAAATAATGGAACAGTCACAGAGCACGTTGGCAACCCAGTGGTCACCCCAGCTGGTAAAACAATAGTTAAGGTTGGGGCTAAAACTAAGGTTGAGAGTGGCAAGGATGACCAAGGTCGTGAAGTGATCAACACTACAACTTATGAAGTTGATCCAAAAACAGGTAAGGTAACTCCTACAACAGTGACTACTTACGGAACAAGAAAAGAACCAACGGTTGAGAAGAGGGTAGTACTATCTCCAGTAGTTTACGAAAAAGATGATACGAAAGAAAAAGGTACTGAGGCAACTACAGTTAAAGGTGAGGACGGTGAAGATAGTATCACAACCACTTACACTGTAGATCCTAATACTGGTAAGATTACGGCAACTGAAGGTCAACCAGTTCGTACGAAAGAACCAACTAATACGATTGTTAAAGTTCCCGCTAAGGATAAAGTAGAAGTAGAAACAATCCCATCCCCAGTAAAATACGAAAAAGATGCTAGTCGCGAAAAAGGCCAAGCCAATATTACTGTCTCAGGAGAAGATGGAAGTAAGACAACGACAACGACCTACACAGTAAATCCAAATAATGGGGAAGTTACTCCAAATGTAGGAGAGCTAGTAATAGTAAATCCAACGGATACAATTATCAAAGTCGCAGCAAAAGATAAAGTAGTATACTCTAAAGACGGAGATAACATCGTCAAAGAAGTTACTACATATACAGTAAATCCAACCAATGGAAACATCACAGAGCATACAAGAAAAGAAACGTTTAAAGAAAACGGATTGAAGGATAAAGTAGACGTAGAAACAATCCCATCCCCAGTAAAATACGAAAAAGATGCTAGTCGCGAAAAAGGCCAAGCCAATATTACTGTCCCAGGAAAAGCTGGAAGTAAAACAACCACCACGACTTACACAGTAGATCCAAACAGTGGAGAAGCTATTGCACATGTAGGAGATCCAGTAATAGTAAATCCAACAACTACTATCGTTAAAGTAGCAGCGAAAGATGAAGTAGTAACTTCTAAAGATGGCAATAACATTGTGAAGACAGCAACTTCATATACAGTAAATCCAGATAATGGAAACATAATAGAGCATACAACAAAAGAAACATTTAAAGAAAATGGAGCTAAGGATAAAGTAGAAGTAGAAACAATCCCATCTCCAGTAAAATACGAAAAAGATGCTAGTCGAGAAAAAGGTCAAGCAAATATTACTGTCCCAGGAAAAGACGGGAGTAAGACCACCACCACGACTTATACAGTAAATCCAGACAATGGGGAAGTTATTCCAAATGAAGGAAATCCAGTCATAGTAAATCCAACAGAAACAATCGTTAAAGTCGCGGCTAAGGATAAAGTAGTAGAAACACCAATTGAACCCGCAGTGATTTATAAAAAAGATGACACTCGTGACTTCGGTACACTAGATGAGCGTACTGAGGGTGAAAAAGGTAAAACAGTTACTACAACCACTTACGATGTAGATCCAAATGACGGTCATATCACAGAGCACGTTGATACAGTGGTCACCCCAGCTGGTAAAACAATAGTTAAGGTTGGGGCTAAAACTAAGGTTGAACGTAATAAGGATGACCAAGGTCGTGAAGTTATCAACACTACAACTTATAAAGTTGATCAAAAAACAGGTAAGGTAACTCCAACAACAGTTCGAACTTATGGGAAAACGAAAGAACCAAAAGTAGAGTTAGAACAAGATCCTAAGACAGGTGACGTTACAGTAACACCGAATAAACCAGATGGCTCAACATACCCACCAGGAACTACGGTAGAAATCCCAGGTAAAGGTGACAAGCCAATCACAGTCACAATCGGTGAAGACGGTAAAGGTAAAGTACCAAACAGTGAATTACCAGAAGGTAAAGTTCCGGGTACAGGTAAGATTACTGAACCAGGTAAACCAGCTGTGGAAGTTCCAGTAGAAAATCCAGCTAAGGTAACAATTTTTGAAAACGGTGTATTACCGGCTTCAATTGAATTGCCAGAGCTAATGATTGAGGTTCGATGGACTGATAAAGATGGAAATGTATTGAAACCATCTGTTAAGACAGGTAGTGAAAAGGATGCTGAGCATGGAACAATTCCGGGATATGAATTTGTACGAACTGTGATAGTTGAAAATGACCCAGTAATTACCCACATTTTCAGAAAAGTAAGTTCAAACACAAATACAATTCCAGTAACACCTGATACTAATGAAAATTCTGGTCACGATACACCTGCACCAACAACTCCAATTCCAGATGAAGTTATTCCGAATGCAACTCATGAATATACTACAGATGCTATTGATAATGGAGTTAAATCAAATGATTCTCGAAATGTATTGCCAAATACAGGAACAGAATCAAATGCGACTCTTGTCTCTCTAGGACTTCTTGGTATTATAAGTGGTCTCGGGCTTGCTCTTGGAAAGAAAAAAGAAGACTAAAAATTTAGTCAAAATATGAATGGTTCATTGTTAAGTGGACAATGAAATATTAAACAACAGCCTTGTTCCTCATTTCAAGAGGTGCAAGGCTGTTGTTGTATTATGTGACTTTCATACTCAATGAAAATCAAAGAGCAAACTAGGAAACTAGCCGCATGCTGCTCAAAACACTGTTTTGAGGTTGTAGATAGAACTGACGAAGTCAGTAACATATGCCTACGTCAAGGCGACGTTGACGTGGTTTGAAGAGATTTTCGAAGAGTATCAGTCCGTCTCGCTCCGTTAGGTGCGAGACAAAAAAACCACCCGCTATGCGGGTGCGCGTCGAAGGTTATACCAAAAAAACTCCGAACGCGATACAATAAAGGTGTTCAAGCCAATTGTAAAGCGAAAGGAGAAAAATATGGCACAAAAGGCTCATAGTTTATCGCACACAAAGTGGCACTGTTCTATCACATTGTGTTCACCCCTAAGTATAGACGAAAAGTTATCTATAATCAATATCGAAGTAGTTTAGGCAAAATATTTCATCGCTTGTGTAGTTATAAAGGAGTTGAAATTATCGAGGGTCACCTAATGCCTGATCATGTACACATGTTAGTAAGTATTCCACCAAGGATAAGTGTTTCGAGTTTCATGGGTTATTTGAAAGGAAAAAGTGCACTCATGATGTTTGACAAACACGCCAATCTCAAGTACAAGTTTGGGAATCGGCATTTCTGGGCGGAAGGTTATTATGTGAGTACAGTAGGGCTTAATGAAGCCACAATTAAGAAATATATCCAAGATTAAAGAAATTATCCAGTGGATGATTTCTTCACGAGTATGAAAATTTGAGAACGAGTAAAGCATGATATAGCACTAGATAAATTAAGTGTAAAAAAATATGAGGATCCCTTTAGGGATAGTGGTAAGTAATACTAAAGCCTCTTTGAGAGGCAAGTGACGAGTCAAGAGCAATGAGGCTTGAACAACGTGAAAGCCAGCGTCTTTAGGCGCTGGCTGGTAATTTGGGCTTATAGCCCTGGTTCAAGAGGCTGGGACAAAAGTCTAACCTTAAATATAAAAAGCGAACAAATCGAGTTATCTGACACTCAAAATTCTATCTTGTTCGTTTTTTTGTCTAATCTATCGATTTTAAAATTTTATAATAAAGTATTCCTAACATCAAAATCTTTTTGTCTCAGCCTCCATGATTTTCGATTATAGTTTTTTCTAGTTCTGAAAAAAGAGAAATACTTCATAAGGGACACAAAATGCGTATGGGTAAAAGTGGGAAAATACAGTGCATAAGTTAAATGCATATTATGTGTAGAAAAGATGTTGTATTCACAAAGAAAACTTATTTAAGAAGAGATTGTATAGTCATAGAAACTCAACGAAATGAAACAAATTTGGCAACAAATTATCAACAAAATTATCAGAGTAATTAAATTAGAAAAAAA
>NZ_KQ970262.1:592455-597838 GCF_001579045.1 Streptococcus mitis | reverse complement strand
TTGAACGCCCTGAAACCAAGAAACTCTTGGAGGGAGTAGAAGAAATTGTCCGCTCTGTCGAAAATGGGTTAGTAAATCCGCAATTAACTGCTTCGGAAATTGAAGAATTGATGAAACAAGGTAAGCAAGCGGAGAGAAAACTCGTCTTAGCAGTAACTCGTGAACATTCAGGTTCCCGCGATCCGCGTAATGGAAATAAAATGCTTCCAGAATCCTATTTTAGAGCGGCTTCAATTTCTCCAACATGGGATTCAAGTGATAACTTTTTAATTTATCAACGTCACCGTGCAAGTGATGGAAGCAGAGTTGTTAGAAATGGCTTAACAGAATATACTGAAAATAAAGTAGATATGTTCGCTAAAATGACAACCATTGGTGGAGAACGTTATGTAGTGTATGATGTTTTCTTCAATAATAATGGTACTGGAATGGCACAATTAAGTAGGTATCAAATCTACCGATTAATTTTACCACCTCAAATTTTAGATTTGAATAGCGATGGTACTTATAAAGGTAATACTTTAAAAGATTTAAAATTTGAAACTTATACAAGAAATAGTGACTCTGGGACTCTGTCTCAAAATCCAGAAAGATTTACTAGAACGGCTTCTTATAATGTTGATTTCTCAAAGAATTCAGTTGATTATGGTTCAGGCTGGAGAAGATTAACGTATTTCAACGCTTTAGATATTAGACATGGGGCAGAATATAATGGAGATATGCGTGATACATTTAAAGGAAATAGTAATGATCCACTTTTAATCTATGCGGTAACAAGAACGGAAAGTAAATTTAACAAATGGTCATATGGATTTGGGGTTAAAACAGAGGATAAAACATCTGCTGTACATATGCAGGTAAAAGCTAAGTTGAAGGCTGGAGTGACAGATGATCAGGTAAGAGATGCATTTGCACTAGCAGTTGTGGGTACATTTGGAGCTACTACTAACCAAGCATATACATTCATTTCAGGACGAGATGTGCATGAACCAATATATACAGATTATCCAGACCAACCAGTACAACCAACATTAAGAGAAAAACAAGCAAAACTATATCCTATCCAAGGTAGTTCTCATACAAAAGTTGTGGGAGATACAATTCCAAACACAGGGAATCCTGTAGCGGATAAATATATTACACGTAAGGGTAGTGGAGATTTCCCTGCTGGAATGAATTGGAGTTGGAAGAATAACGCTGCTCCAAGTACAGCAAATGCTGGGAAGTTTACTTATACTGCAGTTGCAAGTTATCAAGATGGTTCAACATCGGAAGATGCAAATTCAGGATCTGATGGAAGAGTTTACTTTACGGTTAACCCTAAAAAACCGACGATTACAACTAGCGTAGTGAACAAAAAAGGCTTAGCAAATCAAACAATAGAAGTTAATGTAGGTAGCGGGGTTAAAAACGGCTCTGTTGTAAAATTATACGATGGAGATCGTGTAATTGGACAAGGGACATCTAATGGAACAACTGCAAGAATTACGGTATCAGAAGCTTTACCAGGAAATCCTCTTAAAGCTGAAACAACGGTTGATAGTGGTGGAATTGTAGTTTCTGAGAAAAGTGACGCAGTTACACCAACAGAAGCACCAGATACACAAGCACCAACATTAGCTATTACACCAGCTAATCAAACAGTAGTTGAAGGGGAAACTGTAACCTTTACAGTAACAGCAAGAGATAATAAAATTGTTAATCTTGATGCTGGTGATTTTCTAACAAAATACAGTAGCAGGGTCTTTTCAGGAACAGCATCTGTAACTTCACCAACAGATACTGATACTGAAAAAATAAGACGAATTACGATTACAACAACGGCAGAAGATGTTGGTAAGACCAATACAATTACTTTTAATGCTACGGATAATGCTAATCATAGAGCGACACCAGCGAGCTTTACTTTTACTGTAACTAGACGTGACAACACACCGCCAACAATTACAGCAGGTGATGCTACAGTAACAAGCCGTGAACCAATCCCGCCAATTTCTGTAACAGCTGTAGATAATACAGGTGGGGTTGGAATGCGTGATAATAATCCGATTGAAGTAACAGGATTACCATCAGGATTAACATATGCGAATAATCGAATTACAGGAACACCAACCGGATCACCAGGAAATAGCACAGTAACCATTAAAGCCTATGACAAGAATGGGAATATGGCTCCAAAAACAATCACAATTACAGTACGAAGCCAGGCGGATGCTCACAATCCAACAGGGGCAGGATTAACTGTAAACCAAAACTATACAATTACAGATGATGAATTAAGAGCAAAAGTAAGTAACTATACACCTGGAACGTTATCAATTGTAAGCAAACCATCAACAGCTACAGCAGGAAATGCAGGAAATGCGGTAGTAAAAGTGACATACCCAGATGGAACAAGTGATAATGTAGATGTACCAGTTACAGTAACAGACGTAACAGGGCCGACAATTACAGCAAATGATGCTACAGTAACGAAAAATGAAGCTATTACGGCAATTCCAGTAAGAGCTGTAGATAATACAGGCGGAGTTGGAATGCGCGACAATAATCCGATTGAAGTAACTAATGTACCAGCAGGATTAACATATGCGAATAATCAGATTACAGGAACGCCAACAGCAGGAATAGGGTATTATACTGTAACAATTAAGGCATATGATAAGAACAATCGTTCAACTACAAAACAAATTAGAATCACCGTACAAGGTCAATCGGAAAAATACAATCCAACAGGAACAGGATTAACTGTAGAGCAAAACCATACAATTACAGATGATGAGTTGAAAGCAAAAGTAAGTAACTATGCACCAGGAACATTATCAATTGTAAGTAGACCATCAACAGCTACAGCAGGAAATGCAGGAAATGCGGTAGTGAAAGTAACGTACTCAGATGGAACGTTTGACAATGTCAATGTACCAATTACAGTAACAGACGTAACAGGACCAACTATTACAGCGGAAGGAACAACAGTAACAAGCCGTGAACAAATCACCCCAATCTCAGTAACAGCTGTAGATAATACAGGTGGGGTAGGAATGCGTCAAAATAATCCAATAGAAGTAACAGGCTTACCAGCAGGATTAACGTATGCGAACAATCAAATTACAGGAACACCAACTGGACCTGCAGGGAATAGTACAGTAACGATTAAGGCGTATGATAGAAACAATACACCAACAACAAAAGAAATAACAATTACAGTACAAAGCCAAGCGACTAAATACAATCCAACAGGGGCAGGATTAACTGTAGAGCAAAACCATACAATTACAGATGCAGAATTATATGGAAAAGTAAGTAACTATGCACCAGGAACATTATCAATTGTAAGCAAACCATCAACAACGAATGCAGGGGATGCAGGAAATGCGGTAGTGAAAGTAACATACCCAGACGGAACAAGTGATAATGTAGATGTACCAGTTACAGTAACAGACGTAACAGGACCAACGATTACAGCAGAAGAAATGACTGTAACGAAAAATGAAGACATCACACCGCCAATTCCGATTTCAGCTGTAGATAATCCAGGCGGGGTAGGAATGCGTGATACGAATCCAATTACAGTAACTAATTTACCTTCAGGATTAACGTATTCAAATGGGAATATTACAGGTAGAACATCAGTAAGAAAAGGATACTATACATTAACAATTACAGCGTATGATAAGAACAATAGGTCTTCAACGAAAAAAGTTAGACTTAATGTCCAAGAACAAGCTGATAAGTACACCCCAACAGCAACAGAATTAACAGTTAACCAAAATGAAGACATTACAATTGAAAAATTAACTCCTAAAGTAAGCAATCCTGGAGCAGGAACACTTTCACTTGTAAGCAAACCATCAACAACAACAGCAGGTTCAGCAGGAAATGCAGTTGTTAAGGTAACTTACTCAGATGGTTCATATGACTCAGTAAATGTTCCAATTACTGTAAAAGATGTAACAGGACCAACAATTACAGCTAATAATGCTACAGTTACAAATCGTGAAGACATCATACCAATCCCAGTAACAGCTGAAGATAATACGGGCGGAGTTGGAATGCGTGATACAAATCCAATCGTAGTAACAGGATTACCAGCAGGATTAACATATGCGAATGGAAAAATTACTGGTAAACCAACTGGCACAGCAGGTGAAAGTACAGTCACAATTACGGCATATGATAAAAACGATAATCCGTCAACAACAACGATTAAAATTACTATCCAAAGCCAAGCGGATGCTCATAATCCAAGAGGAGAAAGATTAACGGTTGATAAAGATCATCCGATTGAAGATGCAGAAGTCATTGCTAAGGTGAAAGATTACGCACCAGCAACTCAATTAACAGTTAAGAGTAAACCATCAACAGCAACAGTTGGAGATCCAGCTGATGCGGTAGTAACAGTAACGTATCCAGATGGATCAAGCGAAGATGTAAATGTACCAGTAACAGTACGTGACGTTTTAGTACCAGATACGACAGGACCAACAATTACAGCAAATGGTGCAACTGTTACGAAAAACGAACCAATCGTTCCAATTTTAGTAACAGCTGAAGATAATCCAGGCGGAGTGGGAATGCGTGATAACGATCCAATCGTAGTAAGAGGATTACCAAACGGACTAACATTTACAGATGGGAAAATTACAGGGACACCAACCGCAGACAAAGGTGAATACTCAGTAACAATAGAAGCATTCGATAAAATCAATAATAGAAGTGAAGCGCCGATTACAATTAAGATTATTGTCCAAGAACAAAAAGAAAAGTACAATCCAACAGGAGAAGAATTAACAGTAAATCAAGGTCATGAAATTACAGACGACGAAGTGAAAGCTAAAGTAAAAGATTTCGGACCAGGAACACTAACAGTTACAAGTAAACCATCAACAACAACAGCAGGAAATGCAGGAAATGCGGTAGTAACAGTAGGCTATCCAGACGGTTCAAGTGACACAGTAAATGTACCAGTAACTGTAAAAGACGTAACAGGACCAACAGTTACAGTTGGAGGAGCAACCGTAACGAAAAATGAACCAATCACTCCAATTCCAGTAACAGTAAGTGATAATACAGGAGGAAGAGGGTTACGTGATAATACTCCAGTAGAAGTAACAGGATTACCAGGAGGATTAACTTATTCAAACGGTGAAATCACAGGAACACCAACAGTACCTAAAGGTGACTACAGTGTAACAATTACAGCCTACGATAAAGATGGTAACCCAACTACTGAAACAATCACAATCAAAGTTCAAGAACAAGCGGATAAATATAATCCGAAGTATGGTGATGGCAAAGGAAAACCAGGAGCATCAGTAGAGATTCCAGTAGGAGAAGCGAACGGTAAGACAATTCCTTCAGGAACAACTTACACAAGTGGAACATC
>NZ_KQ970262.1:572588-591520 GCF_001579045.1 Streptococcus mitis | reverse complement strand
AGTAAGTGTAACAGTCATCAACCGTGATAAAGATGACTACACACCGAAGTATGATGACGGAAAAGGCAAACCAGGAGCATCGGTAGACATTCCAGTAGGTGAAGCAAACGGTAAGACAATTCCATCAGGAACAACTTACACAAGTGGAACACCAGGAATCATCACAGTAGATGGAACTACAGGGAAAGTAACGGTAACTATTCCATCAGATAAGAATCCAGGGGATAAAGTAACAGGAAAAGTCCTAGTACATTATCCAGATGGATCTGAAGAAGAAGTACCAGTAAGTGTAACAGTAATCAACCAAGACAAAGATGATTACACACCACAGTACAATGACGGAAATGGCAAACCAGGAGCATCAGTAGAAATTCCAGTAAGTGAGGCAAACGGAAAAACAATTCCAGCAGGCACAACTTACACAAGCTTAACACCAGGTGTTGTCACAGTAGATGACAAAGGAAAAGTAACGGTAACCATTCCATCAGATAAAAACCCAGGTGACGAAGTAACAGGGAAAGTTCTAGTAAGATATCCAGATGGTTCAACAGAAGAAGTCCCTGTAAAAGTAATAGTAACAACACCAGCGCGTAAGACACCAACGATAGAGTTGGAACAAAATCCTAAGACTGGTGATGTAACAGTAACACCTAAGAAACCGGATGGATCAACATATCCACCAGGAACTAAGGTAGAAATTCCAGGTAAGAACGGAACACCGATTGTCGTAACAATTGGAGAAGGCGGAACAGGAACAGTACCAAACAATGACTTACCAGAAGGAAAAGTCCCAGGAACAGCTAAGATAACAGAACCAGGCAAACCAACAGTGGAAGTACCAGTGGTAACAACACCAGCGAAACTTACACCAACGGTAGAATTGGAACAAGATCCGAAAACAGGGGATGTAACAGTAACACCTAAGAAACCGGATGGATCAACATATCCACCAGGAACTAAGGTAGAAATTCCAGGTAAGAACGGAACACCGATTGTCGTAATCATTGGACAAGATGGAAAAGGTAAAGTACCAAATAGTGACTTACCAGATGGAAAAGTACCAGGAGTAGCTAAGATAACAGAACCAGGCAAACCAACTGTAGAAGTACCAGTGGTAACAACACCAGCGAAACTTACACCGACGGTAGAATTGGAACAAGATCCAAAAACGGGTGATGTAACAGTCAAACCTGCTACTAATGGAGGTTCTGTTCAAGACACACCTGCAACTTCACCAACCTCTCCAACTCCAATTCCAAATGCAGTCACTCCAAATGCAGATCAGGTAGATACTGAGACTACTAATGATAGTGGAGCTAAATCAAATGATTCTCAAAATGTATTGCCAAATACAGGAACAGAATCAAATGCGACTCTTGCATCTCTAGGACTTCTTGGTATGCTAGGTGGTCTCGGACTTGCTCTTGGAAAGAAAAAAGAAGACTAAAAATTTAGTCAAATGAACAATCATTCTTTTGTATTGTAAAGACAAACTAGATTGATTCTGGGAATCGTGTTCGTCATAAAATACAAAGAATGTTTAGATAAAGAAAGCGAACAATGCTAGGATTTTGTTAAACGGAATTCTAAGTATTGTTCGCTTTTGTGGTATAATAAGACTATGCAGAAGAAACCAACGTCAGCCTATGTGCACATCCCATTTTGTACCCAGATTTGTTATTATTGTGACTTTTCAAAGGTTTTTATCAAAAATCAGCCAGTTGATAGCTATTTAGAGCATCTGTTAGAAGAGTTTCGTTCTTATGATATTCAAAAGTTGCGAACCCTCTATATCGGTGGTGGAACGCCGACAGCTTTGTCAGCTTCTCAACTGGAGGTGTTATTGAAGGACTTGACTAAAAACTTGGACTTGTCTGTCTTAGAAGAGTTGACCATTGAGGCCAATCCAGGCGACTTGGATGCGGATAAGATAGCCGTTTTGAAAAACTCGGCTGTCAATCGTGTTTCGCTAGGTGTGCAGACCTTTGATGACAAGATGCTGAAAAAGATTGGGCGCAGTCATTTGGAGAAGGATATTTATGAAAATATCGACCGCCTGAAACTGGCTGGTTTTGACAATATCTCTATTGATTTGATTTATGCACTGCCTGGTCAGACCATGGAGCAGGTCAAGGAAAATGTGGCTAAGGCCATTGGACTTGATATTCCCCATATGAGTTTGTATAGCTTGATTTTAGAAAATCATACGGTCTTTATGAACCGTATGCGACGAGGGAAATTGCCTCTGCCTAAGGAGGAACTGGAAGCTGAGATGTTTGAGTACATCATCGCAGAGCTAGAGCGAGCTGGTTTTGAGCATTATGAGATTTCCAATTTCTCCAAGCCTGGTTTTGAAAGTCGCCACAATCTCATGTACTGGGACAATGCTGAATACTATGGCATCGGTGCTGGGGCATCTGGTTATGTAGATGGAGTGCGCTATAAGAATCATGGTCCCATTCGTCATTATCTCAATGCAGTTGAGGAAGGCAATGCTCGCATCACAGAAGAGCACCTGAGTCAAAAGGAGCAAATGGAAGAGGAAATGTTCTTGGGCCTCCGCAAGAAATCAGGAGTCTCCATGGCGCGATTTGAGGAAAAATTTGGACGGTCTTTTGATGGACTTTATGGAGAAATTGTCAAGGACTTGGTTCAACAAGGTCTCATGCAAATAGAGGGTGACCGCTTGCGCATGACAAAAAGAGGTCTCTTTTTAGGAGACACCGTAGCAGAACGATTTATTTTGGAGTAGAATGATGGGCTTAACTTATCAAATGAAAATGAAAATTCCTTTTGATATGGCTGATATGAACGGTCATATCAAACTTCCAGATGTGATATTGCTATCCCTTCAAGTTTCAGGGATGCAGTCGATTGAGTTGGGAGTTAGTGATAAGGCTATTTTGGAGGACTATAATCTGGTCTGGATTATCACAGACTATGATATTGAGGTGGTTCGTTTGCCTCGTTTTGCGGAAGAAATCACTATTGAAACGGAAGCCCTGAGCTACAATCGACTCTTTTGCTATCGTCGCTTTACCATTTATGATGAAGCGGGGCAGGAGCTCATTCACATGATGGCGACCTTTGTTCTCATGGACCGAGACAGTCGAAAAGTCCATGCAGTAGAACCTGAGATTGTGGATCCTTACCAGTCTGAGTTTGATAAAAAACTTATCCGTGGGCCAAAGTATGAATCTTTGGAAGAGCCAATCAGTAAGGATTACTATGTCCGTTTTTATGATTTAGATATGAATGGCCATGTCAATAACAGTAAATACTTGGACTGGATTTTTGAGGTCATGGGAGCTGATTTTTTGACCCAGTATATTCCCAAGAAAATCAATCTCAAGTATGTCAAGGAAGTTCGACCAGGTGGGGTGATTACATCGGCTGTTGAACGAACCGGACTGAAAAGCAAGCATGAAATTACAAGTGACGGTGCTACAAATGCCCAAGCAATCATCACATGGCAAGAAATAAAAAAGGATTAAAGAGAAAGTATGAAATATAAAGGCTATTTAATTGATTTAGACGGAACCATTTATAAGGGGAAAGACAGAATCCCAGCAGGAGAAGCTTTTGTCCATGAATTGCAAAAGCGTGATATTCCCTACCTCTTTGTAACAAATAATACAACCCGTACTCCTAAGAGTGTTCAGGAGATGTTGGCTCAGAATTTTAATATCGATACGCCCCTATCGACTGTCTACACAGCGACTTTGGCGACTATCGACTATATGAACGACTTGGGGCTTGAAAAGACCGTCTATGTCATCGGAGAAGCAGGGCTTAAGGAAGCCATCAAGGCGGCTGGTTATGTCGAAGATAAGGAAAATCCGGCCTATGTGGTAGTAGGCCTGGACTGGCAAGTTGACTATGAAAAATTTGCCACAGCAACTCTTGCGATTCAAAAGGGTGCTCACTTTATCGGAACCAACCCTGACCTCAATATCCCGACAGAACGCGGTCTTTTGCCTGGTGCTGGTTCACTGATTACCCTTCTTGAAGTGGCAACACGAGTGAAGCCTGTTTATATTGGGAAACCAAATGCCATCATTATGGATAAGGCGGTTGAGCACTTAGGTTTGGAACGTGAAGAATTAATCATGGTTGGGGACAATTACTTGACTGATATTCGAGCTGGGATTGATAATGGCATTCCAACGCTCTTGGTGACGACAGGTTTTACCAAGGCAGAAGAAGTAGCAGACCTGCCAATCGCACCGACTCATGTGGTTTCTAGCCTTGCGGAGTGGAACTTTGATGAAAACTAAACTGACCTTTTGGAGCTCTATGCTCTTTCTCCTCTCCCTCTCAATCCTTCTGACCATCTATCTGGCTTGGATTTTTTATCCGCTGGAAATCAAGTGGCTGAACTTAACAAATCGAGTTTATCTAAAACCAGAAACCATTCAATACAACTTTCATATCTTGATGAATTATCTGACCAATCCTTTTAGTCAGGTCTTGAAGATGCCTGATTTTCGTTCGTCAGCAGCTGGTCTGCACCACTTTGCGGTGGTCAAGAACCTCTTTCACTTTGTTCAACTAGTAGCCCTAGTGACACTGCCAAGTTTCTATTTCTTTGTCAATAGGATTGCGAAAAAGGGCTTCTTGTCTCTCTATCGTAAAAGTCTCCTAGTTCTAGTAGTTTTACCTTTTCTGATTGGTCTTGGGGGAGTTTTGATTGGTTTTGACCAATTCTTTACCCTTTTCCATCAAATTCTATTTGTGGGAGATGATACCTGGCTTTTTGATCCAGCCAAGGATCCGGTTATTCTGATTTTGCCAGAGACCTTCTTCCTTCATGACTTCCTCCTCTTTTTTGCCCTTTATGAGAGCTTCTTTGGTTTTCTATACTTGAAAAGCCGTAGGAAATAATACTAAAGCTGTTCTTATTTTGAGTAAATAAGTTAGGTATGTGATTCAAAACTATTGTCAAGAGTGAATTAACTAAATCTACCTTACCTCAGTCGTTCGCAAACAGTCTATTTTTCTTGAAAAAAGGTAAATTCCCAAACTAAGTTCCACCGCTAGTACAAGTGGAAGTTAGTCTGATAAAAATCGTAAAAACCAGTGGAAATCCGTGTCAGGGTAAGTTCCACTGGTTTTACTAATGCTTGATTTTATTGCTTTTGTAGCCAAAATAAATCGAAAAAAAGAGCGCACAAAATCCCCTCATCTGAAAGCGTTTCAGATTAAGTTCCGCTATGGTGGAAGTTAGTGTGAGACGTTTGAATGCGGTTAAAGGTTAGTTTTTAGAACTTATGTTGGAGTAATTTAGACGACTGGCAGACGTCTTCTGCAGGTATTTTAGAAATACCTAGAAGCTTAGGAATCTCTTCTCCATAGGTAAATGCAAAGAGCTCATAGGCTGACTTTCCATTCAAAGCAGCACGTTTGACACTGTTGACATGAGAACAAACGAGATTGATGTCCTCTTGAGTTAAGTTGTCAAAAGAAGTTCCTTTAGGTAGAATGTCTCGAATCAGTGTGTGATTTTTCTCAATTCTCCCTTTCTGGTCAGAGCGATTAGGATCACAAAAGAAGAGTTTACTCTCTCCTCGTACATCCATTTCGATGTCATCAACCCTGGCAAACTCTCCACCATTATCGGTAAGAATGATAGGAAAGAGTTGGAAGAAGTCTTTGTCAGCTTCATGAAGGGTGTTCTTAATATCATAGAGGTGTTTGGTAACCTCAAGGGCAGTTTTATTACCCAGCAGTCTAGCAAAGATAAAGTTACAGAAAGATAAATTGAAGGTGAGTAGGACTTTACCTCCCATTCTGCCTATAACTGTGTCCATTTCCAGCCAAGAGTCTAGTTGATTAAGGACTAAATAGTTTTGGAAATCCTCATAGGAACGGCCTTTTTTAGCTTCTTTAGGGATGGAAGGTAGTTTATTTTTCCGTCTTTCTTTGAATTTAACGGCTCTGGCTAGATCAATAGGAGTGATAGATAGGTATCCTTTTCGGATATGTCGATAGACAGTTGAGGAGCTGACATCAAGATTGTGAGTTTTGAGGATATGATAGATGTGTTGTCCCTTTTTAACACCATCAGAAATGACTTTGTCCATGTCCCAGAAGGTCTTGGAATTAAGGGGAGTCCCTTCACGAGATTCAACAAGAGTTTGTTCGTACTGTTTTTGAGCTTGTTTAGCGAGATAGAAGATCTTCTTATAGCCACAGTTTTGTCTTCTTTTAGGGCATCCATTACAGACAAAGGGAGCCTTATCGAGTAAAGTGCAAGGAAGGTTATCGCATGTAGACTCTCGGACTTGTCTGTTTCGTTTGACTTCTTTGGAGACAGTTGTCGGATCTTTTAGAATGGATTTTCCAATAGCTTTGAAGGTTTCACCGCGCTCTAAGCCTAATTGGATATCATTACGGTCTGAAAGGGTAAGGTGTTTATGTTTTGTCATAGTAGACCTCATTTCTAACTCAAACGTCTCATACTTAATTCCACCATAAAAATCCATTTTAGACTAATTTCCACTTCGGTTAGGCAAGTGGAAGTTACTTTGAGAAGTTACCTTCTTGAAAAAATAGGCTTTTTTTTCTAAAAATCCCTAGTCAAGCGCTTTATTTTTTTGTATAATAGAAATAGCAAAGTATAGATAAGAAGAGAAAAGCATGATTACACTATTTCTATCACCGAGCTGTACATCATGTCGTAAGGCTAAGGCCTGGTTAGAAAAACATAAGGTTCCCTTTGTGGAACACAATATTATGACTAGTCCTTTAACAAGAAAAGAATTGCAACACATCCTTTCCTTGACCGAAAATGGTACTGATGACATCATTTCAACTCGTTCAAAAATTTTTCAAAAATTGAATATTGATGTAGAGAATATTTCGGTATCGGAATTGCTTCATTTGATTGAGCAGTATCCTAGTCTTTTGCGTCGCCCAATTATTATCGATGCCAAACGTATGCAGATCGGTTTTAATGAAGATGAGATTCGTGCTTTTCTCCCTCGTAGTTACCGTAAGCAAGAACTAAAAGAAGCAAGAATGAGAGCTGGTATTAGTTAATGAACAAACAGTATAGTTACCCACTAGATTTGTCGTGGAGCACTGAAGAACTTGCTTCAGTGCTTTCTTTTTTTAATGATGTTGAAGCTGCCTATGAAGGCAAGGTAGAGGCTCAAAAGTTACTGGATTCCTATAAGGGATTCAAATCGGTCGTGCCAAGCAAGAGTGAAGAGAAACGTTTGGGACGAGAATTTGAAACAGTTAGTGGCTATTCGCTTTACCGAGCAGTTCAGGCTGCCAAGGAAAAAGGGGAAGGAAAGATTTCTCTTGGAAAGTAAATTTGAATTTGCCAAAGAGCTTGTTAAGAAGGCTGGGCAGTACATCCTTGACCACATGCAGGAAGACTTGTGTGTTGAAACCAAGTCCTCTCCAACAGACTTGGTGACCAGACTGGACAAAGAAGTTCAGGAACTCTTGGTTAGTGAGATTTTGTCTCGTTATCCTGAGGATAAGATTTGTGCTGAAGAGGGTTGTTTGCGAGCTTCAGTTCAAGAGGGCAAGGTTTGGATCATTGATCCCATTGATGGGACCAATAACTTTGTAGCCCAGCAGGAAGATTTTGCTGTTATGGTGGCTTATTTTGAAAATGGTCAGGGACAGTTTGGTCTCATTTATGATGTGGTCAAGGGGGATTGTTATCACGGTGGTGGAGCCTTTCCAGTTTGTCTAAATGATAGGCCTCTAGCTCCCTTTAAAGCCAAACCACTTAGAGATTTTCTCATTGCGGGAAATAGTGGCATGCTGGAAACCAATGAATGGGGGCTGGCTGATTTGAGTCGAGCCGTTCTCGGTGTTCGTGTCTATGGGAGTGCGGCCATTAGTTTTGCCAAGATTTTGTCAGGGCGTTTGCTGACCTATGTTACTTATCTGCAACCATGGGATTATGCTGCGGCTAGTATTTTAGGGGAAAGTCTGGGCTATCGGGTTGTGACCCTATCTGGTGAGGCTCCTGATTTTCAAACCAGACAGCCGGTCATGATGGTGCCTCTTGAGATGCAGGAGGAAATTCAGTCCTATATTTACGAAAGGAAAAGAACTTAAATGCAATTTCCAGAAGGATTTGTTGAAAAATATGAAGAGATACTAGGAGATGAGGCAAGAGATTTTCTTGCCTCTTTTGAGGAGGAAGCGGTTTCGGCCTTTCGGGTTAATCCTTTAAAAGAAGCGCCAGTTTCCTTTTCTGATCCCATTCCTCAAACTCCTTGGGGTCACTATGGGAAGGTTTCAGGGAAATCGCCTGAGCATGCTACTGGTTTGGTTTATTCGCAAGAACCCGCTGCCCAGATGGTGGCTCAGGTAGCCCAGCCCAGTCCTGGAATGAAGGTCTTGGATTTGGCTGCTGCACCGGGTGGAAAATCAACTCAGCTGGCAGCCTATCTAGCAGGGGAGGGTCTCCTTGTTTCCAATGAAATTTCAAGCAAACGGGCTAAGATTTTAGTAGAAAACATGGAGCGCTTTGGAGCGACAAATGTCGTGGTGACCAATGAATCTGCTGACCGCTTGGCCAAGGTTTTTAAGGGCTATTTTGATCTCATTGTCCTTGATGCTCCTTGCTCGGGTGAAGGAATGTTTCGTAAGCAACCAGATGCTATGGACTATTGGAGCTTAGATTATCCGAGTCAATGTGCTAGCTTGCAAAGAGAAATTCTAGAGGATGCGGTAACCATGCTAGCTGATGGTGGTCGTCTGGTTTATTCAACCTGTACCTGGGCACCTGAGGAAAACGAAGAGATTGTCAATTGGCTGCTGGAAGAGTATGAGTTTGACTTGCTGCCAGTAGAGCATATCAATGGAATGGTGGCTGGAATTGACCTGCCAGAAACAGCTCGGATGTACCCTCATCAGTTTAAGGGAGAGGGTCAGTTTGTAGCCCATCTACAGTTTAAGGGTAACAATCCAGCTCCTAAATTTAAGGCAAGTAAGAGCAATCTCAGTCGTGAACAGCTTACTTTGTGGCAAGAATTTACCCAAAAACATTTGAAGGTCAATCTAAGAGGAATCTTGCAGACTTTTGGTGACCAACTCTATCTCCTGCCAGAACTTTTGCCAGATTTAGGGAAACTCAAGATTGCTCGGAATGGACTGCATTTAGGGACCTTTAAGAAGAAACGCTTTGAGCCTAGTTTTGCTCTTGGTCTAGCCTTGAAACCGAGTCAGGTCAAGCAGTCGGTTGAAATTGACCAAGAGGAATTTGTAAAGTATGTGGCTGGAGAAACCGTTCAGCTGGTGGAAAGTCTGCCAAATGGTTGGTACCAAGTTTTGGTTCAAGGAAATGGGTTGGGCTTTGCTAAGGTGACTGGAAATATTTTGAAAAATTATTTTCCAAAAGGTCTCAGATTCAAGTGAAAATGCTAGTCAAAGTAGCTTGTCTATGTTATAGTGGAAGTATGGATTTTTTTCAAATTGTCTTTCATTTTCAGTCAAAATTGGTGGGCAAGGTAACTGAGCAAATGACTAGTAAAACTAAGCAAAGAACTTCAGTTGGCTCCCAATTTTCAAAAGAAAAACATAAATAAATAGTTGAAAAAATTCACAGCATTCACCATTATTTTCAAGGAGAAAAACAGTGAAAAAAAGGAAAAAACTCGCTCTATCCCTTGCAGCTCTCTTGCTAGCAGGTTCTTTGGCGGGATGTGCTAGCTGGATTGATCGTGGAGAATCCATGACAGCTGTTGGCTCAACGGCTCTTCAGCCCTTGGTCGAAGCAGCAGCAGATGAATTTGGCTCTATGCACGTTGGAAAAACAGTCAACGTCCAAGGTGGAGGATCTGGTACAGGTTTGTCTCAGGTTCAGTCTGGAGCCGTTGATGTAGGAAATTCAGACGTATTTGCCGAGGAAAAAGACGGTATCAACGCATCCGCTCTAGTGGACCATAAGGTTGCTGTAGCGGGCTTGGCAGTTATTGTGAACAAGGAAGTTGATGTTGAAAATCTGACAACTGAACAACTCCGTAGTATCTTCACAGGCCAAGTAACCAACTGGAAAGAAGTCGGCGGGAAAGATCTAGCCATTTCCATTATCAACCGCGCGGCAAGTTCAGGTTCGCGTGCAACCTTTGATAGTGTTATCATGGATGGTCAATCTGCCGTGCAGAGTCAAGAACAGGATTCAAATGGGATGGTCAAAAACATTGTTTCCCAGACACCAGGAGCCATTTCTTACCTAGCCTTTGCCTATGTGGATGACTCGGTTAAACGCATGAAGTTGAATGGCTATGAGCCGATTGCAGAAAATGTTACAAGCAATAACTGGCCTTTATGGTCTTATGAACACATGTATACCCTAGGTCAACCAAATGAATTGGTGGCAGAGTTCCTCAACTTTGTCCTCTCAGATGAAGCACAAAGCGGAATCGTTAAGGGAATGGGCTATATTTCTGTCAAGGAAATGAAGGTTGAAAAAGATGCTGTAGGAACGGTGACAGCACTAGAAGGGAGTCACTAATGAATCAAGAAGAATTAGCTAAAAAATTACTTTCTCCCTCAAAGAACTCTCGTTTAGAGAAACTTGGAAAAGGCTTGACTTTTGCCTGTCTGTCTTTGATTGTTATCATTGTGGCCATGATTTTGATTTTCGTAGCCCAAAAAGGTTTGTCGACCTTCTTTGTAAATGGAGTCAATATCTTTGATTTCCTCTTTGGCCAAACTTGGAATCCTTCAGGTAAACAATTTGGTGCCCTTCCTATGATTTTGGGTTCCTTTATTGTCACAATCTTATCAGCCCTTATCGCAACTCCTTTTGCCATTGGTGCGGCAGTCTTTATGACTGAAGTCTCACCAAAAGGTGCTAGAATCTTGCAACCAGCCATTGAATTGCTGGTCGGGATTCCTTCAGTCGTGTATGGATTTATCGGTTTGCAGGTCGTAGTTCCCTTTGTCCGCAGTGTCTTTGGTGGAACTGGTTTTGGGATCTTGTCAGGGATTTTCGTTCTCTTTGTCATGATTTTACCGACAGTAACCTTTATGACAACGGACAGCTTGCGTGCAGTGCCTCGTCACTACCGCGAAGCTAGTTTGGCTATGGGGGCCACTCGTTGGCAAACTATCTGGCGCGTGACTTTGAAGGCAGCGCGTTCAGGGATTTTCACTGCAGTGGTCTTTGGGATGGCGCGTGCCTTTGGTGAGGCCTTGGCCATTCAGATGGTGGTCGGAAACTCAGCCGTTGTCCCAACTTCATTGACAACACCTGCTGCAACCTTGACCTCTGTGTTGACCATGGGTATCGGAAATACCGTCATGGGTACAGTTGATAATAACGTACTTTGGTCACTGGCCTTAGTATTGCTCTTGATGAGTCTGGCCTTCAACAGTGTGATTAAATTGATTACGAAAGAAAGAGGAAAGAAAAACTATGCACGCTAAGAAATTAGATAAAATTGCAACAGCTGTCCTCTACTCGATTGCAGGAATCATCGTTGCCATCTTGGCATCCTTGATTCTTTATATCTTGGTTCGTGGTTTACCCCACATCTCTTGGTCTTTCTTGACTGGCAAATCATCTTCCTACCAAGCAGGTGGAGGGATTGGAATTCAGCTCTATAATTCCTTCTTCCTTCTGATTATTACCTTAATTATCTCTGTTCCTTTATCTATGGGGGCTGGGATTTTCCTAGCTGAATATGCCAAAAAAGGTCCTGTGACCAATTTTGTCAGAACCTGTATTGAAATCTTGTCTTCACTGCCATCAGTAGTTGTGGGTCTCTTTGGTTACTTGATCTTTGTAGTTCAGTTTGAGTATGGATTTTCAATCATTTCAGGTGCCTTGGCCTTGACAGTATTTAATCTGCCTCAGATGACTCGTAATGTTGAAGACAGCTTGAAACACGTTCACCATACCCAGCGTGAAGCTGGTCTGGCCCTTGGAATTTCTCGTTGGGAGACAGTGGTCCATGTGGTCATTCCAGAAGCTCTTCCAGGTATCGTAACGGGGGTTGTCTTGGCTTCTGGTCGTATCTTTGGTGAGGCGGCTGCTCTTATCTATACTGCAGGACAATCCGCTCCAGCCCTTGACTAGTCTAACTGGAATATTCTCAGTGTAACAAGCCCAATCTCTATCTTCCGTCAAGCAGAAACCTTGGCTGTCCACATTTGGAAAGTCAATAGCGAAGGAACCATTCCTGATGGCACCATTGTATCAGCAGGTTCTGCAGCCGTGCTCCTCATCTTTATTCTCATCTTTAACTTTGGAGCCCGCAAACTCGGAAGTTACCTACATAAGAAATTAACCGCTGCCTAAAGGAGAAGCCATGTCAAAATATAATTGGGATGAAAAGCATATCATCACCTTTCCTGAAGAGAAAGTGGCCCTCTCTACTAGGGATTTACATGTTTACTACGGTAAAAAAGAATCCATCAAGGGCATCGATATGCAATTTGAAAAAAATAAGATTACAGCCTTAATCGGCCCATCTGGTTCAGGGAAATCAACCTATCTCCGCAGTCTCAATCGCATGAATGATACCATTGATATTGCCAAGGTAACAGGTCAAATTCTCTATCAAGGGATTGATGTCAACCGTCCAGAAATCAACGTCTATGAAATGCGTAAGCACATTGGAATGGTCTTCCAACGCCCAAATCCCTTTGCTAAGTCTATCTACCGCAATATCACTTTTGCCCATGAACGTGCAGGAGTTAAGGATAAGCAAGTCTTGGATGAAATTGTGGAAACCTCTCTTCGTCAAGCTGCCCTTTGGGACCAGGTCAAAGACGATTTGCACAAGTCGGCCTTGACCCTATCAGGTGGTCAGCAGCAACGTCTCTGTATTGCTCGTGCTATTTCTGTTAAACCAGATATCCTCTTGATGGATGAGCCGGCATCAGCCTTGGATCCGATTGCGACAGCCCAGCTGGAAGAAACCATGTTGGAATTGAAGAAGGACTTTACCATCATCATCGTGACCCACAGTATGCAGCAGGCTGCGCGTGCTAGTGATTACACAGGGTTTTTCTACTTGGGTGACTTGATTGAGTACGATAAGACCTCTAATATTTTCCAAAATGCCAAACTACAGTCAACCAATGACTACGTAACAGGACACTTTGGATAGAAAGGAAACAGTATGAAAGAAGCGATTTTACAGGTATCAGACCTGTCCGTTTACTACAATCAGAAAAAGGCCTTGAATAGTGTTTCCCTATCTTTCCAACCTAAGGAAATTACAGCCTTGATCGGTCCATCTGGATCAGGGAAATCAACCCTTCTCAAGGCTATCAACCGCATGGGGGATCTTAATCCAGAGGTGACTACAACTGGTTCGGTGGTTTACAACGGCCACAACATCTACAGTCCACGTACAGATACAGTTGAATTGCGGAAGGAAATTGGTATGGTTTTCCAACAACCGAATCCTTTCCCTATGTCTATCTACGAAAATGTTGTTTACGGGCTTCGTATCAATGGAGTGAAGGACAAGCAGGTTCTGGATGAAGCGGTAGAAAAAGCTCTACAACGAGCCTCTATCTGGGATGAGGTCAAGGATCGCCTACATGATTCAGCTATCGGGCTTTCAGGCGGACAACAGCAACGTGTCTGTGTTGCCCGTGTCTTGGCAACCAGTCCTAAAATCATTCTCTTGGATGAACCGACTTCAGCTTTGGACCCTATCTCGGCCGGTAAGATTGAGGAAACCTTGTATGGTCTAAAAGATAAATACACCATGCTCTTGGTTACACGTTCCATGCAACAAGCCTCTCGTATCTCTGACAAGACAGGATTTTTCCTTGATGGAGATTTGATTGAGTTTAACGATACCAAGAAGATGTTCCTAAACCCACAACACAAGGAAACAGAAGATTATATTTCAGGAAAATTTGGATAAGGAGATAAATGATGTTACGTTCTCAATTTGAGGAAGATTTAGAGAAATTGCACAACCAGTTCTATGCTATGGGACAAGAAGTGCTATCCCAAATCAATCGGACAGTGCGTGCCTTTGTTACGCATGACCGTGATTTAGCTAAGGAAGTCATCGAAGACGATGCAGAAGTAAATGAATACGAAGTGAAATTGGAGAAGAAATCATTTGAAATGATTGCCCTTCAACAACCAGTTTCTCAAGACTTGCGTACAGTTCTAACCGTCTTGAAGGCTGTATCTGACTTGGAACGTATGGGGGACCATGCCGTTTCCATTGCCAAGGCGGCAATTCGTATGAAGGGTGAGCAACGTATCCCAGCTGTTGAAGAAGAAATCAAGAGAATGGGTCGCGATGTCAAGAACTTCGTTGAAGCAGCCCTTGAACTCTATCTGAATGGTTCAGTTGATCAGGCCTATGAAGTAGCAGCCATGGATGAAAAAATCAACCATTATTTTGATAGCATTCGTGACTTGGCTACAGAAGAGATCAAGAAAAATCCTGATGCCATTGTTACAGGTCGTGATTATTTCCAAGTGATTGCCTTCTTGGAACGGATTGGAGACTATGCCAAAAATATCTGTGAATGGGTTGTTTACTTTGAAACAGGTAAGATTGTCGAACTATAAAATAGGTTCATTCTGTATAAAAAGGAGCTTGAAATCAATTGATAGCTCCTTTTATTGAATGAAAAAAATATTTTTGAGATAAAAATTCAAAAAAACACTTGACAAGTAAGATGGATAGCGTTATAATTATACAAAATTAACAGAGAGGTTGTTTATTTATGAAATCAAAAAAATGGATATTTGTTTTATGTAGTTTTCTTGCAAGTTTCTTCTTAGTGGCTTGCCAGTCGGGTTCTAATGGTTCTCAGTCAGCTGTTGAGGCCATTAAGCAAAAGGGGAAATTGGTAGTAGCGACCAGTCCTGACTATGCACCTTTTGAATTTCAATCTTTGGTTGACGGAAAAAACCAGGTAGTCGGTGCGGATATTGATATGGCCCAAGCTATCGCTGATGAACTTGGGGTGAAGTTGGAAATTTCAAGCATGAGTTTTGACAATGTCTTGACCAGTCTTCAAACTGGTAAGGCTGACCTAGCGGTCGCAGGAATTAGCGCTACTGATGAGAGAAAAGAAGTATTTGATTTTTCAATTCCTTACTATGAAAACAAGATTAGTTTCTTGGTTCGTAAGTCTGATGTAGAAAAATACAAGGATTTAACTAGCCTTGAAAGTGCTAATATTGCAGCCCAAAAAGGGACTGTTCCAGAAGCTATGGTCAAGGAACAATTGCCAAAAGCTCAATTAACTTCCCTAACCAATATGGGTGAAGCAGTTAATGAATTGCAGGCTGGAAAAGTTGATGCTGTTCACATGGATGAGCCTGTTGCCCTTAGCTATGCTGCTAAAAACGCCGACTTAGCTGTCGCAACTGTCAGCTTGAAGATGAAGGATGGCGAAGCTAATGCAGTTGCCCTTAGAAAAAATAGTGCTGATTTGAAAGAAGTGGTGGACAAGGTCATCCAAAAACTCAAGGATGAAGGTACCTACCAAAAATATCTTGAAAAAGCGGCAACCTTAACAGAAGTTGAAGAATAATACTCAATGAAAATCAAAGAGCAAACTAGGAAGCTAGCCACAAGCTGCTCAAAGCACTGCTTTGAGGTTGTAGATAAGACTGACGAAGTCAGCTCAAAACACTGTTTTGAGGTTGTGGATAGAACTGACGAAGTCAGTAACCATATCTACGCTAAGGCGACGCTGACGTGGTTTGAAGAGATTTTCGAAGAGTATAAGAAAAAAGCAGAGTTGGAAGTCAATCCAATTCTGCTTTTAAATAGTTTAAAACCTTTTCCAGATTGTCTAAGGACACCTTGGCAAATTGATAAGGACAGGCACACAAGTAAGCCTCTTCAAAGAAATCCAAGCCCAGTTGGCTGTGTTTGAGACTGGCAATTTTAGGGTATCGTCTGAGATCAAGCAATATACCATCGTGTAGGGGAAAATGAGGAAGGGGACAAGGAGTGTTAGCTAGTCTTTCCTCGATTTGTTTTTGGTAAGCTTCCTGATTGGATAAGCGAGCTAGCCGGTTTTTTTCAAATAATTGACTGTCAATATAGAGTGACAGGGCCTTTTGCATGATGAGGTTGCTGTCGTAGTCTAGGATATTTTTGTAGGCCACAAAGGCTTCTTTGATAGCATTTGGAAGGATGAGTGCTGTTATTCGCAGGGCTGGAAAGAGGCTGGTTGAGAAGGACTTGATGTAAATGACCCGTTCCTCTGTATCCAGATAGTGGAAGGTCTGGCCCCTCTTGGAGTCCAAATCACCCAGATAGTCGTCCTCTACGATATAGACACCATACTTGGCAGCTAAGTCAAGAATAGTCTGTTTGTCCTGCTCAGAATAGGAATGGCCAAGGGGATAGTGAAATCGAGGAATGGTATAGAAAAACTTAATTTTTCCTGTTTTGAAGTGGCCTTCCAGTTCCTCCAAGTCAATCCCATCAATGCCTCGTTCAATCGTTTGATAGTCCAGACCTTGAGCAATCAAGAGGCGATTCATCCGATGGTAGGTCGGCTGTTCCACCAAGATTTCCTTGGCTTGGCTAGGAAAGGATATTTGAGAAAGGATAAAAAGGGCTTGTTGGGTCCCAGAAGTCAATACCAACTGGTCTGTCTTGCAGTAGAGAGCTTGGTCAAAGAGGAGTTTGTGAATGGACTGTCTTAGGTCTTCTAATCCTTCTTGGTTATCATAGTAGTTGAAGAGGTAGTTTTCCCGGCCAATCAAGGTTTCATTGACACAGAGTCGGAAATCGTCATAGGCGCTGGCATGTTCATCGGTAACCTCGATTTCAAGGTCTTGATGTTGCCCTTGTTCTAATACATAGTAGCCACTCTGGGGCTTGGCATAGAGGTATTGTTCGTGCCGTAATTCCAGAAGGGCTCTCTGAATGGTGTCCTTGCTACAGTGAAAGTCAAGACTCAGTTGACGGATAGAAGGCAGGCGACTTCCCGTTGGAAAACGTCCAGACTCGATACCGTTTTTCAGATAGGAAACAACCTCTTGGTACTTGCTTAGTTTCTTCATTCCAGACCTCCCTTGATTTTGTTACATTGTACCCTTTTTTTTCTTTCTTGGCAATGTCTAGGGTGTTTCTCTCGTTCACATCTAGGGGCAAATGTGGTATACTTAGGAGTATAACAGACAAGAAAGAGAATGGATAAGAACGTGCAGGAACCAGTGAAATTATTTCAATACAATACCCTAGGAGCCTTGATGGCTGGTCTTTATGGTGGAACCATGACTGTGGGAGAATTACTTAAGCATGGTGACCTTGGTTTAGGAACCTTGGATTCCATTGATGGAGAATTGATTGTCTTGGATGGCAAGGCATATCAAGCTAAGGGATCAGGAGAGCAACCAGAAATTGTAGAAGTATCACCAGATGCCCTTATTCCTTATGCAGCAGTAGTACCGCATCAGGCAGAGGTCATTTTCCGTCAGCGCTTTGAGATGACAGACAAGGAATTGGAAGAACGAATCGAGTCATATTATGATGGGGAAAATCTTTTCCGCTCTATCAAGATTCGTGGGGAGTTTTCACATATGCATGTGCGCATGATTCCCAAGTCGACACCAGATACCAAGTTTGCTGATGTCGCAACCCATCAACCGGAATATAGTCGTGACAATGTGGCGGGAACCATCGTTGGTTTCTGGACTCCTGAGATTTTCCATGGGGTCAGTGTGGCAGGCTACCATCTGCACTTCATCTCAGATGATTTGACTTTCGGTGGACATGTCATGGACTTTGTCATCAAGGAAGGGATTATCGAGGTGGGAGCAGTTGATCAGTTGGACCAACGTTTCCCAGTCCAAGACCGTCAATACTTGTTTGCTAAGTTCAATGTTGACGAGATGAAAAAAGATATTGAAAAGGCAGAATAGGAGAAGAAAATGACCATTCATATCATTATTACCATTGTGTTTTTGCTGACTTTTCTGATAGGGAGCATTTGGTATGCCAAAAAGAAATACCAGATTAATCTAGCTGTCTTGGGCTTGGGGGCTGTTGCCTTCTTTCTCTCTTCACAGATTCTAGAAAAATTGATTCATATCATAGTTCTTCATCCTCAAAAAGATGGAAGTATTGCCCTTTTACAAGACCATCCCTTGGTTTATATTGTCTATGGCCTAGCTATGGCGGCTTTCTTTGAGGAAACAGCTCGTCTTATTTTCTTCAAATGGTTGAAGAAAAAGAGAAACTTGGAAAAATCAGATGCCCTTGCTTATGGATTGGGGCATGGTGGTTTGGAATTGATTTTCTTAGGTGTTACTAGCCTCGTCAATCTCTACATAGTTCTTTCGGCAGTTCAAACTCAGAATCCACAGATCCTGAAATTGCTGTCTGAAAATATGTTGAAAACTATCCAGTCGCTATCTGTCTGGCAGATTTATTTGCTTGGTTTTGAGAGAATCTTGGCGCTAGGTTTCCAATTACTCTTGACTGTTTGGGTTTACCAAGCTGTTCGCCAGAAGAAATGGATTTATCTCCTAGCGGCCTATGGACTACATGCCTTCTTTGACCTTGTTCCATCTCTAGCTCAAGTAGGATGGATTACAAGTCCAGTCTTGGTTGAAGTTGTCCTAGCACTTGAACTTGTTCTAGTCGCCTATGGAACCAAGGCAATCTTTTGCAAAAAATCATAAGAAAAAGGGGGGAACCTCTTTTTCTTATGCAAAAACCAAACGAGATTTTTTTTAGGGTCGTCAAATGTCTCTAAAAATGGTATAATGGAATGAATTTTGTAAAAGGAAGAGTATCATGTCAGTAAAAGAAAAAATGCTTGAAATCTTAGAAGGAATTGATATCCGTTTTAAGGAACCTTTGCATAGCTATAGTTATACAAAAGTAGGTGGAGAGGCTGATTATCTGGTCTTTCCACGAAATCGTTTTGAGTTGGCGCGCGTTGTTAAATTTGCTAATCAAGAAAATATCCCTTGGATGGTTCTTGGAAATGCTAGCAAT
>NZ_KQ970262.1:481660-572398 GCF_001579045.1 Streptococcus mitis | reverse complement strand
CACGCATTGCCCTTCGTCATAGTTTGACTGGCTTTGAGTTTGCTTGTGGCATTCCAGGGAGCGTCGGCGGTGCTGTCTTTATGAATGCAGGTGCCTATGGTGGCGAGATTGCCCATATCTTACAGTCTTGTAAGGTCTTGACTAAGGACGGAGAAATTGAGACCCTGTCTGTCAAGGATTTGGCTTTTGGTTACCGCCATTCAGCTATTCAAGAGTCTGGTTCTGTTGTCTTGTCAGCTAAATTTGCCCTTGCTCCAGGAAGCCATCAGGTTATCAAGCAAGAAATGGATCGCTTGACGCATCTACGTGAACTCAAACAACCTCTAGAATACCCTTCTTGTGGTTCGGTCTTTAAGCGTCCAGTCGGGCATTTTGCAGGTCAATTAATTTCAGAAGCTGGCTTGAAAGGCTATCGTATTGGTGGCGTAGAAGTGTCTGAAAAGCACGCAGGTTTTATGATCAATGTTGCAGATGGAACGGCTAAAGACTACGAAGACTTGATTGAGTCTGTTATCGAAAAAGTCAAGGAACACTCTGGCGTTACTCTTGAGAGAGAAGTCCGTATTTTAGGTGAAAGCAAGTAAGAAGCTGTATTTGAAAAGCTGCTGCTATGTCATGGAAAGGGGGTGAAAGCCTATCGTTAGTGCAGAAGAATGTAGGCAGTTCAATCTCCTACACGAGGTAGTAGCGGCCTGACAGAGCCCTAATCTGTTAATCTATGAAAAAGAAGGAATAAATGACAATTGAAAAAACCAATTATTGAATTCAAAAACGTCTCAAAAGTTTTTGAAGACAGCAACACCAAGGTTCTCAAAGACATCAACTTTGAGTTGGAAGAAGGGAAATTCTACACTCTTTTAGGCGCATCTGGTTCAGGGAAATCAACCATCCTAAACATCATTGCAGGTTTGCTGGATGCGACTACAGGAGATATTTTGCTGGACGGTGTTCGTATCAACGACATTCCAACCAACAAGCGTGACGTTCATACGGTCTTCCAATCCTATGCCTTGTTTCCACATATGAATGTGTTTGAAAATGTTGCTTTTCCGCTCCGCTTGCGTAAAATTGACAAGAAAGAAATCGAGCAACGCGTAGCGGAAGTTCTCAAGATGGTTCAGTTGGAAGGTTACGAAAAACGTTCCATCCGTAAACTCTCTGGAGGACAACGTCAGCGTGTGGCTATTGCCCGTGCTATCATCAACCAACCCCGTGTGGTCTTGTTGGACGAGCCTTTATCAGCGCTGGACTTGAAATTAAGAACAGACATGCAGTATGAGCTGCGTGAACTGCAACAACGATTGGGCATTACCTTTGTCTTTGTCACTCACGATCAGGAAGAAGCCCTGGCCATGAGTGACTGGATTTTTGTTATGAATGATGGCGAGATTGTCCAGTCTGGAACACCTGTGGATATCTACGATGAGCCGATTAACCATTTTGTTGCCACCTTTATCGGTGAGTCAAATATCTTGCCAGGAACCATGATTGAGGACTACTTGGTTGAGTTTAACGGCAAACGCTTCGAAGCAGTCGATGGGGGGATGAAGCCAAATGAGCCTGTTGAAGTCGTTATTCGTCCAGAGGACTTGCGTATTACCCTGCCTGAAGAAGGCAAGCTCCAAGTTAAGGTTGATACCCAGCTCTTCCGTGGGGTTCACTATGAGATTATCGCTTACGATGAACTTGGAAATGAATGGATGATTCACTCGACTCGTAAGGCCATCGTTGGTGAGGAAATCGGTCTGGACTTTGAGCCAGAAGACATCCATATCATGCGTCTCAACGAAACCGAAGAAGAGTTCGATGCTCGTATCGAAGAATACGTGGAAATTGAAGAGCAAGAAGCAGGTCTGATCAATGCAATCGAGGAGGAAAGAGATGAAGAAAACAAGCTCTAAACTCTTTGTAGTGCCCTACATGCTTTGGATTGCCCTCTTTGTACTCGCACCCTTGGTCTTGATTTTCGGACAATCCTTTTTCAATATCGAAGGCCAATTTAGTTTAGAAAACTATAAATCTTACTTTGCGTCACAAAACTTGACCTACCTAAAAATGAGTTTCAACTCTGTACTCTATGCAGGAATTGTGACCTTTGTGACCCTGCTTATCAGCTATCCAACAGCCCTCTTTTTGACCCGTCTCAAGCACCGTCAACTCTGGCTCATGCTGATTATTCTGCCTACTTGGGTCAACCTTCTTCTTAAAGCCTATGCTTTTATCGGGATTTTTGGTCAAAATGGCTCTATTAACCAATTCTTGGAATTTATCGGAATTGGTTCACAACAGTTGCTCTTTACCGATTTCTCCTTTATCTTTGTTGCAAGCTACATCGAGCTTCCCTTTATGATTTTGCCGATTTTCAATGTCTTGGATGATATGGACAACAATCTCATCAATGCCAGCTATGACCTAGGTGCGACCAAGTGGGAAACCTTCCGACATGTCATTTTCCCTCTGTCTATGAACGGCGTGCGAAGTGGGGTCCAATCTGTCTTTATCCCAAGTTTGAGTCTCTTCATGCTGACCCGTTTGATTGGTGGGAACCGCGTTATCACCTTGGGGACGGCTATTGAACAGAATTTTCTAACCAATGACAACTACGGTATGGGTTCAACCATTGGTGTAATTCTCATCCTGACCATGTTCATCACCATGTGGGTGACCAAGGAAAGGAGAGAACGATGAAAAAATTTGCCAACCTTTATCTGGGACTGGTCTTTCTTGTCCTCTACCTGCCGATTTTTTACTTAATTGGCTATGCCTTTAATGCAGGTAACGACATGAATAGCTTTACAGGCTTTAGCTTGAGCCATTTTAAAACCATGTTTGGCGATAGTCGTCTTATGTTGATTGTGACTCAGACCTTTTTCTTGGCCTTCCTATCAGCCTTGATAGCGACCATTATTGGGACTTTCGGTGCTATTTACATTTATCAGTCTCGTAAGAAATACCAAGAAGCCTTTCTTTCACTCAATAATATCCTCATGGTTGCGCCTGATGTTATGATTGGTGCCAGCTTCTTGATTCTCTTTACCCAACTCAAGTTTTCACTTGGCTTTTTGGCGGTTCTATCTAGTCACGTGGCCTTCTCCATTCCTATCGTGGTCTTGATGGTCTTGCCACGTCTTAAGGAAATGAATGGCGATATGATTCATGCGGCCTATGACCTTGGTGCCAGTCAATTTCAGATGTTCAAGGAAATCATGCTTCCTTACCTAACTCCGTCTATCATTGCAGGTTATTTCATGGCCTTCACCTATTCTCTAGATGACTTTGCTGTGACCTTCTTTGTAACGGGAAATGGCTTTTCAACCCTGTCAGTCGAGATTTACTCTCGTGCTCGTAAGGGGATTTCGCTAGAAATCAATGCCCTGTCTGCCCTTGTCTTTCTCTTTAGTATTATCTTAGTTGTTGGATATTACTTTATCTCACGTGAGAAGGAGGAGCAAGCATGAAAAAACTCTATTCATTTTTAGCAGGAATTGCAGCCATCATCCTGGTCTTGTGGGGAATTGCGACGCATTTAGATAGTAAAATCAATAGCCGAGATAGTCAAAAACTGGTCATTTACAACTGGGGAGACTATATCGATCCAGAACTCTTGGAGCAATTTACAGAAGAAACAGGAATCCAAGTCCAGTACGAGACCTTTGACTCCAACGAAGCCATGTATACCAAGATTAAGCAGGGTGGAACGACCTACGATATTGCCATTCCTAGTGAATACATGATTAACAAGATGAAGGACGAAGACCTCTTGGTACCGCTTGACTATTCAAAACTTGAAGGTCTTGAAAATATCGGACCAGAGTTCCTCAACCAGTCCTTTGACCCAGGCAATAAATTCTCCATCCCTTATTTCTGGGGAACACTGGGAATTGTCTACAATGAAACCATGGTGGAAGAAGCGCCTGAACATTGGGATGACCTCTGGAAACCAGAATACAAGGATTCAATCATGCTCTTTGATGGGGCGCGTGAAGTGCTTGGGTTAGGTCTTAACTCACTAGGCTATAGCCTCAACTCTAAAGATCCACAACAACTGTCACAAACGGTCGATAAACTTTATGAGCTAACTCCTAATATCAAGGCTATTGTAGCCGATGAGATGAAGGGTTACATGATTCAGAATAACGCTGCCATCGGTGTGACTTTCTCAGGGGAAGCTAGCCAGATGTTGGAAAAGAATCCTAACCTCAAATTCGTCGTACCTACAGAAGCAAGTAACCTCTGGTTTGACAATATGGTCATTCCTAAGACAGTTAAGAATCAGGATGCAGCTTATGCCTTCATCAACTTCATGTTAAAACCTGAAAATGCTCTCAAGAATGCAGAGTATGTCGGCTATTCAACACCAAATACAGCTGCTAAGGAAATGCTCCCAGAGGAGACAAAAGAAGACAAGTCCTTCTATCCAGATGCAGATACTATGAAACACCTAGAAGTTTATGAAAAATTTGACCATAAATGGACAGGAATCTATAGTGACCTCTTCCTACAATTTAAGATGTATCGGAAGTAGGAGTAAATAAACTAAAAACGAATCAGTCAAGCTGGTTCGTTTTTTATAAAAAATAGAAATCATGGTATAATAGTTTTAGGTTGAGAGTTATTAGAATTGTTTATAGCATCTCTGAAAATTTAATTCTAAAGGAGTTCAAAATGAACCGGACCACGCAAATGCATATATATATATATATATATATAACCTAATAAAAAAATGCAAAGAATATAGATTGAGACCTACTGTAAATCCAGTAGGCTTTTTGCGTTTCTTGGAGGTATCTAATGGCTAAAAAGTTATTAAATATCACTGAGATTGAGGATAGAACTAAGGTTTTAGTAGAGAATCTTAATCAATCGACATTTATTGTTGATTTTGTTTCATTGTTTGATATTACTAAAACGACCATAACAAGAGCAAGTAAAACTGCTTCCAATGATTTTATAATAAAAAACAAATTGTATTTTCGTAAAGTTGAAAGCCAACCTTTGCTTGCGTTAACTGAGATTGATAAAGAGACGTCGGGACAGGCTCGTAAACCTCGATTTATTATTACAACAGATTTTCAAGAATTATATGCAAAGGATACACAGACAGAGTCAACTTTAGCAATTACTTTTGATGATTTACCAGCCTATTGCGATTTTTTCTTGCCTTGGAATGGTATTGAAAAGATTGATTATGAGAAGGAAAATCCTGCCGATGTAAAAGCGGCAGAACGTTTTACTAAACTTTATGATGAGCTAATTTCTATCAATCCTGAACTAGCCATTACTGAAACTGATGGTAAATCATTTAATCTATTTTTGATTCGTGTTCTTTTTCTATTATTTGCAGAAGATACAAATATTATCTCCAAGGGAGCTTTCACAAATGTTATTAAGATGAGGACATCCGAAGATGGTTATGACTTGAATGAGTGTATTAGAAAGCTATTTACTGTTTTAGATATGCCTGACTTTAGTCGTCAGGATTTAGAGTCGTGGTTATCAGATTTTCCCTATGTAAATGGTAAGCTTTTTTCGGAGCCACATCATGACCTTATTTTCAATAAAAGGACTCGTCAACTACTCATTGAAGCAGGGGAATTGCTAAACTGGAATGAAATCAATCCAGATATTTTGGGCTCAATGATTCAAACGGTGGCAAATGCAGAAGCAAGATCAACATCGGGTATGCACTATACTAGCGTGCCCAATATTATGAAGGTTATCAAACCACTGTTTTTAGATAATTTACGAGCAGCATTGACGGAATTAGAAGAACGAGCTGACTACTATATAGGAGGTGGTGACTTTGGCGAGGACCATCGTCGCAAAGAATTGCGACAACTCTTACCCAAGCTAGATGATTTGCTTACTCGTATAGCATCTATCAAATTTTTAGACCCTGCCTGTGGTTCTGGAAATTTCCTCATCATTACTTATAAAGAACTTCGTCGTTTAGAGATTAATATCTTAGTCAAACAGCGAGAAATTCGTGAAGCCTTAAATGAAAAAGCTGTTTATCAAGGAGAATTGATTGCTGATGCCTCTAAGATTTCTCTATCCCAGTTTTCAGGAATTGAATTGGATGATTTCGCTCATGAAGTAGCAAGACTATCCTTGTATATAGCGGAACACCAGATGAATGTGGAGATGGAAGAAGCACTTGCTGATGTCCATCCAAGACTACTCCCCTTAAGAGAAGCTGGAAATATTGTTTGTGGGAATGCCTTAAGAATTGACTGGGGAACTGTTTTGAATGCTAAGGCAGATGACGAAGTTTATATATTTGGGAATCCGCCGTATATAGGCTCTAAAAAAATGACTTTGGAACAAAAGAAGGAACTAGAAAGTGTAATTTGTTCAGAAATTTCTTCTAAAAAATTAGATTATATTTCGGGATGGTTTTATAAGGCAACTCACCTTATTTATGGTAAAAATGCTCAATATGCTTTTGTAACAACAAATTCAATAAATCAAGGTGAACAAGTTTCAATTTTGTGGAATATCCTTCTACGATATGGTCAAATTTCCTTTGCGTATCAGTCTTTTAAATGGAACAATAGTGCGGCCCATAATGCAGGGGTTACAGTTACTATCATTGGATTTTCAAATAAAAATGATAAGAAAAGAATTATATATAGTGATAAGGGAGAAAGTTATGGAAAGAATATAAATCCCTATCTAGCTTTTGCAGATGATATTATTGTATCTAATCACAATGATTCAGAGAAGTTAAATAATTTTCCAAAAATAGTCTTTGGGAATATGCCAAGAAGTAAATATCTAATACTGACAAATGATGATAAAAATAAATTAGTTCAAAGATATCCTGAAACTGAAGTGTATTTTAAAAAGTATATTGGAGCAGATGAGTATATCAATGGAAATTTTAGATATACTATTTGGATTGATCAAGATGAATATACTAAATTAGATAAAATACAGGAATTCCATCAATTATTTGAAAATGTAAGGCAAGAACGCCTGAATTCTAAGGCTGCTGGAACAAGAGAAACTGCGTCTACGCCATGGAAATTTGTACAACGGGGTGAATGGGACGAAATGTTTTCTAAGGGGAAAATAGAAGGGAAGTTTCAACTGTTAGTTCCTGCTGTTACTTCAGAAGATAGAGATTATATACCAATGGGATTTGTGGGAGACGATACAATTATTTCAAATCGTTGCTATATTGTGTATGATACTCCAGTTTGGTTACTTGGATGTCTTGTTTCTAAAATGCATATAAAATGGTTTCAAGCGATCGGTGGAAAATTAGAAACTCGATATAGTTATTCAGCTGGGCTGGTCTATAATACCTTCCCAATTCCAGAACTTTCAGAAGCTCGGAAAAATATGCTTGAGGAAGCTGTTTTTGAAATGCTGGATGTTCGAGAAGAAGAAGGTGGAACAATGGCTGAGTTGTACGGTGGTGCCAATAAACCAATGAATGACCGTCTTCGTCAAGCACATGAAAAAATCGATGGTATCGTAGAACGTGCCTACCAGCAAAAGCCTTTTGAATCAGATGAAGAACGACTCAGTGTCTTATTGAATCTGTACAAAGAAATGACAGAAAAGGAAGCGAAATGACCTCAAATATATTTGAAATCAATTACAATGGTACAGGTGCTAGTCAATCTAATAATGCACTTGGTATGCGTGAAATGCAGGCGCGCGTATATGCTAAGAGAACTTCTCAACACTTATTGATTAAGGCGCCTCCTGCCTCTGGTAAGTCGAGAGCTCTGATGTTTATTGCTCTTGATAAACTACATGCTCAGGGGCTGAAAAAAGCTATTATAGCTGTTCCAGAAAGATCTATCGGGAAATCGTTTCGTTCAACTAAATTGACAGAATATGGTTTTTACTGGGATTGGGAAGTTCTTCCCAAAAATAATTTGACTGAACAAGGGACCAGCAAAAGTAAGGTAAAACAGTTTGTAGACTTTATGCATTCAGAGTCACCTAACGATAGAGTTTTAATCTGTACGCATGCCACCTTGCGTTTTGCCTTTGAACAGTTAGCCGATACTGATTTTAATAACGTTCTTTTAGCTATCGATGAATTTCATCATGTATCTCAAGATGATAATTCAGTTTTAGGAAATGCCTTAAGAAACATATTAGCCAATTCAACAGCTCATGTAGTGGCTATGACAGGGTCTTATTTCCGTGGAGATTCTGTACCCATTTTGGCACCTGAAGATGAGCAAAAATTCGACAAGGTATCCTATACTTATTATGAACAGTTGGAGGGGTACAAATATCTGAAAAGCTTTGCCATGGGTTATAACTTTTATCGTGGTCGTTACACGGATGCTTTGCACGAAGTACTGGACACAAGCAAGAAAACCATTATTCATATCCCAAATGTAAACTCGGGTGAGTCAACCAAGGATAAGTATGATGAAGTTGACCGAATTTTAGACGAACTGGGGCAAGCCGTTCCAGACCCTAAGACTGGATTATGGTTGGTTACTGAGGAAACAGGTCGTGTATTGAAGGTTGCCGACCTTGTCACAGAAGAAGGGCGTGAAAAAGTGCAGGGTTACCTAAATAAGATGACCAGTTTAGATGATCTCGATATCATTATCGCACTTGGTATGGCTAAAGAAGGTTTTGACTGGCCTTATGCTGAGTATGCTTTAACGATTGGCTATCGTCAGTCGCTAACAGAAATTGTTCAGATTATAGGTCGAGTAACACGCGATAGTTCCAATAAGTTACACGCTCAATTTACCAATCTCATTTCCCAACCAGATGCTCAAGATGATGAAGTTTTCTTTGCTGTAAATAATGTTATGAAGGCTATTACAGCAAGTCTATTGATGGAGTCTGTTTTAGCGCCAAATTTCAAGTTCAAACGCAAAGACCGGGATGACCAGAAATCTTCTGGTGCCGAACTGTTTGTAAAAGGATTAAAAGAGCCGAGCACCCAAAGAACAAAAGATATCATAGAAAATGACATGAACGACTTACGTGCTAGTATCTTGCAAGAACCGCGTATCCAAACTGCGATTGCTGCAGGAACAGATGCAGAAATCATTAATAAGCAGATGATTCCAGCAATTATTAAACAAATCTATCCTGACTTAAATGGTGCTGAAGTTGAAGAAGTTCGCCAACAGTTTATTAGTCAATCGGTCGTTCAATCAGCTGAACGGAAAGAGGGAGTAGGACAAACAGATTTCCTAAAAATGGCAGATAAATTTGTGAATATTGATGACTTATCTATTGATTTGATTGATCAGATCAATCCTTTCCAGAGAGCTTACGAAGTTATATCACGTGAAATTGATGCTCCGACTTTGCGTCTAATACAAGATTATATGGATGGTCAGAAGATGGAGTTTTCTGAAGAAGAACTTTTGATTCTTTATCCTCAAATTAAGCAATTTTTGAAAGAAAATGGTCGTCATCCAGATAAATCAAGTAAGGATAAGTACGAACAGAGATTGGCTTATGCTTTGTTACAATTATCTCAGATGAAGCTGAAGATGGAGAGCGGTAATGACTGATTTCAAAAACTTAAATGACATTTTTAATGATTCTGATTTTGAACATTTAATAACTCCTTTAAAACCTAAGAAAAAAATAGTTACAGATCATGAAGTAGAGAAATTTTTAGAAATTATAGATTGGGTGAGAGAAAATAATGGGCAAGAGCCACAAAAGTCTAGAAATATTAAAGAACGCAGTTTATTTTCTCGATTGAATGGTATTAGAAAATCTCCTAATAGCATCCGAAAGTTAGAACCTTATGATGAATTTGGGCTACTAAAAATAGATATAGTTGAGTCCGAGACCCCTATTTCAAGTCCTGCTAGTTTAACAGATATTTTATCAGATAAATTGTTTGAGTCAGTAAATGGTGCTGAAAAATCTTTATTTGATGTCTCACGTTATAAACGAACGATTCAAGCGCGTGATAAAACACGAACACGTAAACGGATGGGAAATTTTGAAGATTATCAGGGATTATTTACTCGTGTTCATGATGAAATTAGTGAAGGTCGTCGTCAAGTCAGAAAGTCTGATGTGATAAAAGAAAAAGAAATTAAACCTGGTATGTTCTATGTGGATAATGGAGTAATGGTTTATGTTGTTTCTAAAGGAGAAGACTTCACTGATAAGAATGGTTATACTAATGCTGAACTTCATCTCGTATATGAAAATGGTACAGAAAATAAGAAGGCCTTACTCCGCTCTTTTGTATCTAATCTGCACGATAGAACGCGCCATGGACGAATGGTAACAGAATTGATAGAAGATGTGATGACTGGTATCAGTCCAAGCCAACGAATTACAACTGGATATATCTATGTAGTGAAATCTTTGAGTAGCAATCCTCAAATTGCCAACATCAGTAATCTCTATAAAATCGGTTTTACACAGGATCAAATTGAAAAACGGTTAGCAAATTCAGAAAGAGAAGGAACCTATCTTTTTGCTCCTGTCCGTTTAGTAGCTAGTTTTGAGGTTCAAAATTTCAGCGCTCGAAAATTAGAAACTACTCTTCATCATTATTTTGCAGACAAGCAGTTAGATATGGAATTAATAGCACCAAATGGAGATAGCTTTGTCCCTAAAGAGTGGTTTCTAGTATCGCTAGATGAGATCCAAGAAGTGATTGAAAAAATTGGCTTAATGATTTAGTTGGATAAGGGGGTAAAATTCCCTCTTGGGATTTAAGGAAACACAAAATAGAAAGAAAAGGAATATACAAACATGGAAAACAATAATACAAACTATAAAATCTTTAAATTCTTGGGGATTGCTGTGGTGCTATTTTATGCTTTTATCTTTATTGGTAGCAGTTTTTCTACTGCTGGGGTAAAAGATGCACCAAAAATTGAGTATACTAGCGACTACTTAAACCAGAAAATGGATTTAAGAGACTCCGAGGTATTGGGCAAGTTTTGGAATGATGAAGGGCACTATCTCGTAGTATATGACGAAGACACAAAATCCCCAAAATTGTTCAAGATAAGCTACTCTGAGTGGAATCTTATCAGTGTAGGGGGGACATACTAAACAGCGCTGGAGGGTTTTATATAGCCTTCTAGGGCTATGCTAGATAGAAAGATTTTAGAAATAAATTAAATATTACTACTTACATTTCGAAACTAGTAGTTAAATTTTTAAAAGGTCTTCCCTCCTACCTCACTACTATTAGTTAAGATGATTTCCAGTTGACGCAAGCTTAAAAAAACGTTATAATAAGAAAGTTGAGAATTGATTTTCACTTGTCTTAGTCCAGAGAAATGGCGGTGCTGCGAGCCATCTAAGCTAGAAAGTCATGCTACTCAATCATACAATTGCATAAGAATAAGAGAATGACAAGTTCATTGAATGAAGGTGGTACCGCGGTTTTTCGCCCTTCGTGATATGAGCTTGTCTTTTGATTTTTTGGAGGTGTTGATGAAAACATTTCTTGTCAAACAAAAGTTTCGTCTTGGAGGAGAACGCTTCGCTATCAAGGATGACAGGGGAGAAATCGCCTATCAGGTGGAGGGGTCATTTTTTAAGATTCCCAAAACTTTTACCATCTATGATACTAATGGTGAACAAGTCAGTCAGATCAGTAAAGAAATCTTGACCTTGCTTCCTCGTTTTGAGATTCAGCTTCGGGATGGCTCGAGTTTTGTCATTCGCAAGAAGTTGACCTTCTGGCGAGATAAGTATGAGTTTGATAATCTAGGTCTTCATATCAGGGGCAATATCTGGGATTTGAATTTCAAATTGCTGGATGATCGCGATCAGCTGATTGCGGAAATTAAGAAAGAACTCTTCCATCTGACCTCTACCTATACCGTAACGGTTTTGGAGGACGCTTATGCAGACCTAGTCATTTCCCTCTGTGTCGCCATTGACTATGTGGAAATGCTAGAAAGCCAATCACATTAAACAAGTAAATAAGGAGACAATATGAAACAACTATCTAGTGCACAAGTACGCCAAATGTGGCTTGATTTCTGGGCAACCAAAGGTCACTCAGTAGAACCATCAGTGAGCCTGGTTCCTGTAAATGACCCAACACTTTTGTGGATCAACTCTGGGGTAGCAACCCTTAAGAAATACTTTGACGGAACCATCATTCCTGAAAATCCACGTATTACCAATGCCCAAAAGGCTATCCGTACCAACGACATCGAAAACGTAGGAAAGACTGCACGTCACCATACCATGTTTGAAATGTTGGGGAACTTCTCTATCGGTGATTACTTCCGTGACGAAGCTATCACTTGGGCTTATGAGCTTTTGACAAGCCCTGAGTGGTTTGACTTCCCAGCTGAGAAACTTTACATGACCTACTATCCAGATGATAAAGATTCTTACAACCGTTGGATTGAAGTGGGAGTGGATCCGAGTCACTTGATTCCAATCGAAGATAACTTCTGGGAAATCGGTGCAGGACCTTCTGGACCAGATACAGAAATCTTCTTTGACCGTGGAGAAGCTTTTGACCCAGAAAATATCGGTATTCGCCTGCTTGCAGAAGATATTGAAAACGACCGCTATATCGAAATCTGGAACATCGTTTTGTCACAATTTAACGCAGACCCTGCTGTTCCTCGTAGTGAATACAAGGAATTGCCACACAAGAACATTGATACGGGCGCTGGTTTGGAGCGTTTGGTGGCCGTTATCCAAGGGGCTAAGACAAACTTTGAGACAGACCTCTTTATGCCTATTATTCGTGAAGTGGAGAAATTGTCTGGTAAGGTCTATGACCAAGATGGCGACAACATGAGCTTTAAGGTTATCGCTGACCACATCCGTTCACTTTCATTTGCCATCGGTGATGGTGCTCTTCCAGGAAATGAAGGTCGTGGTTATGTCCTTCGTCGTTTGCTTCGTCGTGCTTCTATGCATGGTCAAAAATTGGGAATCAACGAGCCTTTCCTTTACAAACTGGTTCCAACTGTTGGAAAAATCATGGAAAGCTACTACCCAGAAGTGCTTGAAAAACGTGACTTTATTGAGAAAATCGTTAAGAGCGAGGAAGAGTCATTTGCCCGTACCCTTCACTCAGGTCAACACTTTGCCCAAGGCATCGTAGCAGACTTGAAAGAAAAAGGTCAATCTGTCATCGCTGGTTCAGATGTCTTCAAACTTTATGACACTTATGGATTTCCAGTTGAACTGACTGAAGAAATCGCTGAAGAAGCTGGTATGACTGTGGACCGTGAAGGATTTGAAGCGGCCATGAAAGAACAGCAAGAACGTGCGCGTGCGTCAGCTGTTAAGGGTGGCTCAATGGGCATGCAAAATGAAACCCTTCAAAACATCACTGTAGAAAGTGTCTTCAACTACAATGCTAGCCAATTGTCTTCTAAATTGGTGGCCATCGTGGCTGACAATGCAGAAGTAGAAGCTGTGTCAGAAGGAACTGCCTCACTTATCTTTGCAGAAACACCATTCTACGCTGAAATGGGCGGACAGGTAGCTGACCATGGACAAATCTTGAATGAGTCAGGTAAGGTTGTAGCTACTGTGACCAATGTTCAAAAAGCACCAAACGGACAAGCCCTTCACACTGTTGAAGTCCATGCACCACTTGCTTTGAACCAAGAATATACCTTGGCAATTGATAGTAATCGTCGTCACCGTGTCATGAAAAACCACACTGCGACTCACTTGCTTCACGCTGCCCTTCACAATATCCTTGGAAATCACGCAACACAAGCAGGATCTCTTAACGAAGTTGAATTCCTTCGCTTTGACTTTACCCACTTCCAAGCAGTGACTGCTGAAGAATTGCGTGCTATTGAACAGCAAGTTAACGAGAAAATTTGGGAAGCTCTTGAAGTGAAGACAGTTGAAACGGATATTGACACTGCCAAAGAAATGGGAGCTATGGCCCTCTTTGGTGAGAAATACGGTAAAGAAGTCCGTGTTGTTACTATCGGTGACTACTCTATCGAGCTTTGTGGTGGTACTCACGTTGTCAACACTTCTGAAATTGGTCTTTTCAAGATTGTCAAAGAAGAAGGGATCGGTTCAGGAACTCGCCGTATCTTGGCAGTGACTGGTAAGGAAGCCTTTGAAGCTTACCGTGAACAAGAAGATGCTCTTAAAGCTGTCGCAGCAACCTTGAAAGCACCTCAACTTAAAGAAGTACCTCACAAGGTAGAAGGACTTCAAGAACAACTTCGTCAATTGCAAAAAGAAAATGCTGAGTTGAAAGAAAAAGCCGCAGCGGCTGCTGCAGGCGATATCTTCAAGGATGTGAAGGAAGTCAATGGTCACCGTTACATTGCTAGCCAAGTATCTGTATCAGATGCCGGTGCCCTTCGTACCTTTGCAGATAATTGGAAACAAAAAGACTACTCTGATCTTCTTGTCCTAGTTGCTGCTATCGGTGACAAAGTCAATGTTCTTGTAGCAAGCAAGACAAAAGACCTTCATGCAGGAAACCTTGTCAAAGAATTGGCACCAATCGTCGATGGACGTGGTGGTGGTAAACCAGACATGGCCATGGCAGGAGGAAGCAACCAAGCTAAGATCCAAGAATTGTTGGATGCCGTAGCAGGTAAATTGTAATCAAGTAAAGATCTATCCATTTGGGTAGGTCTTTTTTGACTACAAAAAAGCCAAATCCCCTTGGACCTGGCTTGGTTATTATTTGCTATTATACTCAATGAAAATCAAAGAGCAAACTAGGAAACTAGCCGCAGGCTGTACTTGAGTACGGCAAGGCGACGTTGACGCGGTTTGAAGAGATTTTCGAAGAGTATTAGATTGTATTGGCTGCCCAGACACTTACTGAAGCAGCTGAGACTGGGAATTGTCCATAACCTTCCTCATCGATTGTAACTTGACCTTGGTGGTTTCTAAGTAAATCTACAAAGGTTTGGTTAGCCCATTCTTGGCCGACAAACATTGACTTGCTGTTTTCTTGGTTATTTGAGATAAGGACTGCGATTGGGGTTTGATTTTCAGCACCTGAACGTACCCAACCGATACAGTTTGCGTCATCAAAGTAGTCTGTTTGCTCTCCATAGGCCAAATCTTTTCGGATGGTTAGGAGGCGGTCAAGGACTTCTTTGAAATCTTGTTGAGCATACTGCCCTGAAATCCCATAGTAATCTCCGTAAAAGACACATGGAAGGCCGTCTTGGCGTAACAGAATGAGGGCGTAGGCTGCTGGTTTGAACCATTCTTCAACGGTAGACTCAAGAGCCTGACCTCGTTGTGTATCGTGGTTGTCGACAAATGTCACAGCCTTGTCAGGTTTGAGTTCAACCAGGCTATCTTTGAAAATGCCACGAAGGTCATAGTTGGAACCTGCTCGACTAGTATCAAAGAGATTCTGGTGGAGACGAACATCGACAAGGTCAAAGCGTTCTTCTGTTTTTTCAAGATAATCTAGATTGGCTTCCTTGTCTGGGTTCCAAAATTCACCAAAAACGTAGAAATCGTCACCGTATTTTTCCTTCATATCGCGGATGAAATTGCGCATAAAGAAAGAGTCAATGTGTTTGACGGCATCCAAGCGGAAACCAGCAATACCAGTTGTTTCCATGAACCAGTCAGCCCAATCATAGATATTTTGGATGACTTCAGGATGCTTAAAGTCTAGGTCGGCATACATGAGGTAGTCATAGTTACCGTTTTCATTATCGACCAACTCCTCATTTGCCCAACCCTTGTTATCTCCTTGGATCAGGTAAATCCCAGATTTACGACGTTTGGCATCGTAGTCTGTACCTGTGAAGTGGTACCAGTGCCAGTGGAAGTCATTGTAGGTATCTTGGCGACCATCGAAGGTAAAGCTAGTCCATCCATTGATGGTGAAGGGTTCTCCAAGCTCCACTGTACGATCTACAGGGTCCACTTCGATAACCTGAAAGGCTTCCATGTGATCGGCCGCAGCCTTGTGGTTGAGAACTACATCGGCCATAGGTTGAATTCCCTGAGCTTTTAGGGCTTGAATGGCTTGAAGATAATCTTCTTTAAAACCATACTTGGTGCGGACAGTCCCTTTTTGGTTAAACTCTCCAAGGTCAAATAAGTCATAGACCCCATAGCCTACGTCTTTTTCATTGGTGGCCTTGAAGGCTGGTGGCATCCAGACGTGGCTAATTCCCAGATCAGCTAGGTGTGGAGCATCTTCAGCCAGACGCGCCCAGTGTTGGCCGTCGTGGGGTAGATACCATTCAAAGTATTGAATGAGTGTTTGATTTTGCATTGTTTTTCCTCTTACTTGTCAATCTTGTTCTTTATTCTATCATAAAGTATTGGTTAGCGCCAACGTTTGCATAAGATAGAAGGAAACTATTTTAACTACTTAAAATAAAGTATTGATTTTTTTGTATCAAAGTGCTAGTATAATAGTATGTAATATAGATAAAGATAGGAGTCATCCCATGATTGAATTTCAAAATGTTAGTAAGTTGTATGGTGATAAAGAGGCTTTGAGCAATCTCAATTTGCAGATTGAAAATGGGGAGATTATGGGCTTGATTGGCCATAATGGGGCTGGGAAATCGACCACTATAAAATCCCTAGTCAGTATCATTTCACCCAGCAGTGGTCGTATTTTGGTAGATGGTCAGGATTTATCGGAAAATCGCTTGGCTATTAAACGAAAGATTGGCTACGTAGCAGACTCGCCTGACTTATTTTTACGCTTAACGGCCAATGAATTTTGGGAATTGGTTGCTTCATCCTATGATCTGACTAGCTCTGACTTGGAGGCTAGTCTAGCTAGGCTATTGAGTGTTTTTGATTTTGCTGAAAACCGCTATCAGGTTATTGAAACCCTTTCTCACGGAATGCGTCAGAAAGTCTTTGTCATCGGAGCACTCTTGTCTGATCCCGATATTTGGGTTTTGGACGAACCCTTGACTGGTTTGGATCCCCAGGCTGCCTTTGATTTGAAGCAAATGATGAAGGAACATGCGCAAAAAGGCAAGACAGTCTTGTTTTCAACTCATGTCCTAGAGGTGGCAGAGCAAGTCTGTGATCGGATTGCCATTTTAAAAAAGGGGCATTTGATTTATTGTGGTAAGGTAGAGGACTTGAGAAAAGACCACCCAGACCAGTCTTTAGAAAGTATCTACCTTAGCCTTGCTGGTAGAAAAGAGGAGGTTTCAGATGCGTCTCAAGGTCATTAAAAAATTAGTTGATATCAATATCCTCTATTCATCTCAAGAAGCTAATCTGGCTAATCTACGAAAGAAGCAGGCTAAGAATCCTGGGAAAAAAGTAAATGTTTCTGCTAGAGTCCTAAGTTCTTACATTTTTTCCAGTCTCTTGATGCTCATCATGTTTATAAATATAGCCATTCATTTTCCTTTTGATGAAATATCTGTTTATTTTAGTTTTATGGTTGCTATTTTACTAGTGATTGCCTTTTCAACTTCTTTAACTGCCTTTTACAATGTCTTTTATGAGAGTAAGGACTTGGTATCGTATAGGCCTTATGCCTTTAAAGAATCAGAGATTATAATTGCTAAAGGACTTTCTGTCCTCTTGCCAGCTCTGCCTGGAATTGTACCAATCCTAGCTTATTTTCTAGTCCTCTACATTAGGCTAGCACCTTCTCTTTGGCTTGGCTTACCTTTGATGCTACTGTCCTTGGCTCTATTATTTGTCTCTGTGGCTCTAGTGATGGTAGTGGCAGTGCATTTCTTGGCTCAAACTGCGCTTTTTAGAAAGTATCAGTTTATTTTTTCGAATGTGATGATTGGGATAGGGGTTCTCATACCTTTAATATTTGTCTTCTTTCTACAGTCGACTTCTGGAAGTATTGTTGACAAAGTTCGAGACATTCCATTTCTCCTTTATCCTCTTCATATCTTTTACAAAATAGCAGTGGAGCCTTGTTCGACAGAAGCCTTAGTGGGTCTGCTCGCTTGGATAGGACTAACTCTCTTCCTGCTTTATCTGACCAAAAAGAAGGTCCTTCCTCGTTTTTATGACGTGATCCTGCTTAATAGTGAGGAGAAGGTCAAAAAAGAACGTCGCAGCAAGGAGAGAATTTCAACTACTAAAAAGGGATTTTTCCGCATGGTTTTACGCTACCACCTCACCCTCTTGGGACAGGGGACTGGCGTGGTTACAGTGCTTTTTACAAGTGCTTTCCTTCCTTATCTCATGATGATCGGTCTGATTTCCAAAATCCGAGATTCTCAGATAGTTCCAGACATTCATCCTCCATACTGGTTACCCTTGTTTTTTATAGCTCTCTTTATAGCAGTTGTCAATAACAATATCACCAGCCTGCATTCAATTGCCTTGTCCTTGGAGAGGGAAAATGTTGATTTTCTGAAGAGTTTACCCTTTGACTTTGCTCGTTATGTGAAAGTGAAATTTTGGATTATATTTGCTGTCCAGTCCTTCTTACCAGTTCTGACTTTACTTGGCCTTTCTCTATATCTAGGCTTGCCCATCCTTTCGATGATTTACCTTCTTGTGGCATGGATCCTTGCCAGTGTCATCCTTTCTTGCCACCATTACCTTAAGGACGTGAAAAATTTGTCAACCAATTGGAGTAACATTACGGACTTGGTGAACCGTTCAAATCGTATAGTCGCAATTGTTTTTATTTTTATTTATAGTGCAATCTTAATGGCCCTTGTAATAGGGAGCATATTCTTGGTTCGGTCTCTCTCCCCTATCCTTGCCATTAGCTTGGGAGTAGGAGCTCTTATCCTCTTGCTTGCTCTTGCTATTTTTGGCTATCATTACTACCTGTCACGCATATTGGTAGAAATAGAAAAAAGATGAGATAGTTGGTCGCTTGCTTGATAAATTCAATTCGACAAACGTTTTTGTAGTTTGTTAGAATGTAGTTATAAATGATTAAGATTGGTAATCAAAAATATATAGGGAGGAATGTTTTGAATAAGAAATATAACATAGTTCTATTTTTGTTGTTTATAGTTTATTTATTTGGATATTTTTCAATTTCAAAAACATTCATTCCTATAATGTGTGTGATTCAAGTATTTTTAATAGAACATATATTTAGAGTTCGAAATAGAATGATGCAGATAGGTGAAATTATAATTATTGTTGCTTCTATAATATTATTTATTGATAGTATATTGAGTTTGTAACAAAAGGCTTCTCTATAGAATCAAATTTTCCAGATACCTACTGAAGCTGATTTATCTCCTCTCTACCTACAATCTCACAGTTAATACTCTTCGAAAATCTCTTCAAACCACGTCAGCTTTGCCTTGCCGTATATATGTGACTAACTTCGTCAGTCTTATCTACAACCTCAAAACAGTGTTTTGAGCAGCCTGCGGATAGCTTCCTAGTTTGCTCTTTGATTTTCATTGAGTATAACCTGCGGCTAGCTTCCTAGTTTGTTCTTTGATTTTCGTTGAATTTTATTTGATAAAAGAAATGCTCCTCCAAGACGGAAGAGCATCTTTTATTGTGATTTTGATTCGGTTTCTGCCGACTCTGGGTGGAGTTCTTGGTAACTTGGAGCTTTGAAAAGGTTAGTACTGGTTTTGCCTTGTCGTTGGCTAAAGAGACTGGTTGATTGACTACCTTTTTCCTGCTCAATCTTTTGCAGAATTGGTAAAGAATTGAGATAAGAAATACTTTCTGTATCAACTTTTCCAAGATGATCTGCTTGGTAGAAACGTATCAAATCGCCAGTTTGAATCTGGTCGCTTATTTTCAGCTGTTGACTAGCTGCTTGACGAACAATTTCTAGTTCAGTCTGAGCTTGTTCATCAAGATTACTGATTTCAAGACCGCTCTCAGTATAGTAGGTTCGTCCGTCGTAGTTGGTATATTTTGGTGTGACGAAGGAATTGGCAGTTCGAAAGGCAACGATTTCTTGGTGGTCTGGTGATAGGAGGTCTTGGCCGACTTGAAGGAAGGAATTGGACTCAATACCAAGGAGGTGTTCGAGAGTTGGTAAGATATCGATTTGTCCACCGTAGGTATTGATGATTTGTCCTTTTTCATAGCCAGGCATGACCACCATAAAAGGCACTCGTTGCAACATGGCATTGTCGTAATTCGACCAGTTCTCAGAAGTCTTGCCAATCAAGGGTGCCAGCTCAGGATTGCGGGAGTTGGAAATACCATAATGGTCTCCGTAGATGACGATGATGGATTTTTCATAGAGGCCACTTTCTTTGAGATAGTCAAAGAAGGCCTTGATAGCACTGTCCAGATAGTTAGCTGTTTGGAAGTAGCCATTGATGGTTTCATCTTTGGTTTTGGCCAAGGGGAAACCAAGCTCATCGCCTGTTAGATTGCTAGCATAGGGATAGTGATTGGACACCGTGATATACTTGGCATAAAAAGGCTGCTGCAAGTGCTCCAGATATTGGATAGAATCTTTCATCATGATTTTATCATTTAAACCATATTGGAAAGAATTGCTACTGTCTTGCTTGGTGAAGTAGGAAGCATCAAAGAAGTATTGGTAGCCCCATTGTTTATAGGTCGTATTTCGATTCCAGAAGGTCCCGATATTACCGTGAAAGACAGCACTTGATTGGTAGCCGTTTTTTGATAGGATAAAAGGAGCTGCCTGCTGGGTATTGGTACCACCGTAATTGACCATAAAGGAACCTTGGTTAAGTCCAAACAAACCGGTCTCTAGCATGGTTTCTGCATCTGAGGTCTTACCAGCCTTGACTTGGTTAAAGATATTCGAAAAGGCTAGGGTTGATGGCGAATGGTAGAGTGAATTAAGGAAGGGAGTGACTTCATGATCAGTTCCATCTATGTTAAGTCTATAGTCAAGCAGGAACTGTTGGAAACTCTCCAAGTGGAGATAAATCACATTTTTCCCTTTGGCCAGGCCAAAATAGTCTGGATTGGGCTTAGCAGAATGTTCTTGAATATAATCTGTAATAGGTTGCAGGTCGGTCTCAGAGGCCTTGGCACGTTCCTTGTTGGCGCTATAGGATTGATTGGCACTATAACCTAGAAAAGCTGGTAAACTGAGGGCGCGGACAACATAATAATTCGAAAATCCTCGCGACAGGAGATCGGGACGCTCAATTTCAGCCAAGAAAAGATTAGCAGAAAAGAGCAGGGCTGAGAGAGCAGTGATAGCAACACTGGAGCGGAATTTGAAGGGTCTCCTATCTAGCTGGATGAATTTTTTATAGAAAAGGAAAGCCAGCAATGGGAAATCCATAAAATAGATGAAATCCCAAGGACGCAGTAACTCTAGTTCTGCAGTGCCGACAGACACCTTGCTGACCACCTTCATGGTATTAGCCGTGATAAAGTCGCTAAATTCTCGATAGTAAAAGACGTTAGAATAAAGCCAAATGAATAAAAGACTATAAATAGCTATGCTAAGACTGTAAAAGGCCTTGGTTGAGCGAGCATAGAGGGCTGAAGCTATCAGGAGTAGCCCCAAAGGAAGGGGATTGAAAAAGGCGATAAAGGCAAGGTAATTTCCCTGTAACTTGCCTACTTGAATATCTAAATTAAAGTCAACGGTATAGGCTAATAAGGTTTTGAACCAATATAGGATTAAAAGAGTTAGGACAAAACCCAGTCTGGTACCCATGGCTTGTTGGATTTTGTTAAAATTGCTTTTCACACATTTACTTCCTAATTTTTTATTAGTATTAGTATACCATTTTTTAAAAGAAGAGTAAAAAAGCAAGGGTAGTTTCTTTTTTGAGAATTGGCTAAAAGTTTGATATAATGGTAGTTATGAATAGAATAAGAGTTAGCAAAAGGGTTGAAAAGAAGCTCGCTAAGGGGCTAGTTTTACTAGAAGCCAGTGATCTTGAGAATGTTCATCTCAAGGATCGGGAAGTAGAAGTGCAGAGTCAGGAAGGAACCTTTCTTGGGACTGCCTACCTTTCTCAGCAAAACAAGGGCTTGGGCTGGTTTGTGAGCACAGACAAGGTGACCTTCAATCAAGCTTTCTTTGAAACGCTGTTTAGACAAGCTAAAGAAAAGAGAAGAACCTACTATCAAGATGATTTGACAACTGCCTTTCGTCTCTTCAACCAAGAGGGAGATGGCTTTGGGGGTCTGACAGTGGATCTTTATGGCGACTATGCTGTCTTTTCTTGGTATAACTCTTATGTTTATCAGATTCGCAAGGTTATCTCAGAAGCTTTTAGACAGGTTTTTCCTGAGGTTTTAGGAGTATATGAGAAGATCCGTTTTAAGGCTTTGGACTATGAATCTGCCCATATTTATGGTCAAGAAGCACCTGACTTTTTCACTGTTTTGGAAAATGGTGTCCTCTATCAAGTCTTTATGAATGATGGCTTGATGACAGGGATTTTCCTAGACCAGCATGAAGTTCGAGGCAGCTTAGTTGACGGTTTGGCTATGGGTAAATCCTTGCTCAATATGTTTTCCTACACAGCAGCATTTTCAGTAGCTGCAGCCATGGGAGGAGCTAGCCAGACAACTTCTGTTGACCTAGCCAAACGTTCACGAGAATTGTCGGAAGCGCATTTTCAGGCAAATGGGCTCAGCACAGATGAGCATCGTTTTGTGGTCATGGATGTCTTTGAGTATTTCAAATATGCTAAGCGAAAAAGCTTGACTTACGATGTGATTGTCCTAGATCCGCCTAGCTTTGCTCGGAACAAAAAACAAACGTTCTCTGTGGCCAAGGATTATCACAAGTTGATTTCCCAGAGTCTTGAGATTTTAAATCCGGGAGGAATTATCATTGCCAGTACCAATGCTGCCAATGTTTCCCGTCAGAAATTTACAGAACAAATTGATAAAGGCTTTGCAGGAAGAAGTTACCAGATTTTAAATAAATACGGTCTTCCAGCAGATTTCGCCTATAATAAAAAAGATGAAAGTAGTAATTACGTCAAGGTGATTAGTATGAAGGTTAGTAAATGAAATTAATCGTTTCAGTAATGCCAAGAAGTTTAGAGGAGGCCCAGTCTCTGGATGCCACGAGGTACCTGGATGCCGACATCATTGAATGGCGTGCCGACTATCTGCCTAAAGAAGCGATTTTGCAGGTGGCTCCAGCTATTTTTGAAAAATTTGCAGGCCGTGAGTTAGTTTTCACCCTGCGAACTCGCTCTGAAGGGGGAGAAATCGAACTTTCTCCAGAAGAATATATCCATCTAATCAAGGAAGTGGCGCAACTCTATCAACCAGACTATATTGATTTTGAGTACTATAGCTACAAGGATGTTTTTGAAGAAATGCTGGACTTCCCAAATCTTATTTTGAGTTACCACAATTTCCAAGAAACACCTGAAAACATGATGGAAATCTTGTCAGAGTTGACGAGCTTAAATCCAAAACTTGTTAAGGTTGCGGTGATGGCTCACACGGAGCAGGATGTGCTAGACTTGATGAACTATACACTAGGCTTTAAAACCCTCAATCCTGAACAGGAATATGTGACCATTTCTATGGGCAAGGTGGGCAAGGTCTCTCGTATCACTGCGGATGTGACTGGTTCGAGTTGGTCCTTTGCTAGTCTAGATGAGGCCAGTGCCCCAGGTCAGATTTCTCTAGCTAATATGAAAAAAATTCGGGAGATTTTAGATGAAGCTTGATGGCTATACACGTTTAGCTGCCGTTGTTGCCAATCCTATTAAGCATTCTATTTCCCCTTTTATTCACAATAGGGCCTTTGAGGCGACAGCTACCAACGGTGCTTATGTAGCTTGGGAGATTGAAGCGGCTGACTTGGCAGAAACAGTAGCCAATATTCGTCGCTACCAGATGTTTGGAATCAACCTGTCCATGCCTTATAAGGAGCAGGTGATTCCTTATTTGGATGAATTGAGCGATGAAGCGCGCTTGATTGGTGCGGTTAATACGGTTGTCAATGAGAATGGCAATTTAATTGGATATAATACAGATGGCAAGGGATTTTTTAAGAGCTTGCCTTCTTTTACAATTTCAGGTAAGAAGATGACCCTGCTGGGTGCAGGTGGTGCGGCTAAGTCCATTTTGGCTCAAGCTATTTTGGACGGCGTCAGTCAGATTTCAGTCTTTGTTCGTTCCGTTTCTATGGAAAAAACAAGACCTTACCTGACCAAGTTACAGGAGCAGACAGGCTTTAAAGTGGACTTGTATGCTTTAGAAGATGTTTCGGAACTGCAAGCAAGGATTGCCGAGTCGGATTTACTTGTCAATGCGACCAGTGTGGGTATGGATGGCCAATTATCCCCAGTTCCTGAAAACGTAGTCTTACCGGAAACTCTTTTGGTGGCAGATATCATTTACCAACCCTTTGAAACGCCATTTTTAAAATGGGCCAGAAGTCAGGGTAATTCAGCCGTCAATGGTCTGGGAATGTTGCTCTATCAAGCTGCAGAAGCTTTTCAACTGTGGACAGGCAAGGAAATGCCGACAGAAGAAATTTGGCAGTCCTTAACAGAAAAATACCAATAAAGAAAGGGAGATTCTCCTATGAAAATCAGAATCGATATTCCTCATCATCCTTATGATATTCAGATTGAAAAAGGTTGTCTGGCTCAGGCTGGTCAATGGTTGCGAGAACTCTGGCAACCACAAAAGGTAGTCATTGTGACAGACAACCATGTAGCTTCTCTTTATGCAGAGAAGGTCAAGCTCAGCCTAGAAGATGCTGGTTTTCAGGTAGCAGTTTTTGACTTTTTAGAAGGGGAAGAAAGAAAGAATTTAACCACTGTTCAGAAAGTCTATGAATTTCTAGTTAAGCAGGGGCTGACTCGTAGTGATGGAATCGTGGCTCTTGGTGGTGGCGTTGTTGGGGACCTGGCTGGCTTTGTAGCCTCTACCTATATGCGGGGTATTCACTTTGTTCAGATTCCGACCAGCTTGACAGCTCAGGTGGATTCGTCTATCGGTGGAAAGACGGGTGTCAACACTCCATTTGCTAAAAATATGGTGGGGACCTTTGCCCAACCAGATGGGGTTCTGATTGATCCGCTTGTCCTTGAAACACTTGGAAAGAGAGAATTGATTGAAGGAATGGGTGAGGTTATCAAGTACGGCTTGATTGAGGATCCAGCACTTTGGGCTCTCTTGACGGAGCTAGATGGTTCTGTAGAGAGTATTCTGGAACATGCAGAGACTTTGATTGAACATTCTTGTCAGGTCAAGCGCAAGATGGTAGTTGAGGATGAGTTGGATAACGGTGTTCGACTTTACCTCAATTTTGGCCATACAATTGGCCATGCCATTGAAGCGACTGCTGGATATGGCAAGGTCATGCATGGAGAGGCTGTTGCCATGGGAATGGTGCAGATTTCCAAAGTTGCTGAGGAAAAAGGTCTCATGCCAGCTGGCATTACCCAGTCCATCACAGAAATGTGTCAGAAATTTGGACTACCTGTTGACTATGAAAACTGGAATGTTGACAAGCTTTATCAAGCTCTTACTCATGATAAAAAAGCGCGTGGCAATACCTTGAAATTGGTCTTGGTGCCAGAGTTAGGTTCGGCAACCATCCACCCAGTTTCTCTGGAAGAGATGAAAGACTACTTGGTAAAATAAGGAGAGTGTATGAGATATTTAACAGCAGGAGAATCACACGGCCCCCGTCTGACAGCTATCATTGAAGGAATTCCAGCTGGACTTCCTTTGACAGCAGAGGATATCAATGGAGACCTTAAACGCCGTCAGGGTGGCTACGGTCGTGGCGGTCGTATGAAAATTGAGAGCGACCAAGTTGTCTTTACTTCGGGTGTTCGTCATGGGAAGACGACAGGGGCTCCCATTACCATGGATGTCATCAATAAGGACCACCAGAAATGGCTGGACATCATGTCTGCGGAGGACATTGAAGAGAGACTTAAAAGCAAGCGGAAAATCACTCATCCTCGTCCAGGTCACGCCGACTTGGTTGGGGGGATCAAGTACCGTTTTGATGATTTGCGTAATTCCTTGGAGCGCTCATCTGCTCGTGAAACCACCATGCGGGTGGCAGTTGGCGCAGTAGCCAAACGCCTCTTGGCTGAGCTGGATATGGAGATTGCCAACCATGTCGTAGTCTTTGGTGGCAAGGAAATCGATGTTCCTGAGAATCTCACAGTTGCTGAGATTAAGGAAAGAGCTGCCCAGTCTGAAGTTTCTATTGTCAACCAAGAAAGAGAACAGGAAATCAAGGATTATATTGACCAAATCAAACGTGACGGTGATACCATCGGTGGAGTTGTGGAGACAGTCGTTGAAGGTGTTCCAGTTGGTCTTGGTTCCTATGTCCAATGGGACAGAAAATTGGATGCAAGATTGGCCCAGGCTGTTGTCTCTATCAATGCCTTTAAAGGGGTGGAATTTGGTCTTGGCTTTGAAGCTGGTTACCGTAAAGGCAGCCAAGTCATGGATGAAATTCTCTGGTCTAAAGAAGACGGCTATACTCGCCGTACCAACAATCTGGGCGGCTTTGAAGGTGGTATGACAAATGGGCAACCCATCGTTGTTCGAGGCGTGATGAAGCCCATTCCTACTCTCTACAAACCACTCATGAGTGTGGATATCGAAACCCACGAACCTTATAAGGCAACCGTTGAGAGAAGTGATCCGACTGCTCTTCCAGCTGCAGGTGTGGTCATGGAAGCCGTTGTGGCAACGGTTCTGGCACAAGAAATCCTCGAAAAATTCTCATCAGATAATCTTGAGGAGCTAAAAGAAGCGGTAACCAAACACCGAGAGTTTACAAAGAACTATTAAGGAGTTCCTATGGCAAAAACAATCTATATCGCAGGTCTTGGTTTGATTGGTGCCTCTATGGCACTTGGTATCAAACGCGATCATCCAGATTATGAAATTTTAGGTTATAATCGCAGTCAAGCTTCGAGAGATATTGCCTTGAAAGAAGGCATGATTGACCGTGCAACGGATGATTTTGCCAGTTTTGCTCCTTTGGCAGATGTCATTATTCTCAGCTTGCCAATCAAACAAACCATTACTTTTATTAAGGAATTGGCCAATTTGGATTTGAAAGAAGGCGTCATTATTTCAGATGCTGGTTCGACCAAGTCAGCCATTGTGGATGCGGCCGAGCAGTATTTAGCTGGCAAGCCTGTTCGCTTTGTCGGGGCCCATCCTATGGCTGGTAGTCACAAGACAGGGGCTGCCTCTGCAGATGTCAATCTCTTTGAAAATGCCTATTATATCTTTACACCTTCGAGACTGACAAGTCCTGATACACTTGCGGAAATGAAGGATCTTCTTTCAGGTCTTCATGCTCGTTTTATCAAAATTGATGCCAAGGAGCATGATCGGGTCACTTCTCAGATTAGCCATTTTCCTCATATTCTGGCTTCTAGTCTCATGGAACAGACCGCGGTTTATGCTCAAGAACATGAGATGGCAAGGCGCTTTGCGGCAGGTGGTTTTCGAGATATGACTCGGATTGCGGAAAGCGAGCCAGGGATGTGGACTTCTATTCTCTTGTCCAATCGTGAAACAATTTTAGATAGAATTGAGGATTTCAAGGAGCGTTTGAACGAGATTGGACAAGCTATCAGTAAGGGTGATGAAAACCAAATCTGGAACTTTTTCAACCAAGCGCGTGCGCAACGTCAGGCCATGGAAATCCATAAGCGTGGTGGTGTGGATAGCTCTTATGACCTCTATGTTGACGTTCCTGATGAAGAAGACGTCATCCTGCGGATTTTGGAACTGCTACGTGGAACTTCCTTGGTTAACATCCATATCAACGAGGAAAACCGTGAGGATATTCACGGAATCCTACAAATTTCATTTAAAAATGCTCAAGACTTGGAACGAGCTGAGCAGCTAATAACAGAAAAGACCGACTATACAGTCGTCATCAAATAAGGAGAACATCATGCCAAATATTTACGATAGTGCAAACGAACTCAGCCGCGGTCTACGCGAACTACCAGAATACAAGGCTGTTAAAACAGCTAAAGATGCTATTTCAGCAGATTCTGAGGCAAGCAAAATCTTTACAGAATATGTTGCTTTCCAAGAGGAAATTCAAAGACTAGCGCAGACAGGTCAAATGCCAGATGCTTCCTTTCAAGCGAAGATGGAAGGCTTTGGCAAGCAGATTCAAGGGAACAGCCTCTTGTCAGAATTCTTTACCAAGCAACAACAATTGGCAATTTACCTTTCTGACATTGAAAAAATTGTTTTCGAACCAGTTTCAGAATTGCTAAAATAAGAAAATAACTATCATAAAGTCAGAAATTTTAAGGAATTTCTGGCTTTTTATGATAAAATAAGTAAAAGTATTGCAAGTATGAGGTCCAGTATGAAACTAAAAACAAACATTAGCCACTTACACGGCAGTATCCGAGTTCCAGGTGACAAATCTATCAGTCACCGTTCCATTATTTTTGGAAGCTTGGCTGAGGGTGAGACCAAGGTTTATGATATTTTGCGAGGTGAAGACGTTCTTTCGACCATGCAAGTCTTTCGTGACCTTGGTGTTGAGATTGAGGATAAAGATGGGGTTATTACCATTCAAGGTGTAGGTATGAATGGTTTAAAAGCTCCGCGAAATGCCCTTGATATGGGAAATTCTGGCACCTCGATTCGTCTGATTTCAGGTGTTCTTGCTGGTGTAGACTTTGAAGTAGAAATGTTTGGAGATGATAGTCTTTCCAAACGTCCTATGGACCGTGTGACAATTCCTCTGAAAAAAATGGGCGTCAGCATTTCAGGGCAAACTGAGCGAGACCTGCCTCCTCTTCGCTTAAAAGGAACGAAAAATTTAACACCTATTCATTATGAGTTGCCGATAGCTTCTGCTCAAGTCAAGTCAGCCTTGATGTTTGCGGCTTTGCAGGCTCAAGGGGAGTCTGTTATTATCGAAAAAGAGTGCACCCGTAATCATACTGAAGATATGTTGCAACAATTTGGTGGCCATTTAAGTGTGGATGGCAAGAAAATCACAGTCCAAGGGCCTCAAAAACTGAATGGACAAAAGGTGGTTGTTCCAGGAGATATTTCCAGTGCAGCCTTTTGGTTGGTCGCAGGTTTGATTGTTCCGAATTCTCGTCTAGTGCTTAAGAATGTAGGTATTAACGAAACGCGTACAGGGATTATCGATGTCATTCGCGCCATGGGTGGAAAATTGGAAATAACTGAAGTCGATCTAGTCGCTAAATCTGCTACCTTGATTGTTGAGTCTTCAGACCTCAAAGGAACAGAGATTGGTGGTGCCTTGATTCCACGTTTGATTGATGAATTACCCATTATTGCTCTCCTAGCGACCCAAGCGCATGGCGTAACGGTCATTAAGGATGCTGAGGAACTTAAAGTTAAGGAAACCGACCGCATTCAGGTTGTGGCAGACGCCTTAAATAGCATGGGAGCAGATATTACTCCTACGGCAGATGGGATGATTATCAAAGGAAAATCAGCCCTTCACGGTGCTAGAGTCAATACTTTTGGAGACCATCGTATCGGCATGATGACGGCTATCGCGGCCCTCTTGGTTGCAGATGGAGAAGTGGAGCTTGATCGTGCAGAAGCCATCAATACCAGCTATCCTAGCTTCTTTGATGATTTGGAGAGCTTGATTCATGGCTAAGGTATTACTAGGATTTATGGGAGCTGGCAAATCGACTATTGCAAGAGGATTGGATCCTAATTACCTTGATATGGATGCTCTGATAGAGAAGCGCTTAGGTATGTCCATTGCGGATTTTTTCGCTGAAAAGGGCGAAGAGGTCTTTCGACAGGTAGAGTCAGAAGTATTAGCTGAGTTACTACAAAGAGATCAAGTTGTGTCAACTGGTGGTGGAGTGGTTATTTCTCAGCGAAATCGTGACTTACTCAAGACTAATTCTGATAATATCTATCTGAAAGCCGATTTTGAAACCCTCTACCAACGCATATCAGCTGATCAGGACAATCAGCGCCCGCTTTTTCTAAATAATAGCAAGGAAGAACTAGCAGCTATTTTCCAAGAACGACAGGCTTGGTATGAGGAAGTGGCTAGTCGGATTTTGGATGTGACCAAGCTAAGCCCAGAGGAAATTATAGAGGAACTGAGATGAAAATTGCTTATCTAGGTCCCAAGGGATCATTTTCACACCACGTTGTGCAGACAGCTTTTCCTTATGAGGAACTGCAGGCCTTTGCCAACATTACAGATGTCATCAAGGCCTATGAGCAAGGCTTGGTGGACTATTCTGTGGTGCCAGTTGAAAATTCTATCGAAGGTAGTGTTCATGAAACCTTGGACTACCTTTTTCATCAGGCTCGCATTCAAGCAGTGGCAGAAATTGTTCAGCCTATTCATCAGCAGTTAATGGTGATTCCAGGTCACACTAAGATTGAGAAGATTTTTTCACATCCACAGGCTTTGGCTCAAGGAAAGAAATTCATCGATGAACAATATCCAGATGCTCAAATTGAGGTGACAGCTAGTACAGCTTATGCGGCCCGCTTTATTTCCGAACATCCAGACCAGCCTTATGCAGCCATTGCACCTAGAAGTTCTGCAGAAGAATATGGCTTGGAACTGATTGCCGAGGATATTCAGGAAATGGAAGCCAATTTCACACGTTTCTGGGTTCTGGGAGCTGAAAAGCCTAGTATTCCCTTAAAAGCACAAACTGAAAAAATGAGTTTAGCTTTGACCTTACCTGACAACCTTCCAGGTGCACTTTATAAGGCTCTTTCGACCTTTGCTTGGCGAGGAATTGACCTGACAAAAATTGAAAGTCGTCCACTCAAGACAGCACTGGGTGAATACTTTTTCATTATTGATGTGGACTATGCTGATAAGGACCTGGTCCACTTTGCCCAAAAAGAACTAGAAGCCATCGGAATCCAGTATAAAGTTCTGGGTGCCTATCCGATTTATCCAATATCAGACCATGGAAAGGAGAGAAGATGAGTAAAGAAAGTCCTCTCAATCATCATGAAAAATTACGTTATGATTATTTGCTAAAAAATATTCACTATCTCAATGAGAGAGAAAAAAATGAGTTTGCCTATTTGCAAGAAAAGCTAACTCTTTCTAGGGTAAATAGTAGTTCCAGTCTGGAACAAGAAAGAGAAGAGCAGGTTGACTTACCAAGCTATGCGAACCGGAGTCGCTCACAATCCAAATCACAAGCACTCTCTGCTCCTCCCAAAAAGAAAAGACGGAAGCTCCGTCTTAAACGCATTTTTATGGTGATTCTCTCTCTTCTGGTCTGTGTGGCTTTAGCCATGGTATTCATGTTTTTGCGTGGTTACCAAGATGCTAGTGCAAAGAAAACTGCTGATGCCAGGGCAGCTCAAGTAGAAGTTTTTAATGGTCAAGATACCAGGGATGGAGTTAATATTTTGATCATGGGGACAGACGGTCGAATCGGTCAAAATAGTGCTGAGACGCGGACGGACTCTATTATGGTATTAAATGTTGGCGGCTCAGATAAGAAAATGAAGCTGGTCAGCTTCATGCGTGACAATTTGGTTTATATAGACGGTTACAGCCAAGTCATTAACGGTAGAAAACAGACGGATAACAAGTTAAACGTAGCCTATGAGTTAGGAGAACAAGAGGGGCAAAAAGGGGCAGAAATGGTTCGTCAAGTTTTGAAAGATAATTTTGATTTGGAAATTAAGTACTATGCCTTGGTCGATTTTCAGGCCTTTGCAACAGCGATTGACACGCTTTTCCCTGATGGGGTGACAATTGATGCTCAATTTTCAACATTGAATGGGCGTCCACTAACAGAAGCTACAGTCGGAGATGATTTACACGCTACTGAGACTGAGTCTCCAACCCAGACTATTAAAGTCGGAAAACAGCAGATGAACGGTTCAACCTTGCTCAATTATGCACGCTTTCGTGATGATGATGAGGCGGATTACGGCCGTACAAAAAGACAGCAACAAGTTTTAACAGCAATTTTAGAGCAAATTAAAGATCCCACTAAACTTTTCACTGGTTCTGAAGCTCTTGGAAAGGTTTTTGCTATGACCTCAACCAATGCACCCTATACTTTCCTCCTAACAAACGGTTTATCTGTTTTGGATGGAGCAAAAAATGGTATTGAAAAATTGACGATTCCAGAACTGGGTGACTGGGTAGATGCCTATGATGTTTATGGAGGCTTGGGCTTGCTGGTCGATCAAAACAAATATCAGAATAAATTGTCTCAGATGGGTTTGAGATAAAATAAGATGGGAGAATCAAAGCTTGAAGGCTATTTATCTAGCAGTCAGGCTTTGATTTTTTACAGTCTGCAATAGATTTTCACCCCCTATTTGTGGTATAATGAAACGATACGATAGAAAGAATAATGAAAAATATGACTGATTTAAAAGCAATTCAGGCTCGTAGTCTGGAGATGGCTGAATACTTTGTGGCCTTTTGCAAGGAACATGATTTACTTTGCTATCTCTGTGGGGGAGGCGCTATTGGTGCCCTTCGAAACAAGGGGTTCATTCCTTGGGACGACGACCTAGACTTTTTTATGCCTCGTAAAGATTATGAGAAATTAGCAGAATTATGGCCTCGTTATGCAGATGAACGTTATTTCTTGTCAAAGAGTAACAAGGATTTTGTAGACCGCAATCTTTTTATTACCATTCGTGACAAGGAAACGACCTGTATCAAACCTTACCAGCAAGATTTGGATTTGCCACATGGTCTGGCCTTGGATGTCTTGCCTTTGGATTATTATCCTAAAAATCCAGCTGAGCGGAAGAAACAGGTTCGTTGGGCCTTGATTTATTCTCTTTTTTGTGCGCAAACTATTCCAGAAAAGCATGGCGCACTTATGAAATGGGGAAGCCGTATTTTACTGGGGTTGACTCCAAAATCTCTCCGTTATCGCATTTGGAAAAAAGCTGAGAAAGAAATGATCAAGTATGATTTGTCTGAGAGTGATGGCATCACGGAATTATGCTCGGGTCCTGGCTACATGAGAAACAAGTATCCAATCGCATCTTTTGAAGATAATCTTTTCTTGCCATTTGAAGAAACAGAGATGCCCATTCCAATCGGCTATGATGCCTATCTCAGTACTGCTTTTGGCGATTATATGACTCCTCCACCAGCAGACAAGCAGCTACCACATCATGATGCTGTCATCGCTGATATGGATAAGTCTTATACAGAATACAAGGGAGAATATGGTGGCTAAGAAAAAAATCTTATTTTTTATGTGGTCTTTTTCTCTCGGAGGCGGAGCAGAGAAGATTCTATCTACCATTGTCTCTAATCTAGATCCAGAAAAGTATGATATTGATATTCTTGAAATGGAGCACTTTGACAAGGGATATGAATCTGTTCCCAAGAATGTACGAATACTAAAATCCCTTCAGGATTACCGCCAAGCCAGATGGCTCCGAGCTTTTTTGTGGAGAATGAGAATTTATTTTCCAAGACTGACTCGGCGCTTGCTGGTGAAAGATGACTATGATGTTGAAGTTTCCTTTACCATTATGAATCCACCGCTTTTGTTCTCTAAAAGAAGAGAAGTCAAGAAGATATCTTGGATTCATGGAAGTATCGAAGAATTTCTTAAGGATAGCTCAAAAAGGAAATCACATAGACGCCAGTTGGATGCCGCGGATACTATTGTAGGGATTTCAAAAAAGACTAGTCATTCTATCAAGGAAGTCTATCCAGATTATGCTTCGAAATTACGGACGGTCTACAATGGATATGATTTTAAGACTATTTTAGAAAAATCTCAAGAGAAGATCGATATCGAGATTGCTCCTCAAAGTATCTGTACCATTGGACGGATTGAGGAAAATAAGGGTTCTGACCGTGTGGTGGAAGTGATACGACTATTACACCAAGAAGGAAAAAATTACCACCTTTACTTTATAGGTGCTGGTGATATGGAAGAGGAACTGAAAAAACGGGTCCAAGAGTATGGGCTTGAAGACTATGTGTATTTCCTTGGTTATCAAAAAAATCCTTATCAGTATTTGTCTCAGATGAAAGTTCTCTTGTCTATGTCTAAACAAGAAGGTTTTCCTGGGGTGTATGTGGAGGCCTTGAGTCTGGGTCTTCCTTTTGTCTCTACGGATGTTGGAGGGGCTGAGGAATTATCCCAAGAAGGACGATTTGGACAAATCATTGAGAGCAACCAAGAGGCAGCTCAGGCAATTACGAACTACATGACTTTTGCATCAAACTTCGATGTCAATGAGGCTAGTCAATTCATTCAGCAATTTACAATTGCCAAACAAATCGAACAAGTAGAAAAACTATTAGAGGAGTAGCATGGAAACTGCATTAATTAGTGTCATTGTGCCAGTCTATAATGTGGCGCAGTACCTAGAAAAATCGATAGCTTCCATTCAGAAGCAGACTTATCAAAATCTGGAAATCATTCTTGTTGATGATGGTGCAACAGATGAGAGTGGTCGCTTGTGTGATTCAATCGCTGAACAAGATGACAGGGTGTCAGTACTTCATAAAAAGAACGAAGGATTGTCGCAAGCGCGAAATGATGGAATGAAGCAGGCTCACGGGGATTATCTGATTTTTATTGACTCAGATGATTATATCCATCCAGAAATGATTCAGAGCTTATATGAGCAATTAGTTCAAGAAGATGCGGATGTTTCAAGCTGTGGTGTCATGAATGTCTATGCTAATGATGAAAGCCCACAGTCAGCTAATCAGGATGACTATTTTGTTTGTGATTCTCAAACATTTCTAAAGGAATACCTCATAGGTGAAAAAATACCTGGAACGATCTGCAATAAGCTAATCAAGAGAGAGATTGCAACTGCCCTATCCTTTCCTAAGGGGTTGATTTACGAAGATGCCTATTACCATTTTGATTTGATTAAGTTGGCTAAGAAGTACGTGGTTAATACCAAACCCTATTATTACTATTTCCATAGAGGGGATAGTATTACAACTAAACCCTATGCAAAGAAGGATTTAGCCTATATTGATATCTATCAAAAGTTTTATAATGAAGTTGTGAAAAACTATCCTGACTTGAAAGAGGTTGCTTTTTTCAGATTGGCCTATGCCCATTTCTTTATTCTGGATAAGATGTTGCTAGATGATCAGTATAAACAGTTTGAAGCCTATTCTCAGATTCATCGTTTTTTAAAAGTCCATGCCTTTGCTATTGCTAGGAATCCAATTTTCCGTAAGGGGAGAAGAATTAGTGCTTTGGCCCTATTCATAAATATTTCCTTATACCGATTCTTATTACTGAAAAATATTGAAAAATCTAAAAAATTACATTAGAACGGGGGTGAGCAAGTGATTGATGGAAAACGATTATTATTTAGTTTGACCATAGTCAGCTATGCTTTGACACTAGTAAGTGGAATTGTGTATCTGTTTAATAATAACAATGTTAGCTTGCTTTCTACTTTATTGTTCTTACTGGTTAGTAGCTTAATTGCTTGTTGGAATGATATCAAGTATTACTTAATCCATTTTATTTTCTTTTTAACTATTTTTGTATTTCTGGTATCAAGGCCGACCATTGATTATTTTAGAGATGGCGCTTTGGATACCTATCATCCCATAGCCTATCGCTTTGCCTTTATAGTCGTCATGGTTTCTATTCTGGGCTTGACCACAGGAGGCGTCCTGGCTCGTTACTTCATAGCTAGGAAGAAAATAAAAGTAGCAAATATAGGAAATTCTCTAAAAGAGGTTTATACCAAGCGGTTACGCTTTGTTTCGCTAGGAGTTTTTCTTCTCACCTATCCTTTCTATTTCATTCGGTTATTCGAACGGCTCCTGTATCGCTTGCAGACTTCCTACTATGCCTACTATGCAAATTTTGAAAGTAAACTGCCTTATTTTACCTACATTTTGTCTACCTTTACGGTCTACGCAATGTGTATGTATCTGGCAACCAAGCCAAAGAAATTGCAGGCCACAGCAGTGCTTGTCTCCTTTATTGCAGCCAATACCATTCATTTGGCAATCGGGACACGAAATCCCTTTATTTTAAGTATTTTATTTGCTTTTGTTTATTACTTTATGCGGGAGCAAACTGAAAAAGGAAAATGGATTGGGTTTAAAGAAAAGTTAGCGATTTTTGTGGGTTCTCCTATTCTCATGTTAGCGATGGGAGTGCTCAATTATGTACGGGATAATGTCCAAGTTTCCCATACAGGTTTCTGGGATATCTTACTTGACTTTATCTATAAACAAGGAACTAGTTTTGGTGTTCTGGCTCGAGGTTTTCTATTTAACAGTAGCCTCCCTTACCGAGATTTCCGTAATTTTACTTTTGGTCCTGTTCTTGATTATTTTGCAAGGGGAAGCTTGGGGGCCATTTTCGGAGGAAAAGCCTTTGAACATACAACCAATAGTGTGGAGCTAGCTATCGATAGTAATAGTTATGCCCACAATTTGTCCTATCTTGTTTTGAACAAGGAATACTTGAAAGGACATGGTATCGGAAGTAGTTATATCATGGAGTTGTATACAGACTATGGTATGATAGGGGTCTTTCTACTTAGTCTCTTACTCGGTATGCTATTCATAGCCATGCTGCAAGTAGCCTATCGTTCAAGAACAATCCTATTTGCCTTGTCCCTACTCATCTTGAATAATCTATTCTTTATGCCAAGAAGTAGCTTTTCAGAAAGTTTCTTCAATCTATTTACAATGCAATTCTGGGGAATTGTTCTTGTGATTATATTTGTAGCAAAAATGCTTACAAAAGAGAACCAGTATCTACTCAACAAAGGAGAAAAAAATCATGTTTGAACATTATTCAGTAGCTGATTTGTTTGCAAATCTTTATAAAAAACGAAAAGCAAATATTTTAGCTCTCATCGCTTTATTTGCTCTTATTGCTGTACCATTTACAATTAAAGCAGTTAAGAATAAAAATACTGTCAAAGACACAACAAGTTATTCAACTTATATCAGCTATAAAATCACCCCTCCAGAAGATTCAGCTAAAACGATTTTGAATCATCAAATTGGTGGTTATAGTGATTTCTACGGGAAATTGATTGATGGGAATTTGAATGGAGCTTATCTTTTCAATGATGTAGAACCGAGTGAACTGAAAAAAATTGCCAGTGAATTAGACACGACAGAAACAACCTTGAAAAATTCAACGAATGACTATTGGTGGAAAAAATTGACCGTCTACTATATGATTGACGATGCAGGGGTCGGTGTGAAAATTTTGACACCAAGTAAAGATGTCAATGACTTGTTAGAGCGAAAAATTGATGGATTGATTGAGAAATTTAAACATGTCTATGCAAATGTAAAAATTGAAAAATTGGAAACCATCAACTCTAAAGAATTGAATGCAAATGGTGAAACAGCGCTTGGCTTAAATGTGAAAAACTTGATTCTCCGTTTAGCTATTATTGGAGTAGTCTGTGTGATTTTGGTTGTGATGGGAAATGTATTGGTTTATCTCTTTAATCCAACAATCAATAGAGCAGGTGATTTTTCTCAATATCAAATTGATTTTGTAACAGAGATCACAACAATTGCCAACCTAGCAGATGTTTTGTCATACAAAAATGCTGGACAGGAATTGACTATCGTTAGCTCAAACAAAGCTATCCTAGATAAATTGAAACAAAATCAAGAGTCTTTAAAAGGAATGCATTTTGTCGATTTACAAGATGTGCCATCGCTTTTAGAAAGAGATACAGTCCTTCTTGTTGAAGAGTATGGAGTGACTCGTTATAAGAAATTTGAGCAAAGTCTTCAAATTCTCAGAAACTTAAATCGTTCTATCCTCGGTGTAGCAACCTTTAAATTATAAGCATTCTGATGCATCAGGTCTTCAAAGTTGGCTAAGAGCCGATTTGGAAGGCTTTTTCTATTTGTCTGCAGAAATTTTCTTTTAGAGTCTTCTACAGAAGTTACCCTAGGGGAAATCTATCCGTATAGAGGAGCCTTCTTTTGATAAAATCGTAAAAATCTAGTATAATAGATAGAACTGAAAGTATGAGGTTACTAGCAATGAAAATGAAACAAATTAGTGATACAACTTTGAAAATCACGATGTCTTTAGAGGATTTGATGGATCGTGGCATGGAGATTGCTGACTTTCTCGTTCCTCAAGAAAAAACAGAAGAGTTCTTTTATGCTATCTTGGATGAGTTAGAGATGCCTGAGAGCTTTCTGGATACAGGCATGTTGAGCTTCCGTGTGACTCCAAAACCTGATAAGGTAGATGTCTTTGTAACTAAATCAAAGATTGACCAAAATCTAGATTTTGAAGACTTATCGGATTTGCCAGATATGGAAGAATTGGCTCAAATGTCTCCAGATGAATTTATCAAAACCCTGGAAAAAAGCATCGCAGACAAAACCAAGGATGATATCGAAGCCATTCAATCTCTTGAGCAAGTCGAAGCCAAGGAAGAAGAGCAGGAGCAGGAACAACAAGAAGTTGAAAGCAAGAAAGAGCCTTACATCTATTACATCCTTTCTTTTGCTAAGTTGGCTGACTTGGTGGCTTTTGCCCAGACAGTGACTTTTGAGATGGAAACTTCTGAACTCTACAAGATGAATGAGCGCTATTATTTGACCATTTTAGTGGATATTGAAAATCATCCAAGTCCATATCCAGCTTGGCTGTTGGCCCGTATGCGCGAGTTTGCGGATGATAGTGACATCAGTCGTTCAGTCTTGCAAGAGTATGGTCAAGTCTTGATGAATCACGATGCAGTACTTAATCTGCAAAAGATTGGTTCATAATTTTTAAAATCAATTTTCATCTATCAAGAAAGACGAATCATGGGATTCGTTTTTCTTTTTATACTGAAATAGTGATTTACTATAATAGGAATTTTCACAAAATTCTGTTATAATGGCTATATTAGAAAATTTCGAGGAGACAAACATGACAGTTAAAATTGCTTTACTAGGATTTGGTACCGTTGCAAGTGGCGTGCCTTTCCTCCTAAAGGAAAATGGAGAAAAAATCAATCAATCAGCACATTCAGAGATTGAAGTTGCTAAGGTATTGGTCAAGGATGAAGATGAAAAGAATCGCTTGCTTGCAGCAGGGAATGACTTTAACTTTGTAACCAATGTGGATGATATTTTGTCAGACCAAGACATTACCATCGTAGTGGAATTGATGGGGCGTATCGAACCAGCTAAAACTTTTATCACTCGTGCCTTGGAAGCTGGAAAACACGTTGTTACTGCTAACAAGGACCTTTTGGCTGTCCATGGCGCAGAATTGTTAGAAATCGCTAAAGAGCATAATGTAGCACTTTACTACGAAGCAGCAGTAGCTGGTGGGATTCCAATTCTTCGTACTTTAGCAAATTCCTTGGCTTCTGATAAAATCACGCGCGTGCTTGGAGTAGTCAACGGAACTTCCAACTTCATGATGACCAAGATGGTGGAAGAAGGCTGGTCTTACGATGATGCTCTAGCGGAAGCGCAAAGACTTGGTTTTGCAGAAAGCGACCCGACGAATGACGTAGATGGGATTGATGCAGCCTACAAGATGGTGATTTTGAGCCAATTTGCCTTTGGTATGAAGGTTTCCTTTGATGATGTAGCCCACAAGGGAATTCGAAACATCACACCAGAAGACGTAGCTGTAGCTCAAGACTTGGGTTATGTAGTGAAATTGGTTGGTTCAATCGAGGAAACTCCTTCAGGTATTGCTGCAGAAGTGACTCCAACCTTCCTTCCTGAAGCACACCCACTTGCTAGTGTGAATGGCGTCATGAACGCTGTCTTTGTAGAATCTATCGGTATTGGTGAGTCTATGTACTACGGACCAGGTGCTGGTCAAAAACCAACTGCAACAAGTGTTGTAGCTGATATTGTTCGTATCGTTCGTCGCCTGAATGATAGAACCATCGGTAAAGACTTCAACGAATATAGCCGTGATTTGGTCTTGGCAAATCCTGAGGATGTCAAAGCAAACTACTACTTCTCAATCTTGGCACCAGACTCAAAAGGTCAGGTCTTGAAGTTGGCTGAAATTTTTAATGCTCAAGACATTTCCTTCAAGCAAATCCTCCAAGACGGAAAAGAGGGTGACAAGGCGCGTGTTGTGATCATTACACACAAGATTGATAAAGCCCAGCTTGAAAATGTCTCAGCTGAATTGAAGAAGGTTTCAGAATTCGACCTATTGAATACCTTCAAGGTGCTAGGAGAATAAGATGAAGATTATTGTACCTGCAACCAGTGCCAATATCGGGCCGGGTTTTGACTCGGTCGGTGTAGCTGTAACCAAGTACCTTCAAATCGAGGTCTGCGAAGAAAGAGATGAGTGGTTGATCGAGCACCAGATTGGCAAATGGATTCCCCATGACGAGCGCAATCTTTTGCTCAAAATCGCTTTGCAAATTGTACCAGACTTGCAACCTAGACGTTTGAAAATGACTAGTAATGTTCCCTTGGCGCGTGGTTTGGGTTCTTCTAGCTCGGTTATTGTTGCTGGGATTGAACTAGCCAACCAACTGGGGAATCTCAACTTATCTGACCATGAAAAATTGCAGTTAGCGACCAAGATTGAAGGACATCCTGACAATGTAGCTCCGGCCATTTATGGTAATCTCGTTATTGCAAGCTCCGTTGATGGGCAAGTTTCTGCTATCGTAGCAGATTTCCCAGAGTGTGACTTCCTAGCCTACATTCCAAACTATGAATTGCGTACTCGAGACAGCCGTGGCGTCTTACCTAAGAAATTGTCTTACAAGGAAGCTGTTGCAGCTAGTTCTATCGCCAATGTTGCGGTTGCGGCCTTGTTGGCAGGAGACATGGTGACAGCTGGTCAAGCAATCGAGGGAGACCTCTTCCACGAACGCTATCGTCAGGACTTGGTGAGAGAATTTGCGACGATTAAGCAAGTAGCCAAAGAAAATGGTGCCTATGCAACCTACCTCTCTGGTGCTGGGCCTACAGTTATGATTTTGGCTTCTCATGACAAGATGCCAACGATTAAGGCAGAATTGGAAAAGCAACCCTTCAAAGGCAAACTGCATGACTTGAAGGTTGATACCCAAGGTGTCCGTGTAGAAGCAAAATAAAGAATAGAAGATAGGATGGGGAAACCACTTGACCAGAGGGCTTCCTATCCTTTTTTTGAAAAGAGGTTTATACTCAATGAAAATCAAAGAGCAAACTAGGAAGTTAGCCGCAGGCTGCTCAAAACAGTGTTTTGAGGTTGTGAATAGAACTGACGAAGTTAGCTCAAAATACTGTTTTGAGGTTGCAGATGTAAGCTGACGTGGTTTGAAGAGATTTTCGAAGAGTATTAGTTAAAAACTTGATAAAGGAGAAATAAAGATGGCAGAAATTTATCTAGCAGGTGGTTGTTTTTGGGGCCTAGAGGAATATTTTTCACGCATTTCTGGAGTGCTAGCAACCAGTGTTGGCTACGCTAATGGGCAAGTCGAAATAACCAATTACCAGCTGCTCAAGGAAACAGACCATGCAGAAACAGTTCAAGTGATTTACGATGAGAAGGCAGTGTCACTCAGAGAAATTTTGCTTTATTATTTCCGTGTCATCGACCCTTTATCCATCAATCAACAAGGGAATGACCGTGGTCGCCAATATCGAACTGGGATTTATTACCAGGATGAAGCTGATTTGCCAGCTATCTACACAGTGGTGCAGGAGCAGGAGCGCATGCTTGGGCGAAAGATTGCAGTAGAGGTGGAGAAACTACGTCATTACATTCTGGCTGAAGACTACCATCAAGACTATCTTAAGAAAAATCCTTCAGGTTACTGTCATATCGATGTGACCGATGCTGAGAAGCCATTGATTGACGCAGCAAATTATGAAAAACCTAGTCAAGAGGTGTTAAAAGAAAGCTTAACCGAAGAGTCCTATCGTGTTACCCAAGAAGCTGCTACAGAGGCTCCATTTACCAATGCCTATGACCAAACCTTTGAAGAAGGGATTTATGTTGACATCACGACGGGTGAGCCACTCTTTTTTGCCAAGGATAAGTTTGCCTCAGGATGTGGTTGGCCAAGTTTTAGCCGTCCGATTTCTAAGGAATTGATTCATTATTACAAGGATCTCAGTCATGGAATGGAGCGAATTGAAGTTCGTTCTCGGTCAGGCAATGCTCACTTGGGTCATGTTTTCACAGATGGCCCTCGGGAGTTAGGTGGCCTCCGTTACTGTATCAATTCTGCTTCCTTGCGCTTTGTGGCCAAGGATGAGATGGAAGAAGCAGGATATGGCTATCTACTACCTTACTTAAACAAATAAATCAGAGATGGTGGGTGCTTCCCACTTTCTTCATTTCTAGAAAACGAATAGAAGGGATTTATGAAACACTTACTATCTTACTTTAAACCCTACATCAGAGAATCGATTTTAGCACCTTTGTTCAAGCTACTTGAAGCTGTGTTTGAGCTCTTGGTTCCCATGGTGATTGCTGGGATTGTTGACCAATCCTTGCCCCAAAGAAATCAAGGTCATCTCTGGATGCAGATTGGCCTGCTCCTTATCTTTGCAGTAATTGGTGTTGTAGTGGCCTTAATAGCCCAGTTCTACTCAGCTAAGGCTGCGGTAGGTTTTGCCAAGGAATTGACAAACGATCTTTATCGTCATATTTTGTCTTTACCTAAGGACAGCAGAGACCGTTTGACAACTTCTAGCTTGGTGACTCGCTTGATTTCGGACACTTACCAGATTCAGATTGGTATCAATCAATTCCTACGTCTCTTTTTGCGAGCGCCCATTATCGTTTTTGGGGCCATTTTTATGGCCTATCGCATCTCGGCTGAGCTGACTCTCTGGTTCTTAGTCATGGTTGTCATTTTGACAGTCGTCATTGTAGGCCTTTCTCGGTTAGTCAATCCTCTCTACAGCAGTCTCAGAAAGAAAACGGACCAACTAGTTCAGGAAACACGCCAGCAATTACAAGGGATGCGAGTTATTCGTGCTTTTGGACAAGAAAAACGAGAGTTACAGATTTTTCAAACCCTTAACCAAGTCTATGCTAGATTACAAGAAAAGACAGGTTTCTGGTCCAGTTTATTAACACCCCTGACCTATCTGATTGTCAATGGAACTCTCCTTATTATTATCTGGCAGGGCTATATTTCTATTCAAGGAGGCTTGCTCAGTCAAGGTGCTCTCATTGCCCTCATCAACTATCTCTTACAGATCTTGGTGGAATTGGTCAAGCTAGCCATGCTGATAAATTCTCTCAACCAGTCCTACATCTCTGCGAAGCGAATCGAGGAAGTCTTTGCTGAGTCTCCAGAAGATATTCATTCAGAATTAGAGCAAAAGCAAGCTATCAGTAATCGGGTTTTACAAGTCCAAGAACTGACCTTTACCTATCCTGATGCGGCTCAGCCTTCTATGAGAAACATTTCCTTTGATATGACTCAAGGACAAATCCTTGGTATCATTGGAGGAACTGGTTCTGGTAAATCAAGCTTGGTGCAAGTCTTACTTGGTCTTTATCCAGCAGACAAGGGGAGCATAGACCTTTATCGAAATGGACGTAGTCCTCGTAATCTTGAGGAGTGGCGGTCTTGGATTGCCTATGTATCTCAAAAAGTCGAACTCTTTAAAGGGACTATTCGTTCCAACCTGACTCTAGGTTTACATCAAGAAGTAACTGACCAAGAAATTTGGCAGGCCTTAGAAATTGCGCAAGCTAAGGATTTTGTAAGTGAAAAGGAAGGACTCTTGGATGCCCTAGTTGAGGCAGGAGGACGAAATTTCTCAGGCGGACAAAAACAAAGGCTGTCGGTCGCTCGAGCAGTATTGCGCCAAGCTCCGTTTCTCATCCTAGATGATGCGACTTCGGCCCTCGACACCATTACCGAGTCCAAGCTCTTGAAATCTATTCGAAAAAATCTGCCAAATACGAGCTTAATTTTGATCTCTCAACGAACCTCGACTTTACAGATGGCTGACCAGATTCTACTCTTAGAAAAAGGAGAGCTCCTAGCTATCGGCAAGCACGAGGACTTGATGAAATCTAGTCAAGTTTATCGAGAAATCAATGCCTCCCAACATGGTAAGGAGGACTAGCATGAGACGACAAACTGCAAACCAGACGCTCAAACGTTTGGCAAAAGATTTAGCAAGCAATCCTTTCCTCCTTTTCCTAGCCTTTCTAGGAACTATTACCCAGGTTGGCTTATCAATCTACCTACCTATTCTGATTGGGCAGGTCATCGACCAAGTCTTAGTGGCTGGTTCTTCACCAGTTTTTTGGCAGATTTTCCTCCAGATGATCTTGGTGGTAATAGGAAATACTCTGGTGCAGTGGGGCAATCCTCTCCTCTATAATCACCTAATCTTCTCTTATACCAGAGACTTGCGAGAGCGAATCATCTATAAGCTCCATCGTTTACCGATTGCTTTTGTGGAGCGGCAAGGAAGTGGAGAGATGGTCAGTCGTGTAACCACAGACATAGAACAGTTGGCAGCTGGCTTTACCATGATTTTTAACCAATTTTTCATTGGTGTTTTGATGATTTTGGTTAGTATTCTAGCCATGCTCCAAATTCATCTCCTCATGACTCTCTTAGTCTTGCTGTTGACGCCACTGTCCATGGTGATTTCACGCTTTATTGCCAAGAAATCCTATCATCTCTTCCAGAAGCAAACAGAGACGAGGGGAATTCAGACTCAGTTGATTGAAGAATCGCTTAGCCAGCAGACTATAATCCAGTCCTTTAATGCTCAAACAGAGTTTATCCAAAGACTGCACGATGCCAATGACAACTACGCAGGCTATTCTCAGTCAGCCATCTTTTATTCATCAACGGTCAATCCTTCGACTCGCTTTGTAAATGCGCTCATTTACGCACTTTTAGCTGGAGTAGGAGCTTATCGTATTATGATAGGGTCCACCTTGACCATCGGGCGTTTAGTGACTTTTTTGAACTATGTCCAACAGTATACCAAGCCCTTTAACGATATTTCTTCAGTGCTAGCCGAGTTGCAAAGTGCTCTTGCTTGCGCAGAGCGTGTCTATTCTGTCTTAGAAAGTCCTGAGGTGGCTGAAAAAGGTAAGGAAGAGTTGACTAGTGACCAAGTTAAGGGAGCTATTTCCTTTAAACATGTCTCTTTTGGCTACAATCCTGAAAAGATTTTGATTAAGGACTTGTCTATCGCTATTCCAGCTGGTAGTAAGGTAGCCATCGTTGGTCCGACAGGTGCTGGAAAATCAACTCTTATCAATCTCCTCATGCGTTTTTATCCCATTAACTCAGGAGATATCTTGCTGGATGGGAAATCCATTTATGACTATAGTCGTGCCACTTTACGCCAGCAGTTTGGCATGGTTCTCCAAGAAACCTGGCTCAAGCAAGGGACTATTCATGACAATATTGCCTTTGGAAATCCTAAAGCCAGTAGGGAGCAGGTGATTACTGCTGCCAAAGCAGCCAATGCAGACTTTTTCATCCAACAGTTGCCGCAGGGTTACGATACCAAGTTGGAAAATGCTGGAGAATCTCTCTCTGTTGGTCAGGCCCAGCTCTTAACCATTGCCCGGGTCTTTCTGGCTATTTCCAAGATTCTTATCTTAGACGAAGCGACTTCTTCCATCGATACACGGACAGAAGTGCTAGTACAGGATGCCTTTGCCAAACTCATGAAGGGGCGCACAAGTTTTATCATCGCTCACCGCTTGTCTACCATTCAGGATGCGGATTTGATTCTTGTCTTGGTGGATGGCGACATTGTTGAGTATGGCAATCATCAAGAACTCATGGTTCGAAAGGGCAAGTATTACCAAATGCAGCAAGCTGCAGCTTTTAGCTCTGAATAAGCCTTTCTATTTTAAAATCTTATGAACGAAAAAAGTTGCCTTCGGGTGACTTTTTTGTTACAATAGCTAGAAAAATTGTTCACTGTAATACTTAATGAAAATCAAAGATTAAACTAGGAAGCTAGCCGCAGGTTGCTCAAAGCACTACCTTGAGGTTGTAGATAAGACTGACGAAGTCAGCTCAAAGCACTGTTTTGAGGTTGTAGATAAGACTGACGAAGTCAGCTCAAAGCACTGTTTTGAGGTTGTGGATAGAACTGACGAAGTCAGTAACATATATCTACTCCAAGGTGAAGCTGATGTGGTTTGAAGAGATTTTAGAAGAGTATAAATTGTCTTTTAGAAAAGGAGCCTATAATGAAAGTCTATCAGCATGTAAATATCGTGACTTGTGATCAGGATTTCCATGTGCATTTGGATGGTATCTTGGCTGTTAAGGATTCTCAAATCGTCTATGTCGGTCAAGATAAGTCAGAGATTTTAGAGCAAGCTGAGCAGATTATCGACTATCAGGGAGCCTGGATCATGCCTGGTTTGGTCAATTGCCACACCCATTCTGCTATGACAGGCTTGCGAGGAATTCGGGATGATAGCAATCTCCATGAATGGCTCAATGATTATATCTGGCCTGCAGAAGCAGGATTTACTCCCGACATGACTACAAGAGCGGTTAAAGAAGCTATGATAGAGATGCTCCAGTCAGGAACAACAACCTTTAATGATATGTATAATCCCAATGGTGTGGAGATTGAGCGGATTTATCAGGCAGTGAAAGATTCCAAGATGCGTTGTTATTTCTCACCGACCCTCTTTTCTTCAGATACAGAAACAACTGATGAGACCATAAGCAGAACACGAGCTATTATCGAGACAATCATAGGATATGAAAATCCAAATTTCAAGGTTATGGTAGCCCCACATTCTCCCTACAGCTGTAGTAGAGATTTGTTGGCAGAAAGCTTGGATATGGCAAAAGAGTTGGATATCCCCATCCATATCCATGTTGCGGAGACTAAGGAGGAGTCAGGCATTATCCTGAAACGATACGGCAAACGCCCCCTTGCTTTTCTTGAAGAACTGGGTTATTTAGAGCATCCGTCTGTTTTTGCTCACGGGGTTGAATTAAATGAGCGAGAAATTGAACGCTTAGCAACTTCTCACGTGGCTATCGCCCACAATCCTATCAGTAACCTCAAATTGGCATCAGGGATTGCTCCCATCATCCAACTGCAAAAAGCAGGAGTAGCAGTCGGAATTGCGACAGATTCAGTTGCTTCCAACAACAACCTTGATATGTTTGAGGAAGGACGAACAGCAGCCCTTCTTCAGAAGATGAAAAGTGGCGATGCCAGCCAATTTCCTATCGAAACAGCTCTCAAGGCACTGACAATCGAAGGGGCTAAGGTCCTAGGAATGGAAAATCAGATAGGAAGTCTGGAAGTAGGTAAGCAGGCAGATTTTCTGGTCATTCAACCACAAGGCAAAATTCATCTCCAACCTCAGGAAAATATGCTGTCCCACCTAGTTTATGCTGTCAAATCCAGTGATGTTGATGATGTTTATATCGCTGGAGAACAGGTTGTTAAGCAAGGTCAAGTTCTGACAGTAGAACTTTAGAAGAAAAATCACGAAAAATTTTAAAAAAAGTTTGCAAAAATCTTGCATTCTTTTTTTGACTATGCTATACTTATATACGGTTTGAAAAAACTGCCTAAGACAGTAGGGGAGCTCGACTCATAAGTATCCTACCGAGGACAAAACGTATCATGTAAAAAGAAGCGTATTGTACTTTCGTGTCTAGGTTTGGGCGCGTTTTTCTTTTGAAAAATTTCCCCAAGCAAAATAATTACGGAGGTGAACACACTAATGAGTGAAGCAATTATTGCTAAAAAAGCGGAACTAGTTGACGTAGTAGCTGAAAAAATGAAAGCTGCTGCATCTATCGTCGTTGTAGACGCTCGTGGTTTGACAGTTGAGCAAGATACAGTTCTTCGTCGTGAGCTTCGTGGAAGCGAAGTTGAGTACAAAGTCATTAAAAACTCAATCTTGCGTCGTGCAGCTGAAAAAGCTGGTCTTGAAGAACTTGCATCAGTATTTGTTGGACCATCTGCAGTAGCATTTTCTAATGAAGATGTTATCGCACCAGCGAAAATCTTGAACGATTTTGCTAAAGACGCTGAAGCACTTGAAATCAAAGGTGGTGCAATCGAAGGCGCTGTCGCATCTAAAGAAGAGATTCTTGCTCTTGCAACTCTTCCAAACCGCGAAGGACTTCTTTCTATGCTCCTTTCTGTACTTCAAGCGCCAGTGCGCAACGTTGCTCTTGCAGTCAAAGCGGTTGCAGACAACAAAGAAGACGCAGCTTAATCTTAAGCTACGCAGCGTAGCCTAGCTACGAAAAATCTATTATAAATTTAAAAACATATTTGGAGGAAATAACAATGGCATTGAACATTGAAAACATTATTGCTGAAATTAAAGAAGCTTCAATCCTTGAATTGAACGACCTTGTAAAAGCTATCGAAGAAGAATTTGGTGTAACTGCAGCTGCTCCTGTAGCTGTTGCTGCAGCTGGTGCTGCTGACGCTGGTGCTGCTAAAGATTCATTCGACGTTGAATTGACAGCTGCAGGCGACAAAAAAGTCGGCGTTATCAAAGTTGTACGTGAAATCACAGGTCTTGGTCTTAAAGAAGCTAAAGAACTTGTTGATGGTGCACCAGGTGTCATCAAAGAAGGTGTTGCAGCTGCAGAAGCTGAAGAAATTAAAGCTAAATTGGAAGAAGCTGGAGCTTCAGTTACTCTTAAATAAGAGGCATATACCAATTAGAAATCGGAATACTATAGTATCAGCCTTTTAGAATCGTGAACACATTTTAGAAACTGATAAATTAATTTAGTTTCCTACCAAAAACCCTACCAAAAATTAATTTGGCAGGGTTTTTCTTTTTAACAAATTTATCGTGGAGAACAATTGAATATTGTTCTCCTTTTTTTATTTTCAGGAGGGAAAATGACAAAAGAATTACAATCATCACGCTATATTGTCATTTAATTTTTAGTACGTGAAATGGGAATTGATATTGTTGAAGCCATCTCTCTTATGGCTGAATTAGAAAAAAGTGGCTTGGTTCGATTGGAATCAAGTGGAGATTTAATACTCAAAGAACTTGGAGGAGCGCTATGAAACGAATTACCGCAAATCAATACCAAACCTCAGAACGGTATTATAAATTACCTAAAATTCTTTTTGAGGATGAGAAATATATGGATATGAAATTAGAAGTAAAGGTGGCTTATTCAATTTTAAAAGATCGTTTAGAATTATCTCTTAGTCGTGGTTGGATAGATGAAGAAGGGGCGGTTTATTTAGTATTTTCTAATTCTAAACTGATGAGGCTGTTAGGTTGTTCGAAGTCAAAACTACTATCAATCAAAAAAACTCTTAAAGAATATGACTTAATTGATGAAGTTCAACAGTCTTCAAGTGAGAAAGGGAGACTAGCTAATAAGATTTATTTAGGGGAGTTGTCTACTACCCCAGTAGGTAATTCAAACAGGCCTAGTGTTAAAAAAAGACTAGGGCAGGTTGAAAATGAAACAGCCCCCGTCTTACATTCAGCCCCTAGTGAGACTGAAGTTAGTGAGACTAAATATAGTGAGACTGATTCTTTATTTATTGAGGATGAGGAGGATAGGAATACTCAACCTATCTTGAAAAGAAAAGTAGAAAAGGTCACAAAATATGATCGAGATTATATTTGGGGATTGGTACAAGATCAATTTAGACGAGAAGGTTTTTCTGAAACAGCCAGTGAAATTGCTATGACTGATTTTGAGAGAATCTATCAGTATGCTCTTGACAATGTTCGCTTTGTTAGACGAGCGGAAGTTTTGGCTGAATTTGTGTTTAATGGCTTGTATTCCGTTTGGAATAACCGTGTTAGAAAAGGAGGTGGTTAAATGTCGCCAATCGAGTGGATATTAGTTATGCTCATTGTCATTTCAAGTGGAGTGACAGTTCTGACAATGATAGTCGATAAGAAAGGGGTGATCAAGAAATGAGATTTATTGATTTATTTTCAGGTATCGGTGGCTTTCGACTTGGAATGGAAAGTGTCGGACACGAATGTATTGGATTTTGTGAGATTGATAAATTTGCTAGAGAATCTTATAAGTCCATTTTTCAAACGGAAGGAGAAATAGAATTTCATGATATACGAGATGTTTCAGATGACGAATTTAAAAAACTTAGAGGGAAAGTCGATGTCATCTGTGGGGGATTCCCTTGTCAAGCATTTTCAATCGCAGGAAGACGATTGGGATTTGAAGATACTAGAGGAACTTTGTTCTTTGAAATTGCTAGGGCGGCCAAACAAATCCAACCACGTTTTCTTTTTCTTGAAAATGTTAAAGGCCTACTCAATCACGATAAGGGACGGACGTTCACCACAATCCTTACCACGCTTGATGAATTGGGGTTTGATGTTGAGTGGCAGGTGCTTAACAGTAAGGATTTTGGCGTTCCCCAAAACAGAGAGAGGGTGTTTATTATCGGACATTCTAGAAAGAGAGGTACCAGACTCTTATTTCCTTTCAGACGAGAAGGTCAAGCAACTAACTCTGAGACTTTAAAAATATTAGGGAATTTGAATCCATCAAAAAGTGGAATGAGTGGTAAAGTCTATTATTCAGAAGGTCTTGCGCCAACCTTAGTTCGTGGAAAAGGAGAAGGATTTAAAGTTGCGATTCCTTGTATGACACCAGACAGATTAGAAAAAAGACAAAATGGTAGACGTTTCAAGGATAATCAAGAGCCAATGTTTACTTTAAATACTCAGGATCGCCATGGTATTGTCGTTGTTGGAGATTTACCAACTAGCTTTAAGGAAACTGGTCGCGTCTATGGAAGTGAGGGCTTATCTCCAACACTGACTACGATGCAAGGTGGAGATAAAATCCCCAAAATACTGATTCCAGAACCAATCCAATTTCTAAAAGTCCGAGAGGCAACGAAAAAAGGATATGCTCAAGCAGAAATAGGAGATTCCATCAATTTGGAAAGACCAAGTTCTCAGTATCGTCGAGGTAGAGTTGGAAAAGGTATAGCGAATACGTTAACAACTAGTGGACAAATGGGAGTAGTAGTTGCTAGCTATGAAGGAGAAGATAAACAAGTTTATCATGTAGCCGGTGTCTTAATAGATGGACAATTTTACCGTTTGAGAATACGACGAATCACTCCTAAAGAGTGTTTTCGCCTACAGGGATTTCCTGATTGGGCTTTTGAAGCTGCTAGAAAAGTCTCTAGTAATAGTCAGCTCTATAAACAAGCTGGTAATAGTGTAACCGTTCCTGTGATTGCCGCAATCGCAAAGAAATTAAAAGAAATAGAGGAAAAAGATGAAAGCTTTAAATAAAGAGTCAATACTAGATTGTGATGAATTAGAAACACAATTACATGATGCAGAAATCAAACAGCTGGATGAACAAATATTTTTGATGCCCAATTATCCATGTGAGTTTGAAGTGACATTTTTAGATGATTACCATAAAAAACACAACTACCCCCTATTTTACGAATCCTACCTTCAAAATGTTATGGAATTCCTTGAAAGTCAGGATATAAAGAATGGAGCTGATGCCTTTGTAGATGATCATCAAAATCTTGTTTTTGTTTTATATGGACAAGGCTATCGAGCCGAGGGAAAAGAGGGAATACTTACAACCCAAGTAACTGTAAAAGCTTATGATGAAGACAAGCAACCGATTAACTTCGCAAATTTATTAGATTCCTTAATCGTATCAGAATATCAAATGGAACCGAGTCTTTGGGAGGTCTCCCATGATTGATCTCTATCTAAGTAAAAATAACCATAGAAATCAACTTCTTTTAGATTTCTTTCAAAACTACGGAATAGAGGTATCTTGTCATTCGATTTCTGAAATGACAAAGGATAAATTAATTGAGATGATGAGTTATTCTTCAGATTGTTTTGAGTTTTTATCTCCCAATTTATTACGATTTAAGAACCGTGACAATCTAAGATTAACGGATTTTGTTGAGATGATCTTAAAAAATCCTGAACTAACCATCAGACTTCCTCTTGCGGTTTCAAATAAGCGAGTTTATCCAAATCTGAATCTGGAGGAGGCTAGAGCTTTATTGCCAAGAGATACGAAACAATTGATTTACATGGCACAAACACATTATTTATCTAACTAAAGGAGAAGAAATATGGCTGAACGATTTTGGGAGAACTTGTCCATTATTTTGGCTGAAAGAAATATCAGCTGGATTGAGTTAACCAGAAAAATGTTTGCGGGAGAGTTTCACTATCCAAGTGAATTGAATCGTTTGTATCAAAAGATTCGTCACTACAAGATGGAACAACGAATGCCTCAAAGTCCATGGGTAGAAAGGATTGTGCAGGTATTAGATTTAGATTATGAAGATTTATTTCGGAGGTAACTATGAAAAGAATAATTCCAGTTTATATATTCCAACAAGTAAATGTCCTATTGGTATCCCTATACTTACTGAAATTGCTTTGTATCGGTGAGTTAACTATACTACAGATTCTCTATTGTGGGTCGCTCATTTCTTTTTTATGGATGTATGATCAACGCAAACAAGCTCATAAGGTCAATATGAAAACTAGGATGAAATGGCTTGGTGTTGGATTTGTTAGCCTACTGATTATAAGTCTATGTTTTAGCCTGATTCATGCTCAAGGAACTACGAATCAAGAAAACTTAATTGGCCTTCAACATCAAGTTCCTTGGTTTTCATTTTTATTGTTCTTAATCAATGCGAGTATGGTTGAAGAATTTCTGTATCGAGAAATTATATGGAATTTGGTCAGAAAATTAGATATTCGAGTTGCTTTGACAAGTATTTTATTTGCCTTAGCTCATCATCCAGGAACCATTCTAGCTTGGTGTTTATATGTTTCACTTGGGATGTTTTTAGGGATGGTGCGCTATAAATCGGACTTATGGGGAAGTATGGGTCTACATTTGGTGTGGAACCTACTAGTTTATAGTTTACTGCTTTTTTAAAATAGGTGACCTGATTTATCTCATAAATCAGTAGTTTTTATAGGATTATTTTTAATTCGGAAACAAAAATGTATTAACAGCATAAAATAAAGAAACTAGGAACATTTTTTCTATTTTTTTAGAAATAAAATGTTGTATAGAAATTCCGAAAGAAATAATAAAATCAAAATAAAAATTAATAAAATAGGTATCTATGAACATATTGACATCGACAAATGTTCTCGCAAGACATAAAATACAAATAAAAAGAATAAAAATTGTTATATTTTTATATTTGTTGTTCTGTTATAAAATGAAAGAAATTGGAAACTAGTTTCTAAATCATGAAAAATATTGAAAAAAAAAAAATAAGTGTTAAAATAAAGAATGTAAACGTTTACTTTAACAAAGGAGCTCATATGTTACTGCAAAAAGAACTAATTCCAATGATAGAAGCTAACTTACCAAATATGGCATATGCTGAAAAAGACATTGCTAAATTCTTCTTAAAACAGCAACCTCTGACTAATTATTCATCTGAGGCATTGTGCGAATGCCTTAATGTATCCAAAGCAACATTGACTCGATTTGCGAAAAAATGTGGTTTTAAAGGTTTTAGACAATTCATTTTCAAATACCAAGAGATGATTCGTGAGAAAGAAAAGTTAGCATTGTATACAGAGGCTACAGAAAAAGTTTTATCCGACTATGAAGAAATGTTGAGAAAAACTTACACGGTTCTTGATGAAGTTCAACTTGAGCGTATTGCTGAGATGATAGAAACTGCTGAGCGTGTATATCTTTATGGTAAAGGAAGTTCTGTTCTTGCTTTACAAGAAATGAAGATGAGATTTATGCGTCTCGGAGTCATTGGTGAAGTATTATCAGACGAGGATATGATTTTGTGGAATAACTTATTACTTAATGAAAATTGCCTTGTCATTGGAGCATCCGTTTCAGGTCAAACTGATATTGTACTAGAAGGTCTTCAAAAAGCTGCGGATAAAGGCGCTAAAACAGTTTTAATGACTACAAGAAAATTTGACGAAGAAGATTGTTTCTTTGATGAACTATTGTTATTAGCTTCGACCAATCATCTCTCGTATGGCAATCGCATATCACCTCAGTTTCCAATACTTTTAATTACAGACTGCTTATTCTCTCATTATCTGGAAAGTCCAGAGAGACAATATTATTACAATCAAACTATTATCCATAAGGAGGAATAATAAAATGAGCCAAATTTGGACTAAAGAAAAATTTATAAGTCAAGTCCATGGTGGAGTCATTGTTTCTTGTCAAGCTTTACCCGGTGAACCCCTTTATAATGAAGAATTTAGCTTGATGCCTTTTATGGCTAAAGCAGCTTTAGAGGCAGGAGCAGTGGGCATTCGCGCAAATTCTGTGCGTGATATTAAAGCAATTCAGAAAGTAGTAGATTTACCAATAATCGGAATTATCAAAAGAGATTATCCACCTCAAGAACCATATATTACTGCTACGATGAAAGAAGTAGATGAACTTGTAGGATGCGGAACAACAGTCATTGCATTTGATGCAACTTTAAGACCAAGATATGATGGCTTAGTTGTCAGTGAATTTATCAAAAAAATAAAAGAAAAATATCCTAATCAATTGTTGATGGCGGATGTAAGTAATTTTGATGAAGGTCTATATGCATTTAAATCAGGCGTTGATTTTGTTGGTACAACATTATCAGGGTACACAAGTACAAGTGTACAATCAGATGAGCCTGATTTTGAACTAATGAAAAAATTAGCTGATTTTAATATTCCGGTAATTGCCGAAGGAAAAATTCATTATCCAGAACAATTAAAAAAAGCTTATAGTTTAGGTGTTACCAGTGTTGTCATTGGTGGAGCGATTACACGTCCAAAAGAAATTGCTCAGCGATTTATTAATGTCATCAAATAAAAAACAATATAAAGGAGAAATCTGATGAAAGATTTAACTAAATACAAAGGCGTTATTCCTGCATTTTATGCTTGCTATGATGAAAATGGTGAAATTAGCCAAGAACGTGTAAAATCTCTGGTGCAATATTTCATTGACAAAGGTGTAAAAGGTATCTATGTAAATGGTTCTTCAGGCGAATGTATTTACCAAAGTGTAGAAGATCGTAAACAAATTATTGAAGCTGTTATGGAAGTTGCTAAAGGTAAATTAACAGTTATCAACCATGTTGCATGTAATAACACGAAAGATAGTATTGAATTGGCAAAACATTCAGAAAGTGTTGGAGTCGATGCTATTGCTGCTATCCCACCAATTTACTTCAAATTGCCAGAATATTCAATCGCAGCATATTGGAATGCAATGAGTGAAGCTGCGCCAAATACAGATTTTATCATTTATAATATTCCACAATTGGCAGGGGTTGCGTTGACTGGTAGTTTGTATGCAACAATGCGTCAAAATCCTCGTGTGATTGGAGTTAAAAATTCTTCTATGCCTGTACAAGATATTCAAATGTTTGTAGCTGCAGGTGGAGAAGATTACATTGTATTCAATGGTCCAGATGAACAATATCTTGGTGGTCGCTTGATGGGAGCAGAAGCTGGTATTGGTGGTACTTATGGCGTTATGCCAGATTTGTTCTTGAAATTGGAAAGTTTGATTCAAGAACGAGATTTAGATACTGCTAAAAAACTTCAATATGCTATCAATGAAGTTATCTATAAGATGGTATCAGGTAAGGCAAATATGTATGCTGTAGCAAAAGAGGTTTTGCGTCTAAATGAAAAACTTGATTTAGGTTCTGTTCGTCAACCCTTAGAAGCATTGGCAGAAGGTGACTTGGAAGTTGCAAAACAAGCAGCAGAACTTATTCAACAAGCACGAAAAGAATTTTTATAATAAATAAAATCAATATGGAGATATGTTATGGGCACAACAGGATTTACAATAATTGACTTAATTATCTTGATTGTTTATTTACTTGCGGTGTTGGTTGCAGGTATCTATTTCTCTAAAAAAGAAATGAAAGGAAAAGAGTTCTTTAAAGGAGATGGTTCTGTTCCTTGGTATGTTACTTCGGTATCCATTTTTGCCACAATGCTCAGTCCGATTTCCTTCTTGGGACTCGCTGGTAACTCTTATGCAGGTAGCTGGATTTTATGGTTTGCTCAATTAGGGATGGTTGTAGCTATTCCACTGACAATTCGTTTTATCTTACCTATCTTTGCACGGATAGACATCGATACGGCATATGATTACTTGGATAAACGTTTTAATTCTAAAGCACTTCGTATTATTTCAGCACTCTTGTTTATTATTTATCAATTGGGACGTATGTCTATCATTATGTACCTCCCATCAGCTGGTTTATCAGTATTGACAGGAATTGACATCAATATTTTGATTATTTTGATGGGTGCAATTGCAATTGTTTATTCTTATACTGGTGGTCTAAAATCCGTATTATGGACAGACTTTATTCAAGGTGTGGTTCTGATTAGTGGTGTCGTTGTAGCTTTATTTGTACTGATGGCTAATATTAAAGGTGGCTTTGGTGCAGTAGCAGAAACATTAGCAAACGGGAAATTCCTTGCTGCAAATGAAAAACTTTTCGATCCTAACTTGCTTTCAAACTCCATCTTCTTAATTGTGATGGGTTCAGGCTTTACAATCTTGTCTTCCTATGCTTCATCTCAAGATTTGGTTCAACGTTTTACTACAACACAAAATATTAAGAAACTTAATAAAATGTTGTTCACAAATGGAGTCTTGTCACTTGCAACTGCAACAGTCTTTTACTTGATCGGTACAGGCTTGTACGTATTCTATCAAGTACAAAATGCAGGTAGTGCAGCTAGCAATATCCCTCAAGACCAAATCTTTATGTACTTTATTGCATACCAGTTACCAGTAGGTGTCACAGGTTTGATCTTGGCAGCGATTTATGCAGCAGCTCAATCAACTATTTCAACAGGTTTGAACTCTGTTGCAACTTCATGGACATTGGATATTCAAGATGTCATTTCTAAAAATATGTCAGACGATCGTCGTACGAAAATTGCACAATTCGTATCTCTAGCAGTAGGTTTATTCTCAATTGTTGTTTCCATTATCATGGCTCATTCAGATATTAAATCTGCATACGAATGGTTCAATAGTTTCATGGGACTTGTACTTGGTCTACTTGGTGGTGTATTCATTCTTGGTTTTGTTTCTAAAAAAGCAAATAAACAAGGTGCTTATGCAGCGCTGATTGTATCAACCATCGTTATGGTATTTATTAAATACTTCCTTCCTCCAACAGCTGTTAGCTACTGGGCATATTCATTGATTTCAATTTCTGTATCAGTAGTGTCAGGTTATATTGTATCTGTTCTTACTGAAAATAAAGTATCTGCACCTAAATATACAACGATTCATGATATTTCAGAAATTAAAGCGGATTCAAGTTGGGAAGTTCGTCACTAGTCACTAATAGAAAAGAGAAAATAATATGATTATTTCTGAACAATCTGATTTTAGACGATATGCTTCTGTCAATAAACATTTTTCAAAAGTCTGTGATTTTTTAGAAAATACAAATTTGACAGATTTAGTTGATGGAAAAATTGATATTGATGGGGAAAATGTTTTTGCAAATTGTATGACTTATCTAGCTGATGGAGTTCCAGGAGATATTTTTGAAACTCATAAGAAATATTTAGATATTCATATTGTTGTTGAAAATACAGAAAAAATGGCAGTAACTTCCCCAGTTCGTGCTCAGTCACGTGTACCTTTTAGCGAAGAGAAGGATATTGCTTTTTACGATAGCAAAGACTATCAAATTGTTGAATTGCTTCCAGGGAATATGTTGGTGACTTTTGAAGAAGATCTTCACCAACCAAAGATTTATTGCAATGATGAAACTGTTAAAAAACTTGTTATCAAAGTTTTAAACGAGGAAAAATAAAATGAAAAAAAATATTAAACAATATGTAACCTTAGGTACTGTAGTGGTATTATCAGCATTTGTTGCTAACTCAGTTGCAGCTCAGGAGACTGAAACTTCTGAAGTATCAACACCAGAGTTGGTGCAACCTGTTGCACCAACGACTTCGATTTCGGAAGTACAACATAAATCGGGCAACTCTTCGGAAGTTACTGTACAACCTCGAACAGTTGAAACTACTGTTAAGGATCCATCTTCTACAGCGGATGCGATTTCGGGAGTACAACCTAAATCGGATAATTCTTCGGAAGTTACTGTACAACCTCGAACAGTCGAAACTACTGTTAAGGATCCATCTTCTACAGCGGAAGAAACTCCTGTCTTAGAAAAAAATAATGTTACTTTAACAGGGGGTGGAGAAAATGTTACTAATGAGTTAAAGGATAAATTTACTAGCGGTGACTTTACTGCAGTGATTAAGTACAATCAGTCTAGTGAGAAAGGTTTACAAGCTCTGTTTGGAATATCTAATTCTAAACCCGGTCAACAAAATAGTTATGTAGATGTGTTCCTTAAAGACAATGGTGAATTGGGAATGGAAGCGCGTGATACTTCTTCCAATAAAAATCACCTAGTATCCAGACCTGCTTCAGTTTGGGGTAAGTACAAACAAGAGGCTGTGACTAACACTGTTGCAGTAGTAGCAGATTCAGTCAAAAAAACATATTCTTTATATGCAAATGGTACAAAAGTAGTAGAAAAGAAAGTGGATAACTTCCTAAACATCAAGGATATTAAAGGTATTGATTACTATATGCTTGGGGGAGTGAAACGTGCAGGAAAAACGGCGTTTGGTTTTAACGGAACACTAGAAAATATCAAATTCTTTAATAGTGCATTGGATGAAGAAACTGTTAAAAAGATGACAACAAACGCTGTTACTGGACATTTAATTTATACGGCTAATGATACAACAGGTTCTAACTATTTCCGTATTCCAGTTCTGTATACTTTTAGCAATGGTCGGGTTTTTTCAAGCATTGACGCTCGTTACGGTGGAACTCATGATTTCTTGAATAAAATTAATATTGCTACAAGTTATAGTGATGATAATGGTAAGACATGGACTAAACCAAAATTAACATTGGCATTCGATGATTTTGCGCCAGTACCATTAGAATGGCCTCGTGATGTTGGTGGACGTGACTTACAAATCAGCGGTGGTGCAACCTATATTGACTCTGTTATTGTTGAAAAAAATAATAAACAAGTACTCATGTTTGCTGATGTTATGCCTGCTGGAGTAAGTTTTAGAGAAGCTACTAGAAAAGATTCTGGTTATAAACAAATTGATGGTAATTATTACCTTAAATTAAAGAAACAAGGTGATACTGATTATAATTATACTATTCGTGAGAATGGTACTGTATACGACGATCGTACCAACAGACCAACTGAATTTTCAGTAGATAAAAATTTCGGTATTAAACAAAATGGTAATTATTTGACGGTAGAGCAATATTCGGTTTCATTTGAAAATAATAAAAAGACTGAATATCGTAATGGGACTAAAGTCCATATGAATATCTTCTACAAAGATGCATTATTCAAAGTAGTGCCAACGAACTATATTGCATATATTTCTAGCAATGATCATGGCGAATCTTGGTCTGCACCAACTTTATTACCTCCTATAATGGGACTTAATCGGAATGCGCCTTATTTGGGTCCTGGACGTGGAATCATTGAAAGCTCAACTGGACGTATTCTTATTCCGTCTTACACTGGTAAAGAGTCTGCATTCATTTATAGTGACGATAACGGAGCGTCTTGGAAAGTTAAAGTTGTGCCACTTCCTTCTAGTTGGTCAGCAGAAGCACAATTTGTAGAATTGAGTCCAGGAGTAATTCAAGCATACATGCGTACAAATAATGGTAAAATTGCATATTTAACAAGTAAAGACGCAGGTACTACTTGGAGTGCGCCGGAATATTTGAATTTTGTTTCAAATCCAAGTTATGGAACACAATTATCAATCATCAATTATAGTCAATTGATTGATGGTAAAAAGGCTGTCATTTTAAGTACTCCAAACTCCACAAATGGTCGTAAACACGGACAAATTTCGATTGGTCTAATTAATGATGATAATACAATTGATTGGCGTTATCATCACGATGTTGATTATAGTAACTATGGATACTCATATTCAACATTGACAGAGTTACCAAATCATGAAATTGGATTGATGTTTGAAAAATTTGATTCATGGTCTCGTAATGAACTTCATATGAAAAATGTTGTACCATATGTAACATTTAAGATTGAAGATTTGAAAAAGAATTAAAGCTGAAATTTAAATATATTGAAAGAGGATAAAAATTATGGTAAATTACGGTATTGTTGGAGCTGGATATTTTGGAGCTGATTTGGCTCGCTCAATGAACAAAATTGAAGATGCAAAAGTGGTTGCGGTATTTGACCCAAATCATGGAGAAGAAGTTGCTCAAGAGTTGGGATCAGATGTTTGTGCAAGTTTAGATGAACTTGTAGCACGTGAAGATATTGATTGTGTGATCGTAGCTTCACCTAGCTACCTTCACCGTGAACCTGTTGTGAAAGCTGCTCAACATGGCAAACACGTATTTTGTGAAAAGCCAATTGCATTGTCTTATGAAGATTGTAAAGCCATGGTTGACGCATGTAAAGAAAATAATGTTATCTTTATGGCTGGTCACATCATGAACTTCTTTAATGGTGTACACCATGCTAAAGAATTGATTACTCAAGGTAAAATCGGTAAAGTTCTTTATTGCCATGCCGCTCGTACAGGTTGGGAAGAACAACAACCAACTGTATCATGGAAGAAACTTCGTTCTCAATCTGGAGGACATTTGTACCACCATATTCATGAATTAGATTGCATTCAGTTCATCATGGGAGGACTTCCTGAAAAAGCGACAATGGTAGGAGGTAATGTATATCATAAAGGTGAAAACTTTGGTGATGAAGATGATATGCTCATTGTAAACCTAGAATACTCTGATGATCGTTATGCTGTTTTGGAATATGGTAATGCTTTCCGTTGGGGTGAACACTACGTCTTGATTCAAGGAACTGAAGGAGCTATCAAACTTGACTTGTTCAATACTGGAGGTACTCTTCGTGTTAAAGGTGAAGGAGAATCACACTTCTTGGTACATGAAACTCAAGAGGAAGATGATGACCGTACAGCTATCTATACCGGTCGTGGTATGGATGGAGCAATTGCGTACGGTAAACCAGGAGTACGTTGCCCATTATGGTTACAAACATGTATTGATAAAGAAATGGAATATCTACATGACATCATTAAAGGTGGAGAAATTACAGAAGAATATGAAAAACTTCTCAATGGTGTAGCTGCTTTAGAATCAATCGCTACCGCTGATGCATGTACTTTATCAGTTAAAGAAGATCGAAAAGTAAGTCTTTCAGAAATCACAAATGCTTAACTATTGTAAAACAGAATAGTAAATTCTTGTCATTATATAATTTCTAAAGTTCTGTGATACAACTCATTGAATAAAGAAATAGAGATGGGACTGGGATAATGCCCAGTCCCATTTTTTATCAAAAAGTAATGAGATCAAAAATGTGGGAGTGATGAAATGAAGATTATAGGGATCGATATTGGCGGAACAACAATTAAGGCAGATTTATACGATGATTTTGGAACGAGTTTAAATCAGTTCAAAGAGATAGAAACAATTATTGACTATGATTTGGGAACGAACCAGATATTAAATCAGGTCTGTGATTTAATTGGTGAGTATATTTTAAATTATTCAATTGATGGTGTTGGGATTTCCACTGCTGGAGTTGTTAATGCTAATACAGGAGAAATCATCTATGCAGGCTATACAATACCAGGCTATATCGGAGTAAACTTTACTTCCGAAATAGAAAAACGTTTTGGGTTGTCTACTTTTGTTGAAAATGATGTTAATTGTGCTGCATTAGGTGAATTGTGGAAGGGACAAGCCAAAGATAAGAAAAATGTAGTAATGGTTACTATTGGAACAGGTATAGGAGGCAGTATTATTGTCAATGGACAAATTGTTAACGGATTTAACTATACTGCTGGTGAAGTAGGCTATATTCCTGTAGGTAATTCGGATTGGCAAAGCAAAGCCTCAACAACCGCATTGATTCATTTATATCAAAAGAAGAGCTTGAAAACTAATCAAACTGGACGCACTTTCTTTACTGATTTAAGTTCTGGAGATAAAATCGCTAAAGAAACTTTTGAAATTTTTGTAGAAAATCTAACAAAAGGTTTATTAACTATTTCTTATCTACTTAATCCAGAAATTCTCATATTAGGAGGTGGGATTCTGGCTAAAAAGGATATTTTGTTACCTGAAATTCAAAGTTCTTTAGCTAAAAATGTAATGGATAATAGGTTTTTGCCTAAAAATGTTGTAGCAGCTACATTAGGAAATGAAGCTGGTCGTATAGGTGCTGTAAAAAATTTCTTAGATAGAATTTCTAATAAATAGTGTGAAAGATAAGGAGGTGTCACAATGACTAACTCTGTATTTTCGACAATGCAAGATATTGAGAATGTTGCAACCGATATTATAAAATCATATGATAATGAGATTTATACGTATAAAGCTGTCTCCCAAAAAGAATTGGAAAAACTAGAAAAAAGTTATGATGAAAAAAGTCACGAAGAATTAATTTCAATAGAAAGCAATTTAGAAATGAAACAACAGAACCTCATTGATGAGGTTAATAAAACAATCAAGGAAAATGATGCAAAGATTCAGTATATTTCATCAAGTAGGAGAGGAGAATTTGTAGAAAAAATTATTGGTAGGGTGGTAGAAAAATATGGCTATTAGTCAGATGAAAAGAATTTCTCTACTATTTACTAAGAGTAGTCTTGATGATGTTTTAAAAACTATTCAAGAACTAGAGTCAGTGCAGTTCCGTGATTTAAAGGTTCAGGATAACTGGTCAGAAGCTCTAGAAAAAGATGAGGTTGTATTTCCAACTATTCAAATTTCTCATACTTCTAATTCCAATCATGGGGTTATTGAAGGAAATGATGCCTTGACTTATTTGTTGAATAAACAACAACATTTGGAAGCAACTGTAGAGAAATTACAAGAATACCTACCGAAAGAAAACACGTTTAAGTTATTACAGCAACCTCCGATAACAACCTCTTATGAAGAATTAGAAAAATTTGGTAAAGCTAATGTTGCTGAAGGTGTTCTTAAAAAAGTGAATGATCAAATAAACAGAGTTCATGAATTAGAAAGAAACATTCAAAGTAATAATGAGGAAATAGAGAGATTAATAAAGTGGGAAAAATTAGAAATTGTTCCTGCGCATTTAGAACAATTTTCTTTCTGTAGAGGAAAAGTCGGAACAATTCCAAGGACTGTAGATAATCGCTTATACAATAATTTTTTAGAAAACAATATCGAAGTTCAAGAAATATTTTCTAATGATAGAGAGTACGGTGTTGTTGTTTTCTATCAGTCCAGTTGCTCTATTGATTTTGATGACTACTTATTTGAACCATTTGATTATTCTAGAAAAGAATTACCGAAGCAGCGAGTAGTAGATTTGGATCAAGAAAACATGCAGTTAATAACTGAAAAAGAGAATATTATCGCATCGTTGCAAGATTCAAAGAAAAATTTGATAGATTTACAATGGCAAATTGACTATATTTTATCTATCTATGCTCGTCAAATCTCTAAGAATAACCTTTTGAGCACTCCGCATCTAGTTGCATTAGAAGGATGGATAGAAGAAACTCGTATTTTATATTTTATAAAAGTTATGGATGAGCGTTTTGGACATTCTATTTATATTTATGAATCGGAAACATTGTCGGATAATCAAGATGAAATACCTATCAAATTAACGAATCACTCTTTAATTGAACCATTTGAATTATTGACAGAAATGTATGCTCTGCCCAAATATTATGAGAAAGATCCTACACCTGTATTAGCACCATTTTACTTTACATTTTTTGGAATGATGGTTGCTGATTTAGGCTATGGTTTACTATTGTTTTTAGGAACAATGTTAGCATTAAAAATTTTTCATCTACCTTCAGTAACTAAGAGATTTTTAAAATTCTTTAATATATTAGGGGTAGCCGTTGCAATTTGGGGTGGAATCTATGGCTCATTTTTTGGATATGAGTTGCCATTTCATCTGATATCTACAACCTCGGATGTCATGACTATATTAGTAGTGTCAGTTGTGTTTGGATTTATTACAGTATTTGTAGGTTTGTTAGCTTCAGGACTACAAAAAGTAAGAATGAAGAAATATGCAGAAGCATATAATTCAGGATTTGCGTGGTGTGTTATTCTGCTTGGCTTGTTATTTATTGCTGTCGGAATGTTGATGCCTGATATTAGACCGTTATTTGTATTAGGGAAATGGGTATCTATTTTTAATGCTGTGGGGATTTTGATTGTTTCTATTATTCAAGCCAAAAGCTTGTCAGGTATTGGATCAGGATTGTTTAATCTATATAATATTTCATCTTATATAGGTGATTTAGTTAGTTTCACTCGATTGATGGCATTAGGATTATCTGGAGCAAGTATAGCATCAGCTTTCAATTTAATTGTTGGTTTGTTTCCGGGGACATTGGCTAAACTGACAATTGGATTAGTATTATTCATTCTTTTACATGCGATCAATATTTTTCTATCGTTACTATCAGGATATGTTCATGGAGCACGTCTGATATTTGTTGAATTTTTTGGTAAGTTTTATGAGGGTGGAGGAAAACCATTTCAACCTTTGAAGGCTTCTGAGAAATATATTAAGGTTATTACAAAGAATTAATGGAGGATATATATAATGGAACATTTAGCAACTTATTTTTCAACCTATGGAGGAGCTTTCTTCGCTGCATTGGGAATTGTATTGGCGGTTGGATTAAGCGGTATGGGGTCTGCTTATGGAGTTGGTAAGGCTGGGCAATCTGCCGCAGCTTTACTGAAAGAACAGCCAGAAAAATTTGCCTCAGCTTTGATATTGCAACTACTGCCCGGAACACAAGGATTATATGGTTTTGTTATTGGAATTTTAATTTGGTTGCAATTAACTCCAGAACTTCCTTTGGAAAAAGGCGTTGCTTATTTCTTTGTAGCTCTTCCAATTGCTATTGTAGGATACTTTTCGGCTAAGCATCAAGGAAATGTAGCAGTAGCGGGAATGCAAATCTTGGCTAAAAGACCAAAAGAATTCATGAAGGGAGCAATTTTGGCTGCCATGGTAGAAACCTATGCAATTCTTGCCTTTGTCGTATCATTCATTTTGACCCTTCGTGTATAAGAAATTAATTTGCTATTCAAAGGAGGTGTCTAAATGAGCAATTTAGAAAACTTACGAGAATCTGTTATTGAACAAGCTCATGAAAAAGGGCGTATGAAATTATTGGATTCCAAAAAGAAGATTGATGATGAATTTGAAATGCAAAAGTCGATCATTGTAAAGAAAAAAGAAGCTGAACATGAACGAAAGTTAAAAGATTTACAGCAGAAATATCAAATAATTTTTCAACAATTAAAAAATAAGGAACGCCAATCAACGTTAGTATCAAAACAGAAAATATTAAAAGAACTTTTTCAATCTGCTTTAATAGAAATGGAATCTTGGAATGCAGATAAAGAAATGGAGTTCATCTATCGAATTCTGGAACGATATTCACAACAAGAGGTCATAGTAACTTTTGGGGAGCGGACTTTAGCTAAATTCAATTTGGAACAATTAGAGAAATTGAAATTCTCTTTTCCAAATCATTTATTTAGTGAACAGCCTGTCTCAAATGAATCAGGCTTACTTATTTCAATAGGTAAAATTGATGATAACTATTTGTATAAAACATTAATTGGTTCGATTTCTAAGGAAGAAAGTTCAAGTATCGCAAATCAAATTTTTATCAATTAAGGATGAAATTGGTTAATCCTTCTTAGAAATTTGGAGTATTCCAATAAAATTAGAAAGGTATTTTATGGATACTAATCTTTTTTCAAAAATAAATACGACGATTTCGGTAAAAGAAAACGATTTTATTACAGAAGAAAAATTTCAAAAAATTATACAATCCAAAGATACGGAGACATTGGCATTTATCTTAGAAGCAACTCCCTATCATTTATCTATTGACGTTTTAGAAAATCCTAGTCAGACAGAGATTTCGCTAATGACAAAATTAGTCAATGATTATAGATGGGCCTATGCTGAAAGTCCGTCTGATAAAATTGTGACTTTATTTGCTTTACGATATGTTTATCATAATATCAAAGTTTTATTAAAATCTAAGGCGGCAATTAAGAAAGATTTTTCTAAATTATTAATTCCAATAGGGATTTTTGATATAGAAAGTTTAAAACATTTAGTTTCTTCCTTACATTCAGATACACTTCCTGATTTTATGGTTCATGAAGTAGAATCAATTTGGAATGAGTATGAAACTTTTAATAATATTCGTGTACTTGATGTCGGAGCTGATCTAGCATATTTTAAACATCTGAAACTTTTATCTAATGAGTTAGGTGGGGTGCTGTCTCAGGTTATTGTTGCAATGATTGACTTTTATAATATTATTACTGTAAAACGTGGTTTATCTCAAAATAAGAGTCATGGGGATATTTTACAATTACTTTCAGATGAAGGAAGTATTTCTGCTAAAGAATTTATATACATTGTAGAAAATCAAGAAATATTTGTGTGGTTCAATAAAATAAATCTAAGCTTAGATTCAATCTTTTCAACTTACGAATTGAAGATGCAGGACGCAACAATTTCATCTTCTGAGTTAGAATTTTTATGTGATTTACTATTGTATAAAACTTTAGATCAAGGAAGGTATAATGTAGATGGGCCGTTAGTTCTTGCTAGATATTTATTGGGATGTGAGTTTGAAGTAAAGAATCTTAGAATGATCATATCAGCTCTTCAAAATACAATTCCTTTTGAATCAATAAAAGAAAGGATACGCCCGCATTATGGAAGCTAATAAGTATAAAATTGGCATAATTGGTAGCTATGATATTATTTTACCCTTTAGCATGATTGGGTTTGATATATTTCCTGCCTATCAAGAACAAGAAGCTACAAATACTCTAAGAAAATTAGCTCAATCTGATTATGGTGTCATTTATATCACTGAAGACATTGCTTCAATGATATTAGATACAATTCGCCATTATGATTCTCAAGTTGTGCCTGCTATTATTTTATTACCGACTCATAAACAAGGTTTAAATTTAGGATTAAAACGTATAGAGGATAATGTAGAGAAAGCAGTAGGACACAATATTTTATAATAATGTACAAAATTGTCTGTAATATTATTCTATAATTTTTGGACTTAGTAAGGAGAATAACTTTGACTCAAGGGAAGATTATAAAAGTATCGGGACCTCTAGTTATTGCATCAGGTATGCAGGAGGCTAATATTCAAGATATTTGCCGTGTAGGTAAGCTAGGGTTAATCGGTGAAATTATTGAAATGAGAAGAGATCAGGCATCTATCCAAGTCTATGAAGAAACATCTGGTCTTGGTCCGGGAGAACCTGTTGTTACAACTGGAGAACCTCTCTCGGTTGAATTAGGGCCAGGATTGATTTCTCAAATGTTTGATGGCATACAACGCCCATTAGATCGATTTAAATTGGCTACTCATAATGATTTTCTAGTTCGTGGGGTAGAAGTTCCAAGTTTGGATAGAGATATTAAGTGGCATTTTGATTCCACTATAGCAATTGGTCAAAAAGTGAGTACGGGTGATATTCTTGGAACTGTCAAGGAAACCGAGGTAGTTAATCATAAAATTATGGTTCCTTATGGAGTATCTGGAGAAGTCGTTTCTATCTCATCTGGCGATTTTACAATTGATGAAGTTGTATATGAAATAAAAAAATTGGACGGTAGTTTCTATAAAGGAACGCTTATGCAAAAATGGCCTGTCCGCAAGGCGCGTCCTGTTTCTAAACGTTTAATTCCAGAAGAACCATTAATCACAGGTCAACGAGTTATTGATACATTCTTTCCAGTAACCAAAGGGGGAGCTGCAGCAGTTCCTGGACCGTTTGGAGCAGGAAAGACAGTTGTACAACACCAAGTAGCTAAATTTGCCAATGTTGATATTGTTATTTATGTTGGTTGTGGAGAACGTGGAAATGAAATGACGGATGTACTGAATGAGTTTCCTGAGTTGATTGACCCTAATACCGGACAATCAATTATGCAACGGACAGTTCTGATTGCTAATACTTCAAATATGCCTGTTGCTGCTCGTGAGGCTTCAATTTATACAGGAATTACCATGGCTGAGTATTTTCGTGATATGGGCTACTCTGTCGCCATTATGGCTGATTCAACTTCACGTTGGGCAGAAGCGCTACGTGAAATGTCAGGACGTCTAGAAGAAATGCCTGGTGATGAGGGTTATCCTGCTTATCTGGGAAGTCGTATCTCTGAATATTATGAAAGAGCAGGACGTTCTCAGGTTCTAGGGCTTCCAGAACGTGAAGGAACGATTACTGCTATTGGAGCTGTATCGCCACCTGGTGGAGATATTTCAGAACCAGTTACTCAAAACACTTTACGGATTGTGAAAGTTTTTTGGGGGCTTGATGCTCCGTTGGCACAGCGACGTCATTTTCCTGCAATTAACTGGCTTACATCTTATTCACTATATAAAGACAGTGTGGGCACTTATATAGATGGTAAAGAGAAGACAGATTGGAATAGTAAAATAACTCGTGCGATGAACTACTTACAACGGGAATCTAGTTTAGAGGAAATTGTTCGTCTTGTTGGGATTGATTCTCTGTCTGATAATGAACGACTAACGATGGAAATTGCTAAACAAATTCGAGAAGATTATTTGCAACAGAACGCTTTTGATTCGGTAGATACATTCACTTCGTTTGCAAAACAAGAAGCAATGCTAAGTAATATCCTAACTTTTGCTGATCAGGCAAATCATGCTTTAGAGTTGGGTTCTTACTTTACAGAGATTATGGAAGGTACCGTGGCAGTTCGAGACCGTATGGCGAGAAGTAAATATGTTTCAGAAGATAGATTAGATGAAATCAAAATTATATCAAATGAGATTACACATCAAATTCATTTGATATTAGAAACAGGAGGTCTATAAATGAGTGTTATAAAAGAATACAGAACTGCTAGTGAAGTTGTTGGGCCTCTTATGATTGTTGAACAAGTAAATAATGTGTCTTACAATGAGTTAGTTGAAATTCAACTTCATAATGGAGAAATTCGTCGTGGACAAGTTTTAGAAATCCACGAAGATAAAGCAATGGTTCAGCTTTTTGAAGGATCTAGTGGAATAAATTTAGAAAAGTCTAAAATTCGTTTTGCTGGTCATGCATTAGAATTGGCTGTATCTGAGGATATGGTTGGTCGTATTTTTAATGGGATGGGAAAACCAATTGATGGTGGACCAGATTTAATTCCAGAGAAATATTTAGATATTGATGGTCAAGCTATTAATCCTGTATCTAGAGATTATCCAGATGAATTTATTCAGACAGGGATCTCCTCTATTGATCATTTGAATACTCTTGTACGTGGTCAAAAATTACCAGTATTTTCAGGTTCGGGCTTACCTCATAATGAATTAGCTGCTCAGATAGCAAGACAAGCGACTGTTTTAAATTCTGATGAAAATTTTGCGGTTGTATTTGCAGCAATGGGTATTACTTTTGAAGAAGCTGAGTTTTTTATGGAAGAACTCAGAAAAACAGGAGCAATCGATCGTTCGGTTTTATTTATGAACTTGGCAAATGATCCTGCAATTGAGCGTATTGCAACTCCCCGCATTGCTTTAACTGCGGCAGAGTATCTAGCTTTTGAAAAAGATATGCACGTTCTAGTTATCATGACGGATATGACTAACTATTGTGAAGCGTTACGTGAAGTCTCGGCAGCTCGCCGTGAAGTTCCAGGGAGACGAGGCTATCCGGGATATTTATATACAAATTTATCAACTCTATACGAAAGGGCTGGTCGCTTAGTTGGTAAAAAAGGTTCGGTGACACAGATTCCTATTTTAACAATGCCAGAAGATGACATAACACATCCAATTCCTGATTTAACTGGATACATTACTGAAGGGCAAATTATTTTGTCGCATGAGTTGTATAATCAAGGTTATCGTCCACCAATCAATGTTTTACCTTCTCTCTCTCGATTAAAAGATAAGGGATCTGGAGAAGGTAAAACTCGTGGAGATCATGCTCCAACTATGAATCAACTGTTTGCAGCCTATGCCCAAGGGAAAAAGGTTGAAGAGTTAGCAGTAGTATTAGGAGAATCGGCTTTATCTGATGTAGATAAATTGTATGTGAGGTTTACAAAGCGTTTTGAAGAAGAGTACATAAACCAAGGATTTTATAAAAATCGAAATATAGAAGATACGTTGAATCTTGGGTGGGAATTACTATCAATTCTTCCTAGAACAGAGTTAAAACGTATCAAAGATGATTTGCTTGATAAATACTTACCTTTGGTAGAAGTTTAATCCGGAAATGGAGTGATTATCGATGGTACGTTTGAATGTAAAACCAACTCGTATGGAATTGAATAACTTAAAGGAACGTTTGAAAACAGCTGAACGTGGACATAAGTTATTAAAGGATAAAAGAGATGAATTGATGAGGCGATTTATTTCTTTGATTCGTGAGAATAATCAACTTCGGAAAGAAGTAGAAAGTTATCTAATTGATAATCTAAAATCCTTTGCAGTTGCTAAATCATTAAAGAATTCTCAAATGGTGGAGGAATTATTTTCAATTCCATCGAAAGAAATTGAATTATTTGTTGAGAAAGAAAATATCATGAGTGTAACAGTTCCTAGAATGCATATGAATATTACTTCTCAAAATGAGAACAGTGAATACAGCTATTTATCTTCTAATAGTGAAATGGATGATGTATTTGCTACAATGAATAGTTTAATTGATAAATTACTAAGACTGGCAGAAGTTGAAAAAACGTGTCAGTTAATGGCTGATGAAATAGAAAAAACACGTAGACGTGTAAATGGTTTAGAATACTCGATTATTCCAAACTTGTCGGAAACTATTCATTATATAGAATTGAAACTAGAGGAGGCAGAAAGAGCCAATTTAGTTCGTATTATGAAAGTGAAGTAGATCCTTTATTTAGATTATTAATTAGATGAACAAATATCAGCTTGGATAAGGCTTTAAGCCTTTCTAAGCTTTTTTATTGACAGTATCAGGATATCTTTTTCAAAATTTTGGTTTGTTAGATAATGAAAATGTTTCTACTAATCTAGATTTAGGATTAGTAAATCTTAAATGTAATTATATAGAAAAAGATAAGTTAAAAAAAGATGTATTAGCAAGAGTTGGTCTAACTCATATTCATCTGGAACAAAAGATATATGAATTGTCTGGCGGTGAAGCACAACGTGTTGCTTTAGCGAAAATCATTCTTAAAAATCCACCATTAATACTTGCGGATGAGTTGACTGCATCGCTCGATCCTACGACTTCACAAGGAATTATGAAATTATTATTAGATTTGAAAAATGAAAATCGTCTAATCATCATTGCAACTCATAATCCCGATATTTGGAATCAAGCAGATGAAGTTATAAATTTAAATCAATTATAGTTACAGTCAATAGATATCTTCTATATTTTAAAGTTATTTTATCTGAATCCGTAAAAGCAGTTCAATCTTGTACTGCTTTTTTCTTTTACGACTTACGCTGTTTGGTTTCATGAGCAAGCCCCTCAAAGTGAACTAATAACAAATCATGAGAAGTGATAGTGATGAAATTTCTGTAACGGATGTAGAGCGAATTGCTGAACCATTAAATGAGTATCTCTCGAAGTAGATGCGTCTATTTTGACTTCTAGTCTGATAGAATGGTAGTTTGAAAATGTAAATGATAGCTACTGTTCATAAAACATAGAAGGTATGTAGGGTGTTGTGAGAGGAGCTAGAAATTAGTACTTACCTGATTATTCCAACAACTCCAAAGATGTGATAAAAATTTCAACTACTCTTATCTATAATAAAGATACCTGTTCTTTGAAAATTGAATCCACTCCGTCTTGATTAGCGTGCCTGTGTAAGTAGGGACTGAGAGTATTTCCCTGTGAAGGGCAACTGGCACAAGACGTGTGTGAGAATTTTCTAACAGACACGGAGTTTATCGTTACCAGACTTAAACGATGCGACAAACTAGATAAAGGAGTTAATCATGAAAGTAGTAAACTTGTATGATTTGAAACAAATGGGAAATAAAGGTGGTTGTACCATCCAATTGATTCATCACTTTCCCTTTGGTATGGGCTTAGGACATCTCAAAAAAGACTACATTGAATTTAAACGCGTTGGTATCGTTGATGGGAAAGCAGTAGAAGTTACTCTTCGAGAACCTTATTCGAGAGATCTACTGCAGATTGTCAAGTCGATTAAGCAACGTCAGAAATTGATAGCTTATCGTTATAAAGAAGGAAAGCTGCTATTTGTTAAGAAGGAGGCATCAGATGTCCTCTGAACAACAGGAACGAATGGCAGTTCAATATGCAGAGCGTAGTCTTTTATTTACTGTAAGAAGTCTTTTAAAGATTCTAGAATGGTCTAGACGTCAGGCTTTAGCACAGGATTCCGCCTATAAGATAGGAGTGCAGAAATTAGAAGAATTGCTACAATCTCCTTATTCGATTGATACGATTAATCTGAAAAAAGATTTTTTAGACAAACCAATTGATATAGAGAAATTTAAGTCTTTTTTAGAAAAAGAAGAGATTCCTTTAGCCCTCGCTTGGCAAGGGGATTCTCTACATTTCTACACGAAAGACCGTTCGATTCTAGACAATCATTTAGACCATCTGTTAGAAAAAATGGTTAATGATCCGGAGAAATTAGCTGATTTTACCATGGATCAGTCATTAGACGATGCTATTGATGAAGCTAAATCCCAAATTACCTTTAGACAAGAAGGAGCCGTCAAACAGAAAGAGATGGTGAGATGATGTACAGTGGAAAGAAATTCCTACTATTCTCACTGTTAGGCATCTTACTAGGCTATCTTTTTCATCGTTTGACGCTTTTGTATGATTCCTATACTGGAAATAGCTTAGATAAATGGACTCATCTCCTGATGGAAGGTCAAGATGAAGTTATTCAGTCGCCATGGAATGTTTCCTTTACTGGAAAATCAAGTGCTTTTTTTCTACTAGGTTTTGTGATGATGTTACTAGTTTATCTCTATCTAGAGACTGGTAAAAAACAATACCGAGAAGGAGTAGAATACGGGAGCGCCCGTTTTGGAACTCTAAAAGAAAAGAAGCTCTTTTACGGTAAGGAATTTTCTCATGATACGATCTTAGCACAAGATGTTCGTCTGACATTATTAGATAAAAAACCACCCCAATATGATAGAAATAAGAATATTGCGGTAATAGGAGGTTCAGGAAGTGGGAAGACATTTCGCTTTGTGAAACCCAATCTGATTCAGATGAATAGTTCAAATATTGTCGTGGATCCTAAAGATCACTTGGCCGAGAAAACAGGCAAACTCTTTTTAGAACATGGCTACCAAGTAAAGGTGTTAGATTTAGTCAATATGAAGAACTCAGATGGCTTCAATCCTTTTCGCTATATAGAGACAGAAAATGATTTGAATCGCATGCTGACGGTTTATTTCAATAACACCAAAGGCTCTGGCTCCCGTAGTGATCCATTTTGGGATGAAGCTTCTATGACTTTGGTACGAGCTTTAGCCTCCTACTTGGTCGATTTCTATAATCCACCCAAAACAAGAGAACAGCTCATTGAAGAGAGTCGTTTGAGTCAAACAGAATACCAAAACTTGTTGAAACGTCAAAAAAAAGAAGTGGAAGAGCGAAAAAAACGAGGGCGTTATCCAAGTTTTGCTGAAATCTCAAAACTCATTAAACACTTATCCAAGGGTGAAAACCAAGATAAAAGTGTCTTAGAAATTCTATTTGAAAATTATGCTAAAAAGTATGGAACTGAAAATTTTACCATGCGAAATTGGGCAGACTTTCAAAATTATAAGGATAAGACTCTGGATTCTGTTATAGCTGTAACCACTGCTAAATTTGCCCTCTTCAATATTCAAAGTGTCATGGATTTGACCAAAAAAGATACCCTTGATATGAAGACATGGGGCCAGGAAAAATCAATGGTTTACCTAGTTATCCCAGATAACGATAGTACCTTTCGCTTTCTTTCAGCCCTCTTTTTTTCAACCGTATTTCAAACCCTAACAAGACAAGCAGATATTGATTTTAAGGGTCAATTGCCTCTTCATGTGAGAGTCTACTTAGATGAGTTCGCAAATATCGGAGAAATTCCAGATTTTGCTGAACAAACCTCAACAGTTCGTTCTCGTAATATGAGTCTCGTTCCCATTCTTCAAAATATTGCCCAACTTCAAGGGCTCTATAAAGAAAAAGAAGCTTGGAAAACCATTTTGGGGAACTGTGATAGTTTAGTCTACTTAGGTGGTAATGATGAAGATACATTTAAATTTATGAGTGGGTTACTCGGTAAACAAACCATTGATGTTCGAAATACTAGTCGTTCCTTTGGCCAGGCAGGTTCAGGATCCCTTTCTCATCAAAAGATTGCTCGTGATTTAATGACACCCGATGAGGTTGGAAATATGAAACGGCATGAATGCCTGGTTCGAATTGCCAATATGCCTGTCTTTAAAAGCAAAAAATACAATTCAACCAAGCATCCAAACTGGAAGTACCTAGCTAATCAAGAAAGCGATGAACGGTGGTGGAACTATCAAATCAATCCTTTGAATCAAAGACAAGAAAATCATCTTGATGGCCTTAGAATTCGTGATTTAACTTTTGAATCTAGTTTAAAATAAAAATAGAAAAGAGGAAATAGATGATTACGCATTTTAAAGGTTTTGTTTATGGAGTAGACGCAAGTGCTATGTTTGCACAAGCTATGTCTTTGTTGCAGAAGGGATTGATTGCGGTTGGTGCCTTTCTCGTTGTTGTGGGGATTGTTAACCTTGCAACCAACATTAAAGATGGTGGCCCAGGTGTTCGGAATGCCATTCTTGAAATTGTCGGTGGTGTTATGGTAGGGGCTGCTGGAGCCTTTGTAACTCAAATTTCAATTTAGGAGGATAAACAATGACATGAATCTTAGTTTAGTCTCACCCTTTGTTTACCTTGCATCTGAAAAAATATCAGCTGAAAATTTATTTGAAGGATTTAATGTAGATTTACAATCTACGGTAGATCTGATTAAATCTCTATCTAGCTACAATCCAACAGTATGGACGTACATGTCTAGTATTACTAAAAGTGTCATGCAACCTCTTGGAGTTGCGATTTTATCAGTTGTTCTCATCCTAGAATTTTCGAAGATGGCAAAGAAGATTGCTAACTCAGGTGGAGCGATGACCTTTGAAGCATTAGCCCCGATGTTGATTAGTTATATCATGGTCGCAGTGGTAATTACCAACACTACCGTTATTGTAGAAGCTATCATCGGGATTGCGAGTCACGCCATTGAACAAGTGGCCTCGATTGTGGCTCACGGTGGCGCAAAGTATGATACCATCTCTGGATTAAAAGGGTCAGGATTTATTGGCCGGATGATTGTGGGCTTTTTCGCCCTCCTCATTTGGCTTGTTCGGATAGTAAGTGCAGCCATGGTCAATCTTTTGGTATCTATTCGATTTATTCAACTCTACCTTATGATTCCATTTGCCCCTCTTACGATTCCAACATTTTTAAGTGATGAATGGAAGTCTATTGGTATTGGCTATTTAAAAAATATTATGGTCTATGCGGTACAAGGGGTTCTCATTTTTCTGATTGTTTCTCTTGTTCCTTTATTTGAATCTGCTGGGAAAATAGCTGTTTCAAATGGTGCAGGAGTCCTGCAATCTCTTGCGATTATGTTTGGTAGTTTAATACAAGCTATCTTACTGATTATTGCCCTCGTTGGTTCTCAACGTACGGCTCGCTCAATCTTAGGTATGTAATTAGATAAAGGCTAGGAAGTGATTGCTTCTTAGCCTTTTTAGAAAGGAAAGTCATGAATACACGTGTCTTTAAAGACATTTCAAAATACCAACACAGGGCTTGGTTAGGTTTCACCACAAGACAAATCATCTTTGTTTTACCAGCCTTTATTGTCACAATTATTGTTTTGGGCTTGAATCTCTTTTTCTGGCAATTTGGAGATTGGTTTGTTTACGGTTTTGTATTTGCTTTTACCATCCCCCTCATGCTTTTTGGAGTCTATAAACCCAATGATTTATATTTTGAACATTATTTGAAATACCGTCTTCATTTTGAATTAACGGTTCCCCTACGCACAATTACAGGAAAGAAAGGACCTGAACATGAAAAGAAAATCAAATACATTAAAGAAACAAAAAGCTTCAATGACTAATAAAAAGGAAGAAGTTAAAGGAAAAAAAGAGGAAGTGTTACCATCAACGGCTAATACTCTTTCCTATCAAGCCCTGTATCAAAATGGTCTGATGCAGGTAAAAGAAGATTATTTCTCACAAAGCTATTTACTTGGTGATGTCAATTACCAGACCGTTGGTTTAGAAGATAAAGGCGCAATCATTGAGAAGTATTCTGATTTGATTAACTCTTTAGACGACCAAACCAACTTCCAATTGACTATCTTTAATAAAAGATTGAATTTAGAAAAGTTTAGACAAAGTGTTTTGTATGAGGAAAAAGAAGATGGATATGATACCTATCGTAAAGAATTGAATCGGATGATGAATCAGAATTTAGACAGTGGTGAAAATAATTTTTCAGCTGTGAAACTGATTAGTTTTGGTAGAAAGGATTCTAATCCAAAACAAGCCTATCGTTCCTTGTCTCAAATTGGCGAATATTTCAAGAGTGGTTTCTCAGAAATTGATGCTCGCTTTGAATCCTTGGCTGGAGAAGACCGTGTCAACTTGTTGGCAGATATGCTTAGAGGAGAACACCATCTTCCTTTTTCTTACCGTGATTTAACGAGATCCGGTCAGACAACTCGTCACTTCATAGCGCCTAATCTCTTGGATTTTAAAAACAAGAATTACCTACAAATCAATGACCGATTATTGCAGATTGTCTATGTGAGAGACTACGGCATGGAATTAGGGGATCAGTTTATTCGAGATCTCATGCAAGGAGATTTGGAATTGATTGTGAGCCTCCATGCTCAAAGTTCGACCAAGGCAGATGCCATGAAGAAACTACGAACAAAGAAGACCTTAATGGAATCCCAAAAGATTGGGGAACAACAAAAACTAGCTCGTACAGGTATCTATTTGGAAAAAGTAGGTCATGTATTAGAAAGCAATATCGATGAAGCTGAGGAACTCTTAAAAACCATGACAGAGACAGGAGATAAACTATTTCAAACGGTCTTCTTGATTGGTGTTTTTGGTCAGGATGAAGAAGAACTTAAACAAGCTCTAGATACGATTCAACAAGTGGCCGGCTCAAATGACCTAATGATTGATAAACTTCCATATATGCAAGAAGCAGCCTTTAATAGTTTGCTGCCATTTGGTTGTGATTTTTTAGAGGGAGTATCACGGAGTTTATTAACGTCCAATGTAGCAGTGAACTCACCTTGGACTTCAGTAGACTTACAAGACCGTAGTGGGAAATATTACGGTATCAATCAAATCTCAAGCAATATTATTACCATTGATCGAAGCCTATTAAATACACCGTCTGGTCTGATTTTAGGAACATCTGGAGCTGGGAAAGGGATGGCAACCAAGCATGAGATTATCACGACCAAAATCAAGGAATCTGGTGAAAATACTGAAATTATCATTGTGGATCCAGAAGCAGAGTACAGTGTCATTGGACGGGCTTTTGGTGGAGAAATGATTGATATTGCGCCAGATTCCCAAACCTATCTCAATGTCCTTGACTTGTCTGAAGAAAATATGGATGAAGATCCTGTAAAGGTAAAATCAGAATTTCTTTTATCCTTTATTGGCAAGTTATTGGATAGAAAAATGGATGGAAGAGAAAAATCGATTATCGACCGAGTTACCAGACTCACCTATCAGTCATTTAAAGAGCCCTCTTTGGAAGAATGGGTCTTTGTCTTGAGTCAACAGCCAGAAGAAGAAGCGCAGAATTTGGCACTTGATATGGAACTGTATGTCGAAGGTTCTCTTGATATTTTTTCTCATAAGACCAATATTCAGACAGGATCTAATTTCTTGATTTATAACGTTAAGAAGTTAGGAGATGAGCTGAAACAAATCGCCCTTATGGTTGTTTTTGATCAGATATGGAATCGTGTCGTTCGGAATCAAAAATTAGGGAAGAAGACCTGGATTTATTTTGATGAAATGCAGCTTCTCTTATTAGATAAATATGCCAGTGATTTCTTCTTTAAATTGTGGAGTCGTGTCAGAAAATATGGAGCTAGTCCGACTGGGATAACCCAAAATGTCGAAACCTTATTGTTAGATCCAAACGGTAGACGGATTATTGCCAATAGTGAGTTTATGATTCTCCTCAAGCAAGCAAAAAATGACCGAGAAGAACTAGTTCAACTCTTAGGCTTGTCAAAAGAACTCGAAAAATACCTTGTCAATCCAGAAAAAGGGGCAGGACTGATAAAAGCTGGTTCAGTTGTCGTACCCTTTAAAAATAAGATTCCTCAAGGTACTCAATTGTTTGATATCATGAGTACGGATCCTGATAAAATGGCTTCTAATTAAGGGGAAGGTAAATGAAGGATAAAAAAGAAATCATACGTGCCCGAAAGGCATTTAGAAGAAGCCTAAAAGATGAGAAAAAATTCTTGAAAAAAGGAAAGAAGGAGGTGAGGAAACAGAAAAAAGATTCCGCTGTACTGGATGATAAAGCATGGAAAAAAGAGATAAAGCAAAAGCTAGAGGAGATGAGAGAAGCTTCAAAGGAGAGAGTAAAACAAGCAAATGAAGACTACAATCATATTCTTCAAAATAGTCCTCCATCTCTTTTGACTCGTAAAGAATTAAGAGACAGACGATTGCCTCATGCTAGGAAACGATTGAAAATAGCCAAGAAGCAATTTAGAGAAGCCAAGGTAGAAGCAAAAGAAGAAAGAAAAGAGAGTCGTAAAGAAAGAAAAACCAATCAAAAATTTCTCTACGGTCAGGAATCGAAAGCAAAATCTAATTTTTTCTTTCAAGGGAAGAGTTTAGAAGAATTAAAAGCTAAGAAAGAAGTCAAGGCCGCAAAAGAGAATCTAAAATCTACTAAACAAGCCTATAAGTCCAAAAAAGTAAGTAGGAAAGCCAAAACTTTTCTTTATGTCCTTGGACGTGAAGGAGGAGAGTTAGCTTCAGAAAATGAAGATTTAGAAGGCTATCGCACACTTCAAGAGACCATTAGAAAAGGGAAACGCTACAGTCGGCTTTCTTATAACCTTGGAAAAGCTAGTGTCAAAACAGGACAAGCAACAGGTCGTTTTACCAAGAAAAGACTGAGCAACACAAAAGAGCGATACCATCATTTTAAAGATGGAAAAGGATGGAAACTAGCGAAAGATAACCCAAGTTCCTTTAAAAATCGGTTTCGAAAATTAAAGAAACAAGGTCTTACAAGTGTCCGAAATATCTATCAAAAACTAAAAGTAGCCTTTTCCTTCTTTACATTTGCGGCTGGAAATCCTGTAACCTGGATAGTTGGAGGAATAGTCTTTCTTCTCTTATTTATGATGAGCTTCTTTTTAGGATTTTCATCTGCTAGTTTGATTCAACAAGATGAATTTGAATTAACAAAAGCTTATACCCACCTAACTTGGGAAGATGCAGAACATACTCGCACAAATGACAAAGGAATTACTTATTACACAAAAGTTGATGATGTGATGGGGTATATGAACTTTAAATTCCATGACTATGAGTTACACAAACCAGTTCACTTATTTAGTTCAGAAACTTACAAGGATTATCTGTCTACTTTGTGGCATGATTTAAACGATGGGGAAGATTTGAAATCCATGCAAGACCTCTATGAAACTCCTAAGTATAAACTATCGAAAGACGATCAAGAGGAAATAAAGGAACTAAAAGAAGAGGGTGTGTATGCTTCCATGCAGGAATTAGACAATCCATTTGAGGGGAAAAGCAACGAAGATAGTCTAACCATGACTTATCGTTATGGATACTATGATTTAGACGGAAAACCTACTCTTCAAGAGTACATTCTACTAGAAGCGAAGGCTCACCAAACAATTGTCGCACCAATGGATGGAGTTGTATCTCTTGACGGAGATGATGTTATCCTTACTAACGGAAAAGGAGAGAATGAGAGTCGATTGACCTTGTATTCTATTCATAATGGCCGTGCGATTGAGGGAACAAGGGTCTTAACTGGTGATGTTATTGGTGAGACACCAGACGATACAGGTTTGAAAGTTTCCTATCAAAAGTATAAGAACAAGAAAGAAAAATTGGTGTATGTCAATCCGCAATTTTATTTTCCAAAAGTCATTCAACTTCAGACAACTATCTTACCTGCCATTGGTCAGTTTGGTGGGGATGAGTTTGAACGAGCAAAACATATTTATGAGTTTTTGAAATCTCAAGGGGCAAGTCCCCAAGCCATTGCGGCTATTTTAGGAAATTGGTCGGTAGAATCTTCTATCAATCCTAAACGAGCTGAAGGGGATTATTTATCTCCTCCAGTTGGCGCTACCGATTCCTCATGGGATGATGAAAGCTGGTTAGCGATTGGAGGTCCAGCCATTTATAGTGGTGCTTATCCTAATATCCTTCATAGAGGTTTGGGGTTAGGTCAATGGACGGATACCGCAGATGGGTCAACACGTCATACAGCTTTGTTAAATTATGCACGCACCCAAAATAAGAAATGGTATGATTTAGACCTCCAACTTGATTTTATGCTTCATGGGGATAGTCCTTACTATCAAAGTTGGTTAAAGGATTTCTTTAAAAATACGGGTAGTGCAGCCAATCTCGCCCAACTCTTCCTTACCTATTGGGAGGGAAATTCTGGTGACAAACTACTGGAAAGACAAACTAGAGCAACGGAATGGTATTATCAAATTGAAAAAGGCTTTAGTCAAACAAATGGAGGACAGGCAAAAAGTGACCCACAATCCCTTGAAGGGGTTCGTGGGGACTTGTATGATCATTCTGTTCCTGGTGGTGGAGATGGTATGGCCTATGCCTATGGACAATGTACATGGGGTGTTGCGGCTCGTATGAACCAGTTAGGATTAAAGCTAAAAGGTAGAAACGGAGAGAAGATTTCAATCATTAATACCATGGGAAATGGTCAGGACTGGGTTACGACAGCTTCAAGTCTTGGTGGGGAAACTGGCTCTACACCAAGAGCAGGTGCCATTGTTTCTTTTGTGGGAGGTACACATGGCACACCAGCCATCTACGGTCATGTGGCTTTTGTAGAGAAGGTATATGATGATGGTTCTTTCCTCGTGTCCGAAACCAACTATGGTGGCAACCCTAACTATACCTTTAGAAAAATCTCTCAAGCAGATAGTGCCATTAGTTTTGCTTATACTACGAAATAGAAGAGTTTACACTTGAAATTTTAACCATTTTCAGGTAGAATAAATAGTGTAGATGAGTAGTCGGCTCATGGTCAATCTGATAGTAATCTTGGACATAAGGGCCAAGCGGTGGCGGACACCAGAACGAAATCCGATAGCAATCTTGGACGTAAGGGCCAAGCGGTGGCAGACACCAGAATAAACCGACTGACTAGGTGGCTTACAGACTCTGTAAACCACCTTTTTTGTGAGGAAAATATGGCAAATTCTAGAGATTATCGTAATCCAAATTACACCGAAAAAATAAAACTTCAGCGTTTTTTTACTCAGTTACAAATCGCGGCTTCTTTTTTTAAAGAACACTTCGTTGGCAAAATCATGTATTATGAAACAGAAATAGAAAGTGTTGAACTTCATTTTTCACCTACTAATTTCATGCACCTATGTGGTGTTGATTACCGAAAAGGTGCAGGCAGTTTCTTTGACGATTGTTTAAATAGGCATGTCATAATTGATGAGTTGAAAATAAAAAAAGATGGAACCACAATGCAAAAGTTACAGGTTTTAGGATCCATTGAGGAGTTATTGGGAACGCATGTTCATTTAACTGGTTCAGGACGTTATTTGTATTTAGAGTTTGATTATGCTCTACGTACAAGAAAACAGATACTAGCATTAACATTGAAAGAGACATCAAGGAAAATTGTTCCTCAATCTTTATTAGATTTGAAGAGAAAGACAGTATTTCCAAAAGGTCAAAAAGTAATTTCAATTTACTCAAAACATTTACAAACGTCGGAACTTTTTTATTATTTAAAAGATTAGTTTAGATATCTTTTGTGGCATAAAATATATTTTTATCATTTTAAGGAGAACGTAGTTTTGGCTCGTTCTCTTTTTTGTTGTGATACTTCTTTCAAGGAATATTTGGTAGGATTGGAGTGAAAAAAGATTAACTAAGAAAGAAGGAAGTATATGGAAGCCATTTATCAACGTGATTCGGATCAAGATGGACTGACTGACGCTCAAGAATTTGCGCTAGGAACCAATCCTCTTAGCGCAGATTCTGATGGTGATGGTCGTTCAGATTTAGTGGAAATAGAAGAAGGAACCAATCCCTTAGAAAAGGATTTACAAGACATAGACCAAACAAGTATCACTGAACCGTCCTCAGTATTTATGGAAATGAAACAAAAGATTTCAGATATGATGGAGAGTCACTACAAGGAATTTATACAGGCTCTGATTAGTATTGAAACAGGGATTGAAAACCAACAAGACCTAGAAGACTTATATACTTACTACATGAGAACGGATGCCGTTTCTCTTTTATCTATTGATTTAGAAATCAGTCCTCAAAAGGTTGAAATGGAGATAGAGTTGTAGGGGAATCATGCGATTCTCCTATTTTCGTATAGATGAAAGGAGCGAGTATGGAAGTAATACAATTATTGGCTATGTTTCGTGGAACAATTCCAAAAGATAGGGAGAAAATGGACTTATTTCTTCGTTATCAAGCGCAACATTTTGATGAGAAATGGCAGAATTTGGTAGAGAGTTTTTTGACTGAAGAGGGCAAGATAGAGGAGATACCTCATGTCTATTCGTTTCATCAAGATATTATCTCTTTCCTAGAGGCCAGTTCTGAAAATAATGACCAAGATTTAGAAAGTTACACAAGAAATTTTGGACAAGCAGGTCTAAGTAAATTATCTCAATTAAGTAATTTTGAGAAAAACTTGGTGCTAGAAGTCGCAACCTATAATCTTTTCACTCGATTTTACATCCAATCTGAGAAAGAGAAGCTAACACCATTAAGTGAGCTTGTATTTCATCAGAATCAGGATGTCAATTTAGTCAATGTCTATCGGGTTGCGAATAATCTATCTGACCGCATTAGTAGAGATATAGAGGAGTTTCTTCTAATGGTTGATTCCAAAGAACTAAAAAAAGAAGTTCTTGAGATTCATTTTGAAGAAAAAGAAGGAGATGTTCTAGCCTATTTGGGTTCAGAATTGATGGCTACTTTAGATATCGTTACGGATCTTGTCCATCATGAAGAAAACTACACACAACTCCCACTGACACAAAAGCTGAAAATTATTACTTATTTTGATGAAGTAAAGGCTATAAGAGAAAAGTCTAAGCAAGTAACGGAAGCGGTCTTACCTTTAGATAATATTGACCAGGTAGAAGAAAATGTGGAAGTTCATTCCCTATCTAAAGTAGATAAAATTGTAGAAGAAGCTTTGAGGGAATATCCAATCGGTTCACAAGTAAGTTATAAAGGACAAGTATTTCAGTTGGTTTCGATTGAAAATGCACACTTAAATGACTTAGTTCGCCTAGAGCTATTCAATGATTCCAACCAGTTATTTGAAGAAAATCCTATCTTATACTTGGACAGTTTAGAAGAGATTGAACAAGTATTGTCTCTCGTAGAACTTGAAAAAGAAGATTCAGAGATTGAGATTGATTCATCAAGTGAAAGTCAGGAAATAGATTTGTTTTCCTATCTGGAAGAAGAAAATGAAAATGAAAAGGAAAAAGATAAGGAAACAGAAACGCTTATTTCAGATATAGAAGAGACGGATGTCTCTGTTCAAGATTTTGTTTTTCCAGATGATTTAGAGGACTTTTATCCTAATACAAATCGAGAAAAAATTGAAACGAATATCGCCGCAATTGAACTTGTTAAAAGATTAGAAAAAGAGGGACGACAAGCGACCCCAGAAGAACAAGAGCTACTAGCCAAGTATGTCGGCTGGGGCGGTCTTGCCAATGAATTTTTCGATGAACTCAACCCAAAGTATGAAACAGAACGTTTAACTCTTAAGAGCTTAGTAGGTAAATCAGAATACTCCACTATGAAACAAAGTTCTCTCACAGCCTATTATACAGACCCAATGATTATTCGCCAGATTTGGCAAAAGTTACTGGATGATGGTTTTGAGGGAGGAAGGATATTAGATCCTTCTATGGGGACTGGGAACTTCTTTGCGGCTATGCCTAGAAGTATACGAGAGAAATCAGAACTCTATGGAGTTGAATTAGACAGCGTGACAGGCGCAATCGCAAAACAACTCCACCCCAATACCCATATTGAAGTGAGAGGATTTGAAGAAGTTCCCTATCAAAATAATAGTTTTGATTTAGTCTTAACGAATGTTCCGTTTGGAAATTTTCGGATTGCAGATAAAAACTATGATAAACCTTATATGATTCATGATTACTTTGTCAAACACTCACTTGATTTAGTAAGAGATGGAGGACAAGTGTCGATTATCTCATCTATCGGGACAATGGATAAGCGGACAGATAATGTCTTACAAGAAATTAAATCCAACACTCATTTTTTAGGGGGAGTTCGGTTGCCAGATACGGCTTTTAAAAAGATTGCAGGTACTCGAGTGACCACAGACCTCCTCTTCTTTCAAAAGGATCAAGCAAAGAATCTTAATGAAGATGAGCTTGTCTTTAGTGGCTCTATTCCCTTTGAAGAGGATAAACGTGTCTGGATTAATCCATATTTTGATGGGAAATACAATACACAAGTTTTGGGTCAATATGAGGTACGTAATTTTAATGGAGGAACTCTCAATGTTAAGGGGGTATCAGAAACATTAACTACTGACATTATGGAAGCGTTAGAGAATGTGGAAGAACCTAAACCAATTGACAATTCTTTGAAAGCACCTGTTTTTATCCAAGAAGAAGTGGATAATTCTATTCCAAGTCGTATACGTGAGGACTTAGCGCTCTATTCTTTTGGATATGAGGGAAATCAAATTTATTACCGAGATACGCATGGCATTCGGAAAAGTTCAAAAGTAGACGAAATTAGTTATTATGTAGATGAGAAGGGAGATTTTAGAGCTTGGGACAGTTCTTTGTCTGAACATAAAATAGACCGATTCGTGCAACTTCATTTGACAGATGAGGAAGCACTAGATGTTTACAAGTCAGAAGAAGCGAGTAAAAGAGGGAAATATAAGGGCTTGTTCAAAAAAACTGTCTTTTATGAAAGTCCCTTATCGGATAAGGATATTAGTCGTATTAAGGGCATGGTTGATTTGAGAGAGACCTATCAAGCCTTAATTGAAATTCAACGTCATCAAGATTATAGTCGGACAGAATTTCAGGTGTTACTTAGTAAACTCAATCATAACTATGACCGCTTTGTAAGTCAATTTGGATACTTGAATTCCTCAGTCAATCGGAACTTATTTGATAGTGACGATAAGTATTCTTTACTAGCAAGTTTAGAAGATGAATACATCGATTCTAAAGACCAGAAAGTAAAATATAAAAAATCTTTAGCCTTTGAGAAAGCATTGGTTAGACCAGAGAGAGAGATTACAAGAGTATCAACGGCTTTAGATGCCTTAAACTCCAGTTTATCGGATGGTAGAGGAGTTGATTTAGACTATATGGTATCAATTTATCCCGAACATAGCCAAGCTGCTATTTTAGATGAGTTAGGTGACCAGGTTTTAATGGATCCAGAAAGTTATTTAAGAGGGGAAAGAAAATATCTTTCTAAGAACCAGTTTTTGTCAGGAGATATTCTCAATAAGATAGAAGTAGTTCAACTATTAGTAGATGAAAACAACCAAGAATTTGACTGGTCTCATGCTTTAGATTTGTTAGAATCTGTTCGCCCTCCACGGATTCATCTGGCAGATATTGAGTTCAAAATAGGGTCACGTTGGATTCCTCAATCCGTTTATGGTAAATTTGCCTTTGAATGTTTTACCAATCGTGAATTTGAATTGTCTTCGCCAGATGTTGAACAAGTCATTGAAGTGAATCCTGTCGATGGCCAGGTTCATTTAAGGACATCATTTGTTTATCGCTATCCAAGTGCCAAAGATAGTAGTCTTGGAGTTAGTGGGTCACGTTATGATACAGGAAGAAAGATTTTTGAGAATTTACTTAATTCGAACCAACCGACGATTACCATGACTGTTACGGAAGGGGAAAAGAAAAAGACTATCACAGATTTGGAAAAAACCTCTGTTCTAAGAGCAAAAGAGCAGCATTTACAAGAGCTCTTTCAAGAATTTGTCTCACGGTATCCAGAAGTCCAACAGGTCATTGAGGAAAGCTATAATCGTCTTTATAATCGAACAGTTAGTCGAGAGTATGATGGTAGCCATCTAGTCATTGATGGCTTGGCACAAAACATCAGTCTTCGTCCTCATCAAGAGAATGCTATTCAAAGAATCGTAGAAGAAAAAAGAGCTTTATTAGCTCATGAGGTAGGTTCAGGAAAGACCTTGACCATGCTTGGTGCTGGGTTTAAATTAAAGGAGTTGGGGATGGTTCATAAGCCCTTGTATGTGGTGCCCTCTAGTTTGTCTGCTCAGTTTGGCCAAGAAATCATGAAATTTTTCCCTACTAAAAAAGTCTTTGTGACCACTAAGAAAGATTTTGTGAAGGCGAGAAGAAAACAATTTGTGTCACGTATCATTACAGGAGATTACGATGCCATTGTCATTGGGGATTCTCAATTTGAAAAAATCCCTGTCAGTAAGGAAAGACAGATGAATTATATCGAGGACAAACTCAATGAACTACGAGAGATTAAAACACATTCTGAAAATAAGTACACCGTTAAAGAAGCAGAGCAATCAATAAGTGGTCTTGAGAGACAATTGGAAGAACTCCAACGCTTTAATCGTGATAGTTTTATTGATTTTGAGAACTTAGGAATTGATTTTCTCTTTGTGGATGAAGCACATCACTTTAAAAATATACGTCCAATTACTGGACTTGGAAATGTAGCAGGGATTACCAATACAACGTCTAAGAAGAATGTGGATATGGAAATGAAGGTTCGACAGATTCAGGAAGAACATGATTTTAAAAACATTGTCTTTGCGACAGGAACACCTGTTTCCAATTCTATTAGTGAGTTATATACTATGATGAACTACATTCAACCAGATATCTTAAAACGCTATCAAGTTGATTATTTTGACTCTTGGGTAGGTGCTTTTGGAGAAATTCAAAACTCTATGGAATTAGCTCCTACAGGGGATAAGTACCAACCTAAGAAACGATTTAAAAAGTTTGTCAATCTACCTGAGTTGATGAAAATCTATAAAGAAACAGCCGACATTCAAACACAAGATATGTTGGATTTACCTGTTCCAGAAGCTCATATTATCCCTATTGAGAGTGAGTTAACTGAAAACCAGAAACTCTATTTAGAAGAATTAGTTATGAGGTCAGATATGGTCAAATGTGGAACAGTTGATCCGAGCCAGGATAACATGTTGAAGATTACGGGTGAGGCGCGGAAACTAGCTATTGATATGCGTTTATTGGACTCTAGTTATAGTCTAGCAGACAATCATAAACTGCTTCAGGTAGTGGATAATGTTGAAAGAATTTATCGTGAGGGAATGGAAAATAAGGCTACTCAGATGATTTTTTCAGATATTGGCACACCTAAGAAAAAAGATAATGGCTTTGATGTTTATTCTGAGATTAAGGCTTTATTAGTTGATAGAGGAATCCCTAGTATGGAAATTGCCTTTGTACATGATGCCAATAGTGATGAAAAGAAGAATAGCTTGTCTCGAAAGGTTAATGCAGGAGAGGTTCGGGTTCTTCTTGCCTCAACTGAAAAAGGAGGAACAGGTTTAAATGTTCAGAGCAAGATGAAAGCAGTTCACCATCTGGATGTACCGTGGAGACCAAGTGACATTCAGCAACGTAATGGACGTATTATCCGACAGGGAAATGAAAACAAGGAAGTGGATATTTACCACTATATTACCAAAGGTTCGTTTGATAATTATCTATGGGCAACTCAGGAGAACAAACTCCGTTATATTAAGCAGATTATGACTTCTAAGGAGCCGATTCGTGCTGCGGAAGATATTGATGAACAGACTATGACAGCTTCTGATTTTAAGGCACTAGCAACAGGTAATCCTTATCTCAAATATAAGATGGAACTAGAGAATGATCTAACTCTATTAGAAAATCAAAGACGCGCCTTTCAACGCAGCAAGGATCACTATCGTCATACAATCTCTTACTGTGAAGAAAATATGCCCATTCTTGAGAAACGATTAAGCAAGTATGAAGGCGACATTCAACAGTCTGAAATGTCGAAAGACCAATCATTTTCTATGACGATAGGTAAACAAGTTTTTGAGCAACGAGCTGAAGCAGGTGAATCCCTACACCGTCTTATCCGTCATAATCAATCTGACAGCAAAGAATTTCGAACCCTAGCAAGTTATCGAGGATTTGACATTAAAATGCTTAGTCTACCAACGAATCAGCCTCTTCCTGAAACCTTCTCTGTTAAGATTGTAGGAGAAAATCAGTATTCTGTCAGTTTGGATTTGTATTCTCCTTTGGGGACAATTCAAAGGCTTCAGCATACGATAGACCACATTAAAGATGACCAAGTGAAAACTCAGAACTTATTGGATGAATTAAAGGATAAATGGACTACTGCTAAGGTAGAAATTGAGAAAAATTTTCCAAAGGAAGAGGATTATCAAACTAAAAAGGCCGAATACGATGTACTCGCGCCATTGATTGAAACAGAAACGGATTTAGATATTATTGATCAGGCCTTACGACAATTCCACGAAAAAGGAAAAGAAAAGCAAGAACAACTTTCTTTTGAATTAGATTAAAAAATAGATATAAATAGCGGACAAGAAAAGAAAAGCGCGGTAGAATAAAGATAGAAAGAAACGAGGTAACGATTATGATGGAAGATACCTATTATCAATTAGAAGAGGCTTTGGTACAGGGATTTCAAACACCTGAAGAATACCAAGCCTACAAGGAGTTAAAGGAACATTATGAGGAAGTGACAGGGGATTACAGTTTTTCTAAACGAGAGCTCACTAGTCAATTGGAAATCGCTCTTCAGAATCATCAAGGTGTGGACTTTGAAGAACATGAAAAAGAAGAGTATTTGGACTTAGTTCAAAAATTAGAAGAGTTTGATTCCTCTCTTGCCACCCATTATCGTCAGTTGATTGATTAGAAAGGAGAAAGTCATGAATGATTTACTCCTTATCCCAGTAATTTTTTTAGCAGTAGGAGGAATTCTCATTCTTTTATGGAGACTCTTTCTTATTGCCAGTGGACTTTTCCTTATTGGTTTTATCAGTTTTCTTATTTTCGTGGAGGTCTATGGAATTTATCTGTTCTTTACTGAACCTAGTTTATATTTTGATGATATCAGACAACATGGTTTAACTAGTTTTACGGCTGTGTACTTTTTCATCAATCTGATGTTGGTTCTAGGATTTAGTTGGCGCTTCATTAACTCCATAAATAAGCATAAAATGTGAACTTTTTAGATAGTTAAAAGACTTTATTCAAAGGTAGGTTTGAATAGAGTTTTTTGTTGATGTGCTTATAATCCAGTCTCAATACTCTGTATTAGAAACAAAAAGAGATGAATTAAAATTAAAGTGTACAGAATGCTTTAGAGTTTCTATTTTTCTTATAATATATAGTAATTTCGGTACAAATTAACTTGTATATTCTATCTGGTTTAGTGTGATATATTCATTGTTAAATAAAAATATGAGTTCTCCTCTTATTTTAAAAAATAATTATTTTATAATTTTTTTTTATATTTAGTGTAAACTATTCATTGCGTCCCCAATACGGGAAGTTTGTTTCTGATTTTCATATTTGGATTATAATATTCTCATCAGAGTTACTTAAGGAGTAAGATATGAACCAGATTATGAAACAATATAAATTACTATATTTCTTGATTATTTTATTAAGTTTGACAAGTGCTCTTTTAATGACATTCTTCTCTCTGCAATTAGGAAGAATACTTGATAGTATATCTAATTCAAATAGTGGATTACTCTTTCATATCACTATTTCTGTAGGTTCGATTTTACTGTGGTTCTTGATTTCTTCTTCCTATTCCTATCTTAAAAACGAATATGTAAAAAAAGTTATTTTAGATCTAAAAAGGCGTCTCTTATTACATTATTTATCGCGTGAATTTAACCAAACTGACAACCGTAACCATTCAGATTTCTTAAATAATATCACCAAAAACAGTGACCTTATTCAAGAAAATTTATTAATCCCTAAAATCTCTCTAATTGCAAATTTAGGGAGCCTTATCATGAGTGTGGTTGCTATTATTTATATAGAATGGCGATTAGCATTAGTCTTCCTTTTATTGTCGAGTATAACGGTTTTCCTATCACAAATTCCTGGAAAGTTAATGACTAAATCAACAAATAATTATTCTCTACAAAATAATCACTATTTGTCAAAAATGACAAACTTTATTAATGGTTTTGAACAAATTAAGTTATTAAATATTCAAAGCTGGACCCAAGAAAAAATTCAGGGAATCAGTTTAGAATTTGAAGAGTCCAGAAAAACATATCAATTCTTAAAAGACTTAGCTTCAACTACTGGAATTTTACTAAGTTTTGGCTCTCAACTATCCTGTATGGTCGCTGGTATCTTTTTTGTAAGAAATAACTTACTGACTATTGGATTACTAGTAGCAAGTATTCAATTATTAAACGGTGTTTTTGCTCCATTACAATCTATTCTTTACAATAAAAATTTAATCAGCAGTAGCAAGTCCATTA
>NZ_KQ970262.1:472459-481142 GCF_001579045.1 Streptococcus mitis | reverse complement strand
GGGTTCGTCCACCTTTCGCGTGTTTACGTTGATAAGCTGTTTTTAACACAGCTAACATCTCTTCAAAAGTAGTACGCTGAACACCAACAAGGCGCTTAAATCGTGCATCACTTAATACTTTACTTGATTCATAATTCATAGTTTTATTGTATCATATTTTTGTTTCGCAGGAAGTCTATTGATAATATCCAGGAAAATCTATATGAGACAAATCAAGGAACTTCCCATAAAACAAGTACAATTGATTGTGATAACATTTCGACCATTTCTATTAGCCAATTACATTATGAAATTGAAAATAAAATATTATTTGATCATTTTTCCTATGAATTTAAAAAAGGCAAGCGCTATGCAATTATAGGTGCTTCAGGAGCTGGGAAAACAACTTTAGTAAAATTAATACTAAATTATTATCCAAAAAATCTTTATGATGGAGAAATAAAAATCAACGGAAAACAGAATATTGATATTTCCTCAGAGGAGTTATATAAAGATATTGCGTTTGTGCAAAAAAATGACTTTCTGATTGAAGGCAATATTCTAGAGAATATCAAATTGGCTAGAAACCTTCATTTAACTGAAAAATTAAGAAAATCCTTAGGTTTTAATGAAGACTTCCTTCGTAAAAACCTAGCTCAATCAAACCAAATCATTTCAGAAGGAGAAAAGCAACGAATTGATTTAGCTAGGTTTTTAGTCAAAACATATTCAGTTTATATATTTGACGAACCTACAAGTAACCTTGATCCAATAAAAGCAAAAGAAATAATGGATTACATTCTATCCATTAAAGATGCAATTGTTATTGTCATTACTCATGATCAAAATCCAGAAATATTGGAAGAGTTTGATCAGATTATTGTTTTATAATAGAAAGGAGGTGATGATCATGATTATGGAAGATTTCAACATTTTGGAGTTAGAATTTGAAGAAATTCGTGAAGAAGATACAACTAATTGGTACTTTATCTAAGATAATTTTAGATTTAGTTAATTTAAACTCTTAAAAAGAGAGTTTAAATTAGTTTGTATTAATAAAAAAGAAGTCAATAATATTAATCGACTTCTCGTGTATAACAGAAGCATGCATGTTCATCTTGCATGCTTTTATCAAATAGTTGAGGATATAAAATGGATAATTATTTCCCAAAATGGAACCAGGATAGAATCGTTTACCAATGGAAGAACGACAGATTAAGAATTGGAGCTGATGATGTTGATGTATTAGAAATTACAGGATACTCAGATTTTTGGTCAGATTTAATTTCTTGTTGCAATGGAATTAATAGCTTTGAAGAAATTAAAGATTTATTAAGAAAAAAATATGATATATCCGAAAATATTATAGAAAAATATATATCTAAATTTTCTGATCGTAATTTATTAGAAATATTAGATAGACCTGTAAATCAAATTGATCACTATTTAATTAATGAATCACTAGAAACTTATTATTCTAGTGAAGGTATTGGTGGGATTAAATTACTTGAAAAATTGAGTAATTTAAAAGTTACCATACTAGGATGTGGAGCCGGTGGTTCTCATATCGCATTACAATTAGCCCAATTAGGGGTAGGGCGACTTCATTTAGTCGATGATGATATTGTTAAAGAAAATAATATAAATAGGCAATCTATGTTTACCTTTAACGATATTGGTAAATATAAAGTTGACTGTGTAAAAGATTGTATTCTAAAACGTAATTATCAGTGTGTAGTCACAAAAAGAAAATTAAAAATGAGCACTGTTGATGCTGTAAAAAAAGAAATTTCTGAAAGTGACTGGGTATTTTGTTGTATGGATGAACCTCCTTATATAGCACAAAGATTAGTAAATAGAGCATGCTATTTATTTAATATCCCTAGTATATACTGTTTTAGCCAACGTAGCGCAGGTAAACTCTTATTTTGTAATCCTAATATTCAAAATATAGGCTGTGTTGATTGTTTACTTTATGAACAAGATAGTGATAACTTTCAAAATTTAGTTAAAAAATTTTCAAACTATGATGGAAAATTAATAACTGCAAATATTTTAACTAATATTCTATTATTGTCATCATGGGTTGTGAAGAAATGGTTAGATTGTGTAACAGAGAAAAATAGTAATGTTTGGAATACTTTATTTAGATTTGATTTTTATAGTTTTAGGGAAGATGAATTCAAGCACTTCTCTAAGCAATCTCATTGTCCTACATGTGGTCATGATTTCGATAAAAGTAAACTCTGGGAGATTCTAAAAATTGATGAATAAGAAAATTATATTTAAAAAAAATCAAGCAAGTAAATTTGCATATTTTTCATTGATGTTTGTTGCAGGTACTAGTATTGAGCAAGTAAATGAATTAGGATTTTCACATCTTATTGAACATTTACTAATACGAGCAGGGAATGAACAATCACTAAATGAATTGTTTGATATGAATGGTGCAGCTATTAAAGGAGAGACATCTAGAGATTATATTAATTTAAGTGGTTACTGTCTAGCTGAAGATTTCAATAAAATTTTTAAAATACTGATAAGTAGGATTTTCAATCTTTCTATTACTGAAGATGAACTATTGAGGGAAAAGAAAATAGTCTTAATTGAATTAAATCAGTATGAAAATAGTAAAAAATCTATTAATGATAATCGAGTAATTTTTAAAAATAGTTCTTGGTCAATAGATATTATTGGTACTAGAGGTAATATTGAGTATGTTAGTTTAGAAACTATATATAAATTTTATATAAAACAAAGTATAAATTTCTAATTATCTTTTTATATTTTCTTAAATGCTCGTAAAGCCTTATTCTATGTGCTTTCGAGTATTTTTACTGTAGGAAGATACTTCACGTTTCTTTGCATATTTCCTCATGTCTTAGCTGTCAGAAGTGGTAAATAAGTAGTAAATTCATTTGTACTACTAAGCAACAAGACGCTCCTGTTGCTTCTCTTTATTCAAGCGTTTCATTTCTGCCATTGCAGAATCGAATGTTGCATGTGCGTAATAGTTCAGCGTCATGGCTATATTAGCATGTCCCATAATGTACTGTAATGCCTTTGGATTCATTCCTGCATTTGCATAGTTGGTACAGAATGTATGTCGCAAACTATGTGGAGTGATGTGTGGCAATTTATCCTCGTTATACTTATTGTATTTCTTAACAAGACCTTTCATCATGCCGTTGTAATCACTTGCCACTTTTGGATAGTTCTTTCTATTAAGAAAGAGGAAATCACTATATCCATCAATCTCAACACGCTTATCATTCTTTCGATTCGCTAACACTCGCTTAAATGCTTGATAGGCTTCTTCAACCATAGGAACTTGACGTTCGCCACTTTTGGTCTTTGGTGTTTCAATGTAGTACCCAATTTCAGTATCTCTCAATAGCTGATGGTCTATATTGACAAGACGATTCTCAAAATCTAAATCTGGAAGTGTCAAACCACCAAACTCTGAAATACGAAGACCTGTTTTTAAGAGTATCAGAATTTCATCATAATTTTTGCTGTAGGTTTTATCAGCTTTTGCAAAGGCTAACAGTTTTTCTTCCTGTTCTTCTGTTAGTACGGTCTTAGGGACAGTATCATCATCAAGAACTGCTTTCAGTTGAAAGTCAAATGGATTCTTCCGAACACAATCATCTTGTATAGCAATATAGAATGAAGCCTTTAAAGAACGTTTGTAGTTATTGATGGTTTGATAAGCATAACCATTTTCACTCATTCTAATAGCCCATTCTTTAGCGTCTGATGGCTTAATACTGTCAATACTTCTTACACCTAACTTGTCTTTCTTCAAAATATCCATAAGATATTTGCGTCCAGTTTCAGTGTTTTTTCTAACCTTTGGTCTTTGAGCGTTCTGTTTTGCGTAAAGCTGGCAGAGTGTCATTTTCTTTCCTACAACATCAATACCATCATGAATGTCTTTCTGTAACTCTGCGATTTTCTCTCTAAGTGAGATACAATCACGCTTTCCTGCTGGTACTCGGTCTGTAGCCACAAGTTTCCACGAGTAAACAAATTGCGGTTCTCCAAATGAATCTATATATTTGTATAAGTATCTTCCGTCTTTTCGTTGGCTCTCTCCAGTCTTTAAGATTCGACCTTTATTGTCACGTCTTTTTTCTGACATGGCATTTGCTCCTTTCCTTTATGGAAAGAGCCTTGATACGACTTAATACTATTTTATCATATACAAGACCCTTTGGCGACGCTAGATTGCGTCCAATGTATCTATAATTTTTTCAAATTGTTTTCGTTTAATCTGAATACGATTGCCATTCATAATCAGCCAATTTGCATTTTTATTTTCCTCTGCCAAGCGTCGTAGCTTGTTTTCGCCAATACGAAAATATTTTGACGCTTCTTCAATGGTTAGGGTATAACGTTCCCAAATAGGAATGTCAGTCTGCTTCATAAAATCCTCCTTTCCAAATCACTTATTTGGATTTCATAAAAGTTGTTTTACCAGCAATCGAACAGCTTTAGCAAAGCTCACGGGAGTTCCACCCCTGCATGGTTCTCATGTAGCCATACTCATTGCCTGCGACGGTTTTATCACGCTCGGACTATTGACTGTATGGGAGTATCATTATCACGATAAGAATGTCGTTGCAGGCAATCCTGCTAAAGATTGCTTCTCGGATCACTAACATGAATCGCTCGCTATCTTTATAAGATAGGTCATGGCGGTTAGTTCCGTTGGCTCTTTTCTTATCGAAACGTATTCGATTACTTTTATTCAGTTTTCAAAGAACAATGGCTCGTTAGCCTATCAAAACACATTGAAAGCTCAATATGCTTTGGTGGAATAACAAACCTCCCTGTTCGGGAAGCGTGGAATGGTTTAGCACGCTTCCACGAAAGGAGAGAGGATATTACTTAATTTCAAATGACAAAATCTTTGTAATCAGTCTGGTTTCCATTCTTCCACGTAAGACTTCATCAACGACCATACTTTGATTGCCATATTCATCTTTCATAAGTCGTAGGGAACGCTTCGTTATGTACCCTCTGTAATGATGTAGAATCTGGTTAATCGCTTCGGTATCGCCATCTGTTGCCTTTACAATGAGAGGAAAGGGAATCATAGGATATTGTGTTTTCATTCTTCAAATTCCTCCATAAACTTTTTAATTAAGGCTAGTCCACTGGTTCTATGCCGATAGACAGTAGAACGGTTCAATTTCAACAGGTCTGCAATTTCTGAATCGCTCATGTCCATAAAGTAAAACAGCAGTAGAATTTCACGTTTCTTGTCTGGCAACTCACGTAATGCTTCACTCAACAAATCATTTTCAACGCCTACTGATAACCCATTGAGTGTAAAAATCTGAAAGTCAGTTGAATAGTTATCTGTTGTCGCAAACTGGCTAACAAGATAATCGCCAACATCCGAAAAGGACACCTCACGCTTTGCAATCCTTGAAAGATAAAGCATATAATTCTTTCGCTCGTCTTCCATAGCACGTTTACAGATATAGTCAAACTGATTTTCTATTGTGGTCTGAAAAGAAGATGGTTTCATGTTTCTCACCCCCTTTCTGTCTAGGAAAGGAAGTGAGCCTTGCTCGTTTATCTCCTTTCACTCTTAGTCCCAATGTGAAAGGGGGATTTGTTGCATTACTGATAAATAAACTTTGTAAAAAAGTTCTGAATAGCCAAAAAAGCATATAAACAGATTTATTTCTCTGTTTACATGCTTCTGTTATTCTATCTATATGATTTATAAAACCACATTGGTGGACGTACTTATCTATTGCAGATAGACGACTTTTTTTGACAAGAACCCAATGTAAGGAAATTTATTGTATATGATGTACTTCATGGCGACGTTGACCTCCAACAAACCGCCATTTGGAAGTAATATACAATATTTTAACAGCGTAAATAGCACTACCATATAACGGTTTTTTTTATTGGCGTTTAGTAGTGCTTTTTATTAAATATAAACCTATAAACCATATAACACGTTTTTCTATACCTGTTTTTAATTCAGTAGGAACAATAAAATGTATAGAGGTGGTCTACTATGCGTAAAAAAGAAGATAAATATGATTTTAGAGCCTTTGGTTTAGCCATTAAAGAAGCTCGATTGAAACGAGGTTTAACTCGTGAACAAGTGGGAGCATTGATTGAAATTGACCCACGGTACTTAACTAATATTGAAAATAAAGGGCAACACCCCAGCATACAAGTTCTTTATGACCTTGTATCGTTACTTCATGTTTCCGTTGATGAATTTTTCTTACCTGCTAATAACTTGGTAAAAAGCACCCGACGATTACAGATAGAGAAATACATGGATAGCTTTACAGACAAAGAACTATCCTTAATGGAATCTTTAGCCAGCGGTATCAACGAAGCAAGAAACATCGAAGACTAATTAAAAGAATCCATACATAACGGAAAGAGCCGATAAAATGAGATTGTATTAATCTCATTTTATCGGCTCTGCGTCTTTGCGTCTGGCTCTGTAATCACAGTTACTTTGAACTGCTTTATTTCAATTAAATTTTCTTGTCTGCATTTCGGACAATAGAGGGGGAATTTTTTTAATTCAGTATCTTCCCTTATCTTTAATCGTGTTTTATTTCCACATACAGGACACAATATCCACTTGTAGTTTATAATAACTATCTCCTCCTTTACACTTTAATTCAAATCTTTATTAAAAAATATTTCATCTTATTTAACAAGAAACCATATTTATATAACAACATAAAATACACTAAGTTATTTTATTGAACATATATCGTACTTTATCTATCCGACTATTTGGACGACGGGGCTGGCAAACAGGTTCACCGGTAGTAACATGGTACCCTTTTAACTCTGTTAAACAAACACTACGTCCATTTGTAAAGAAAGTTAAATCACTACGATATTCTTGAATACACCGAGCAGGGATTTCTCCACTAAGAATGACCTCATTATTTTTCAATTGAGTGTCTACGATGTTCGCACAATATTTAGGAGCATCGGTGTATGCTCGTGAAAGATATTCCTGTGGCGCATAAATTTTAAAACTAAGATATGGCTCTAACAATTCTGTTCCAGCTTTTTTTAAGACTTGTTCCAATACAATAGGAGCAAGCATCCGAAAATCTGCTGGGGTACTAACAGGGCTATAGTATAAGCCATACTTAAAACAGATTTTACAGTCCGTCACATTCCAACCATACAATCCTTGTTCACAGCCATAGCGTATCCCTTCCATAACTGCATTTTGAAATGATTGATTTAAGTATCCAAGAGAAACCGAGCTCTCATACTGCATTCCACTTCCCAACGGAAGCGGTGATACAGATAAACCAATGGAAGCCCAGAAAGGATTCGGTGGAACTTCGATGTGAATGGTATACTCTGCTTTTTTTAACGGTCTTTCCATATAAATGACTGTAGGCTCTTTTATTTCTATCTCCACATGATACTTTTCTTGCAGCAGAGCACAAGTCACTTCCATTTGTACTTTCCCTAAGAAAGAAAGTATGATTTCATGTGTCGCAGAATCCACATAATATCGCAGAAGCGGGTCACTGTCGGAGATTTCTAAAAGTGCATCAAGTAACATTTCCCTTTGTTGAGGTTTGCTCGGTTCAACAGTCGTTTGCAGCAGAGGGAGGGGATTTTCAATTCTCTCTCTCTGTGGCAATAGCTTTGTATCTCCAAGAACACTATTTAACTTCAAAAACTCATTTTGCAAAATAACAATTTCCCCGGAATAAGCCTTATCGATTTTACATAATTCACCATTTATTGAAGTATACATTTCTGTAATTTTTATTTTTTCCTTTTCCGATATTCTAACCGAATCTCGCAAATGCAGTACGCCACTATAAAGACGTATATATGCAAGACGCTGTCTTTTTTCCGAATACTCAATTTTGAAAACTTTTCCGCAAAGTTCAGACTGACCTCGATGTGTTGATGAATAAAATTTATTCGTAATCACTTCTATAAGGTTATCAATCCCTATATTGTTTTTTGCACTTCCGTGATAAACAGGGAACAGGGAACAATTATGAAATCTTATGCTTTCCTCTTGTTCGAGTTCCAATGCTTCTAATGATTTACCGGACATATATTTCTCTAAAAGGTCATCGTTTCCCTCTATTACCGTATCCCATTGTTCAGATTCGGTAAAGTTCGTCACACACATATTAGGATACAGTTCTACCTTCTGTTTGATTACAATTTCGGCAGAAAGTTTCTCTTTAATATCCTGATAAACCGTTGATAAATCAATTCCATTTTGGTCAATCTTATTGATAAAAAAGATTGTGGGAATCCCCATTTTCCTAAGTGCATGAAATAATATACGAGTTTGTGCTTGTACGCCATCTTTTGCAGAAATCAGTAGAATTGCCCCATCTAAAACTGATAATGAACGATATACTTCTGCTAAGAAATCCATATGTCCTGGCGTGTCTATGATGTTCACCTTCGTATTTTCCCACTGAAAAGAGGTTATTCCTGTCTGAATTGTAATTCCTCTCTGACGTTCTAAAAGCGTATTATCCGTCCTCGTTGTACCTTTGTCCACGCTTCCTAATTCTGTAATCGCTCCACTGTTATATAATAAGCTTTCTGTTAAGGTAGTTTTTCCTGCATCAACATGAGCTAAAACTCCAATATTAATAATTTTCATGTGATTTTCCTCCATTCAAAAACCCAAAAGGGCATAAAAATC
>NZ_KQ970262.1:432235-472110 GCF_001579045.1 Streptococcus mitis | reverse complement strand
CTTTTATCACTGGGATTTTTATGCATAACCATAGGTATACAAAGCATACAGATATTCTCTGGATACTTTAGAATCACATGATAAAGGTATTCTTAAACTGGGTACAAAAAACTAAGCCCTCCTAAAAAAGGACATCTAATTATTTGTTTCCGCTATCAAATTGACAGTTTATTTAAGAATACCTTGCCGCATATTTATTAACTCCTTTTAAATAGTCACTTAAATAATAGCACATAAGAGCATATTTGTAAAGGAATCTCCAATTTTTTATCAAAAAGAGTACATGATTACAAAGTATCTGTAATCATGTACCAATATTTGTTATTTTACAATCTTCCAATTACTCCCGTTCTTTTCAAGTACCAAATCAAATTGAGATACCTGCGTTGCTTTGGTCTGCTGGTCGATATACTCCACTGTCAGCGATACCGTGACTTGATTATCCTTACGATTGTGAATAGGATTTACCAGTTCTTGAAAGATGTACTCTTTTCCGATTGGTTTTAATATCCCGTCATTCACATAGTAGGAAAGTTCACTGGCTGTCGCTGTAGGATAGAGCTTGAAGAACGTCGTTAAAAACTCATTGATTTCATTGGTTGTAATGGAATCAACCGTCCCCTCACTTTCAATGGCTTTTGGTTTATAACTTGATTTCTTAGGTATGTTGGTAATGGTCGGATTCTTAACCAGTACCATATTTCCAGAACCATCTACATAGACACTCACTATATAAGCAGAGTGGACGGTCTTTGTATTTTCTCCCTCTGTAATGAGCTGGTCTACACTGTAGGTTACATTAAACTCATTGTCGCCAGTTGGCTCTACCGTCCATATCTGAAATCCTCTTACAGAAGACGATACAGGAATATCTTTGCGTACTGTATCAACATTGAGAGCTTGAAGTTCATCTGTCAGATAGCCTTTTAGACTTTCCATTCGATTATCAATGGACTTATCGGATTGCTCCCATGAATAGTAGACTTTCGCAAAGTTCTCTACAAAATTTTCTACATGATGAGTATCAACGTATTCCTTTTCTATGATAGTTGTTTCGTGAATAGTATGAGTATCTATAGCTGTAAAGTGCTTGAATATCGCAAAGCTGAAACTAAGCCCTAAAAGTACCCACAAGGCAATCACAACCTTTTTATGAGGATTGACCTTATAGACACGAGGTTTCTTTTCCTTTGGTATCTGTTTTTCTTTATTCTGATTTTTTCTAAATTTCATCATTAAATCTTCCTTTCTCATTGTTTGATTCGTCCTGCTCCCACTAAATGCTGTTGCCAGTAGGGGCTTGTTAAGTCGGCATAACCGATTGGGTCGCCTGCATGAAACATACGGTTATTGCCAAGGTATATCCCAACATGAGTAATATAAGAGCCAGCGTTATAGGTAGAATGAAAGAAAACCAAATCGCCAGCTTGTGCTTCCGATAGTGGGATATGCTGGGTCACATCATATTGCTGTTGTGCGGTTCGTGGTAAGTTAATTCCAGCTTTTCCATACGTCCATTGTGTCAGTCCGCTACAATCAAAAGAAGTAGTCGGGGAAGCTCCACCGTAAACGTATCGCCAGCCCTCATATTTCAGTGCTTCGTCCATGATGGCTTGTACCGTATCATCATCAAACTCTGTTGTGACAAGATACTGCGTTACCAGTTGCACATAAAACATATTGCCATAGTTGTATCGCCAGCCCCCATTGATAGGTATGGCTATGGGATTGGGGTAAGACACTTTTTCGCCACCTGAATACTCTTTTGAGAAACTTTGAGCCAGTTCAAAGGTATATTTATTTCCACGATTAGCCACATACCCTAAGAAACCACCACCATAATTGTAGGACTGGATAACCGATTCTAAATCTACACTGAGCCTTTCGCTACTGGCTAATAATTCACTGAAATACTTCACACCTTGCTTAATGGATTCTTCTGTACTCAATGAATTAGGTGGAAGACCGAGGGATTCCGAGGACTGCATAACATCTTCCGCAGTACCGCCCGATTCCACCTGTATAATCGCAAGAAGTATGTTGACATATTCTTCAACGCCATATTCTTTGGCATATTTTTCTACCATAGGCTTATGAGCCAGCACTTCTGCGGAAACATTCACACCTCCATAATGAATATTGGAAATTCCGCTGTCCTGTTCATCTGAAAATAAAATGGCAACAAACAGAAGCAGTGAGAAGACCATCAAGAATAATCCAGAACCACCAATCACTAAAGTTTTCAACTTCATGGTTTCTTACCGACTTTCTTAATGGTGGCGGTTTTGATTGGTGGTCTACTTCTTGTATTTTGTAGTGGTACTCTTTGAACAGTAGACGGACGTTCTTTTGTGATTGGACGTTGTGAAGTTCTATCTGCTGTAGTGGTTGAAGTTGCTGGCTTTTGAACGGTTTTTTCTTGAACGGTATTGCCTTGGCGTTCCACTTTTGGACTTGAAAAATCGGACTTAACTGCTGGACGCTCTTGTTTGGCTTGTTGAGATTCCTTATATGAAGTCTGAATATTAGACTGTTTTGAGGTCTGTTCATCATGATATTGTTCTTGTCTTGTAGTCGGTCTTTCATGAACAGAAGAAGCAGGCTGTTTTTTCTGTTTGACCTGTTCCATTTCAGAGCGACGCTTCGCAATGGTTTTTCGCCTTTGTTCCTGCTGTTCCTTGCGTCCACTGGCTCTGTCCGCTTTGGTTTGAGAAATACTACTGGTTAAATCACGGACATTCTCTTTTACTTTGGATTTTCCTTGATATACTGCATATCTTGCATTGGTCGGCAAATCTTTAACCTGTTCTTTCAAACCACTAGCAGTGTCTACCATTCTGTCTTTGGTATCAGCTACTGTACCGATGGTTTGACCGATACGTTTTCCAAGTGTTGATTTTTCCTTTCCGTCTGGTCGGGAGTGATCTGCTTGTGTCCTTGCAGAACTCCCCGAACCCGACTGTCCTTTTTTACCTGTAACAATGGCAGACCCAGCCCCTAGAGTAGTCATGGAACGTCCAAGTTTCCGCTGTAGACGGTGCATGTGAGCGTGCATAAGCATACGAGGTTTTCTCATCACACGACTTCCCACACTTTGAGAATCGTTACTCTGTAGAGAAAACATACTCATTAAATCGCCCAGCTTGAAGTAGATTCCTGCAAAGGTCACAATCTGTAGAAAAGCAATCAAAAAGAACGGATAACCAGCCGATAAGGTATAGAGCATGGTTGAAATACTAAATGCTGTCGTAATAATCAATGTGATTCCAGCTCGTGTCAAAATGGTATTAAAGAGCTTTGTTATGGCTCGTTTTGACATACCATCAAATGATGGAATCATGCTTAAAATAAAGCTCACAGGCAGAAACATAGCATAGATGATAAAAAGTACCTGCGAGAAAATCATGATTCCTGTTAATAGGAATACAAATATGGAAATCCCAATATTGAAGACAAATAGGAAGAAGACTGTACCTAAACGGTTAATGGTCTTTGTAATGGTTAGATTGGTATTGCTTCTGTCTTCAATTTCTTCCGCAACAATTTTTTCTCTGTCTTCGCCATTGTTGGAATCTGGGCTGGTGGAGAGCAGGCTTTCCACACGGTCAATACCGATACTTTCAATGTCTGAACTGTTGTATTGAAGCAGTAGCCACGGTTGCTGAACCTGTATGGAAAACAGGCTATCTCTGATTAAGTCCACGCTGTCCTTGCCTTGACTATCGGAATGGGGCATGACAATCTTCGTGCCAAGTGATAAACTGGCATTACTGATGTCTGATGAAAAGTCATTGATTTTTTTAATGTAGTCGGGAGCGTAGGCAATAAAGGAAGCCGATAGGATAAACACCAGCACAAAATTCATAATGGCATGAATTGCCTTTGTGGTTTCTCTCTTTATCAGTCCCGTATAGGCAACATAAACCCCAAGAACCAAAATCAAGAGTAAGAGGAATCCAACATAGAAACCCTCTGTTGAAAATCCGTTTGCACTCACACCAGCTAAGGTCTGCATATTCTTACCAATGGAATCTGCTGTAGCGAAAATGAAGTCTAAGGAATAGGCTTCCTGTACTAAGTAACCTGTCGCATTGGAAACATACAAACTGATTGTCCAAATAAAATTGGTAATGGCATATAGTCCATACATGACCTGTTTTCCAATCCCGTCCGACCAGTTCCACGGAAGCCAGCCCCAGCTATTATCCACATAAAAATCCAGTTGATAGTTTTCAAGTGGGTATCGGCTGTATTCATTTGCCACATTGACCGTATCATCTACCAAGCCCGCAGCTTGAACCACCGTTCCCAGCATGGCTAAAAGAAAAATGGCAATCACAAGTGTGAAAGCCACTGTCATTGCCACTTTACCTAGACGTTTCAGCGTCCAGTTTGATTTTATTCTGTTTACTATTGATGGTTTCACATTTACACCTCTTTTCGCACAGGTGGTCTGGTATCAAAGGCATGGAGCAGTTCTTCAAATACAGGGTGGAACTGTATCACACCGACACGACCATATAAATCACTGATAAGGCATTGCCCGTTTTCCAAATCACGCAATCGCTTCTGATTGTTTTCGTCCTCTGGGTCTACACCAAAAAAGGCTAAGGTCTTTTTAATCTCGTTAAGGTCAGTGGAACGAAATGCAAATTTTAAGCCGAGGTTATTTTTCAGTTTTTCATCTAAGAGGTCGTCTGTATTTTGGGTCACGAAATATACCCCAGCGTTCATAGCACGACCAGCCCGAACCAGCTTCATAGATAGTGTTTTTCCTTGTGCTACCTGTAAAAAGCTCCATGCTTCGTCTAAATCTACAATCTTGAAAATGCTTCGGTCTGTATGGATAAAGTCTAAAGCAAAGGTACTAATGACAATCAGCATAGCAACGGATAAAAGCTCCATAGTGGTATATTCCTCAAAGGAAGTTTCCTTGTCGGGAAGTACCAAGTCCGCAACCTGTATAATGTTCAGTTGTTTTTCTAAGCTGATAGACTGCTCCACATAACCATTACTGAATAATAAATGTGCAAAGTCATAGTCTGTAAAACTTTCGATATGGTCGGCTATACTGGTACTTAGTGGCGTATTCTCAACCCGTAATTCCTCAATCACTTTCATCAACCCTCGTACTTCACTATTGGTTACTGCACGAATGGCTTTTCTAAGGATTGGGAAGCGTTCCCCATCACGAGAGGAAATCCCCGTAAGGAATGTCAGAATATCAATAGCCAGTGATTCAGAATCTTTGGGATTTTTCATAATCACATAAGGGTCAAGTAAGCCTTTGTTTTTCTCATCAGAAGTCAGAGTGACGATATTGATTTCATGGGAAATCTCTGGCAAGGTTTCTTTCCATCTGCCACGTTCTGCTTTTGGGTCTACAATCACTGCTTGTGCCCCATAAAGCACCGCATAATAGACGATAAGGTTATTCGCAAAGGATTTACCACCACCCAGCGAACCAACAAAAGCCGACGCTAACGCATTGGTTACTGAACCCTTAACCCCTTGACTGGCAAGAGCAGGTTTCAGATAGACATTGCGTCCAGTATCTAAGCTGTAGCCAACATAAATCCCCTCATTTTCCCCCAGCATTTGAGTAGCACCAAAACCTAAACCAGCGAGGAAATCAGAGGTCACGTATTGAATATAATCATTCATATAACGCTTGCTGGCAGGTAAAAATTCTTCATGTAAGCCGAGCATATCCCCAAATGGTCGTACCAGTTTTACGCTTAAATCGTCATAAAAATCTTTCACTTCATTACAACGACGTTTGAGTTCGTCAAGATCATTTGCTGATACCCTTACCACATAAGACAGCTTGTACATAGATTCCTTGCTTTGGTCTAAATTGGTTTCCAGCTCATTCACACTTTCCAGAGCTTCCGCCACATTGGAGCTGGTTTCATTATCACTTTGCCAAGCGTGGTTATCCAAGTCTTTCAGTTCTTTCTTTTTATTGCGGACAGTAGATAGGGCTTTACGATTCGCTACAATTTCCACATTCATTGACGTATCAATCGGGAATGTAAATTGCTGTTGCTGGTAGTAGAAGATTTCAGAGGACGGGAAGTCCAGTTCTCCGACAATGCTGTTAATGGTAAAGTAAGCTACATAGACGGTTTCATCTTCCTGCTGGATTTTCAAATATCGCTGTTTTTCTTCCACCAAACAGCGAGTAGGCTTAATCAAGTCATAGTATTTAATCAGCGTTTCATTATCCAGCTTTTTCTTTGATAGATGGTACTCATACTCTTCATAGGCAGTGCCTGTCTGTCCGTAAAGGTGTTCAATCAGATAGCCGAAGTCGTCCTTATCTAACCTGCGGATTTTGAAACGACGAGAGATTTTATTTTCTAAGAGCTTTTCCATCTTCTGAAAACGCAGGATTTCATCATTACTCATACTAACAAAATCGCCCATCAGCTTATGGTTCACATCATAGACAAAATCAGACAAAGCATTTTTTGCTTCAACGGTAAGACTTTTCATAGAAAACTCCTGATCGTTGAGAAGCAACTTAAAGCCGATAAAGAAACGGTAGTTCACTTGATTTTCGCCAATCATGGATATTAAAGCGTCTGTCTGTTGGTCGATTTTGTCATAGGCAACCGCTTTGAGCTTGCCAGTGACTTCATTTTTGGAACGCTCTTGTGCAGAACGTATGCTGGATTCTGTACTGATTTGTAAAGCATGAATTTTGCCATCACGATTTTGTGCGATAAGCTGTCTGAAAGAATCATGCACTTGTATTTTCTGTTCTGGACTTAGAAATGAGTAATTGTAAGGAACAAGCTCATAGTAAGCATAACATTCCCCGTCTTTATTCCAGACGAGATTGTTTTCAATGTATTTAATTGGATATGCCATAAAATTCACTCCTAACTGCTGTAATGGCTTCTTGTGGCTGGTTTCTGCCAAGCGTTACTTTTTTTCCTGCATAGGTCAGCTTTGGTCGCAGTGCATAAGCAATGACAGACTTCAAAAATCCATAAGGCTTTTTACCATCAAAAGTTTTTGTAGACATAAACCATGTGAAAGCCACAGGAATCCCAAAGTATTTGAGAAATGCTCCCTCTATCATGGAAAGAGGGGGCAAGTTGCCAAGTATCATCACTGCAAAGAGTGACACGACAAACCATGTCATTTGCGTAAAGGTTATGGGAAACGGAAGTCTAAAATCATTGATAGAATACAGTACCTTTTCCACAGACCAGATACTGGTATAGCTTCGTATTTTCTTCATGTAATCAATCCTTTCATAAAAAATAGGGGTAGCTGATTGAGCCACCCCGTAAAATAGAAAATCTGCCAGTAGTAATGTACCGACAGATTTAATAGACGATTTCAAAAATCCCATGATTGGTTGAGATAAACGTTCCTGAAAGGTCTAAATCCCGACCATAGGCTTGATAATCAATATAGTTTTGAAGACTAGCTGGTACTTCGCCTAAAGCACCCGTTTCTTCAATGTAGTAGCGTGCCACGTCATACATATCATCACAATCGGAATGAATGATAATATCCTCTTGATGTTCGCTTAGTTCTTCAATGCTTGAAAAATGAGTGAGCAGAGCAGATAGCTCCGATTGTAATTCTTCGGGTAATTCCGATACCATTTCCCATAGTCGATTGAGTTCGCCAATGGAAGTGTATTCGTCAACCGTAAAGGGTAACTCGTAGTCATGAATGGCGTATTCCTCATATTCATCATTCAAGCCGATTTTCTCTTTGACTTCCTCAAAGTCAATGGGAAAGGTAAACCACGCACCGACCAATTCGCCCTCATTGTATTTGCCTAAATTCGCAATATAGACTTGCATATCGTCCATATATTCACGTCCTTTCTTTGTAGAGATTCAAAAATCCCTACCGCACTTCGTTTGGTGTACCATTCCTTTGCGGAACATAAGAAAACCACTTATATTCCACAAAAGAACGGTTTTATTTAAGCACCAATAATGCGATTGAATAGCTCTAGTAAAATGTCTTTTACTCCAGCAGCGTTGAAGACTAAGCCAACCGCAATAATCGCAATAATTAAAAAGCCAATCAGTTTGCTAAACTCACGCTTGAAGCCAAGATACAAGCCAATCACAACGATTGCTAAAAGCACCAGTGATTGAGCGTTTGATAGAAACCAGTTATAAAGGTTTTGTCCAAAATTCATAAAAATGTTCTCCTCTCTATATTCAATGAATTTGTATTTGAGTTATTTTTTTGGGGTATACACTTTCTGGTATGGATAGAGATTCCATGCCAGATTTTTTTATACAAAAAAGAGGACATTTGCTGTCCCCTCGTTATACAATCAATTCACCACAAAAATCATGAAAGAAGGTTAAACAAATGTCCCATAATGATTCTATCCTAAATATTCTTGGAATTAAAGATAAAAATATTAAAATTATTTCTGTTGAAGAAGCTGAACACAACAACGATTCTGTTAAAGAGTATATAACGCTAATAACAGCTACTCTTTCTTATCCGATTAATCGTTGTCGTAACTGTGGCTTTCCCACAGTTAATAAGGATGGCTTTCGCAAAACTCATGTACGACTGGCAAGTTTAAATGGGAGAAGATATGAACTAGAGCTTCGTAAACAACGCTATAAATGTAAATCATGCCATACTACTTTTGGTGCTATTACTAATTTAACCAAAGAAAATCAAACCTTATCCAGTGATCTCAAAAATCAAATCATGCTTTTAGCTCGTAAAGGCTTATCTGGTCAGCTTATTGCTGAAATGTGTCACTGCTCTCCTAGCAGTGTTCGTCGAACAATCTTAGAGCGCATGGAACCACACTATCGTGTGGCTAAGTTGCCTAAGCATCTATGTTTTGACGAGTTTCGTTCAATTAAGTCTGTGATGTCCTTTATCTGTTGTGACGCTGAAACCCACCAAATTGTCACAAAGTTACAGGATCGTCTATCACCTACCATTGTTGATTATTTTGAAAGTCGTTATTCAAAAGCCGAACGCGAATGCGTTCAATCAGTTGTAATTGATTTAAATGCTCAATATCAAAGTTTTATCTATCGCCTTTTCCCTAATGCCAATATCATTATTGATCGCTTCCACCTTGTACAATTAGCTGGTCGCGCTTTGGACAATTGTCGTATCTCTATCCTAAAGCAACTTGATAAACAGAGCCAAGAATATAAAATTATGAAGTCACATTGGAAGCTATTCCATAAAAAAGCTGAAGATCTTCACCCTGAAGAAGTAGTTTTTCTTCGCGGCGTTAAACAATATATGACTCGCCAAAATGCTGTTGATCTCATTACTAGTAAATTTTCCAAGTTCGCTGAAGTATACCAAACTTACCAAGATATCACGAAAGCCCTAAACGAGCGCAATAGTGAATTACTAGAGTCAACCATCTTAGACTACCAAAAAACCAATACAGAAATGGATACTGCTATTCAAACCCTTCGTCAAAACAGAAAATATGTCTTAAATAGCGCTAAATTTGAATACTCTAATGGTCCTTTAGAAGGCATCAATCGCAAAATCAAAACCCTAAAACGAACTTGTTATGGTTTTGCCAATCAAAAATTTTTCTTTTTAAGAATCGATTGTATTTTTTCGTAAAAAAATACCCCCTACATTTTCGTAGGAAGTATTTTTAGTCAACCATACCAGTTGACAGATATCCCACTTAGGACATTTTCCTACAAGGGGTCCCGAGCGCTTAGTGGGAATTTGTACCCCTTATCGATACAAATTCCCCGTAGGCGCTAGGGACCTCTTTAGCTTCTTGGAAGCTGTCAGTAGTATATCTAATAATTTATCTCCATTCCCTTTAGTAACGTGTAACTTTCCAAATTTAAAAAAGCGACTCATAGAATTATTTCCTCCCGTTAAATAATAGATAACTATTAAAAATAGACAATACTTGCTCATAAGTAATGGTACTTAAATTGTTTACTTTGGCGTGTTTCATTGCTTGATGAAACTGATTTTTAGTAAACAGTTGACGATATTCTCGATTGACCCATTTTGAAACAAAGTACGTATATAGCTTCCAATATTTATCTGGAACATCTGTGGTATGGCGGGTAAGTTTTATTAAGACACTGTTTACTTTTGGTTTAGGATGAAAGCATTCCGCTGGCAGCTTAAGCAATTGCTGAATCGAGACTTGAGTGTGCAAGAGCAACCCTAGTGTTCGGTGAATATCCAAGGTACGCTTGTAGAATCCTTCTTCAACAATCAGATAGATGTCAGACGCACGGCTTTCAAAAACCACTTTTTTAATAATTTGTGTGCTTAAATGGTAAGGAATATTCCCAACAATTTTATACCTCTGTTTGTTAGGGAATTGAAACTGTAGAATATCTTGGTGAATTAAAGTGACACGAGTATTCAGTTTTAATTTTTCTGACGATAAGTTGAATAGATGACTGTCTAATTCAATAGACGTTACCTGTTTACTTATTTTAGCCAGTTTCGTCGTTAAATGCCCTTTACCTGTTCCAATTTCGTAAACGGTATCGGTTTCTTTTAAATTCAATTGTTTTATTATTTGGTTGAGTACTTTTTCACTCGTTAAAAAGTTTTGAGAATATTTTATATTTTTGTTCATGTAATCTCTCCTGAAGTGATTACATCTATAAACAAATACAGAAGTTAAACGATTTGTTTGTAATTTTAGTTATCTGTTTAAAAAGTCATAAGATTAGTCACTGGTAGGAATTAATCTAACGTATTTATTTATCTGCGTAATCACTGTTTTTAGTCTGTTTCAAAACAGTAGATGTTTTATCTACATTACGCATTTGGAATACCAACATGACGAATCCCTCCTTCTTAATTACAAATTTTTAGCATCTAATTTAACTTCAATTCCTATTATACAAAATTTTAAGATAATGCACTATCAACACACTCTTAAGTTTGCTTCTAAGTCTTATTTCCATAACTTCTTTTACGTTTCCGCCATTCTTTGCTGTTTCGATTTTTATGATATGGTGCAAGTCAGCACGAACACGAACCGTCTTATCTCCCATTATATCTTTTTTTGGATATCTGTCAACTGGTATGGTTGACAGATATCCTTTTTTTGTTGTTATCACGTCCTGTTCTTTTACTGACTGTTGCTTCAAAATCTGCTTGTGTCGGTCTGTCAGTTTCGCATGGTCGAGAATGTCTTTTACAACCTGCGTCTGGTTGATTTCATCAAGTTTAATCGCAACCTTTAAGGTCGGGGCAACTTGATGAGATAGCCAGTTCAGCGTCCTTTGGAAGGAGTAAGGCTCTGGTTTTGTGGTTAGTTTTAATCGTTCACGATTGTTCCCAATAAACCAAGCCCATTCTTCATTCAGTTTCCAATCAGAACGAGGTTTGGAATCGTCTTTATCTACAAAACGGATATACCGATTGATAATTTTAAAGGCGGTATGCTCTGGATTGTCATAGACGAGTAAATCACGGACTGCATAATAGGCACGCTCATTTTTCAATCGAATCTCAAAACGGTTTTTTACTTCTGCGTCTTCAATGGGAATATCATTTTTCTTGTACTGCTCGTAGTCCTTTTCATAGATACAGAAATAAACTTCACTTTGTAATGAACCGATATAGAGGGTGTTTCCCATACATTCCTTTTCCTCTTTGCGTACCAGTTCGCCACTGCGATAGCTTTTAAAACTGCGGAAGACGGAGATACATTCTTCCTGTTGGCACTTTTCAGTGAGTACAGGGATATTTAAAATCCCTGTCTTATCGTTAATGGCAAGGTCAAGGCGTTTCATCACACCGCCAGCCACCAAAACGTCCATAAAGAACTCATACCAGCTTCTTTGTTGTGCCAGAAGATAGCTTTCAAATTGTCTGCACCCACGACCTTTCAATTCCACCAGAACTCCTTTGTCCAGTTCATGGGAGCAAAGGACGAATATGTCGCCTAAAGCATAATGCTCTGAATAAGAATAGAAACCATAGTCCTCATGAAGAAAATAGGACAGTTTCAGTTGTAAGATGTTTTCGACCACCTGCTGTACGTCTGTTGTCGGAAAGCGAATTCTTACATAATCAAACAGCATTTCAAGGGGAGCGTCGGGATTGAAGCGTTCCAGAGCTTCCCAAAGGGACTGCTGTAAATCCTCTGATGGCTTGACTTTTCCTGTTTCAATATCGCTTAGATACTGCCTTGTAATACCAGTCGCAACAGCTAAACGGTTTTGAGATAGTCCATAAGCCAAGCGTTTTTCTTTTAAATGCTGTAACCAAGTTTGTTCATTCAGTAAAAATCCCTCCAATCAAAAAGGCGTATGTCAACTTTTAAAGCCCATTTGACATACGCTGAAATTTTGTAAATCCCTTGTAACCAAAGGATTTTCTAATGTTTTTTTGACTGTTTCCTGTCGATTTGTACCCCCCTGTTAGATACGGGGGGTTAAGTGCTGGCGTGGCTATTGCCACACCAGCCAGCAAGATCAGTCCACACCTGCGACTTCCGCTTCGCACGTCGCCTGCGTGGACTGTCTGCTGTTGGATAACTTTTTAATTTCCTCCAAGAAATCATATCCTTTTGGTACAAGGGGAGTATAAAACTCTGATATGACACTTGTTCCTACATCAACATAGCCACGACCTTTGATTCGCTTTAAGAAGAAATCCTTTTGTACGTCACTGCCAAACATCATGCCATAGCCCATTTCAGACATACGACCTAAAGCCACTCTGAAATTAAACTGATCACGGATTCCGTCGCCTAAATATTTTGCGTCTGGACGTTGACAAGCCAGTATTAGAAAGAAGCCAGCTTGACGACCTAACATGACAATCTGTTTCAGCTTATTCATAACTGCGGTGTTTTCTTTTGTTCCCAGCATTTCCATGAAAGCGACGTATTCATCAAAGATTAAGAAGTGTGCCGGGAGACCTAAGTAAGCATAATTTTTGCCAGTCTTATAGTTCTTCATCTGCTTCATTTCCTCACTACGTTTCATCATTTCTTCATAGAATGTTTCAATGCAAGAAAGCAAGTCTTCTTTTCTATAGTAGACATTTGCCATCACAGAACCTAAGTCCGCAAGATCAGCATTTTTCGGGTCAAGAATATACAGTTTTGAATCTGTATGAAGCAAGGCTTCAATCAGTGTCAGTATAAAGTAAGTTTTACCGCCACCTGTACCACCAGCAATCAACATATGAGGGAGCTTATCATATTCCCACCATACGTTTTTCATTAAGCGAAGTTTACCATCTTTAGCTTCTACTTCATCAATAGAAATACGACTGGCTATGGTGTCATAGAGCAAAGTATATTCCACATAGGAATCCTTTAACTCTTTATCCGTCAGCTCACAGTACAAGCCACTCTCTAATTTCTTTTCCAAGTGTAAGAGTTGGTCTTGATATTTTCCCAGCGTGATTTCCACCCGTATCTGTATCAAGCCATTTTTAAGTCGATAATACATTTTAGGGAAGTAGGTTATCTTTTCCTTTGTACGACCAGCACTATCTTTAAAGAAACCCTCTGTTTTGACCTGTTCAGATTCATACCACTTGTTTTCAAGTATCATCTTTGCCAGTTTTTGACGGTGGTAAAGTTGTTTAACCGTATCATAGCGAACCCGTTTGAATACAAACGCTACCAGCAAGCAGATAAGAATTGCGACACTGAAACTGATAATTAAATAGGGAATGTCAATCTTATCTGCTTGTGATAGGTTAAAATCCTGCCAGTTGATCTGCTGGATTGTCTTCACATGAAACAGTCCGACAACCAGCAGGAAAACAGGCAGGAGTGACGCTATCGTAAAATGAAAGACTAAATCTTTACCAGATGGGCGAATCCTTTTACCACGCTGTTTCATGCGAAAAAGTCTCCTTTCTACCTAGCGACTATTTGTCTTGTGTCGGTTCTTTCTTTGCTTGTGGTTGAGCTTTGAATGAACTAGAATCCTTTGTCAGCACAATATCGTCTGCCTTGATATACCAGTCAACATCTGCTCCTTGATAGGTGGCAGTAGCAACGGTGTCCGCAATGGGATTGATAAGTTCCACCCGTGCGTTATAATCAAACTCTTTCAAAGGCACGCTGGCAGGAATACTTACTTGAATCATGCGTCCTTGTCCTTTGGATTTTAAGTCATAGGTACGTTCCTTGATTTCATCTGAAACCGACCCGTCTTCATTTTGGATTCTCACTTCACGACGTAGAGCAGAGAATTTCAATTCTCCAAAAGTCGTGTCTTTATCTAATACAATGCCATTTGCTAATCTCATCATTTTTCCTCTCTTTCTTTATTCTTTTATCATGTCGTCAGCATGTAAAAGGTAATTTGTAAAACCACGAGTGCCGATTTTGTAGCCCTCTGCGGTAATACGTGGATTGACTAACTTCACACGTTCCTCAAAGCCGAAATGTTTTTCGCCAGCTTCAGCAGGAAGCACCACCACAATATCATCTGCTCTTTGAACATCAGAATAGAGATTATAGCTTCTTGATAAGACAGTTAGCCGTCCGTTGATTCTTCGCTGAACGACTTTATCCTCGCCAGCAAATTCTAAATTGCCGAATGTTTTTTCCATGTTGGGAATCACAAATTTAAGTTCCATATTTTTACCTATCCTTTCTTTTTTATTGGCTGAATGAATGTTTGATGGTCTTAAAGAGTGGGGAACGACCTTTTGATTCTTGATTTTTTGTTTTCATAAGTTCACTTCCTTTCAAAATCGGGTAAAAAAATAGACACCTCATTTTTTGAAGTGTCTACCTATTAAATATTCAAATTTTATTGGAAGTATCTTTATATCTTCACTTTTCAAGGATAAATCGTCGTATCAAAGCTCATTCATAAGTAGTAAATTAGTAGTAAATTGAGTGGTTTTGACCTTGATAAAGTGTGATAAGTCCAGTTTTTATGCGGATAACTAGATTTTTATGCTATTTTTCATATAAAAATATTCAAGCAGGAGAATTCCAGATTGCTATTGCTGGTCCAAGTTTTCTACAAAGTGAAATCATAAGTATTGAAAATATGTTACCTTTAAGTGGATCATCTGTAGAAATTAACTCTCCGGCTTTTTCAACTGGTTTAACGGAATTAGATAAACAACAAGAACTTTCTGAAATTTCTATGTATCTAGATATATCTGGTATGGTAGCATCATCTCATGAAATGGCAATGTTAAGTATCTTAAACTCGATGTTAACTGGTATTAAAGATTCATTATTAGGCCATAAGTTAAGGACACAAAAGCAATGGATATATAGTATTGTATCATACCCAATATTTTATAGTAATATGACTTTACTAAAAATAGTAACTATAACACCTACAATCTATAAGAAAAAATTGATTAAAACACTGGAGAACAATCTTGTTAATGAATCCGATTTATCTGATGAACTATTATTTTATAAGGCTAAAAAAAGAGTAATCAATGAATTGTACATAAATTGTGAAGTTAATAAAAATGAATATTTAAAAACAATTTGTAGAGAAAAATTATTTGATATTCCAAGTTGGGATAGTATTGCTGAAGAGCTGGAATTGATTTCTTTAGATGAATTAAAAAGTTTTTCAAAAAAAGCAATTATTCAAAATAGGAATTACCACATTGTAATAAAATGATAATATTTTTTTTGTAGTAATCTTTATAATTTTTGTATAATGTTTTATTGAATAATTCAAAAATTTTTAAAGCATCTTCTATTTTTAAAATTGATTTTTGATTATGATGAAATTTAAGTTCAAAAAATCCTTCTAAATACAAAAGAATAGTTTGTTCAAAAAAATCTGTGGAATTAGATAATATATTCTTAGTAGCTTGTTCTAAAAATAAAGCTTCCTCATATAAGCTGTTTTCAATCATAATAAGAAGTGAATTAAGAAGTAATTGAACGAGAGCTTGTTTATTTCTAGGTATAGAACTATACAACTTTCCTTTTTTAAGCGCCTCTTTGGCATATCTAAATAATAAATTTGGTAATATTGCTCGACAACAATTTCCAAGAATAAGAATTTCGTAATATCCCCAGTTTTCAACAGAAAATAAATAATTAGTAAGATAAGAGGTGTCTTGATTACTCAATTGATGAGTATTATCAATTCCATAGATAATACTTTCAATGAAAATAGCGTTTAACTTATGATAATGAGATTTGGTTTCTCTAAACAGTTCCATCTCTTTGCTTACCATATTAAGTAATGATTTGATTTCTTGATTGTATGCAGCCTGTTGAACTAAGCGTATCAAGGTATTGAAGTCTGAAGGCTGATAATTATTACATGAAAGCAAAAACTCCTCTAGTGTTACACCTATTTTTTCAAGTAGATATAATAATTTAAAAAATGAGATTTCTGTCTCTCCTAATTCAAATCTAGATATTTGAGACTTTGAAATTTCTGCACCTGCTAATGAAGAAATAGAAATACCTTTTCCTTCTCGTATTTTTCTATAAGTTTCACCTATAATCATATTTATCTCCATTTACCATAAAAAATCATTAGAAAGCGTGACAGATTATGAAAAAATACTATCAAATTTTTTTATTACTATTTGATATTATCATTATTATTGGATTATATCAATAACATTAATGAGTCTGGGTAAAAACTCAATTTCAGGAGTAAATGAAATGAATATTCCCATAATAAAACGCATTATATCAAGTTTTTTGGACAGCCTTTGTTCGAAAATTATTTTAACTCATAGTTGATGATTCCATAAATTGAAAAGTTTTATACTTAGCATTAAAATGCTCAATTTTAATACGTATTACAAGTATCTCTATTAAACTTCTTATCCTCTTCAGTCAATAGATGCTTTTTAGAATTTTTAACAGGAATGAAGGTTATATTATGAATATTCATAATGCATAAATAATCCAAATACAGAAAATCAAGTGATTGCTCTGGCAAACTTGACCTATCCTTTCTTAAAAAGAGTAAAATCATGTGTATGACCTTCTTAAAAAACTAATTAGCAGGCATGAAGTGGTGTTAAATCGAGTATGATTTGTGTCTTCATGGTGTGTCTCTTTTTTCCTGAATAATTTTACTTTGGTTTCTTTTAGGACGTTGAAATAGGACTTTCTATGACATCAATAGCTATAGTGACACTTGCTGCTTTTAAGTTGTCTAAGGCAAATAGACCTGAAGAACGAAGAGTATCTTCTACCAATATTATCGTTCGGTGACTGTCGCTAATCCAAGACCAAAATCAAAAGCTAGGAGACGTAGAGTTGGTCAATAGAATAAATAACGCAAGTTTAGCATCAACTGTTTTTATAGACTTAGCGTTTTTGGACGTCCTCCTTTATAGTGTTTGGTTTTATAAGCTTTATTTAGACAGGATATCTTCGTTGGGAAGGTGTCCTTTTTTACACTAATAAATAATTTAAAGTTCTCAGAAGTTAGTTGCATGATCTTTTGTAAATAGTTTTCTTAACTATAGTATAGCATAGTACAGTATGCATTTTATTTTTTTCCAATAAGTCTATTATACTTCAAAGACAGCTAGTTTTATTTTTTTCTCTGAACTGTACGATTTTGCGCCTGAAATGTAGGAATTACCTTTCGTTGTGATGTGATAAAACTTACAAGTTCTTTTTGTTATTCTTGACCTAGTTTTTATAGAAAGAAGGTCTAAGATGTTAAATAAAGTCAAAACTAAAGCCTTAATTAGTGTTGGAGCAGTGGCTGCAACTAGCTTTATTCTCATGATGGGATATACTGCTGGTCAACATTCTACTGCTAAACAAAGTCGTAAAGAGATTGAATTGGCTGCAGCTAAACTTGTAGAGGACAAACAAGCAGAAGATAAAGCAAGTATTTTGTCATCAGATACTGTAAAAGAATTTTTGACACAGTACTATACGAAAGAAAAGCTCGGAGAAAATAATACACGTATTCAACCTTATATGACTGAATCAGCTTATTCTCAAGAATTGTCAAGTCAAAATGATGCCATGAACCAAGTGTATAAGGATTATATTTTGGATTATCATTTTGAAAAAGCTGATATCTTTGTCAATCAGACTACGAATCAAGCCATTGCTATGGTGTCTTATAATGTAACCTATGTATCCGATTTAAAGAATGCCAACCAATCAAAGACCAATCAGACAGAAACCAGAACGGTTAAGTTGTCTTATTCGAAACTACCAGATAAGTTATTGGTCAATCAAGTACAGGTTTGGAAATCTGGGTTAGATGATTTAGATAATGCAACTCCTAAAACTTTAGAAGAATCATCATCAATACCATCACTGCCAAATACTACGACAAAATGATGATATTGCATGGGAATAGAAGAATGTAAGCAAATTTCAATTCTTGATGTAGCCAATCGTTTAGGTATCTCCTTTAAACAAGTTTCGAGCAGTGTCTATGAACATCCTGAACACGATTCATTTCGGATTTTTTCAACTACCAATACTTTTAAATGGTTTTCAAGAGATATTCAAGGTGATGTCATTGATTTTGTTCGACTTGTTAAGGGAATTTCCTTTAAAGAAGCTCTAGCCTTTCTTTCTGAAGAATCTTTTCAAAAAGAAGCTATTCAAGAAAAAAGAGAGAGACCATTTTATTATCCTTTAAAGAGAGTAGAAGATTCTAACTGCAGTTTGACTAGATATTACTTAACAGAATGTAGAGGAATCTCAGAAGAAATCATACAAAAGATGATTCAACAAGGTTTGATAGCACAAGCTAGTTGGAAAACAAATGAAACAGTTGAACCTGTTAACGTTTTTAAAAGCTTTGATCATCGCCACAAGCTGCAGGCAGCAAGCTTACAAGGGATATATAAGAATCACTCTCTTCCTAGAGAGAGGCTAAAAACGATTCTAAAAGGAAGCCATGGACACGTTGGAATATCCTTTGATATTGGTAAACCAAATAGACTGGTCTTTTGTGAATCGTTTATCGACTTGATGAGCTATTACGAACTTCATCAACAAAGTCTAACTGATGTTCGTTTGGTATCTATGGAGGGATTAAAAAGATCTGTTGTCGCTTATCAAACTTTACGACTGATAGCTGAAGAAAATCAGAAGTTGGAATTTTTGGATACAGTAATACCTTCAAAGTTATTGCCTTTGATCAATACAATTCGTGATACCACTACCTATTTCGATAATCATCCTGATTTATTGACACTTGCGGTAGATTGTGATGATGCAGGAAAAGATTTTTCTGATAAGTTATCTCAATCAGGATTTCCTGTTTTTCTGGATTTGCCTGATAATGAATCTGGGAAAGAAAAAGTAGACTGGAATGATGTCCTTAGAGAAAAGAAATCAGATTTACAATTGATGATCGAGACTGCAAAAGAGACATTGAGGAATCAACCAGTAAGACAAACCTCTCAATGTTTAGAATTGTGATAACAAAATCAAGATGTTTTAGCTAATATTAGAATGAAGGAGGATCGAATATGACCATTATTGAACGCTTAGAAGAAAAGGTCACTAGGCAAGAAAGCAAGGTAGCAAGAGAGACAGAAAAACTCGCTGCTTACAAAGAGCAACTGGAGACAGCGATGTTTGCGACGTTCAAAAGGCGTCAAAGCATTAGTCACATGAGTTTTGAAGAAGCTCTTGACCATGCCTTTGGTAGAGAAAGACAATTCGATGATTCTGAATTTAGAAAGGATGAAATGAGTGAATGACAAAAGATTGGAATTTTAATCAACCATTAGAGAGTAAATCAGAAAATCAAGAAGATCCAGATAAAATTGCGGCCTTATTTGGAAATCATCAAGGAGGTAATGATGTAAATTATGAAGCAGCTTTTCAAAAGCGAAAACAAGCACCTGTGACGGAATCAAATCCTAGTTCTAAACCTAAAGTTACAGAGGTTAGAACAGGAAAAGAGACAGATATCACTACAAGTTATCAGCAACATCTTAAAAGACTTATTGCGGATAACAATAGCGATATTCAAAGTAGTCAAAAGAAAATTGAAGAGCTACATACGTTGATCGACACAAAGAATAAAGACAATAAGAAATTGCAGTCCATTTATGATGCGATTTCCGAATTACACTAAGCAGTCCTGATAGGCTGCTTTTTTTGAGAGGTTATAGATGTTTACAACATTTTTTAAGAAAAATCACGACAATAGTGATGTATTTAAAAAGCTGATTCATAGACTATCTGATATGTCTGTCCAAGATCTTGAAAAAATAGACCGACTGCTAGATATCATTTTCACTCCAAATCAAGAATCACAACAACTAAAAACAGAAGCAACTTACAGAGAAGAAACTTTGGACGACACATTAAAGGAAGCTAAGAATCAACTTCATAAGGAACAATTGGAGAAGAATTTAGAGAGATTTAGGAAAAACAGCCAATAATGCACCAAAAATGGTGCATTTACTTTTTCTAAATGTTATAATGGTGGTATAAAAATAAAAGGAGTTTGCCATGATTGGAAAGAACATAAAATCCTTACGTAAAACACATGACTTAACACAAGACGACTTTGCCCGAATTGTAGGAATTTCTCGAAATAGCTTGAGCCGGTATGAAAATGGAACGAGTTCAGTCTCTACGGAACTAATAGACATCATTTGTCAGAAGTTTAATGTATCTTATGTCGATATTGTAGGAGAAGATAAAATGCTCAATCCTGTTGAAGATTATGAATTGACTTTAAAAATTGAAATTGTGAAAGAAAGAGGAGCTAATCTATTATCACGACTCTATCGTTATCAAGATAGTCAGGGAATTAGCATTGATGATGAATCTAATCCTTGGATTTTAATGAGTGATGATCTATCTGACTTGATTCATACGAATATCTATTTAGTAGATAATTTTGATGAAATAGAGAGGTATAGCGGCTATTTGGATGGAATTGAACGTATGTTAGAGATATCTGAAAAACGGATGGTAGCCTAATGGAAATCCAAGATTATACTGATAGTGAATTCAAACATGCTCTAGCACGGAATCTTCGTTCTCTGACAAGAGGAAAAAAGTCCAGTAAGCAACCTATAGCGATTTTGCTTGGAGGGCAAAGTGGTGCTGGTAAGACTACAATTCATCGTATTAAACAGAAAGAATTTCAAGGAAATATTGTTATCATAGATGGCGATAGTTTTCGCTCTCAACATCCACACTATTTAGAACTGCAGCAAGAATATGGCAAAGATAGTGTTGAATACACCAAAGATTTTGCAGGTAAAATGGTAGAGTCTTTAGTAACAGAATTGAGTCATTTGGGATACAATCTTTTGATAGAGGGAACTTTACGAACGATTGATGTTCCAAAGAAAACGGCACAACTCTTGAAAAGTAAGGGATATGAAGTACAATTAGCCTTAATTGGAACAAAGCCCGAATTGTCCTATCTGAGCACTCTTATCCGATACGAAGAACTGTACGCTATCAATCCAAATCAAGCACGCGCAACTCCAAGAGAACATCATGATTTGATTGTAAATCATCTAGTTGATAATACACGACAATTGGAAGAACTAGCTATCTTTGAAAGAATTCAAATTTATCAACGAGATAGAAGTTGTGTATATGATTCAAAAGAAAATACAACTTCAGCAGCAACCGTTCTTCATGATTTACTATTTGGAGAATGGAATCAAGTGGAGAAAGAGATGCTTAAATCTGGAGAAGAAAGATTGAAAGATTTAACTAATCGAAATGGTTTGTAGAGTTAGATTTTTAAAATAAAGTCTATTGGATCGTCAATTAAAAAATAACGATCCTTTTTTATACTCTCTATTTTCTTCTTCATATTTTTTCAAAAGTTTTAGCATTCTTCAGTCATGATTCCCTAACAATATAAGTACAAATTTAGCGCAGTTTATGATTATTTTAAATCTTTGGGGTTTATTAAACTCTTGATTTTTTCAAGAAGCTATGGTATTCTTTTGTTAGTTAATAAACTTACAAAGGAGAAAAGATGTTTTCACCTACTAAATTAAAAGAAAAAAGAGAGAGTCAGGGCTTATCTCAATCTCAACTTGCATCCAGTTTGGGAATTAGTAGAGCTTCGTACTTTAATTGGGAATCAGGTAAAACAAAACCGAATCAAAATAATCTAAGCAAATTGAGTGAGATTTTTAATGTAGACCCTCGATATTTTGAATCAGAGTATGAAATAGTAGAAACTTATCTCAAGCTAACTGAAAAGAATCAAAAAGCGACACTTCATTATGCAAAAGACTTATTGAACAATCAAAACTCTAAAGTTGTAGAAGTTTCTGAACGATTTGCTTATAAGGTCTATGAAAAATTATCAGCTGGTACAGGAACAGCTTATTTTGATGATGGTAATTACGATACAGTTTACTTCAATCATCAATTTGATTATGACTTTGCATCATGGGTGTTTGGTAATTCAATGGAACCGACATATGAAAATGGTTCTGTAGCCCTTATTAAGCAAACAGGATTTGATTATGATGGAGCTATTTATGCGATAGATTGGGATGGTCAAACCTATATTAAGAAAGTATATCGTGAAGAAAATGGACTTCGTTTAGTTTCACTCAATCGGAACTATTCAGATAAGTTTGCACCTTATGATGAGAATCCTCGCATTATAGGGAAAATCGTTGGGAACTTTATTCCTTTAGAGGACTAAGTATGAGTTGGTTTGATTATAGTCTCGAACCTAAAAGTGACATTGCCTTTATTGATATGAAATCTTTTTACGCAAGTGTAGAATGTGTAGATAGAGGCCTGCATCCACTTAAGACTTCACTTTGTGTTATGAGTCGTGCAGATAATTCTGCTGGTTTAATCCTTGCTTCCTCTCCTATGTTTAAAAAGGTATTTGGGAAATCAAATGTTGGACGTTCCTATGATTTACCATTTGATGTAAAGACTCGAAAATTTTCTTACTATAATGCTAGAAAACAAGGCTTACCGACAACGATAGATTATGTTCGTTATATAGAAGAATGGGCAAAATCAACAGTGATTGTTCCTCCGAGAATGGATACTTATATTGCAGTCAATATGGAGATTCAAAAAATCTTTCAAGATTTTGCGGCACCAGACGATATTTATCCCTACTCAATTGATGAAGGATTTATTGATTTAACCAGTTCATTAAATTATTTTGTGCCAGATAGAAGAATTAGTAGGAAAGATAAATTAGATATTATTTCGGCTGCTATTCAAAAAAAGATTTGGAGAAAAACAGGAATCTATTCAACTGTAGGCATGTCTAATTCCAATCCCTTATTAGCTAAGTTAGCACTAGATAATGAAGCTAAAAAAACTCCGACAATGAGAGCCAATTGGTCCTATGAGGATGTCGAAAAGAAAGTATGGACTATTTCTAAAATGACAGATTTCTGGGGAATTGGAAATCGGATGGAGAAGAGATTACATGGTTTAGGCATCTTTTCGATTAAAGAATTGGCAAAGGCTAATCCTGACTTGATTAAAAAAGAGCTTGGGATTATGGGACTAGAGTTATGGTTTCATGCCAATGGGATTGATGAAAGCAATGTTCATAAACCTTATAAGCCAAAGTCAAAAGGAATAGGGAACTCGCAAGTTTTACCTAGAGATTATATAAAGCAAAGAGATATTGAGATCATACTTCGTGAAATGGCAGAACAAGTTGCGGTTAGATTGAGAAGAGCAGGTAAAAAAGCAACAGTAGTTTCTATACACTTGGGGTATTCTAAAGTGGAACAGAAGCGGTCTATTCATACTCAAATGAAGATTGAACCGACCAATCAAACAGCACTGCTGACAAACTATGTTTTAAAGTTATTTCACACTAAATATACTTCCGGGGCTATCAGGAATGTGGCAGTGAATTATTCCAGTTTAGTGGATGAATCCTTTGGATTGATTTCATTATTTGATGATATTGAAAAAATAGAAAAAGAAGAAAGGCTCCAGTCCGCAATCGATGCTATTCGAACAGAATTTGGTTTTACTTCACTTTTGAAAGGAAATGCCTTAGATCAAGCTTCTAGAACAATTGCAAGAAGTAAACTCATTGGTGGTCATTCAGCTGGAGGATTAGATGGACTAAAATGATGAATCGTTCTTATTTACCTTTTGAGTCTGCCCGAGTATATCAGGACCGTGGCATGGCTAAGTGGATGGGCTTCTTTTTATCAGAACATTCCAGTTCTCTTTGGGCAGAAAAAAATAAAGAAGACATCTCCATTTCCCTAACATTGGAAGAGAAAGTTCTATTTGTTCGTCAACTTTATACGAATGTATTCCCTGCAACTTTTGTTTTTAAGTTTTCTAATCAAAGAAAAGTAGTATCAGGTATTGTTAAAGAGATTGGAAAAGAGTTTATATCTATAAAATCAGACACTGGTTTTCTTCGATTAAGATGGGAAGATATACTCGATATCCAGATAGAAGGGGTGGATTTATATGAATCGTAAAGAATTATATGATGATAAATTACAGCTGGATTATTTTTCTGATTCTTATTTACGGTTTGAGTCAGATTTTTACAAATATTCCGCTCTAGATATACCATTAACATTTATCACTGATGATATTTTACGCACAATGGCTATGTCTCAAAAACATTATTTTAAACTTAACAAAAGCAAATCTTTAGACGGTCGTGACCATTATTTTGTTTTTTCTATCAAGATGAACAAAGACAGTAGTGGCATTAGACAGTATGAATATCAGAGACATTGTTTTAGTTTGTAAGAGTCCGACAGGGCTCTTTTTCTGTGATAATTTTATCAAAAAGTATTTGTTATACTTTTTTTAATTTAGATTTATCTTGGGGGTTTGGGGGCGTGCCACCACATTTTCATATCGTTTGTTTTTTGAACCGTGAGGTTTGAAATGGCAGGCGATATGATTTTTGGGATATTGTGGACACAATATCTGAGATCGCAAAGCCTTACAAAAATGTTAAAGCTATTTTGAAAAATGTACTGACAGTGTCTGTAAGCTTACATTGTCAGTACAGGTATCAATGAAGGAGAAAAAGTAATATGAAAAGAGATATACGTAGTATTCGGAAACAATTTCGCTTAACAGAAATGGAAGAAAAGCAAATACTAGATTTAATGAGAGAGAAAGGAGAGGATAATTTTTCTGATTTTCTCCGTAAAAGCTTACTATTGTCTGATGGACAAAAACAGATGAAAAAATGGTTCAACCTTTGGGAAAAACAAAAGTTGGAACAAATTAGCCGTGATGTTCATGAAGTATTGATCATTTCTAAAAGCGATCATCAGGTTACTCAAGAACATGTTTCTATTTTGTTAACTTGTATTCAGGAATTAATTAAAGAGGTAGAAAAAACAAGTCCTCTTAGTGAAGATTTTCGTAACAAATATATGAGGTAGTACAGTGGAACACAGATATAGAACGAATTTAAAAAAAGTCTTTTTATCTGATCTAGAATTAGTCAAAATAAATGAAAATATCTCAAAAAGTAACTGCTTATCATTCTCAGAATATGCTAGACGAACCCTATTAGATCCTGGTATGAATTTCATCACCATTGATACAAATAGTTATCAAGATTTAATTTTTGAATTAAAACGAATCGGAAATAATATTAATCAAATAGCCAGAAGCATAAATTATTCGAATTTAATAACGGAAGTTGAATTAAATGAGTTGAGAAAAGGTATAGAAGAGTTAATAGTAGAAGTGGAGAAAGATTTTCTTATTCGATCTGAAAAATTGAGGAAATTTTATGGTCATCACTAAACACTTTGCGATTCATGGAAAAAATTATCGTAGTAAACTAATCAAATATATTTTGAATCCAAGTAAAACAAAAAATCTAACACTAGTCTCAGATTTTGGTATGAGAAATTATTTAGATTTTCCTAGTTATAAAGAACTAGTGAAGATGTACAATGATAATTTTTTAAGTAATGATACTCTTTATGAATTTCGTCATGATAGGCAAGAAGTAAATCAACGAAAAATTCATTCTCATCACATCATTCAGTCTTTTTCTCCAGATGACCATCTCACTCCTGAACAAATCAATCGAATTGGTTATGAGACAGCTAAAGAGTTGACAGGAGGTAGATTTCGTTTTATTGTAGCAACTCATGTCGATAAAGATCATATCCACAATCACATCATCCTAAATTCAATTGATCAGAATTCTGATAAAAAGTTTCTATGGGATTATAAGGCAGAACATAATCTACGAATGGTTTCTGATCGTCTTTCAAAAATTGCTGGGGCAAAAATTATAGAAAATCGTTATTCGCATCATCAGTATGAAGTTTATCGCAAAACAAATTACAAATATGAAATAAAACAACGAGTATATTTTCTAATCGAGAACTCGAAAAATTTTGAAGATTTCAAGAAAAAAGCAAAAGCTTTACATTTAAAAATTGATTTTAGACACAAGCATGTTACTTTTTTTATGACTGATTCAAATATGAAACAAGTCGTACGTGATAGTAAATTGAGTAGAAAACAACCTTATAATGAAACTTATTTTAAGAAAAAGTTTATTCAAAGGGAAATCATAAACATCTTAGAATTTTTACTTCCGAAAATGAAGAATATGAATGAATTGATTCAACGAGCAGAATTTTTTGGATTAAAAATAATTCCGAAAGAAAAACATGTTCAATTTGAATTTGATGAGATTAAGATTTCAGAGCAGGAATTGGTAAAAGCTAATCGGTATAGTGTTAGTTATTTTCAAGACTATTTTAATAACAAAAATGAATCTGTTGTCTTAGATAATAAAAATTTAGTTGAACTTTACAATGAAGAAAAGCTAATTAAAGAAAAAGAGTTGCCGACAGAAGAGGTGGTATGGAAATCCTATCAAGATTTCAAGAGAAATAGGGATGCTGTTCATGAGTTTGAAGTAGAGTTGAATCTTAATCAAATAGAAGAAGTAGTAGACGATGGAATTTACATTAAGGTACAGTTTGGTATCCGACAAGAAGGACTTATTTTTGTACCAAATATTCAAATCAATATGGAAGAAGAAAAAGTTAAAGTATTTCTCAGAGAAACTAGTTCTTACTATGTATACCATAAAGATTCAGCAGAAAAAAATCGCTTTATGAAAGGTAAAACTTTGATTAGGCAACTTAATCTTCAGTATGAACCGCAGTATATGTATAGAAGAATTCCTCTTAGCAAAATTAAAGAAAAAATAGAACAATTAGATTTTCTTATATCTGCGGAAAATAGTCCGAATGATTTTGAAGATATAACAAATGATTTCATTGCCCAAATATCATATCTAGAGAATATGATTGAACAAGTCCAAAATAAAATTGATGATTTAACTAATTTAGAGGAAGTATTGTTGAATAATACGGCAAATAGTTCTAGCAATTTAGAAAATAGTATTCAAGGTAAAAGTTCAGTAGATACAATAGAGAAGGATTTATACATATATAAAGGAAAGATTGAAACACTGAAGGAACAAAATAGAGAAGCAATAAATTTATTTGAAATGTTTAATAAAACAATAAAGAAATATAAGGAAAAACATAATATGAAATCTATTAAGGAAAATGAGATACATTTAGAGTAAACAGTTTCCTAAAAAGTATATCTAGAATAGTTTCATGTTCCAATTTGTCACATATTTAAAAATAAGAAAATAACTATATTATACTTGTTTTAGGAGACATTGGATGTTGAAAAGGATTAGAGATTTACGCGAGGATGATGATTTGACACAAGAATATGTTGCAAAAACAATCTTAAATTGTACAAGATCAGCGTATTCTAAAATGGAATCAGGTACCAGGTTAATCTCTATAGATGACCTTATCAAACTTGCAGATTTTTATAATGTAAGTTTAGATTACCTTGTAGGTCGAGTGGATAATAAAGAAGACTATTACTCTAAAAAGTATTAGGTTAAGAAAGCACATTGACAATTGAATAGTCCAAAATGGTACTTTCCTCATTTGTGGAGCAGTTTTGAATGGCTCGCCATGATAAGAGCGATATTAAAACCATCAATAAAATAGAGCGATACTTTATATGCCATGATACAAATGATATACAATGATACTTCTGACCGTTCAGGCTGCCACCGTAAAAGAGCAGCAAGTGAAATTCTTATGATGACTTCATCAGTCATGCCATGGAGGTGAAAAAATCTAAGAAAGGAAGTAGTAAAATCATGGAAACAGTAAACTATAAAGATTTAGTTGCGATTGGTTTTCCAGAGCACACATCGAGAAATATTATTAGACAAGCAAAAAAAATTGCTGTAAAAAAGTTTGAAGAAGCTAGAAAAAATGATAAGAATGCGGTACAATTAGGTTGTTCACCTTTCGATAATAAAAGGTTAGGCATTGCTCCTAAAAATATTGTAGAAAATTTAATTGGTATTTCTTTTTCAGATATAGAAGGTGAGAAAAATGGTTATATCAAAGACAAAGAAATATAAAGGTGTATACAAAGATTCAAAAGGAAAAATTTACTTTCAAATTGAATTAGGAGTTGATCCAATAACTGGGAAAAGAATTCAAAAGAAAGGAAGGAAAAATCAACAGGGACTACCGTTTAATTCTTTTAAGGAAGCTTATGAAGAGATACTTCGTTTAAAACATGAATTTGTGAACTCTACTATTAATAATAGTTTTCTAACTTTTAGAGAGTTTATGGAAGAGATTTATTTAAAATATTATCAACAAAAAGTTCAATTTGTAACTTATCAGACCGCTTTACCACATCATCAGTTATTTATTAAGCAATTTGGTAGTAAAAAATTATCAGATATTAGTACTATTGACTGTGAAAGATTTCGCTTAGCTATTATAGACAAGTATTCTAGTAACTATGCTAAAAATATGTGGTCTAGATTTAAAGCGTGTCTGGGCTATGCAGAAAGATTGGGTTATATTGATAGAGTTCCTTTTAAAGGATTAGATAATCCTAGAGGAAAGCACCCTGATACAAAATTTTGGACATTTGATGAATTTAAGAAGGTAATAAACTCTTTTGATATTAGTGAGTATGAGGGACTCCATAATTACATGACAATCTGGTTATATTTTATGACTGGCTTAAGAGTTAGTGAGGGTATTGCTCTTAAATGGGAAGATATTGATTTTGAACGTAAATGGATTCATGTTCATTCGACAATTGAGAAAGACAAAAACGGTGTATGGTATGCTAAACAACAAACAAAGACAGTAGCAGGGAATCGTAAAATTGATTTAGATGATTTTACGATTACAATACTTAAAAAATGGCGAGAAGTTCAAATAAAGAATGATGATAAAGATTATGTAATATCACGTTTTGGTGCCCCCTTGTGTAAGTCTACAATTTCTAGGATAATAAAAAGGCATGCTAGGGTTGCGGGTGTACCAGAAATTACGGGGAAAGGTTTAAGACATAGTCACGCTTCCTACCTTATAAATGTATTGCATAAGGATACCTTATATGTTTCATATCGATTAGGACATGCTGATAAGTCAACCACGTTGAATACATATAGTCACTGGTATTATTCAGGTGATTCAACAATTTCAGAAGAGATTACAGACAGTTTAGATAATCTTGGATTATCAATTTACCTACCAAATTCCTGCCAAAGTTGAAAATGGAGGAATTAACCCACTAATACTGGGAGAAAATAAGATTAGCAAATTGTTACTCTTAAATAAGAGAGCGACTACATTAGTAGCTTAAAAACATGGATTAAACCGCTATTCTTAGGAGTAGCGGTTTTTCTTTTTGTTCAAGAAGGGGCAAAAAAGGGGGCGAGTAAGTAATTTTCCAACTTTTTAATTCAGGCTAAAAATCCCCAATCATAGTGATTGAGGATTGAGCAAATAAATCTTAAACAATACCTTGTGCAATCATAGCGTTTGCTACATTTTCAAAGGCTGCAATATTGGCACCTGCAAGGTAATCAGTACCAAGACCGTAAGTTTCTGCAGTTGTTTTAGCAGTATTGAAGATATTTGTCATGATACCTTGAAGACGAGTATCCACTTCTTCGCGAGTCCATGAAAGACGGAGACTGTTTTGGCTCATTTCAAGGGCAGATACAGCAACACCACCAGCATTGGCAGCTTTTGCAGGTCCGTAAAGGACACCATTTTCTTTGTAAACATGGATAGCTTCCAAGTTACTTGGCATGTTTGCTCCTTCAGAGACAACTTTCACACCTTGAGCTACCAAACGTTTTGCAGCATCGCCGTTGATTTCATTTTGAGTCGCACATGGAAGGGCGATGTCGTAGTTGCCTGCGTAAGTCCATACAGAACCTTCATGGTAAGTAGCCGTTGGTTTTTCTGCAGCGTACTCAGTCAAACGAGCACGACGTTTTTCTTTAACATCAACCAAAAGATCGAAGTCGATACCATTTTCATCGATGACGTAACCATTTGAGTCAGATACTGAGATAACAGTTGCACCAAGTTCAGTTGCTTTTTGTACTGCATATTGAGCAACGTTACCAGAACCAGATACAACGACTTTCTTATCAGCGAAGCTGTCATTGTGAGCTTTCAACATTTCTTGAGTATAGTAGACCAAACCGTAACCAGTCGCTTCAGGACGAATCAAGCTACCACCAAATCCAAGAGGTTTACCAGTCAAGACACCAGCATCAAATTGGTTAAGGCGTTTGTATTGACCGTAAAGGTAACCAATCTCACGTCCACCAACACCGATATCACCAGCAGGTACGTCAAGTGATGGGCCGATGTGTTTTTGCAATTCAGTCATGAAGCTTTGGCAGAAACGCATCACTTCAGCATCTGTTTTACCTTTAGGATCGAAGTCTGATCCACCTTTACCTCCACCGATAGGAAGACCAGTCAAGACGTTTTTGAAGATTTGTTCAAATCCGAGGAATTTCAAAATCCCTTGGTTTACAGTTGGGTGGAAACGAAGTCCGCCTTTGTACGGTCCAACAGCTGAGTTGAATTGAACACGGTAACCACGGTTTACTTGAATGTTTCCATCACGGTCAACCCAAGGAACACGGAAAGAAATTACGCGCTCGGGCTCAGTAATACGTGCCAAGATATTTTCTTCGATATACTCAGGGTGTTTTTCAAATACAGGTTCCAAAGTGTTGAAAAATTCTTCAACAGCTTGGAGGAATTCAGCCTCGTGCCCGTTACGAGCTTTTACAGTTTCAAACACGCTTTGGATATATTCTTTAGCAGATGTCATATCGTTCTCCTTAAATTCTAATTTAATTATGTGTGTCATTATAGCAGAATTTTTTTTAATTGTAAAGAGAAAAAACAAAAATTTTCTAAAAATTCTATCAATTTAGTTTTGAGACTTTTTGAACATAGATAAAAAACGAACCTTTTTCTTGTAAATATCTTTCTCAAAGAGAAATTGTGAAAATATGGTATAATATTAGCAATAAAAGGAATCTGGAGGATCAGAATCATGGTATCAACGAAAACACAAATTGCTAGTTTTGAGTTTGACAATTGCTTGATGAATGCAGCAGGTGTGGCTTGTATGACGATAGAGGAGCTAGAAGGGGTTAAAAACTCAGCGGCAGGAACCTTTGTCACAAAGACAGCGACCTTGGACTTTCGTCAGGGAAATCCTGAGCCACGCTATCAAGATGTTCCCCTTGGTTCTATCAACTCTATGGGCTTGCCAAATAAGGGCTTAGACTATTATTTGGACTATCTTTTGGATCTGCAGGAAAAAGAGCCGAACCGGACTTTCTTCTTATCTCTAGTTGGCATGTCTCCAGAGGAAACCCATACTCTCTTGAAAAAAGTCCAAGAGAGTGATTTTCGTGGTCTGACTGAGCTAAACCTCTCCTGTCCAAATGTTCCAGGAAAACCTCAGATTGCCTATGATTTTGAGACAACAGACCGGATTTTGGCAGAGGTGTTTGCCTACTTCACCAAACCTCTTGGAATTAAATTGCCACCATATTTTGATATTGTTCACTTTGACCAAGCGACAGCTATTTTCAACAAGTATCCGCTCAAGTTTGTCAACTGCGTCAACTCAATCGGAAACGGACTATATATAGAAGATGAGTCCGTCGTTATTCGTCCCAAGAATGGTTTCGGTGGGATTGGGGGAGAGTACATCAAACCGACTGCTCTAGCCAATGTTCATGCTTTCTACCAACGCTTAAATCCTCAAATCCAAATCATCGGAACAGGTGGCGTGTTGACTGGTCGTGATGCCTTTGAACATATCCTCTGTGGAGCGAGTATGGTGCAGGTGGGAACCACCCTTCACAAGGAAGGCGTCGGTGCTTTTGAACGCATTACTAATGAATTGAAAGTAATCATGGCGGAAAAAGGGTACGAAAGCCTAGAAGATTTCCGTGGGAAATTGCGCTATATTGACTAAATTAAATCGAAAAATCAGAAGAAAGGAGAGAAGATGCTAGCTATTGAAGAAAGCCAGAAGTTGACTTTATCAAATTTACCGAGCCTGAGCCTTTTTACAGGGACAGATCAGGGTCAGTTTGAAGTTATGAAGAGTCAAGTATTGAAACAGATTGGTTATGATTCTGCCGACCTAAACTTTGCCTACTTTGATATGAAAGAAGTGGTATATAAGGATGTGGAACTGGAGTTGGTCAGCCTTCCTTTCTTTGCCGATGAAAAAATCGTGATATTGGACTATTTTGTCGATATCACAACTGCCAAGAAACGCTTTTTGACAGATGATGAGCTTAAGTCATTTGAGGAATATCTTGACAATCCTTCACCAACAACCAAGTTGTTAATCTTTGCGGAAGGAAAGCTGGATAGCAAAAGACGGTTGGTTAAATTACTGAAGCGTGATGCTAAGGTTTTTGATGCAGTAGAAGCCAAAGAACAAGAATTGCGCCAGTATTTCCAAAAGTGGAGCCAGAAACAAGGTCTGCAGTTTGCCAATTATTCTTTTGAAAATCTTCTCGTCAAGTCGGGTTTTCAATTTAGCGAAATTCAGAAAAATCTCCTCTTTTTACAGTCCTATAAGGAAGACTCTATTATCGAGGAAGAGGATATTGTCAACGCTATTCCTAAGACCTTACAGGACAATATTTTTGATTTAACTCAGTTTATTCTGACTAAAAAGATGGATCAGGCGCGCGATTTGGTTAGAGACTTGACCTTGCAAGGGGAAGATGAAATTAAGCTCATAGCTGTCATGTTAGGACAATTTCGGACTTTTACTCAGGTGAAAATTTTATCGGACTCTGGCCAAACGGAATCTCAGATTGCAAGTAGTTTAGGCAGCTTTCTCGGACGTAATCCCAATCCATATCAAATCAAGTTTGCGCTGAGAGATTCAAGAGGACTTTCCTTGAGCTTTTTAAAGCAAGCTATTTCCTATTTGATTGAGACAGACTATCAGATTAAGACTGGTCTTTATGAAAAGAGTTTCCTTTTTGAAAAGGCACTCTTACAGATTGCGAGCCGGGTAAATTGATATTTTTTTGAAACTACAACCCGCGTCAAGATTATCTTGTCGTGGGTTTCTTGCTGATTTGCTTATTTTATTAGAAAGTATGTCAGTGATTTTCTTATCTATAAGCAAAAAACTTGAAAAAAGTGAATGTTTGCGTTATCATTTTCATATAGAAAGAAAAAGAGGTATTACAGATGGCTATTATCTTACCAGAACTTCCATATGCATACGACGCTTTGGAACCATACATCGATGCGGAAACAATGCACTTGCACCATGACAAACACCATCAAACTTATGTCAACAATGCTAATGCAGCTCTTGAAAAACACCCTGAAATCGGTGAAGACCTTGAAGCCTTGCTTGCTGATGTAGAATCTATCCCAGCTGATATCCGTCAAGCGCTTATCAACAATGGTGGTGGACACTTGAACCACGCTCTTTTCTGGGAATTAATGACTCCTGAAAAAACAGCTCCATCAACAGAACTTGCAGCAGCAATCGATGCAACATTTGGTTCATTTGAAGAATTCCAAGCAGCCTTCACTGCGGCAGCAACAACTCGTTTCGGTTCTGGATGGGCATGGTTGGTTGTCAACAAAGAGGGTAAACTTGAAGTGACTTCAACAGCAAACCAAGACACACCAATCTCAGAAGGCAAAAAACCAATCTTGGGCTTGGACGTTTGGGAACATGCTTACTACGTGAAATACCGCAACGTGCGTCCTGACTACATCAAAGCTTTCTTCTCAGTGATCAACTGGAACAAAGTAGATGAATTGTACGCAGCAGCTAAATAATGATAGTTGGAGGGAAGAATTGTTCTTCTCTTTTTAAGGTTATATTATTTTGGTCTGACAAAATCGTCAGACTTTTTTCATTTTTATGAGAAACGTGCTAACTGCTAGAAATTATGGTAGAATAAAGTATTAAGTAATCGTGGAAAAAGGATATCTATGCGAAAAGAAATTGCACCTGAATTATACAACTATAACAAGTTTCCTGGTCCTGAGTTTCATTTACACGGGGACAAGGTCGAAACGGAAGGGATAGCTTTTTCCTTGGTGGAAAACATCAAGGATGCCTTTGATGTGACGGCTTTTAATCAGCGTTTTTCAGAAGTCTTAACCAAGTTTGATTATATTGTGGGAGACTGGAGCAACGAACAGCTTCGTCTACGCGGTTTTTACAAGGATGACCGAACAGAAGAAAAACTTGAAAAAATCAGTCGTTTACAAGACTACCTTTTAGAGTATTGTAGTTATGGTTGTGCCTATTTTGTTCTAGAAAATGAAGCCCCTAAGCGAGCATCATTTGACAAGAAAATGCGTAAGAAGGAAGAAGAAACGCCTTCTAGAAAAGGAAAGAAACAGGCTCAAACAAAACGAAAACTGAATGCAGATAAGAAAAATAGACGTCGTCAGAAAGACCAGCATTCTCAGAAAGAGGACAAGAGACAACGTCATTTTGTCATTCGTCAGAAGTGAGTAGAAAATAAGGAGAAGAAATGAAACCGTCAATTTATAGTTTAACACGTCAAACCATGCAGGAATGGGTTTTGGAGCAGGGAGAAAAGAAATTCCGTGCAGATCAAATCTGGGAATGGCTCTACCGTAAACGTGTCCAGTCATTTGAAGAGATGACCAACCTTTCCAAGGATTTGATTGCTAAGCTCAATGACCAATTTGTGGTCAATCCCTTGAAACAACGTATCGTTCAAGAGTCTGCTGATGGGACTGTCAAATACCTCTTTGAGTTGCCTGATGGTATGTTGATTGAGACTGTACTCATGCGCCAGCACTATGGTTTGTCAGTCTGTGTGACCACTCAGGTCGGCTGTAATATCGGTTGTACCTTCTGTGCTTCTGGTTTGATCAAGAAACAACGTGACCTTAATAATGGTGAAATTGTAGCGCAAATCATGCTGGTTCAGAAATACTTTGATGAGCGTGGTCAGGACGAACGCGTCAGCCATATCGTTGTCATGGGAATTGGTGAACCCTTTGATAACTACAACAATGTCTTGAATTTCGTTCGTACTATCAATGATGACAAGGGAATGGCCATCGGTGCTCGTCACATCACGGTTTCAACCTCAGGTTTGGCCCATAAAATTCGTGACTTTGCTAATGAAGGAGTTCAGGTCAATCTTGCCGTTTCCCTTCACGCACCTAATAATGAACTGCGCTCAAGCATCATGAAGATTAACCGTGCCTTTCCGATTGAAAAACTCTTTGCTGCTATTGAGTACTACATCGAAACAACCAATCGTCGTGTGACCTTTGAGTATATCATGCTCAATGAAGTCAACGACGGTGTAGAACAAGCCTTGGAATTAGCTGAATTGCTCAAGAATATCAAGAAATTGTCTTATGTAAACTTGATTCCTTATAACCCAGTTAGTGAGCATGACCAATATAGTCGTAGTCCCAAAGAGCGCGTCATGGCCTTCTATGATACGCTTAAGAAAAAGGGGGTCAACTGTGTTGTTCGTCAAGAGCACGGAACAGATATTGATGCAGCTTGTGGACAATTGCGCTCTAACACAATGAAACGTGACCGCCAGAAAGCAGTCGCTGCAGTCAATCCTTAATGATGAAGAAAACTTATAATCATGTTTTGGTCTGGGGAGTCATTTTCTATAGCATTTGTATCATTTACTTTTGCTTTACTCCTCAAGAACATTCTCCTGTGGGGGTGGAAACTCCAGGTATTCAGCATCTTGGACGCCTGGTTTTTCTTTTGACTCCTTTCAATTCTTTCTGGAAACTGGGTGAGGTGAGTGACATAGGACAATTATGTTGGCTTTTTCTACAAAATATCCTTAATGTCTTCTTGATTTTTCCTTTGGTGTTCCAACTCCTTTATCTCCTTCCAAACTTGCGGAAGAGAAGAAAAGTGATTTTTTTCAGTTTTCTTCTGAGCCTTGGAATCGAGTGTACGCAGTTAGTCTTGGACTTTTTCTTTGATTTTAATCGCGTCTTTGAGATTGATGATTTGTGGACCAATACCTTGGGTGGCTATCTGGCTTGGCTACTTTATAAACGATTACATAATACTCAATGAAAATCAAAGAGCAAACTAGGAAGCTAGCCGCAGGCTGTACTTGAGTACGGCAAGGTGAAGCTGACGTGGTTTGAAGAGATTTTCGAAGAGTATAAAAACAAGATAAGGAATTAAAATGAGTATTTTAGAAGTTAAAAATCTGAGTCACGGTTTTGGTGACCGTGCAATTTTTGAAGATGTGTCCTTCCGTCTCCTCAAGGGAGAACATATCGGTCTTGTCGGTGCTAATGGTGAAGGAAAATCAACCTTTATGAGCATTGTGACTGGTAAAATGCTGCCAGATGAAGGGAAGGTTGAGTGGTCCAAATATGTGACTGCTGGTTACTTGGATCAGCACTCCGTCCTTGCTGAAGGGCAGTCGGTACGTGATGTTCTCCGTACAGCTTTTGATGAGCTGTTCAAAGCAGAAGCTCGTATCAATGACCTTTATATGGAAATGGCTGAAGACGGTGCGGATGTTGATGCTCTCATGGAAGAAGTGGGAGAACTTCAAGACCGTCTGGAGAGTCGTGATTTCTATACCTTGGATGCCAAGATTGACGAAGTAGCGCGTGCCCTTGGTGTTATGGACTTTGGCATGGATACAGATGTAACCTCTTTGTCAGGCGGGCAAAGAACCAAGGTACTTTTGGCTAAACTCCTCCTTGAAAAGCCCGATATCTTGCTGTTGGACGAACCGACCAACTACTTGGATGCTGAGCATATTGATTGGCTCAAGCGCTATCTCCAAAACTATGAGAATGCCTTTGTCCTTATTTCACACGATATTCCATTCTTGAACGATGTGATTAATATCGTCTATCATGTAGAAAATCAACAGCTGACGCGTTACTCTGGTGACTACTACCAGTTCCAAGAAGTCTATGCAATGAAGAAATCTCAGCTAGAGGCGGCCTACGAACGTCAGCAAAAAGAAATTGCAGACCTCAAAGACTTCGTCGCTCGAAACAAAGCGCGTGTTGCAACACGAAACATGGCCATGTCTCGTCAGAAGAAATTGGATAAGATGGATATTATCGAACTGCAAAGTGAGAAACCAAAACCATCCTTTGATTTCAAATCAGCTCGTACGCCAGGGCGCTTTATCTTCCAAGCCAAGGATTTGCAGATTGGTTATGATCGTCCACTTACAAAGCCTTTAAACCTAACCTTTGAACGCAATCAAAAGGTTGCCATTATCGGAGCAAATGGTATCGGGAAAACAACTCTCTTGAAATCTCTATTGGGCATTATTCCGCCAATCGCTGGGGAAGTGGAGCGTGGAGATTATCTAGAACTTGGCTACTTTGAACAAGAAGTAGAAGGTGGCAATCGTCAAACACCTCTTGAAGCTGTCTGGAATGCCTTTCCAGCCCTCAACCAAGCAGAAGTCCGTGCAGCCCTTGCCCGTTGTGGTCTGACAACCAAGCATATTGAAAGCCAAATTCAGGTCTTGTCAGGTGGGGAACAAGCCAAGGTTCGTTTCTGTCTCTTGATGAATCGTGAAAACAACGTTTTAGTGCTGGACGAGCCGACCAACCATTTGGATGTGGATGCCAAGGATGAACTCAAACGCGCTCTCAAAGAATACAAGGGATCTATCCTTATGGTCTGCCACGAACCAGACTTCTATGAAGGCTGGATGGACCAAATCTGGGATTTTAATAATTTAACTTAAGAATGAGAGTAGAAGAAATACAGTACCGAATGTGGATACTGTATTTTTTTGGTTTTTAAGATTTAAAATCGTAGTCTTTCACCACTTCGATACTATCGATTGTGATAGCAGTCGTTGGCTTGTCTTTTTCATCTTTTTCGGCTTTAGCAATCTTATCTACAACATCCATACCGTCAATCACTTGACCAAAGACTGGGTGTTTGCCATCTAGACTAGGGTTTCCCCCTTCTTTATAGGCCTCGATGATTTTCTTTGGATACTTGCTTGTAGGGAGTTTAGCAGAGGTATCTGTAGAATTTTGGTTGATGAAGAATTGGCTACCATTGGTGTTTGGTTGACCAGTATTAGCCATAGAAAGGGCACCACGGATGTTATAGAGATAAGGAGTAATCTCGTTTTTGAAACCAGTTCCCTTGTCTTTTGTCTTATCCTTGTCATGCCAGATGGACTGACCACCTGTACCGTCCCCTTTTGGATCTCCAGTTTGAACCATGAAGCCATCGATGACACGGTGGAAGGTAATACCGTTATAGTAGCCTTCTTTAGCATGAGTGAGGAAGTTTTCAACTGCTAGAGGAGCGAGTTTAGGGAAGAGTTTGATACGGATATTGCCTTGACTTGTGTGTAGAATCACTTCAGCCTCGTCTTCAGCAACTTCTTTAGATAGTTGTGGGAAATTGGCGTTTTCGTTTGTTAAAGCATCGTTTAACTCCTTAGCAGATTGGGCAGCTGCTTTGGAGCTCTCTTCAGCAGCCAAGCTAGAATCTACATAGTCATCACCACGCAAACTACGTTGGATGTTGCTACATCCAGCTAGGGCTACAGTGGATAGTAAAAGAAGGGTTGCTAGTTTTTTCATTCTGATCCTCTCAAAAATTCATTTCTACCATTGTACCCTAAAAAGAAGGGGATTTCAAATATTAGTAACAAGGCAGTTTAAGAGGAAGCCAACCAGAAAGTCGCTTGTTTAGAGGTATCAATACCATAAGTGTACTCGAAGTATTTAGGAAACCAGGTCTTAAGAAAGCTCGTAAAGCTAGCCAGTTCTCTAAACGTTAAGAAACGGCTACAATACAGCATTTATCAACACTTCATGGTTCACACCATGGGGTGTTTTTTGATGTTTTTTTAGCAAAATTCACACCATTACTTTTTAAGGTTACGGTAGGCAAATTCACCAACGGCCATAGGAACTACATTAGAAGTGTTGACATAAATCTGAGTTGTACCTGTATCGCTATGTGTTAGAGCTTCTGAAATGTCCTCTAGTGATGTGCCAAATTGTTTGGCAAGAGTTGCACCCGTATGACGTAATTTATGAGGTGTAGCGTGTGTTAGTTCTGGATGACGTGAGGTAGTCAGAGTGTAGTGGACCGTTAACATTGCTCTTCATATCGATATAAGTAAAGACATACTGTTCATCAGATTGGATAATTCCAAATTTTGCTAGTTCTCTTTTTTGTTGCTTTTCCCATGACTGAAGTAAATCAGTTAGTTCAACAGGAATTCGGGAAATTGTTTTTTATTTCCTTAGGTTGGTATTAGTAATAGACTTCCTGCGAAACAAAAATATGATACAATAAAACTATGAATTATGAATCAAGTAAAGTATTAAGTGATGCACGATTTAAGCGCCTTGTTGGTGTTCAGCGCACTACTTTTGAAGAGATGTTAGCTGTGTTAAAAACAGCTTATCAACGTAAACACGCGAAAGGTGGACGAACCCCTAAGTTAAGCCTAGATGACCTCCTCATGGCTACTCTTCAATATATGCGAGAATACCGCACTTATGAACAAATTGCGGCTGATTTTGGTATTCACGAAAGCAACTTAATCCGTCAG